>CAMDQO010000026.1 GCA_945906105.1 Novosphingobium sp. Chol11 | reverse complement strand
GTCGGCTTGCCGGGGGCCGTGTAATGCCATTCCACGCGGCGCTCCTTCGACCAGCGCAGGATCGCCATGCTGGTCAGTTCGGTTCCATTGTCGCTGACGATCATGTGCGGCCTGCCCCGCTGGCCGATGATGGTGGTCAGCTCGCGGGCGACCCTGGCACCCGAGATCGATGTATCGGCCACCAGTGCCAGGCATTCCCTGCTGAAGTCATCGACCACACACAGGATGCGGAAGCGCCTGCCACAGATGAAGCTGTCAGAGACGAAGTCCAGTGACCAGCGTTGGTTCGGCCCTTGCGGGATCGTCATCGGCGCACGCGTGCCCAGCGCCCGTTTGCGGCCACTACGGCGGCGCACCCGCAAGCCTTCCTCGCGGTAGATGCGCAGCAACTTCTTGTGGTTGGGCGTCATGCCTTCGCGGGCCAGAAGATACCCCAGACGCCTATAACCGAACCGGCGGCGCTCAGCGGCCAGTTCGCGTAACCGGACGCGCAAAGGCGTATCATCAGGCCGTGTCGAACGATAGCGCGCTACACGGCGGCTGACGCCGACAAGGTCGCACGCCCGCCGCTCACTCAGCCCGAACGCCGTCTGGGCATGCATCGCTGCATCCCGCTTCGCGCCGGGCGTCACCACTTTTTTCCCGTGATGTCTTTCAACACCGCGATATCCAGCATCGCCTCAGCGAGCAGTTTCTTGAGCTTGGCGTTCTCATCCTCCAGCGATCGAAGCCGCTTGGCTTCCGACACTTCCAGACCGCCGAACTTCGACTTCCACTTGTAAAAGGTCGCAGGACTGACCCCGTGGCGGCGGCATACCTCCACCGTCGGCATGCCCGCCTCCTGCTCCTTCAAGATCCCGATAATCTGCTCTTCGCTGAACCTGCTGCGCTTCATGCGTCCGACTCCTTGCGTGTCGGACTCTACTCATTTCTGGTCACATTTCAGGGGAGCACGTCAGCGCGACAACACTTGGCGCAGTAACCAATCCGTTCCAGATCCGTCAGAACCTCGCCCAGACCCGTCCTTTGCCGGGCACGACTGGCGGTACCAATTCAGAATCCTCCTTCGTCGAAGAACTGCAATTCCAAGGTAGAGGCGAAAAATTCAACTGGCAGGGCGGTTTATATCTTGAGATCAATAATCCACTCGGTGCTTCTGGTACATTCTCGCCAACCCAAACACCTTGCGGACCCTACACTGGCACACTGGTTACCGGTGCCATTCAGGTTGACTCCGAAACCCAGTGCTTGCTTGGCCAGACGGGATCATCGCTTGGCCGATATGGTTATTCTTCGACCAGAACCTCATTCCGCGGCAAGGCAGTTTATTTTCAGGGCATCTACAGCCTTACAGACCAGCTGAAATTTACTGGTGGCATCCGTTATACTTGGGATTCGATGCGAAGCATTTTCAACGTAACCCAGTTGCGTTTTCTTAACAGTGCTACCACCACCAGCGCTTTCAACGGCACTACCATATTCATTCCGGGCATCCTCAATGCAAACCCGAGATTCGCGCAAGGCAGTGGCTTTTGCTCAAACGACGTAGCCTTTGGAAAGCCTGGCACAGCAACCAATCCCTACTTTGCAGCTAGCGAAGTGGCGGGCCAATGCCTCCAAGACATAACCAAAAAAAGCGCAGCCCCGACATGGCTGATTGGGCTCGACTACAAGCCAATGGATGACGTCCTGCTTTACGCAAAATATTCGCGCGGTTATCGTCAGGGAGGTGTTACCCCGTTCGGGCTTGATCAAGCGCAGGTCTACGACAAGGAAAAAGTCGATACATTCGAAGTCGGCGCGAAGACCAGCTGGCGCGGTGCTATGCCCGGGTATTTCAATGCCTCGGCCTATCTCAACAACTTCCGCGACCAACAGCTGCAAATCGGCATTCAGTGTAATCCATCGACACTTTGCCCTCAGACCACGGCGGTGATCAATGCCGGTAAATCCCGTATGCAGGGTTTCGAGATTGAGGCAGGCATCTCGCCATTCAAAGGTTTGAAGCTTGAGGTTTCCTACGCATATCTGAACACCAAACTTCTGGAAATCTCAGACGTTGCGGCCTTTGTATTGGCACGAAATCCGCTGTTCACATCTCCACCAGCCGACATTCGACCACTTCCGGTTGGCACGGAGATCCCCAATGCTCAGCCGCATAAGCTGGTAATTAGTGCGAGCTATACGCTGCCCTTGGATGAATCCTTCGGCAAGCTCTCCTTTGGCGGAACAATGGTTTACTCTTCGGCATATCGTACGGTCACTGATCCTGCGGTCTTAGACAAGACAACCTGCCTTGCTGGCCTGACAGTCAACTCCGCCAACACCTTGTCTTGCTCGGCAGCCAAGCCAGTCAGCTATGCCACCAATTTCGGCATCTTGCCCGGCTCTAAGGTGTTCAACCTCAACGTAAACTGGGAAAATGTCGGCGGCATGCCCGTTGATGCCGCGTTCTTCATCACCAATCTGACGAACGAGAAAACGTTTCTCCATGTCAACGTACAGTCGAGCTCTGGCTTCAACTCAAGCATCATCGGCGAACCGCGGATGTTTGGTGGCCGCCTGAAATACCGTTTCTGATCGCAGCGTCAGTGACAACCTGATTGAAACGGGGGCGGGTCGGAAACGGCCCGCCCCTTTTCATTGTCTGCTTGGTTTCCGCCAATCGCACCGGCGATTGCTGCAAATTGTGATTGATAGAACTGCTCATCTTGTGGTCTGACTCGCTGGACAAACACCTCGCGGCCACTTGCCGCTATGCCGAGTGACGGGAAAGCTGACCCCATGAATTTTGACCTCACCGACGATCAGGAAATGGTCCGCGACACTTTCGCGCGCTTCCTTGACGATAACAGTTCCACGCTGCGTGTTCGCGCGGCGATGAGCGCGGAAAATGGCGGCACCGGCTTTGATGCCGGGCTGTGGCGCGGTCTGGCCGAAATGGGCGCGCTGGCCATGCGGGTGCCCGAGGAAGCGGGCGGCATGGGCCTTGGCCTGTTCGATGCCGTGCTGCTGATGGAAGAGGCCGGACGCACCCTGGCATCGGGGCCGCTGGCGGAATCGCTCGTCGCCGCGCGCTTGATCGCTGAATTGGGCGGCGAAGGCCAGGCCGATCTGCTTGGCCGCCAGCTGGGCGGCGAAGCCGTCGTGACCATCGCCCTCACCGATATGGCCGATGAACCGCGCCAGTGGATCGCTGGCGGCCTTGTCGCCGATGCGGTGATCGCGCGCCGGGGCAACGATGTCGTGCTGGTCAGCGTGCCTGCCAGCGCGCGCCATGCCGAAGAAAGCCTTGCCTCCACCCCGCTGGCCGAGATTGATCTTGGTGCGCTGGAAGCCGCAGTGCTCGCCAGCGGCAGCGATGCGCTCACCGCTTTTGCCGGGGGCATCGAGGAATGGAAGATGCTGATGGCTTCGGCGCTGGCCGGGCTTGGCCGCGAGGCACTGCGGCTTGGTGCCGCCTATGCCTGCGAGCGCAAGGCTTTTGGCCAGCTCATCGGCACCTTTCAGGGCATCTCGCACCCGCTGGCTGACCGGCTGTGCGACGTCGATGGTGCCAAGTTCCTCGTGTGGAAAGCCGTGCGCGATATCTTTGATGGTTCAGACGAGGCGGGCCCGACGATCAGCCTTGCGCTCGGCTATGCCTGCGAAGCGGCGGCAAGCTCCACTGCACAATCGCTTCACACCTTCGGCGGCTATGGCCTGACCACCGAATATGACATCTACCTGTTCAACCTGCGCGCCAAGGCATGGCCGCTGGTGATCGGCGATCCGCAACTGCTGATCGAAGAGGCCGGACGCCGGCTCTATGCGGGTGAACAGGCATCGCTTCCGGCATCGGGGGACGTGCCAATCGAATTCGACATGGGCGATGAGGCGCGCGCTGTCTGCGCCGAGCTTGATGCGCTGTTTACAGCCAATGTCACTGACGAAATGCGCGCAAAATTCCACTATTCGTGGGAAGGCTATGTGCCCGAGGTCCACAAGATGCTGGCGGACAACAATCTGCTGTTCCCCGGCTTTCCCAAGGAAATCTCGGGCCGCACGATCAGCCCCTATGCCAGGATCGCCGCGATGGGTGAGCTGGAAAAGCAAGGCTACAACACCCCCGGTGCCAATGTCGCGGCGATGGTATCGATGATCATTCACAAATTCGGCAGCGACGAGCTTAAGGCGGAAGTCCTGCCCCGGATCACCGGCGGCGATGCGCTGTGCAGCCTGGGCTATTCCGAACCCGGTGCGGGATCAGATGTGTTTGCCGCACAGTGCAAAGCGACTCCTGATGGAAATGGTTGGCGGATCGACGGCACCAAGATGTTCACCAGCGGTGCCAACCTTGCTGACTATGTCCTGATGCTGTGCCGAACCAATAACGAAGTGGCCAAGCACAAAGGCCTGACCATGTTCATCGTGCCGCTGAAGGCCGATGGCGTAACGATCCAGCCGGTTTACACCTTTCAGGACGAGCGCACTAACATCACCTTCTACGATGGCGTCCACATCCCCGATAGCTGGCGGCTGGGCGAAGTTGATGGCGGCGTGAAAACGATGAGCGCCGCGCTGGAACTGGAACATGGCGGCGGTTTTTCCAAGGTCATCAAGCAGATGCTGCATGCTGCGGTTGAGCTCTGCGGTGAGATCAAGTCCGGCGGCAAGCCGCTGATCGACAAGACCCACGCGCAGGTGCGCCTTGCCCGCACCACGGCGCACTTGTGGATTTCCGATATGCTGACTTACCGCGCGCAATGGTCCAGCGTTGAAAAGAAACCGAACTTCGCCTTCGGGCCGATGGCGAAGATGTATAGTTCGGAGAAGTTTCTGACGGATTCGCGCGATCTGCTCGATCTCACCGCGCCGCTTTCTCTCTCGAAGCGCGATGGTGCTGCGGGCCTGCTCAATCAGTGCTATCGCCATGCTCAGGGCACGACGATCTATGGCGGCACCAGCGAGGTACACCGTTCAATGGTTGCCGAACGCGGGCTTGGCCTGCCCCGTACGCGCGGTTGATCCGCTTTTTTCGTCATTGCGAGTGTAGCGAAGCAATCCAGAGCGTAATACACTGCCGCTCTGGATTGCTTCGTCGCTTCGCTCCTCGCAATGACGAATTAGGATAATGCCTGGTCCTTGATGGGAGTTAACTCGATGCCTGAAGCCCCACACCTGCTGACTCAGGAAACCGATGACGGCGTGATTGTCTGCACGCTCAATCGGCCAGACACGCTCAACGCCATCACCCGCGAGATGATGGACCTGCTAACCGATGCCGTGATTCATTTCCGCGATACGCCTGCGCTGAAAGTCATGCTGATCCGTTCGACGGGACGCTATTTCTGCTCGGGCGCGGATCTCAAATCGGGTAACCAGAAACGCATCTCGCCCACCGGGAATACCGCAAGCGGCATTCGCGAAAACCACCGGCTCAACCTGAATGGGATGCAGCAGCTGTGGGACGAGATGGAGCACATCGAAAAGCCCTTCGTCATAGCGCATCACGGTATGTGCGTGGGCGGCGGACTGGAAATGTCGCTGTCCTGCGATTTCCGGCTTGCCGGAAAGAGCGCGGGCTACGCTTTCCCCGAAGGGCTGTTTGGTGTGCTGCCAGCCTCGAACGGCGTGTCACGCCTCACCCGCCAATGCGGGCCGCACTGGGCGCGCTGGTTGATCATGGCGAACAAGCCCGCCACTGCCGAGATGGCCTTCACCATGGGCCTCGTCCATCAGGTTTATCCCGATGATATGCTGGAACAGGAAGCGATGGATTTTTGCCGCCACTTGGCAAAGCAAAACGGCGAACAGATGGGTGCGGCCAAGATTGCCATCGAGCTCTGTGCCGAACTTGGCCCCAATATGGGCCGCCATGTTGAACGGATGGCCAATTCAGGCCTGATGCTGAACCCTGACTATCAGACCAAGATGGCCGCATATGTCAGCAAGGTGGGAGGCAAGGGCAAGGGCTGATCAGCCCTGCCCGCCACCTTGGCGGCAATCGCGGACAGTCAGGATAAACATCCGGGTCAACGGCCCGATAACGCTCATGTGCCTGGGGCCAAATTCGCGTTCCATGATGGCCGGAGTCACCGTATCGGTCGAAACAGTCACCACGCGCTCGATAGAGGTCATCAATACCGAGGCCATATATTGCGCAAACTGGCTAGCTGGCTGGCCATCCAGCGCCAATTGCTTTCGCAGAAAGGTAATCGTCGGTTGGGCTGAACGCACACGAGCGACCATCATGCGCTCGTCATATTGGTCGGCCATATTATTGCGCAGGTGCAATATGCGTGAATGCTTTACCCAGAACGCATAGTAAGACTCGATGAATTCACGGCAGCACTCATCAAGGCGATCATCCGGCCAATAGTCGGTCAGCAGCCTGAAATAGCCGTCTTCCTCGCCTGCTTCGTGCATTACCGGATCAAACACGGCGAGCAGCAGTTCGGTGAGATCGCTGAAATAGTTGTAAAGCGATGTCATGCCGAGCGCGGCCCGGCGTGCAACTGCGCTCACTGAAATCTGCGCATCCGCTGTTTCGTTGAGCAGTTCTACTGTCACAGCCAGAATACGCTCACGCGTGACCCGGCCCTTGCGACCCAGCTTCTGGCCATTGAGGTTGTGGCTGACCTTTTCATCCGCGCTCCTGGGCAAGAAGGCGGAAGCGGTCACAACATCCTTTTTTGCAATACTAAACGCCGTCACTTTTGACCCCCGGTCCATCACCAAATCTGTGGGTCGGCCTCTTACCCAGCTACACTGCCGACGGCAATCAGCTTGGTCTCGAGGAATTCTTCGATACCTTCAACGCCCCATTCACGGCCGACACCACTTGCCTTGCACCCACCAAACGGCAGGTCACCGGCAATGCACATGCCGTTGTTGACCGAGAATGTGCCGGTGTGGATGCGGCGACCAATCGCCAGACCGCGCTCAATATCACCGGTGCAAACCCCGCCTGACAGGCCATAGGCGCTGTCATTGGCGATGCGGATCGCGTCGGCATCATCGTCAAAGGGAATAACCACGACAACCGGGCCGAAGATCTCTTCCTGAGCGATGCGCATATCCGTGGTGACATCGACAAAGCAGGTCGGCTCGATCAGATAGCCCGGTCCCTTGTCCGGCCGGGCGTTTCCGCCAGCCAGCAGCGTCGCTTCCTGTTTGCCCACTTCGATGAGCCCCAGAACCCGATCGTACTGCTTGCGGTTGACCACCGGACCCATGGTATGTGCCGGGTTCTCAATATCGCCCCAGTTGCCTTCAAAATTGGCATAGGTCGCCTTGAGGATCGCCTTGGCTTCTTCATAGCGGCTGCGCTGAACCAGCAGGCGCGATTGCACCGCGCAGCCTTGCCCCGCGTGATTGACCAGCATGCCCATGGCAACATTGCGTTCAAAATTGGGATCGTCTTCCAGCACGATGCGCGCTGATTTTCCGCCCAGTTCAAGGAACACGCGCTTCAGCGTCGGCGCGCCCTGTTCCATGATCCGTTTGCCAACAGCGGTCGATCCGGTGAACGAGATCAGGTCAACACGCGGATCCTTGACCAGCATTTCACCCGCCAGCGCCGGATCGGAACCGAACACCACGTTGAGGACGCCTGCAGGAATGCCTGCCTCGTTCGCCAGTTCGCCAAAGATAGCGCCAAGGCTAGGCGTATCGGGGGCAGGCTTGAGGATCACCGCGCAACCCGCGAGCAGCGCGGCAACAACCTTGCCGACATTGACATAGAGCGGCGCGTTCCACGGGGTGATCGCACCGATCACGCCAAGCGGCTCATGATAAGCTTTGCGGGTATTATTCATCCCCCACATCACCTTGTCGCCATAGTCCTTCACCCATTCAACGCGCGGGAAAACGTCGAGGTAATCCTGCCAGCCGGCCAGCGCCATGGCGACCTGTTCGCGATGCACCGAGCCACGCGCGCAGCCACCTTCGTGAACGGCAAAGTCTGCCAGACGATCAAAATTGGCCTTGAACAGTTCAAGGTACTTCGCGACGATTTCAAACCGCCTCTGGCGGTTTGAATCGTGCGACCAGTCAGTATTGTCAAAGGCGTTCCGCGCAGCGACGATGGCAGCCTCGACATCTTCCGGTCCGGCATCGGCGGCCTTGTTCACCGGCGCGTCGGTCCAGGGACTGATCACGTCAAAGGTTTTGCCGCTGGCGGCTGCGCGCAGCTCGCCATTGATGAACAGCTTGGCTTCGGTAAGATTGGTCATTGTCCGTGGTCCTGTCGAAAAGTTCAGTTTGAGCGCGGGCGCGCGCTGAGAGTGACAACGCCCATGTGCAGATCAGGCGCGGTATCAAGCACCGCGCGAAAGACATCGGTCACCGAGTTGTAATGCGAAATGCCCCGTTCGCGCAGATGGATGCCAGCCTTGGCATTCTCGGTAGCGAACTGCATCGAGACTTCCACCGGCCATGATGAACCGGTCTTGGTCTCGTCCATCATCTGCCCGGCGCGGACCACGGTAACACGCACCCCTTCACTCTGAAGCTCGGCCGCCCACATATCCGAAATCAGTTCAAGCCCGGCCTTGGTGCCCGAATAAAGCCACAGCATCGGCATCTTGATATGCACCGATTCGCTCGACACATTGATGATGTGCCCGCTGCCGCGCAGCAAAGGCAATGCCTCACGCGAGCAATAGATTGGCCCCGCCAGATTGGTATTGAGCTGCACGGCGATCTGATCATCGCGCACATCGGCCAGCTTGAAGGGTTCAAACACCGCGGCATTGTTGATCAGCACGTCAATTTTGGGGTGACGCTTTGCCACTTCGGCAAAGGCCGCGCGGACCGAGTCCGGATCGCCGACATCGCAGACCACGGCCAGATGTGGTGCGCCCAGTTCAGCGGCTACGGCATCAATCTTGGCTTTGGTGCGGCCTAGCAGGATCACCGTATCACCATCTTTGGCAAAGCGCCGGGCAAGTGCGCGGCCAAGGCCATCACCAGCACCAGTAATTGCGATTATTTTACCCAATTTTCCGCATCCTCGGTTCGAATAACGGAGGCTTCGCAGCAAGACCTTTGCGGCACAAGAGGATTGCGTATCGCGCCCGCGATTGTCAGTTTGGCGATCAGTACAATGCGCTATTTTTCAATGTGTTGAGTAGCTCTGCGCGCCTGTCAGATGCGTTACATTTTCAAGGCAATCTCTGGCTTGCGCGTCAGATTGGCGCGCATCTTTTCAAGCGCTGCCATGAGATCATCGCGGTCTTGCTGGCCAATACCGCCCAGCGCCAAATCGATCATCTCCTGCGCCAGCGGCTTAAGGCTTCGCAGCAGATCATGCGCTTTGTCCGTCAGATGGAGACGCCAGGCTCGCCGATCAGCCGGATCGGGGCGCCGCTCAACCAGTTGTGCTTCCTGAAGACGGTCCACCATGCGGCCAAGGGTTATCGGTTCGACTTCCAGCATTTCTGCCAGCCCGCCCTGGTTGATACCTTCATGGCGGCTAAGAAGTGAAAGCACTTGCCACTGCGGCCGGGTTACGCCGATGCTGCGTGCTTTCTCATCGAAATCACGGCGCATAAGGCGCGCGACTTGTGCCATTAATGTGCCGATATTCTCATCCATGCCCGGTAATTAATAGCAATGCTGACTATATTCCAGCACAATTACGCTAAGCTGATAGATGCAGCGGGGGGGGGGAGCGCAGACCGGCGGCTTTCAGCTTTCCCCAGTCAGCCTTCCCCAGCCAGCTTATCCGTCGCCAGCTTGCGCAATTCGGCGATCTTGATCTTGGAGCTGCCGGTGGTTTCCAGCTCATGCTCAGCAAAGAACAATACCCGGCGCGGCACCTTGTAGCTGGCCAGAGTCTGCTTGGCGAAGTCCTGCACCTGTTTTTCGGTCAGCACCTCCCCGGTTTGGGGGACGATGCAGGTCACTACCAGTTCGCCCAGCAGATCATCGGGAACACCGACAGTCTTGGCGACTTTCACGCCGGGGCAATTACGCAGATAATCATCGATCTCGATCGGCGAGACATTGGCACCGCCGGTCTTGATAATGTCGTTCAGCCGCCCCTCCCAGAACAGACGGCCCTCGGCATCGACATAGCCGCCATCGCCGCAGCGCAGGAAACCGTCGCCATCGAGCGAGCGATCAAGTGGGGTGCCGATATAGCCCAGCATCAGCGTTGGCCCTTTGACGGCAATCTCGCCGCGCTCACCCACCGGCATGGTCGCACCGGTCATCGGATCGACGATCTTGATGGTCGATCCTGCGGTGGGCAACCCGTGACTGCTCAGCGTGACAGTTTCGGGCGTATTGGCCGGATAGACCGAGATCAGCGTGAAAGTTTCGGTATTGCCGTAAGCATGGAAGGGTTCCTTCCAATCGGTCTTGACCGTGGGATGCTGCGCCAGCGGCGTATCGCAATCCATGTAGTGCAGCGATGACAGGTCTGTTGAGGCGTAATTCGGTGCTTCGATCAGTTGCGCCCACTGGTGCGGCCAGGCCAGAACCATGGTGCCCTTTTCCGCCTCGATCAGCACCAACGCCTCTTCGGCATCGAACCAGCGCTGAAGAACCAGCGATCCGCCGGTCGATAGCGTACCGCCCAGCGCCATGGCAAAATTGCCGGACCAGAAGAACCCGTTGGATGACCACGTGCGCGGCGGCTCCTTGATGTCATACCACTGCGCCCAGCGCCACAGCTGCAAGCAAACGCCGCGATGGGCGGAAAGGATGCCCTTCACCTTGCCGGTCGATCCGGAGGAGAAGAACAGCACCGCAGGATCGCTGGAGGCGACGGCATCGGAGCGTGCCTCGACCAGTTCGGGTGCAACCGCTTTGCCGCGCGCAAGAAAGCTGGACCAGCCCTCTATCCCGCCGAGCGCCTCATCGCTGTCCACCAGCGCGGCATGAGTGAGATAGGGGTAGCGGGTGGATGCGAAGGCACCGGGGGCCGTTGCGCCAATCGCAGGCTCAAGCCCGAGCAACATCTCGGCAAAGTCTTTCTTCAGAACCTTGCGTTCGAGCAGCAGCACCGAACAGCCGCTTTCCTTGAGCACCACATCAAGTTCTGACGGGGTGAAAAAGGTGCTGATTGTCGTGGCCACACCGCCCGCCAGCGCGGTGCCGAAAGCGCAGGCGAGGAATTCCAGCCGGTTGGTCGCCAGAATGCCGACGCGTGTGCCCTTGCCGGTGCCGCAAGCCACCAGCGAACGGGCAACCGCCATCGAGCGGGCGAGCAGATCATCATAGGTCCAGCGCTGGACTTTGCCATCAATGTGGATCACGGCGGCTTCCGCCGGGCCAAAGCGCTGCGCGATCTCTCGCACATAGCTGCCCAGCGTCAGCGCGCCGATGCCCCTTTCATCGTCAAGCGGGATGCCGTGGACAATGGATAGTCCGACCGGATTTTCGATGCTCATCCCGCTTTGCTCCACCCTGATACTCAGCGATTGACGTCAACGATGATCCGGCCGCGAACCTTGCCGTCGATCAGATCGGCAGCAGCCTGGATCGCATCGGCGAGACCGATTTCGCTGCCGCCGATCAAGGCCAGCAGATCCTTGTCGAGATCACGCGCGAGGCGGTCCCAAGCGGCCATGCGCGGTCCGCGCGGGCAGTTCACGCTATCAACCCCAAGCAGGGCCACGCCGCGCAGAATAAACGGCATGACAGTTGTGGCAAGGTCAGAGCCTTGAGCCAGACCGCAAGCCGCCACTGCGCCGCGATACTTCGTCGCAGCGAGGATATTGGCCAGCGTGTTGCTGCCAACCGAATCGATTGCACCCGCCCAGCGCTCGCGCTGGAACGGTTTGCCGGGGGCGGCGAGTTCGGCGCGATCAATGATCGTCGTTGCGCCCAACTGCTTGAGGTAATCGCCTTCCGAAGCCTTGCCGGTTGCAGCAGCGACGGTGAAGCCCGCTTTGGCGAGCAGCGCCACGGCCACCGAGCCCACGCCGCCGGTCGCCCCGGTGACGAGCACTTCGCCCTGATCGGGGGTGACGCCGTGGTTCACCAGCGCATCAACGCACAGCGCGGCGGTATAGCCAGCCGTGCCGATCGCCATCGCCTGCTGGCCGGTGAAGCCCGAAGGCAGTTTGATCAGCCAGTCACCCTTGAGGCAGGCCTTCTGGGCAAGGCCGCCCCAGTGCCCCTCACCCACGCCCCAGCCATTGAGCACGACCGTGTCGCCTGCCGCGAAATCAGCATTGCTGCTGGCCGAGACCGTGCCGACCAGATCAATGCCGGGGACCATCGGAAACTTGCGCACCACCGGCCCGCGCCCGGTGATAGCCAGACCGTCCTTGTAGTTGAGCGTCGAATAGGCAACGTCGATGGTGACATCGCCTTCGGGCAGAGCGCTTTCATCAAGCTGTTGCACCGATACCGATTGGCCGGCGTCATTCTTGTCGATCACGATTGCGGAAAACATGGTTTCGTCCTTGCTGGTGCGTTCACGCCCTGCGGCGCGGTGTGAAATGTCGGGCCAATCTGTAGCCTAAGTCCTGAGCGCAACCCAAGCTGCATGACGGGTGCGGGGCAATGCCGCGGGGCACTCTATCGCGGCGGCGATACAGCTTTTTGTCCGTCACGAGCAGGCAATAAATCAAACGGCCGTTCAAAAACAAACGGCCGGGAGTTTCCCCCCGGCCGCAAGTTTGTTCAGTGCTGGCCTGATAAGCCAGCGCAAGTGATCAGATCAGAACTTCTTGCTGAAGCCCAACTTGATCACGCGGCCCAAAGTCCAGTTCGCGTAGGTGAGGATGTTGGTTGCACTGCGCGGCGTGACTTGTGGCTTTTCTTCAAACACGTTGTCGATGGCCAGACGCAGCGAAGTTCCCGAGAGTGCACCACTTGATTCCCCGAAGTCATACCCGAGGTTCAGGTTGATCGTCGAGAAAGGGTTGATGGCTTGGCCGAGAGCCCCGGAAACATTCGGGTTCGAATCGTGAAACACGCCCGAATAATTCCAGGTCAGCTTCGTCGAGAAGCCACCCGTCTTGTATCCAACGAAGGTCGTGAATGTTAGTTCCGGACCGCCATTGCCAAGTTCGTTGGCCGGGATTCCGAAGTTGGTGAGCGACTTGGTGGTCTTCGTTCCGACAAGCCCGACCGACAGATCGCCGTTTCCAACCGGGGCGTCATAATAGATATGGAAGTCGACGCCCTCGAGCTTGGCAGTACCGATGTTCGAGGTCCGACGATCAACGTAGATCGCGACATTGGTGCTCGGCTGCTGTGCGGCCAGAGCTGCACCATTGGTCAACACCGAGAGGAACGCCGAATATTGCGCAGCACTGATCGCGTAGTTGTAGAGTTCGGGATTGGTGATGTAGGTGTTGAGGTTCTGCGGGTTGACCGCTCCAAGGACGTTCTTGAAGTCGATCGAGTAGAACTCGCCACCGATCCGAAGCCCGGAAACCGGCGTCAATTCAAGGCCAACTGCCCAGCTTTCGGCGGTCTGAGGCTTGATTCCAGCCTTCACACCCTCCGAAACCATCGCACAGGTGCCCTGACCGTTATCCTTCGTTGGTGAGTACGGATCGTAGGGACGCGATGCTGAACCAACGCCTGTGGTATAGATGCCGCAAGCAAAGCGGCCAACCGCGATGCCAAGGCCATCGACCGCAGTCGGCGCGTTGAACGACTTGTTCCAGTGGCCGAAAATCTTGAGCCAATCGGTCGGCCTCAGCGTTGCGCCAATGTTCGGGTTAGTCGTCGAACCGAAATCGCTGTAATGGTCGTAACGCAGCGAGGCCGAGAGGTCGAGGATATCGAGAACCGGCAGAGACAGTTCACCGAACGCCGAGTAGGCGTGGCGGCCATAGCTCATCCACGGCACACTCTTGATCGCACCGACCCTGCCCCCGAGCAGACGGCTGTCGGCCTGGTTATCCTGGTACTCGGCACCGATCGCGAGCTTCGCGTCGCCGCCGGGCAGAGCAAACAGCGGACCGTCGGCAACTGTACGGATTACGAACAGCTGCTGCTTGGTTTCCTGGTCGTTAGAATAGTCGATCAGGTCGGTCATCACCGCAGCGCTGGCCGCACCAGCGTTCTGCGGGTTGAGCTGGCCAGCGTTGATGTAGTTCTGCGCCAGCACGGTGTTAATGCCGGGGAAGTACTGGTAGTTGCTGGACCGGCCGAAGTGGGCGGTGGTGCGCAGCTGCCAGTCACCACCGAACTTGACGGTGAGTTCCGGAGAAACGCCCCAGGTTTCAAACCCAACCTTGTTCGGCGTGTTCACATAAGCCGCATTGGGCGCCAGCGAGAAGCCGACACCTTCTGTTACGGAGAACAGGCTACCCGGCGAGATCGCCAAGGCGGCCGGGAAAGCCGCAATCAGCTGAGCTGCGGTGGTGATACCGCTGCCCGCAGATGTCACGCCGCGCGGGAAGACGGCCAAGGTCTGGTCGCGCTTGGTGTAATAGCCGGTCATCCGCAGCGAGACCGTGTCGCTGAACTCGTTCGTTACCTGTGCAAATGCATTATAGCGTTTCTGCCCGGCCATGTATGTGCCTTGACCGAAATTGTCGCAAGCCGTGCCGACAGCAAACGTACCGGCCCCAGGGGCAGCCGGGTTGTTCGTGAACTGCGTAGGACTAGCGCCATACCGGAACCAGAGAGTTTGGGTTCCTACTGGAGCGTTGCACAGCGTGCCGGTGAACCGCGGGACCATCGATGCGCTGTAGATTTCTCCGGTCGCCCAGGCTGTTTCATTGTTCAGCACGTTATCGCGGCTGGAATAACCACCCGATATATAGGCATTGCCGGTTGACCAGCTCTTGCCGACGGTCAACTGCGCATCCCACTGGTCGAAATTCTTGAGCGTAGTGCCGAAGCCATAGTTCGCATCGACCTTGATGCCTTCGAACTTGCTCATGGTACGGAAGTTGATGACGCCCGCAACAGCGTCTGCACCGTAAAGCGAGGAGCCACCACCGGTCACCACATCCATTCCCGCAAGAACGGCAGCAGGGATGACGTCAACGTCAACCGAGGACTGTTTCACACCGACCGGCGTGAAACGGAAGCCGTCCATCATGACCAGAGTTGTGCCGCCAGAGCTGGAGTTGGCGCCAGGAAGGCCGCGCAGGTTCGGCTTGGTGATTGAGATGCCGGCACCGACGCCGCGCGGATCGCCTTCGAAGCGGCCGTTGAAGGTGTTCGCGATCTGCGGGACCAGCGAAAGCAATTCGTTGGTCGAGTTGGCACCCTTGTTGACGATCGCAGCGTTATCGACGCTGAGTGTCTGCGCACCGTTCACTGCGGTGCCGCGGATAAAGCTGCCGGTGACGATGATTTCCTTGCTAGCGGCAGCATCAGCTTCGTCTTGCGGGGCCTCCTGCGCGAACGCCGGGGTGGCCAGCGAAAACAGGCTAGCGCCTGCCAAAGCAAGTTTGCGGTATGACAACATTATGCACTCCTCCCAAAACCTCCGGCAGATTTTGCGAAATCCACCTTACGAGGCAAAACCCCCGCACCAATCCGGTGCAGAAACACATCCTTGTCTCGGGCGTTAAACAATCGGATTGGTTACGGCTAGTCAGACAGCATCGCCGCAGCGATTGCCGCCGCAGCGCTTCACCTGTCGGATCAACAGGACTGGATATATATCCATTTATTACAGTTATTTAACTCAGGATAAACTGAACAAGCTTAGCATAATTCTACTGGGTGAATGGTCGATTCATAGAATACCGTTGCAAAAAAATGACATAATTTCGTTTCTGGCTGCAACATTGCCGCCGTCCGGACTGCTGTGGACGTAAGATCTGGTATGCTCGCAATATCAGGCGACAGGCAGCACCGGCTAGGAATCCCCTGCCCCTGCCCCTGCTCCTGCCGCTTAAGGGCGCTGCCGCAGACCGGCGATAGCCAGACTCAATACGGACTCTCGGTGGCAGAAAGCGGCGCAGCAAATAATCCTTCGTGCTCCCCCGCTCCGCAGGAGATCTGATGGTAAACGCCTGAAACAGACTGAGGCCAACGCCTTAGCGGTGACTCACCCGCCTCGTGTCACCGGGATCAGCGCACCCGTTACCGCGCGAGCGGCGGGCGATGACAGAAACAGGATCACATCGGCAATCGCGGCGGGCTGGATCCATTCGGAGAAATCAGCGTCGGGCATATCCGCCCGGTTGGTCGGCGTATCGATGATGCTCGGCAGGATCGCGTTGACGGTAACGCCTTGCCCGGCCAGTTCCTCGGCCAGCGCTTCGGTCAGCCGGTGAACGCCTGACTTGGACGCAGCATAGGCACCCATGCCCATGCCCGCCTTGATCGCTGCACCAGCGCCGATATTGACGATCCGGCCTGAACCAGACTTCACCAGCGCTGGCAGCGCCAGCTTGGTGATCGTCGCATTGCTGATCAGGTTCATCGATTGCATCCGCGCCCAGGCGTCGATCGAGCCGCCCTCGAGCGTTTCCCAGGTAAAGCCGCCCGCGACATTGACCAGAACGTCAATACCGCCATGCGCGGCGGCAACCTGTTCAATCGCGGCTTGTGTTGCGGCGGCGTCAGTCAGATCAACGCCACCAATATCCAGCGCCCCGGTAACTGGATGGTGCGGCGAAAGCGCAAAATCGATCCGCGCCACCTTGTCACCCGCTGCAGCGAAAGCCTCAGCCACGGCGTGACCCAGAACCCCAAAACCACCGGTGACAATAACTGAACGCGCCATCGAAAAACCCCTTAGCTGTCGAGCGCAGCAACCTCGGCGAGGATGCGCGCTGCATGTTCCTTCCGGCAGATCAGCAGGTCGGGCAGGTAAACGTCTTTCCTGTTGTAGATCAGCGGCGATCCGTCAATACGTGAGCAATGCAGGCCATGCGCCAGCGCGACAGCAACAGGGGCGCAGCTATCCCACTCATACTGCCCGCCAGAGTGCAGATAAATATCCGCATCACCCAGAACAATCGCCATGGCCTTGGCCCCGGCTGAGCCCATCGGCACCAGCTCTGCGCCCAACTTCGCTGCGACTTCCGTAGCTTCACGCGCCGGACGCGTGCGACTGACGACCATGCGCAGCTTTTCGGGAGTAGGCGGAACCACGCCCGGCTGATCGGTGCGCAGAACGACCCCCAGCCCCGGAAGGCCAACCGCGCCGATGCTCGCCACGCCATCAATCGCCAGGCCGATATGCACTGCCCAATCGGTCCGTGCCTCGCCATATTCGCGGGTGCCATCGACCGGATCGACGATCCACACCCGGCTTTTGCCCAGACGCTCTTCGGTGTCCTTGCTTTCTTCGGACAGCAGGCCGTCATCGGGCCGCTGTTCGATCAGCGCATGGACGAGGAACTGGTTGGCCGTGGCGTCCCCCGCCTTGCCAAGTGCCTTGGGTGAAAGCACGCCCGCCTCGCGCACCGTGATCAAGATACGTCCGGCAACTTCGGCAAGGCGTACGGCGAGTTCGGCGTCGGTCATCATGGCTGTCATTTCCGGCACCTTACTTTAGCGGCATCAGCTGGCGGATGATATGCGCCGCAGCTTCCTGCGGGGTCATCTCGACCGTGTTGACGCGGATTTCGGGGTTTACCGGAGCCTCATAGGGGCTGTCGATGCCGGTGAAGTTCTTGAGCTTGCCCGCACGCGCCTTTTTGTAGAGCCCCTTCACGTCGCGTGCTTCGGCCACTTCGAGCGGGGTATCGACGAAGATCTCGATGAATTCACCGTCCGGCAGCATCGAACGCACCAGTTCGCGGTCGGCCTTGAATGGCGAGATGAACGCGGTGAGCACGATCAGGCCAGCATCGGCCATCAGCTTCGCCACTTCACCCACCCGGCGGATATTCTCGATCCGGTCCGCTTCGGTGAAACCCAGATCCTTGTTCAGCCCATGGCGGACATTGTCGCCATCGAGCAGGAAGGTGTGGCGGTTCATCAGGTTGAGGCTCTTCTCCACCTCATTGGCGATGGTCGATTTGCCCGATCCCGAAAGCCCGGTGAACCACAGCACGCGCGGGCGCTGGTTCTTGAGATTGGCGTGTTCATCACGGGTGATGTCGGTCGCTTGCCAATGCACATTCTGCGAACGGCGCAGCGAGAAGTTGAGCATACCCGCCGCCACCGTGGCATTGGTGATCTTGTCGATCAAGATGAAGCCGCCCAGCGTGCGGTTATCGACATAGCTTTCAAAGACGATCGGCTTGTCAGTCGCCAGTTCCGCCACGCCGATGGCATTCAGTTCCAGCGTCTTGGCAGCAACGTGCTCCATCGTGTTGACATTGACGGTGTATTTCGGCGCATGGATCGTCGCCGAAACCATCTGAGTGCCCAGCTTCAGCCAGTATGCGCGGCCCACATGCAGCGGCTCGTCATTGAGCCAGACAATCGTGCTTTCGAACTGGTCGGCAGCCTGCGGCGGATTGTCTGCCAGCGATATGACATCGCCGCGCGAGCAATCGATCTCGTCGGCAAAGCAGATGGTGACGGACTGACCGGCCACTGCCTGAGGCTGGTCACCATCCATGGTAACAACCTTGGAGACGGTGCTGGTCTTGCCCGAAGGCAGCACGCGGATGGCATCCCCGGGTTTGACGGAACCCGTAGCGATCAGGCCGGAGAACCCACGGAAATCGAGGTTCGGACGGTTGACCCACTGCACCGGCATGCGGAACGGCTTGGCCGCATCAAGCGCCGAATTGACCTCAACCGTTTCAAGGTGCTCGACGAGGTTCGGGCCGGTGTACCACGGCGTATTTTCCGAAGCGCCGATGATGTTGTCACCCTTGAAGCCCGAGATGGGCATGGCGGTGAACTGATTGATGCCAATCGACTTGGCGAACTCGGTGTAATCGGCAACGATCTCATCAAACCGGGCCTGATCGTAATCAACCAGATCCATCTTGTTGACGGCCAGCACGATATTCTTGATGCCGATCAGGTGGCACAGGTAAGAATGGCGGCGCGTCTGCACCAGCACGCCTTTGCGCGCATCGATCAGGATCACTGCAAGGTCAGCGGTGGAGGCACCGGTGATCATGTTTCGGGTATATTGCTCATGCCCCGGGCAATCGGCGACGATGAACTTGCGCTTTTCGGTGTTGAAAAATCGGTAAGCGACATCGATGGTGATGCCTTGCTCACGTTCTGCCGCCAGGCCATCGACCAGCAGCGCAAAATCGATCTCCTGCCCCTGGGTGCCGACCTTCTTGGAATCGGCCTCCAGCGCATCAAGCTGATCTTCGAAAATCATCTTGGAATCATAGAGCAGGCGGCCGATAAGCGTTGACTTGCCATCGTCCACCGACCCGCAGGTGATGAAGCGCAGCATGGTCTTGTGCTGGTGTTGATCAAGATAAGCGTCGATATCCTCGGCGATCAGGCTCTCGGTGACGTACACAGCGCCTTGAGTGGTATTGTCAGTCATGGAACAACTCCCGTTCGCCCCGAGCGAAGTCGAGGGGCCGGTTCGAGCGAAGCCGAGAACCGTTGGCGTAGAGCCTCGGCTGCGCTCGGCAAAATCCCTCGACTTCGCTCGGGACGAACGGATTGAGGGGGTTGGCAGTTACAAGAAGGTGCATCAGAAATACCCCTCCTGCTTCTTTTTCTCCATGCCGGCGCCGCCAGCATCCTTGTCAATCGCGCGGCCCTGACGTTCGGACGTCGTGGTGAGCAGCGTTTCCTGAATGATCTCGGGCAGGGTCGAGGCCGTGGACTCCACCGCGCCGGTCAGCGGGTAGCACCCCAGCGTGCGGAAGCGGATCGAGCGTTCGACCGGGACTTCGCCGGGCTTGAGCGGGAAGCGATCATCATCGACCATGATCAGCATGCCATCGCGCTCAACCGTCGGGCGCTTGCCGGCGAAATAGAGCGGCACGATGGGGATGTCGTTGAGGTGGATATACTGCCACACGTCCAGCTCGGTCCAGTTCGAGATCGGGAAGACGCGGATGGATTCGCCCTTGTTCTTCTTGGCGTTGTAGAGGTTCCACAGTTCCGGGCGCTGGTTCTTCGGATCCCAGCCATGGGTTGCCGTGCGGAATGAAAAGATACGCTCCTTGGCGCGGCTCTTTTCCTCATCGCGGCGGGCACCGCCGAATGCGGCGTCAAAGCCCCACTTGTCGAGCGCCTGCTTCAGCCCTTCAGTCTTCCACATATCGGTGTGGAGCGCGCCGTGATCGAACGGGTTGATGCCCCGGTCCATCGCTTCCTGATTGTGATAGACCAGCAATTCCATGCCGCTGTCGGTCGCCATCTTATCGCGCAGCTTGTACATCTCCTGGAACTTCCAGGTGGTATCAACGTGCAGCAGCGGGAACGGCGGCGGCGAGGGGTAGAACGCTTTGCGCGCCAGATGCAGCATCACCGCTGAATCCTTGCCGACGGAATACATCAGCACCGGCTTTTCAGCCTCTGCCACCACTTCACGCATGATGTGGATCGCTTCGGCTTCAAGCCGCTCAAGGTGAGTCAGCGTCTTTCTGGAAATGTCGCTCATCATCCACTCCGTCTTCTTCTTGTTGTGCCACGCAATGAAGAGTCGCCCTTGACGGAAATACTCCCATATGGGAGCAAACGACATGGCCATTTCTCCGACCGACTTTACCCACCTGATGCTGCCGCTGTTCGAAGGCATTTTCGAAGACCCGTTGTGGGAGACATTCCTTGAGCGTTTAATGCTGCGCACCGGTGCGCAGCGGGTGCGGCTGATGGTGCGCAATTCCGCTGCACCAAGCCAGACCCCGTTGATCCGCCGGGTCGCGTCAAGGCTTGAACCCTCGAACCTGGCGGAGGCGGAAATCACCGCGCTGGCCGCGCTGCCCTATGCCACGCTGAGACCAAACCGCGTCTATGCGCTCGAGGAACTACGCGATTTTGACAATGCCAGCGCTCGCGCCACTCAGGACAAAGCCTTGCAAACCGCACGCATTGGCGATGCAAGGTTGATCCGCGTTGCCGGACGCGGCGATCTACATGCATGGCTCCTGCTGCTGCACGAGCGCAGCAGCTTTGGCGCGGCTGACAGCGCCTTGCTGACGGCGCTGGCCCCGGCAATTGCCACGGCGATGGCCACTCTGGCGTCAATCGGCGAAGTGCGACTGCGAGCAGAAGCGGCGGAGACAACGCTGGCCATGCTCGGTATCGGTCAGGCGGTACTTGACCGCGATGGGCATATGCTGGTCGCCGATAGTCTGGCGCAGAGCCATCTGCCTCTTCCCTATGCTTCAGCCGCTCAGCACGGCAGTGGTATCCCGGCTATGGCGCAGGCTTGCAGCGCACTTGCCGAAGCGTCGCTCGACCAGCGCGTGGCGGTGAAGATCGACGAGCGCGGGGTAGGCAATGTGCTGCTACGCCCGGTCAAGCGCAAGATCGGCAGCCTCCCCCACCCCGCCGTGGCGGTCGGCAGCTTTCGCCTGTCACAGCGTGAAGCACCGGTTGGCAGCGCGCTGGTTATCGCGCAAACGCTGGGCCTCTCCCTCCGAGAGTCTGCTCTCGCTGAAGCAATGAGCCGGGGCCGCTCGATCATTGAGGCGGGCACCCAGCTGCGGCTGACACCAGAGACCGCCCGCAATTACAGCAAGCGCATCTATGCCAAGACCGGGACCAGCGGTCAGGCCGATCTGGTGCGACTGGTGCTGACGGGATTAGCTCCCCTCGCCTAGTGGTCCGATTCTGACATTTGCATCCGCTATCGGCTAGGTCATTGGCAAATGTCAGAATCAAGAGGACCACTAGCAACTATATGACTCTAGTGGATTTCAAGATTTTGACATTCGCAAACTGACAATGCGGCTAACGGGAGGCGAATGTCAAAATCAATCCACTAGCGCCTTTTCGGCATCGGCAATCTCGGCGCGTAGCCACATGGTTTCGCTGAGGTTCACCCCGCCGCCGCGCGCCAGCAACAACTGGCAAGCGTGCTTCTTGACCGCCAGCGCAGTCTGTTCCGCAGGATCGACGTTCAGAGCTATGTCGGTAAGGTGCAGCGCTTCGAGCGGCTTGTCGGCATCGAGCACCGCTTTCGCCCGCGCCGCTACCTTGTCCGCTCCGCCCGCCAGCGCGACCACATCGGCATCGACGCTGGACCGCGGAGAGCCAAACAGCGCCGTGGTGCCGTCCTCATATTTGAACCAGTTGCCGTTCTCTTCCCATACCGCGCGGACGGTCCATTTGGTCTGGCCGTGAAACTGGCCGATGGCCTTGGCTTCAGGCAGATGGATAGACTGCATAGCCTGATAAACCGTGCCGCCGGCGTTCATCACCTTGATCGTCTCGGCTTCGATATAGGTGATGGCATCGTGCATGGCGGTAAGGTCGGCACGGATCTTGTCAGCGCCGCGCACTGGCTCGCCGTGGCCGGTGATCACCAGTTCGGGGCCAAGATCGCGCACCAGTTCAACCGAGCGCAAATAAGGCCCGGTGAGGCGCGGTTTGTCACCGCGCGTCGTCGTCAGGTTGGGCATCGAGCGCCAGACCGGGCCGAACAGATTGCCGGTGAACACAGTCTTTTCGTCTGGCAGCCAGATGATGACCGCACAGCCGGTTTCGCCGCCGGGAACCTTGATCACTTCAAAACGCTTGCCGCCCACATCAAAGCTGAGGCGGTCCGCCACTTCGACATCAGGAACCACCTTGGGCGGCACTGGCGGCGGGCCATTACGCCGGGTGATCGATCCCCACAGCTTGCCCGAACGGCGGCCAAGGAACAGCTTGAGATCGTCGAAATATTTGTCAGTTTCGGTGAAGCCCTTGCCCGCGATGACTTCGGTGCCAGCTTCCAACTGCTCGGGCAGCGCGCCAAAATGATCGGCATGAGCCTGCGTCAGCACGATCTTAGCCAGCGGACCCGTGCGGTGCGGCGCGAACAGCGCCTTGTTCTTCTCGCCATTGCCGATGAAGCCGGTGTTGATCAGCACATCGCCCGGCCCGCACGTGACGAGATAGGCGTTGGACACGTCCTTCACCATGTAGATGGAGTCAGTTATCTTCTCGGCGTCGGTCTGGCTGTCGCCAGCCATGACCAGTGAGGCTAGTGGTGTTTGCTTATCGTCAGCCATGGCTCAGGCGTCCTCAAACTCGATCATCACCTTCGCCGATCCTGGCGTGGCGGCAATCTCAAGCCCCTTCATCACCTCCGCAAAGGGCAGCGTGTGGCTGATCAGCGATGCCAGCTTGTCCTTCAGGCGCGGCATGGCGGCGATCACTTCGGGCATTTCGGTGGGATAGCCAACCGCCGTGGTGATTGTCATTTCGCTGGTCAGCATCCGCCCGACGGGGAATTCGATGGGCTTCATGTAGGCGGCGGTGATGACCAGCTTTGAATGGAACTTGGCCATCATGATCACATCGGTGAGGATCGACGGCGCACCGGCGGCATCGATGAAAGCATCGGTGCCAACGCCGACGCGGCCATAAGACGGAACCTCGCCGTGCAGCTTCACCAGCTCGGCGCGCAGATCGCAATTGGCGGGATCGAGCGCGGCGCGGGCACCCAGCGCCAGCGCCCGTGCCCGTCGTTCGGGGGCAAGATCGAGAGCGACCACATCGGTCACACCGCGATCAATCAGCCACAACACCATGCCAAGGCCAATCGGTCCGCAACCGAACACCACCACCTTGTCGCCAGCCTTCACATCGGCGCGGTTGACGCCGTGCATGGCGACCGCCAGCGGCTCGCACAGCGCCGCGATCTCGTAGGAAATGCCTTCAGGGATCGGCAAGATCGACACGCCCACAGCCGCATCGCGCACCAGCAGTTCTTCGGTGAAGCAGCCTTCCGGGCCGCCGCTGCCAATGTTGCTGGGGGTCATCATCGGATTGACGATCACCGCGTCACCCACGCTGATCCCGGCAATATCTGCGCCCACCTCGATAACCTCGCCCGCTCCTTCGTGGCCCAGCGCCGTCGTCGCCAGCGGATTGGGGATGCCGCCCATCTTGATATAGGACAGATCGCTGCCGCAAATGCCGACAGCCTTCATCTTGACGACCACATCCTGCGGACCCGCCGCCGGGCGCTGATAGGCATCAAGGCGAACATCACCGACGCCGTGAATGTTAAGTAAGCGCATAGCCAATCTCCAAATCGTCCGCCGCTTAGCCGCGGATCATGTAGCCGCCATCGACCTTGATCGTCTCACCAGTGATGAACGAGCTGGCGTCCGAGCACAGAAATGCGCCGATGCCCTCGAAATCCTCCGGATAGCCGACCCGCTTCATCGGCGTGATTGGCGCGTATTGGCCTTCAAGATACTTGACCGCGGGGCCATCGGACGGCCCCATCATCGGCGTGATGATCAGCCCCGGCGCGACCACATTGGCGCGGACATTGAACTGGCCCATTTCTGCAGCAAGGCAACGGATGACTGCCGCAACCGCTGATTTTGACGCCGCATATTCCATCTTGCCCGCCAGACCCTGAAACAGCGAGAGCGAACCGCAGGCGACCAGACTGCCACCCGGTTCCCCCGCCTCGGCACGTGCCTTCATGTGGCGCGCCGCTTCACGCAGGGTGAAGAAGGCGCCGTGCAGCGCCACGTTCTGAAACTCGTGCCAATGCTCGGTCGGCATATCGAATACCGAGTTGTAGCGCGGGCTGGCACCCGAATTGGCGAAGACACAATCGATGCGGCCGAAGTCCTGCATCAGCTGTTCGTATCCGGCGAGGATCGCCGCTTCGGTGCTGACATCAACCTGATAGGTTTCAACCTTGCCCGCGCCTGCTTCGAGCAGAGCAGCCTTGGCAGCGGCGTTCTTTTCTTCGCTGCGCGCCCAGATCGCCAGATCGCCGCCCTGCTTGGCCACGCCCATGGCAAAGCCCAGGCCGATCCCGCCATTACCGCCGGTCACCAGCGCCACCTTGCCCGTGCAATCGAAAAGGCCCTTCGCCATCGCTCTCTCCTGAAAATATCTCTCTCCCACCACATGCCGGAGCCGCGCCCGCCTTTCCAGTGCCAGCGCAATCGTCGCCGCGATGAGTGCCGCAAGGGCAGGGCAATCAGACAAAACGCTGCTAGGCGAACTTCACATCAATGGAGGATTTATGGCCCAGCTGCTCGTCGCCGATGCACTGATCGAACAAGCCCGCAAGCAGACCGGGATTCAGGACTTCGATAACGAAAGCTACCGCGAGGGACTCGACGTGCTGGTGCGCGATGTGAACCGGGGCATCGCCCGCGATCAGTTTGCCGAGGTGGGCATTGACCGGATAAATCATGATATCGTGCATTACCTCAAAGGTCGGCTGAAAATCAGCGATTATCTGCGCCAGAACCCCGAACTGCTGACGCGCAAAATCGAGCGTCCGGTGTTCGTTATGGGTGTGCCACGCACCGGAACCACCTTGATGTCCAACCTGCTCGGTGCTGATCCCGCGCGCCGTTCCCCGCTGACCTGGGAAATTGATGATCCGGTGCCGCCCGCAACCTCAGCAACACTGAAAACCGATCCGCGCGCGCTGGCTCGTCTGGAACAGGAACAGGCGATGCTTGCGGCCCGCCCTGATGCTGGCAAATACTATCGCGGCTCGGCGGTCTATCCCAACGAAGATGTGTTCATCATGGCGCACGATTTCAAAACTTTGATGATCGAGAGCAAGGGCAAGCTGCCCGAATACAAGGAGTTCATCTTCTCCGCTGATGTCAGCTCTGCCTATAGCTACCACAAGAAGTTCCTGCAGGTGTTGCAGTCTCAGGCGCCCGGCACCTGGAACCTCAAGATGCCCAGCCATGCGCTGAATCTTGAGGTACTGTTTGCCGAATATCCCGACGCCCGCGTGATCTGGACGCACCGCGATCCTTACGCTGCCGCCGGATCGCTGTGCAGCATCATCTCGCTCAGCCACATGATGCATATGGGCAAGATCGACACGGCATGGCTCGCTGAGGACTACCCCTGGCAGGCCGCCGAGCACGCCAATCGCATCATGGATTTCCGCGACAAGTTCGGCGAGGATCGGATAATTGACGTCCACTACGCCGATCTGATGAACGATCCCATCGGCACAACCAGGCAGGTTTACGCCCAGCTTGGCGACCCATTTACCGCTGCAGCGGAATCGGGGATTCAAGCTTGGGTTGACGATAATCCGCAGGACAAGTTCGGTCGCCATGAATACAAGCTGGCGCAATACGGCCTGAGCAAGGAAGCGCTGGAGCCGATGTTTGAGCGCTATCTGTCGCGCTATGATGTTGCGCGCGAAGGCTGAGAGAGGAAAACACCATGCTCATCGGAACCCATTACCAGAACGGCTACATTTGCGATGATATCGAGGCTGCCATCACCGTGTTCAAGGCGCGCGGCCTTGCCAAGGATCCGATGATCATCCCCGTCGATCAGACAGTCGATACCCCCGACGGCCCCAAGCGCCAGAAGTCACGCATCGCCATGTTTTCGCATGGCGGGTTGCAGTACGAGTTGATCGAGGTCGAGATTGACGAGACCGGCGTCTATGCCAATGCCCCCGATAACGGCGGTGCGATGCGCTTTCACCACATCTGCATGCGCGTCCCAGACTATGATGCGTTCCGCAAGGCGGTGGACGAACAGGACCTGCCACTGATGTTCGAGCGCAATTCCGGCCCCGGCGCGCTCAGCTTCGCTTATCTCGATGGCCGCAAGGCTTTCGGTCACTACCTCGAATACACCAGCATGCCTGACGCGATGTGGGATCAGATAAAGGCGATGTGATTATGGGCTTTCAGCTTCCCAATACGGACCTTCTGCCGCGCAGCACACTGATTATTGGCGATAGTGTTGAGGAAGCGGGCAGCGGCGATTTGCACGCCCATATCTATCCCGGCACCGGCACCGTCACCCGCGAAATTCGCATGGGCTCCCCGGCCGATGTCGATCGCGCGGTTGAAGCCGCTCAGGCTGCCTTCCCGGCATGGCGCGCGATGACTGGCGACAAGCGCCGCAACCTGATGTTCAAGCTTGCCGATCTGCTTGAGGCGGAAAGCCAGAACATGGCCCCGATCCTGATTGCCGAGAACGGCGCGACGGCAATGGGCGCGGGCTACATGGGCTATGATGGCGCGAACAAGTTCCGTTATTACGGCGGCTGGGCCGACAAGCTTGAGGGCCGCACGGTACCGACATGGGGCGGACCGGCACTCGATTACGTGAGTTACGAGCCCTACGGCGTTGTCGGCGTGATCGTGCCATGGAACGGGCCAATTTTCGCCGCGACCATGGTGCTGGCCCCGGCGCTGGCTGCGGGCAATTGCATTGTCATCAAATCGCCCGATCTTGCGCCCTATTCGGTGATGCGGCTGGTCGAACTGATCCGGCAAGCGGGTTTTCCGCCGGGCGTGGTCAACCTTGTCACTGGCGGCGCAGATGTTGGCGAAGCGATGGTTGCGCACCCCGGCATCGGCAAGATCGAATTCATTGGCAGCGGCGCAACCGCGAAGAAAATCCTCGCCAATGCAGCGCAGAGCCTCAAGCCGGTGGGACTTGAGCTTGGCGGCAAATCGGCGGTGATCGTCTTTGCTGACGCCAATCTGGAAGACGCGGTGAAGCGCGGGATGTCTGGCGGGGTTTCTGCCAATGGCCAGGGCTGCGTCAACGGCACGCGGCTGCTGGTGGAACGCTCAATCTATGAGCCATATCTCCAGATGCTCGCCGCCATGGCCGGGCACGTAACCGTGGGCGATCCGTTTGTTTCCACCAATATGCTTGGCCCGGTAATTTCCGAAGCGGCCCTCGCCCGCATTTCGGGCATGGTGGATCACGGCGTAGCAGAAGGCGGCCGCGTGATTGCCGGCGGCGGACGGCTGGGCGGGGACCATGCGAACGGCTATTTTCTGCCGCTCACCGTCTTGGTCGATGTTGCTCCCAACAGCGAAATCGCCCGCAACGAAGTGTTCGGGCCAGTGCTGGTCGTCACACCTTTCGACAGTGAGGAAGAAGCCGTCGCGCTGGCGAATGACAGCGATTACGGGCTTGGCGCCTATATCCACACCACCAATCTTGCCCGCGCGCACCGGGTTGCCGGGCAGATGATGGCCGGACAGGTTCAGGTCAACGGATCGGGTGAAGCGATGACGCCCTGCGTGCCATTTGGCGGGATGAAACATTCGGGCCACGGACGGCTTGGCGGCATCGAGGGACTGCGTGAGTTCCAGCAGGTGCGCAACGTCTGGGTGAATTTGCAGGGCTGAAGCTCAGCCGCTGTTCATTCCATTCACGCCACCAGCCGCAGATGCGCGGCCCCTCGACGTGCGCCCAGCGCAACCTGATGCACTCCTTGGATAGTGGCGATCCGTTCGGCGACTTCGCTGTCCAGCTGAAAATTGCGGCCGAGCAGCAGCAGTGGTTCGTGGCCACCGCCGGTTTTCAGCCGCACGAGCACTTCGCCGGTGCCGCCATCAGCGCGGGGGAGCAGCAGCGCGAGATCGCCCAGCGCACTGGCGCGGTCAACTTCCAGACGCAGTTCCATTCGGGCAGATTCGCGCACTTCGGCAAGCGGCCTTGCGCCGCGCACGGTGATACGCGGTGGTTCATCAGGGCTTGGCGCATCAAGTTCGACGTTGAGCAGCAGACAGGTGCCATCCTTGGCCCAGCCCTGCATCGGCTCGACCAGCGATTCCTCAAAGCACGAGGCGGAAAACTGCCCTGAACTGTCAGAGAATTCGGCGATGACAAAGTCCTTGCCGCGCTTGGTCTTGCGGCGCTGCACACCCTCAACCATCACCGCCATGCTTGCCGGAAGCCGCCCGCTGGCCCCCGCC
Organism: Novosphingobium sp. Chol11; assembly: GCA_945906105.1. GTDB lineage: Bacteria > Pseudomonadota > Alphaproteobacteria > Sphingomonadales > Sphingomonadaceae > Novosphingobium. Next base: position 10,774 of record CAMDQO010000026.1, on the reverse strand, counting down.
CCGCCGCTCATCAGGCTGGAATAAGTCCGCGCGCCGTTGGCATTGGCTATCGCGCGCCATTGTTCGGCGGGATGCGCGGCGAAATAGAAGCCGAAATTCTCGCGCTCCTTGGCCATCTGCTCAGGCTTGCTCCACACCGGCGTATCAATCAGCCGCAGTTCCGGCGCGGCGTGATCATCGCCGCCAAACAGTGCCGCCTGCCCGCTGTTGCGGCTGCGCTCAGCCTCATCGGCCACGGCGAGCAGCATATCGGCACTGGCCATCACCTTGGCGCGGTTGGGCTCGATTGCGTCAAAAGCCCCGGCAGCGGCCAAGCCTTCCAATTGGCGGCGGTTCATCGAGCCTTGCGGGGCGCGCTTGAACATATCCTCCAAACTGACAAAGCGCCCATTCGCGTCGCGCTCAGCGGTGATGGCATCCATCGCCTTTTCGCCGACATTGCGAATGCCCGCGAGCGCATAGCGCACGGTCAGCCCTTCGTCGGTCTGCTCGACGCTGAATTCAGCTTCCGAATGATTGATGTCCGGACCGGCGAGCGACACCCCATTTCGCCGCATATCATCGACATAGACCGCCAGCTTTTCCGACTGATGCATATCGAAGCACATCGAGGCGGCGTAAAACTCGTGCGGGTAATGCGTTTTCAGCCAAGCCGTCTGGTAGGACAGCAGCGCATAGGCAGCGGCGTGGCTCTTGTTGAAACCGTAACCAGCAAACTTGTCGATCAAATCGAACAGTTCGTTAGCCTTGGTCTTGTCGATACCCGAAAGTTCCTTGCAGCCATCGACGAAGCGTTGCCGCTGACGGGTCATCTCGACCGGGTCTTTCTTGCCCATGGCGCGGCGCAGCAAATCGGCATCTCCGAGCGAGTAACCGGCCAGGATCTGCGCGGCCTGCATCACCTGTTCCTGATAGACGAAAATCCCATAGGTTTCTGCCAGGATGCCTTCCAGCTTCTCATGCGGATATTCGATCGCTTCCAGTCCGTTCTTGCGGCGACCGAACAGCGGGATATTGTCCATCGGCCCCGGACGATAGAGCGAGACGAGCGCAATGATGTCGCCAAAACTGGTCGGCTTCACCGCCGCCAGCGTGCGCCGCATTCCTTCTGATTCCAGCTGGAACACGCCGACGGTATCGCCCGTCTGGAGTACGCGGTAAACTTCCTCATCATCCCAGCTCAATGCATCGAGATTGATAGTTATCCCTCGTGTTTCAAGTAGTTGCATTGCTTTCTTGAGAACGGATAGAGTTTTGAGGCCGAGGAAATCGAACTTGATGAGGCCGGTGTCCTCGATATATTTCATATCGAACTGCGTCACCGGCATATCACCGCGCGGATCGCGGTAAAGCGGCACCAGTTGCGCCAGCGGACGATCACCGATCACCACACCGGCGGCATGGGTGGAGCTGTTGCGCGGCATGCCTTCGAGCTGCATGGCCAGATCAACGAGGCGTTTCACCTCATCGTCATTGTCATATTCACGCTTGAACTCGGCGACGCCATTGAGCGCCCTTGGCAGCGTCCACGGGTCGGTCGGGTAGTTGGGGATCAGCTTGCACAGCCGGTCAACTTGGCCATAACTCATCTGCAAAATACGCCCGGTATCGCGCAGCACCGCGCGGGCCTTCAGCTTGCCGAAAGTGATGATCTGGGCGACGTGATCAGTGCCGTATTTCGCCTGAACATAACGGATCACCTCCCCGCGCCGGGTTTCGCAGAAATCGATATCGAAATCAGGCATCGAAACGCGCTCGGGGTTTAAGAAGCGCTCGAACAGCAGGCCCAGCCGCAGCGGATCGAGATCGGTGATGGTCAGCGCCCAGGCCACCACTGATCCGGCACCCGAGCCACGCCCCGGCCCCACCGGAATATCATTTTCCTTGGCCCACTTGATGAAATCGGCGACGATCAGGAAGTACCCGGCGAAACCCATGGTGTTGATGACATTGGTTTCGAAATCGAGGCGGTCAAAATAGACCTTGCGTTCATCCTCGCCCATATCGCCATAGGTTTCGAGCCGTTTTTCAAGCCCCGCGCGCGCATCGTCGATCAACATCTGCGCCTCGCCTTCCTTGTCGCCGGCAAGGCTGGGGAGCAGCGGCTTGCGCTTGGGCGGGGCGAAGGCGCAGCGCTGGGCAACAACCAGCGTGTTGGCCAGGGCTTCGGGCAGATCGGCGAACAGTTCGGCCATCATCGGGGCCGATTTCACCCAGGACTCGCGGTTTGAGCGCGGCCGCTCGGCGGCATCGACGTGGGTGGAATTGGCGATGCACAGCATGGCATCATGGGCAGCGAAAAAGCCCGGCTCGGCAAAGTTGGCGGGGTTGGTGGCGACCAGCGGCAGATCGCTGGCATAGGCGAGATCGATCAATGCGGCTTCGGCAGCCTCTTCAATCTGATCGTTGCGGCGCGAAATCTCGATGTAGAGCCGCCCTGGAAACAGGCCTTCCAGCCGCTCGCACAAGATTTCGGCAGCATCTTGCCGCGCTTCGGCGAGCAGCCGCGCCAGCGCGCCCTCACCGCCTGCCGTCAGCGCAATCAAGCCGTCAGTGTGTCCTTCAAGATCGGCCATGGTGACATGCGGATCACGCTCCAGCGGGCGCTCAAGATGCGCGCGGCTGACGAGGTGGCACAGGTTCTGCCAGCCATCATTATTCTGCGCATAGAGCCCCAGCCAATCGACCACCTTGCCATCGCCACGGCAAATGCCCAGCAGGGTGCCGATGATCGGCTGCACACCGCTGTCCTTGCAGGCCGAGGCAAACGACATCGCGCCGTAAAGCCCGTTGCGATCGGTCATGGCGATGGCAGGAAATCCGCGCTCCTTGGCCAATTTTGCAAAGGCCTTGGGGTCAATCGCCCCGTCCAGCAGGGTGTAGCTTGAGAATACGCGCAAGGGGACGAAAGGTGTGAAAGCCATGGCGTCAAGCTAGGCAGATCGGCCCGATTCGGTCACGCTGAAACAGCGCCTTATCCACGGGTGTCACAGCAGCTTGGCAATATCCGCTTCGATCTGTGATGGCTTTGCCGTCGGCGCATAGCGCCGCACGACTTTGCCATCGCGGCCGATCAGGAACTTGGTGAAGTTCCACTTGATCTTCTGGGTGCCGAAAATCCCCGGCGCCTCTACTTTCAGCCAAGTATAGAGCGGATCGGCATCGTCACCATTGACTTCGATCTTGGCCATCAGCGGAAAGCTAACACCAAAGTTCACCTTGCAGAAGCTGGCGATATCATCGGCATTGCCCGGTTCCTGATGGCCGAACTGGTTGCAGGGAAATGCGAGCACCTCAAAACCCTGATCGCCATATTTACGCCACAGCGACTCCAGCCCGTCATACTGCGGGGTGAAGCCGCATTTGCTGGCGGTGTTGACCACCAGCAGCACTTTGCCGAGTTTGTCAGCAAGACTGACTTCGTCGCCATTAGGCAGACGTGCGGTAAAATCGGCGATCGTATCTGGCACGCTGTCTCCTCTGGCTTGTGCAGAATTATTTGCCCGGAATCGCTGTCCGGCGATAGATAAAATCGAAGCTGGTTTGCCAGGTGAGTCCGTGATCAGTTGATATCTCGCCGTGCTGACGCACCGTATCCTTGTCGTCAGCGGTGTAACTCATGCGGATCAGCCCGTCCTTGCCTGGTCCGTTGACGCCTTGCCAGAAGCCGGTCAGCACCATCTTGCCATCAACCGAACCACCTTCAAAGGCCACGCGGCCGGGCTGCGATCCAATCCACAACTGATGCCAGCGACCGGTTGCCGGGTCCAGATTGCTGAGGCTGCCCCCGCCCGCTCCTTTCAGCGGCAGCCAGCTTTCGCGAATGGCACAACCGGCATAGAGCCGCTCGATCTTGCTGTGGGCGGCCAGCGCTTTGGCCCCGTTGGGATAAACATCCCAATCGCCGACCCAGAAATCAAAAGCGGTATGAGCGGCCGTATCACAGGCTGGCGGTCTGGGTGGTGGCGGTGTGGCAACCGGCGCAGCTTGCGCGGCAAGCAGGATCAAGGCTGTGAGCATCAGAACGCGCCCCCCGGTTTATCAGACGGCAATTTCCGCCGACTGGCAACCTGCACCGCTGAGGCGCAATCAAGCCAGACTGGCTCGACAGAACCGCTCCATTGGCCGACGAACGGCTATTCAAGCTTCCCATCATGCAGGCGCACCACGCGGTCCATGGCATAGGCCAGCCGCTCGTTATGCGTGGCGACCACGGCGGCGCTACCTTGCCCGCGCACCAGCCGGACGAATTCGCCGATCACTTTGTCAGCCGTCGCCTCGTCAAGATTGCCGGTCGGTTCATCGGCCAGCACCAGCGCGGGGCGGATGGCCAGTGCACGGGCAACCGCAACGCGCTGCTGCTCGCCGCCCGATAACTGGCTGGGGCGGTGGCTGAGACGTTCGCCTAGTCCCAGCGCGCCCAGCAGTTCAATCGCGCGCTCCTCGCCCTCGGCGCGAGACTTACCGGCGATCATCAACGGCATGACGACATTCTCAATCGCGCTGAAATCGGGGAGCAAGTGGTGGAACTGATAGACGAAGCCCAATTTGTCGCGGCGCAGCGTGGTGCGTTCATCACCATCAAGCGCGGTGGCATCAATGCCCGCCAGCTCGATCTTGCCGCCGAAACCGCCTTCGAGCAGCCCGATGGCTTGCAGCATGGTCGATTTGCCCGAGCCTGACGGCCCCAGCAGCGCGACGATCTCACCGGGGCGGACCTCCATATCGACACCCTTGAGCACATCGATGCGCACACCGCCCTGCTCAAAGCTGCGAGTCAGGCCGGTGAGGCGGACAACGGGTTCAGGCAGCGCCTGCTTGGGAGCCTTACTCATAACGCAGCACCTGCACCGGATCGGTACTCGCCGCGCGGAAGGCGGGATACAGCGTGGCGAGGAAGCTCAGCCCCATCGCCATCACCACAATCGCCAGCACTTCGGCAGGATCGGTGCGCGATGGCAGTTCGGCAAGAAAGCGGATCTTGGGATCCCACAGGTTCTGCCCGGTCAGCAGTTCCATCAGGCGGACAATCGGCTGGCGGAAATAGAGCACGAGGAAACCCAGAGCCAGGCCGCTCAGCGCCCCCATCGCGCCGACAATCGTGCCGGTGGTGACGAAAATCTTGAGCAGACTGCGCCGCGTCGCGCCCATGGTGCGCAGGATCGCGATGTCGCGCGATTTGGCGCGTACCATCATGATCAGCGATGACAGGATATTGAAAGCGGCAACCAGCACGATCATCGACAGGGCAAAGAACATTGCCACCCGCTCCACCTGCAAGGCTTCGAACAGCGAGGCGTTGATCGTCTTCCAATCCGTCACCACCGCCTGCCCCTCAAGCTGGTTTTTGACCGGAGCAAGTATCTCCTCAACGCGGTCAGCATCTTCGGTCTTGACCTCGATCATGCCAATCGAATCGCCGGTGAGCAGCAAGGTTTGCGCATCGGGGATCGGCATGACGACGAAGCTTTCGTCATAGTCATAGATGCCGATCTCGAAAATTGCGGAAACGTGATAGCCGATCTCGCGCGGGACAGTACCAAACGGCGTGGCGCGGCCCTGCGGGTTGATGATGGTGATGGAATCACCCACCTGCGCGCCCAGGTTTTCCGCCAGCCGCGCGCCAATGGCGACATTCCCCGCATCGGGCGTCAGTTCGCCGAGATTGCCGTCCTTGATCTTGGTCTTCAGCGTATTGATGTCACCTGGCGTATTGCCGCGCACCAGAATCGCCTCAACCCGGCCATTGAACGTCACCAGCAGCGGCTGTTCGATCAGCGGTGAGGCGTGTGTCACGCCCGGTGTCGCCTCAACCTGTTTGAGCACCTGCTGCCAGTTATCCAGCCGTCCGCCATAGGCCTGAATGATCGCATGGCCATTGAGCCCGACGATCTTGTCGAGCAATTCGGCGCGAAAACCGTTCATCACGCTCATCACGATCACCAGCAGCGCGACACTGAGCATGACCACGCCGACGCCAATCGAGGCGACAAGCGCAATCATCCGCTCCCCCTTGCCGGGCAGCATATAACGCTTGGCGATCATCCATTCGAAGGGAGACAGGATCAAGATGTGGGCTCTTGTGGCAACGGTTTGGTTGGGCGGCGGTTTAGGGGTGTGCGGCGCGGGTGGCAATGGCTGGCCATTCAGTTTGGCGAGCGAACTTAGTCCACCCCAATTTTTCAACTGCGCAACACCTCTTTCTCCGCTCCCCTTGCCTTCCGGCCCAATCCCCGCCAAAGGCGCGGCACAGGGCTAACCATTGGCTGGCACGAATACATGAACATCACTCATCCCTTCCTCGACGACGACGGCGACAAGCTGCGCGAGGAGTGTGGCATCTTCGGCGTGATCGGCGCCAAGGACGCTGCGGCCATGTGCGCGCTCGGCCTCCATGCCTTGCAGCATCGCGGTCAGGAAGCGGTCGGCATTGTCAGCTATGATGGCAAGGAATTTTATGCCCGGCGCGGCATCGGCCATGTCGCGCAGGTGTTTTCAGACAATACGATCCTGTCCGAACTGCCGGGATCAATGGCTTCGGGCCATGTGCGCTATTCAACCACCGGCGGGCAAGGCCTGCGCAATGTCCAGCCGCTCCACGCCGATCTCGCCTCGGGCGGCTTCACCATCGCGCATAATGGCAATATTTCCAATGCCATGGCTCTCAAGCATGTGCTGGTGAGCAAGGGTGCGATTTTTCACTCGACCTCAGACACTGAAGTCATCATCCACCTGATCGCCACCAGTCGTTTCCCGCGATTGCTGGACAAATTTGTTGATGCACTGCGCATGGTCGAAGGTGCCTATTCGCTGATCTGCATGACGCCCAAGCGCATGGTCGCCTGCCGTGATCCTTTGGGCATCCGCCCCTTGGTGATGGGCAAGTTTGGCGATGCAGTGATCTTTGCCAGCGAAACTGTGGCGCTCGATGTTGTCGGCGCCGATTTCATCCGCGAGGTTGAGCCGGGCGAACTGGTTGAAGTAACCCCGGATGGCACGATCATCAGCCACCGCCCGTTCGGCAAGGTCAGCCCGCGCCCCTGCATTTTCGAGCACGTCTATTTCAGCCGCCCGGATTCGGTCACTGGCGGACGCTCGGTCTATGAGGTGCGCAAGCAAATCGGTGTCGAACTGGCGCGCGAAGCCCCGGTCGAAGCCGATATCGTCATTCCGGTGCCCGATAGCGGTGTTCCTGCAGCCATTGGCTATGCCGCCGAATCGGGCATTCCGTTCGAGCTTGGCATCATCCGCTCGCACTATGTCGGGCGCACCTTCATTCAGCCCGAAGACGGCGCGCGCCATGCTGACGTCAAGCGCAAGCACAACGCCAACCGCGCTCTGGTGGCGGGCAAGCGGATCGTGTTGATCGATGATTCAATCGTGCGCGGCACCACCTCGATGAAGATCGTCCAGATGATGCGCGATGCTGGGGCCAAGGAAGTACACTTCCGCGTTGCCAGCCCGCCGACCGAAAACAGCTGTTTCTATGGCGTCGATACGCCCGAGCGGAACAAGCTGCTCGCCGCCCGGATGGATATTCAGGGCATGGCCGAATTCATCCACGCCGATAGCCTCGCCTTCGTTTCGATTGACGGGCTTTACCGCGCGGTGGGTGAAGCGAGCCGCGATGATGCCCGCCCTCAGTATTGCGACGCCTGCTTCACCGGTGACTACCCGACCCGCCTGACCGACATGGAAGAGCGCGAGTCTCCCGCCGAACCAATGCTGCCGGTCGATAAGGTCGCATGAGCGAGCAGGCTTTCGTCGGACAATTGGCGCTCGTCACCGGGGCCAGCCGGGGAATCGGCGCGGCGACTGCACAGGCGCTGGCGGCTGCGGGTGCCCATGTCGTTCTCACCGGGCGGGATGTGAAGGCGCTGGAAGCTGTGGAGGAAGCGATCTTCGCGAGCGGCGGCAATGCCACTATCGCCCCGGTTGATCTGGTCGAGACTGATGGCATCGCCAGGCTGGCCAGTGCCATCCGCGACCGCTGGAATGCGCTCGACATCCTTGTGCTCAACGCCGCAGTCCTGCCGCAGCTGAGCAGTGTCACGGATATAGATCAGGGGGCTTTCAACAAGGCGCTGACCACCAATGTCATGGCGACTCAAGCCTTGCTGGCGGCGTTCGATCCGATGCTCAAGGCCAGTGCCGACGCCCGCGTGATCGGCCTGACCAGCACGGTGGCAGCCGACCCGCGCGCCTTCTGGGGAGCCTATGCCGCGAGCAAGGCCGCCTTTGAGGTGCTGCTCGATTGCTATGCACAGGAAGTACGCAATATCAGCAAGATACGCGTCGCCATTGTCAATCCTGGGGCAACCAGAACCGCGATGCGAGCACGGGCCTATCCGGGTGAAGCGCCTGCTTCAGTCAAGCCACCAGAGGTTGTGGCACAGCGTTTGGTTGCGCTGCTTGGTGAACAGTTTGCCAGCCCAACCCGTGAATCCGTTAACGTAGATTCATAAACACCCGGAAACCGCGTTCCTCCATACTCCACAAAGCGTCCCCGGCAGGGTCGCATCAGCAAGGGTGGCATTTTGCCAGCTGAAACCGGGAGGCCGAACATGTCCACTGAATATCTCGCGCCGGATCGCTATGCGATTGCCGCGCAGGAAGATCGCAGCGCACCGCGCACGCGCATACAAATCCCCGCCAGCCTGCGCGCATCGGGAGGCCGCAGTTTTACAACCATCGTCCACGATCTGTCACTCGGCGGGTTTTGCAGCGCGGCGATCAACCGGTTGCATCCCGGAACGGTCTGCTGGCTGACGCTGCCCGGGCTGGAAGCCTTGCAAGCCGAAGTCGTGTGGTGGGACAACAGCCTGGCCGGTTGCGCCTTTGACAACCTGCTCAGCCCCATCGTCCATGACAATATCCTGGCGCGGTGGCGGGGCGACAGCATTTACCGCAATATTATTTGATTTCCGCTGACTTGCGTTCCTTCATCACGCCATAGGCCACCAGCGCTCGCGCCCGGGCCTCCGCGTGATCAATGATCTTGCGGGGGTAACCGGCAGGCCGGAACAGCGGATCGTGAACTTCTCCCGTGGGCAGATTCGCCAGTTCCGGCACCCATTCGCGGATATAAGCGGCAGCGTCGAATTTTGGTGACTGGGTGAGCGGTGCCATGATCCGCACAAACATATTGGCATCCACTCCGCTTCCCGCTGACCACTGCCAGTTCACCGCGTTAGAGCCGTAATCAGCATCGACCAGCGTATCCCAGAACCACTCCTCGCCGCGCCGCCAATCAATCAGCAGGTGCTTGATGAGGAAGCTCGCGGCGATCATCCGCACGCGGTTATGCATCCATCCGGTCGCCCACAGCTGGCGCATCCCGGCATCGACTATCGGATAGCCGGTGCGGCCTTGCTGCCACGCTTTCAGATCAGCCTCAGCCTCAGGTCCGCTGCGCCATGGGAGCGCATCGAAGGCGGACGTGGCATTTTGGCTGCCATATTGCGGGAGTTGCAAAACCACATTCTGCGCATAGTCGCGCCAACCGATCTCGCCGAGGAAGGTCTGCACCGAGCCGCCAGCACTTGCCACGCGGTGCCAGATCGTCGCGGGTGACACTTCGCCGAAGTGCAAGTGGGGCGAAAGGCGCGAGGTGCCTTCGATTGAGGGCAAATTGCGCTGCGCCTGATATTGCGCGGCTTCACCGACGAAATCATCAAGCCGCGAATTGGCTCCAGCTTCACCGGGGAGCCATTCAGCGCGAAAGCCACTTGCCCAATCAGGCGCAGCGGGCTCCAGACCCCAAGCATCCAGCGCATCGCTGGCGGGCCAAGCCTGCGGGGCTGGCAGGTGACTTGGCGGATCAAGCGGCACTGACGGCGGCATCCGCTCCCGCAGGTTTTTCCAAAAGGGCGTGTAGATACGGTAAGGGTTGCCGCTGCCATTCAGCACCGAGCCCGGCGGTGCCAGGTAATTTCCGTGATGCAAATGCAGCAGCAGCCGCTCACCAACCGCCTTTTCGGCATTGCGCCACCACGGTTCGTAGTGGTGCAGCGCATGGACTTCCCGCGCGCCGGTTTCCTCAGCCAAAGTGGCCAGCACATCCTCACACCCCCCGCGCCTGAGGATCAGCCGTGAACCGATTGCGCGCAGATCGGCATCCAGACTGATGAGGGAATGATGAAGCCACCACCGCGAAGCCCCGCCCATGCGGCGATGCTTGGGCGTCTCGTCATCGAGCACATAGACCGGAATGACCGGACTGCCGGTGCTGGCAGCAGCATGGAAAGCCGCCTGATCCGCCAACCGCAAATCGCGGCGCAGCCAGATCAGGATGGGAGAGCTGTTCAATTTGGTCTCACACGAGGACCAGACAGCTTACAACTCCGGCCCATCCTCCGTTACAGTCCACGTCTGCCCCTTGGCGAGCAGTTTGGCCAGATCGGGGGTCTTGCCCGCCGCCAGCTTGATGTTCTGCTCGGTGACGACTTCCTCGAATGTCGGGCGCGGATCGTCGTAGATGACGCCGAGCGCCATCGGGAAAGCACCGAACGGCAATTCAACCAGCATATGCGCGACCGAGCGGTTGGTGACATCGTGGACGATCACCCCCGCCGCCTGCCAATCGCCATCGACAACATCAACAACTTTCAGCGTCAGCTGCTCAATATCGAGCGCGATGCCTTGCGTGTCCTTGTTGAACAGCATCGGCTCGCCATTCTTGAGCCACAGCTGGCGCGCTTCGGCCCCCTTGGGCGCTGCGAAATCCTCGAACACATCCTTGTTATAGACGATGCAGTTCTGGAAAATTTCGATG
>CAMDQO010000025.1 GCA_945906105.1 Novosphingobium sp. Chol11 | reverse complement strand
GCGCCAGCGCGCCAGCACCAGCACAGACGGCACCACGCTCATCAGGATACGCGCGGCAGCACCGCCTGAATCGTATTCGGCATCCAGATAGCCCGCCTCGAAGGTATCAAGCCGCGGTGCGAGTACGATAGAAAAAGCCAGCGAGCCGACAATCATCAGCACCACGGCCAGCAGCTTGTTCTTGCTGACCAGCGACCAGGCGAACAGCGGGGAAATCAAGGCCGCGCTGGAATGAAAGCCGGTCGCCAGAATCAGATAAATTATCGTCACCAAGGGCCGCGAGCGGTCAAGCTGGGCCAGAGCCATCAGCATCAGGCCGATCGCCGCACCCTGCCGGACATAGCCCATGCCGACAACGATGAGCAGATAGGGAACGGCGATCAGGATCGCCAACCAAGGCTCACGCATACGTGTTGCGGCGAGCACGGTTCCGGTTCCCAGAATCAGGCAGCAGACCCCGTTGACAAGGTAGATCCCCAGGCCAAACTGCGCGGAAATCCAGTTGAGAGCACCGAACATCGGATCGGTGGCAGTCAGCGCATAGCTGAGCGTATCGCTCTGCATATCGCTGTACATTCCCTGATAGGTTTCCCAGTCACCGCCTGTCTCATGCCGCAGCGCGCCGATGAGAACATAGAACAGGACAAAGGCGATCAACGCGAAGCTGCGCCCCATGCCCGCCGGATGCCGCCCTGTATCCACCGGATAGGCCAGCGCCATGATCGCGGCATAGCCAAAAAGCAGCCAGTAAATGGTCATTTAAGTGCCGCAGCAATTGCTTCGCGTCGCCACAGGGCGACATAACGCGGAAACTCGGTCTTTTCGGGATAGTCTTTGAGGCGCAGCTCGGGTGAAGGAAGATTGAATGGGGCACGTTCAAGATCAAGTACCCGCCAGCCACCGGTAGCTATGTCGATGTTTCGCATCCAGCGGGCTGTATTTGTAGTAATTAAGGCCCAATCAATCTTGCTGTTCGCAAAATTACGCAAGGCGGCCAAACCATCATCAAACGACAGGTGAAACAGGCAGTCACGGCAATGCCAGATATCCGCATCGGGGAAAGCGTCATGGCGAATATCGAAAAGACGGACATCGGCACCTGGCCGACGTTGCAAGGCTATATCGATCGCGCGCTCGGACACATCGCCTCCGCTGTAGGAAACGCCAGTTGCGTCAATAACATTGCCGATCCAGTTGAGATCGCCGCAAGGTGCATCGAACATCGAACGAATCTGCCGCTGCTCAATCAATCGGCTCAGCAATTTTGCATATTCAGCCGTACGCCCATGGGTCGAGCCACCGCCCGAGACGGATTCTTCCGATCCCCAATAGTTGAGATCATGAATGCGATCGAACAGATTCAAATGGTCGCCACCTACCTCTTCGAGGCTACAGGGGGCCGCCCACGAAAAGGGACGAATACCCCAGCGCCTGCCAAGTCGGTTAGCAATTCGGGCAACTATATTCATGGCTATCCCGTTGGTTGGAGAAGGATATGGGGTTGGAGAAGGATATGGGGTTGGAAAGGGCTATGGTCGTCTTGCTGGTTAAAGATGTGGCGATATTGAAGCAATCACTTTTCAGATTCCGCCTTTGATTGAGCCCGAATTATTCGGTCAGGGTATGCAATTCAACTTCGTCCTGCGATCAATTCGGCATGGCTCATGGTGCCCTGCGCAATAAGCTGCGCGCCAAAGCCTGTCGCGCCTTCGGGTATCAGCAGCCAGTTCATCGTTCCGGGTTCGGCATGGATGGTGCCGCGGGTGATGCTCTGGCCCTCATGGATCACGAAAGCTGAATAGCCCCGCCCCTCGATCTCATCGCGTACCCTAGCGGCCACTTCATCATCCAGCACTTCGATGACCATGGTGGGCGGTGGGCCCTCACCCAATCCGGCCCACAAACCGCGCAGTGCCTGCGGTTCATGGCGTTCGACATCGAGCTTGATCAGGTCCGGCCGATCACCGGTGGCAGCGATAACGCCATCAAGTCTCGCCACCTTGACCTCGACCAGAGTGACGTTTTCCGCGTTCATCCAGTCCATCTGCTCGAAGCTCGCAGAATATTCATGCGCAGCTTCCATTGCGCGGATCTGCGCAGAGCCATCGCTGTCCGAAACGGCAAGCTGATGGACCGTGACCGGCGAGGCATTAAGCGCAACATTCTGCCTGAGCCGCGCGGCAATGGCGGGCATCGGCTCAAAGGCATGGACGCGCGCAGCCGGATTGGCGGCACAGGCGGCAAGGGCAAACAGTCCGGTATTGGCCCCAACATCGAAAACCACCTGCGCCTCGCCCGCCAGCCGTACCCAGGCAAGCAGCGTGGTTGCTTCCCAATCATGGCCATAGCCCGCCCAGAACAGGCTGTTCTCGATCTCTGCGCCAAAGTGCCGCATCTTCACGCGTCGCCCCGCGACGGTAAAATCAGCGATGCCGGTAAAGGCCAGATGCTGCCAGACACTTTGCGGCAGCGGCACCACTTTGCGCAAAACACGGCATACCGGCTCCATCAGCGGCGAAGTATCACGCCAGCGTTTGATGCTCTGCTTCAGCATGGCCTGTCATATCCCCGTTTGATCATTCGCCGCGCCTGGTGCCGGAAATCAGTGATGCGGCTAACTGCCTGACCTGCCGCAGCGCATCAAGTGCAATCCCCGGCGCGGCGGGATTGAACAGCGTAGCGTTGATCCCGGTGCGCTGTTTCAGGCGGATGGCACAGAAACCGTTGCCCAGCACCAGCGCCACGGCTGAGGCAAACGCAGCCCCTTCAGCGCCGTGCGCCGGGATCAGCCATGCCCCCAGCACAAGGTTGGCCAGCGCAATCAGCATGAACGATTGGGTTGAAAGCACGTGCTGCCCGGTCATATTGGCGACCGCGAGCACCAGTCCGCAGCCCGCCGCCAGCACGGCCCCTAGCCAAAGAATGGTGAACACCGCAGCCGATGCGGCAAAGTCTGCGCCGAAGACCAAGGGAAAAATCCACTGCCCCGCCAGTGCCAGCGGCAGACCGAGCAGCAGCGCCCCGCCGGCCATGACCAGCGCTGCCAGCACGGCAACACGCTCCAACCCGGCGCTGTCGCCTTGTTTGAACAGCCGCCCGAACAAGGGCGTCGCTGCCGTGCCGACGATCGAGCTGGCCAGCGCCGTCACCTGCATCACCGCATCGGCAACCCGGTAAACGCCCGCCGCTGCTGCGCCAGCCAGCCAGCCGACCAGCAACAGGGCTAACTGCCCCTGCAACACCCGCAAGCCTTCGGTCAGCCCCATCGGCAGGCAGGCTCCCAGCCACTCGCGCACGGCATAGTGTGGCTTGATCCCGGCCAGCTGGCGGGGGCGATAGCGATGGTAAAGCCACAGCACTGCGGCCATCGCCGCCACCGCCCCTGCCAGCTGCGCGATCAGCGCCGTCGTCGCCGAAAGCTGGCCGCCGCTCTGCCATGCCAGGATCAGGCACAGGACAAGAAATACCAGCGGGCGCAGGATCATCACCGCGAACTGGCTGGAAAAGACATGGTCCAGCGCCAGCAGCACAAACGAGCGTAGTTTGCCGATCGCCACGAAGGGGATCAACAGCACCGCCCACAGCATCGCCGCCAGATAGGCTGAATCCTGCGCCGCATCAGACCTTGCCACGGCAGCATAAGTCCCGGCGATCAGCAGCAGCGAGAGCAGCGCAATCGCCCGGTCAGACCACTGCAACAATCCGCGCAGCTCGCTCCAGTTACCGCTCGCCCGCGCCGCGCCAACCTCACGCATGGCGAGCACCGGCAGGCCGAATTCGGTGACTGTCCCTACCAGCGTCGCCGTGGTCAGGGCCAAAGCATAGATGCCATAATCCGCCGCTCCCAGCAGCCGTGCCAACACCACCCCGACCACGAATGTCAGCCCAGTCGACCCAGCATAAAGCATGGCCATCATGCCCGATGAGCGAAAAAACTGGCGCACGGGCGAGACAGATGGGGCGGGGCCGCTCATGGCTGCGCCATCAATCGCCAGTAAGCTTCGACAGCCCGCTCCAGCGAATAGTGCGATGCGCGTGTCCGCTGCGAAGCCGGATCAAGCGGATTGGGCAGCGCTGTTTTCATCGCCTCGGCCAGTGCGGCGGCATCCCCGCATGGCACCAGAACGCCCCAGCGGCCGTCGGTAAGTCCAGAGGCTCCCAGCACATCGGCTCCCAGAACGTCAGCCGGGCCATAGGGGCAATCGGTCGCCACCGCCGTCAGGCCGAAATGCATCGCTTCCACCATGACATTGCCGAAGCCTTCATAGTCTGATGACAGCACGAACAGGTCGGCCCCGGCATACCAATCACCCGGTGTTGCGGTGTACCCCGGCAAGAGCACACGATCCGAAAGCCCAAGCCGCGCCACCTGTGCTTCAAGCTGCCCTCGTGTCGTTCCTTCGCCGACAATCGCCAGCACTGCATCCTGATCGCGCACCAACAGCGCAAAGGCGTCGATCAGCAGCGCATGGTTCTTTTCCGGCTTGAGTGTACCGACAGAGATCAGCCGCTTGCCCGGGCGGCCTTGCCACAGACTCTGCGGATCGATGCCCGAAGTCAGCGGCACTGGCACCGGGTTGGCAATGGTCGTCACGCGCGCACGGTTGATGCCCGCCAGATCAGCCAATTCCTCCGATAGCCCGTCGGAAACGCCCACCACCGCATCAGCATAGCGATAGGTTGCCCGCATCGACAGGCGCAGGCCTCGCAGTTTGTGCGCATATTGCTGCTTGAGCGGGCAATGATCGCTGATGATCACGCGCGGGCGCTTATGCAGCCCAGCGGCAGCAGCGACCGCGACGGAGGTGAGTGGCCACATCGCCGCGACCAATGCATCGGGCTTCTCACGGCGCAAATAGCGTCGCAGCGGCAAGAACGCATGGCGCAGGCGTGGGGCGGCGAGATCGATCACCCGAACGCCTTCTGGCACAAGGCTCAGGAATGCACCAGCGCGCGCCAGCAGCACCAGATCCACCCTTACGTCGCGCGCGATGAAGCCGGCCATCAGGTCAATCGTCAGCCGTTCGGCACCGCCCGCGCCCATATTCGGCAAGAGAAAGGCGACATGGCCTGCCATAGGTGTGCCGCCCTAAGGCTCAAAGCTCCAGCTTGGTCCGGAAATAGTCGATCGTCTTGCCCAGACCTTCTTCCAGCGCAATACTCGGCTCCCAGCCCAGCTGTTCGCGTGCCTTGGTAATATCAGGCTTGCGCTGGCGCGGATCATCGGCGGGCAATGGCAACTGCACCAGTTCGGACTTGGCGCCGGTCATGGCGATGACCTTTTCGGCCAGTTCACGGATGGTGAATTCACCGGGGTTGCCGATGTTGATCGGGCCGGTGACATCGGCGGGCGATTCCATCAGCGCGATAAACCCGCGCAGCAGATCATCAACATAGCAGAAGCTGCGCGTCTGTTCGCCATCGCCGTAAATGGTGATCGGCTCACCCTTCAGCGCCTGAACGATGAAGTTGGACACCACGCGGCCATCAGAGGGGTGCATCCGCGGGCCATAGGTGTTGAAGATGCGCGCCACCTTGATCTCCAGCCCGTGCTGGCGGTGGTAATCGAAAAACAGCGTTTCGGCGCAGCGCTTGCCCTCATCATAGCAGGAGCGCGGGCCGATGGGATTGACGTTGCCCCAGTATTCCTCGCGCTGCGGGTGCATTGATGGATCACCATAGACTTCAGAGGTCGAGGCCTGAAAAATCCGCGCACCCAGCCGTTTCGCCAGCCCCAGCATATTGATCGCACCATGAACGCTGGTCTTGGTCGTTGCCACTGGATCGTGCTGATAATGCACCGGTGAGGCCGGACAGGCGAGATTGTAGATCTCGTCCACCTCGATATAGAGCGGGAAGGTGACATCGTGGCGGATGAATTCAAACCGTTCATGCCCCCAGACATGTGCGATATTATCGCGCGAGCCGGTGAAATAGTTATCGGCGCAGATCACGTCGTGGCCCTGCTCAAGCAGCCGGTCGATCAGATGTGACCCGAGGAATCCCGCGCCGCCCGTAACCAGAACACGTTTACGGCTGCCATAATTCCGACTCACAGATTAACCTTCCATATAGCCCCAGCCCCAATCGGCATAGCCAGCGCCTGATAGGGGCGAAGCGAGGCGCTTGCCAGCGCGAATTGCGCAAGCAGAGCCATGGACAATCAGGCGCTTGGGCCCTATCGGCAGGCCATGTGCGGAATAGCCGGGCTGCTGAACAGCCGTCACCCCGTAACCCCTGAGCAGCTGCGCAGGATGACAGCGCGCATCGTGCCGCGCGGGCCAGACAGCGCTGGCGAATGGCTGAGCGAGGATGCTCGGATTGGCTTTGGCCACCGCCGACTGGCGATCATTGATCTGACCGAGGCCGGACATCAGCCGATGTCATCGGCCTGTGGGCGCTATGAAATCACCTACAACGGTGAAATCTACAATTTCATGGAACTGCGCGCCGAGCTGGAAGCTACCGGAAACGGCCAGAACTTGGGCCAGAACTTGGCCCAGAACTTGGCCCAGAACTGGAGAGGCCATTCGGATACCGAAGTGCTGCTTGCCGCGATTGTCGCATGGGGTGTTGAGCGCGCGCTGGAACGCACCTCGGGCATGTTCGCGCTGGCGCTCTGGGATAATCACCAGCGCGAGCTGACGCTGGCGCGCGACCGGTTTGGTGAAAAGCCGCTCTATTATGGCTGGACCAAGGCTGGCCTTGCCTTCGCCTCAACTTTAGGCCCGATTCAAGCCACACAGGGCTTTGACAATCCGGTTGAGCGCCAAGCCCTCGCCAGCCTGATGGCCCGCGCCTATGTGCCCGCGCCGCTTTCGATCTACCAGCGCATCTACAAGTTGCCGCCGGGCACTTTGCTGACTCTGCCAGCCAATGCTGACACCATGCCATTGCAGTCAGCACCCGAGGTTGGAGCAACCGGCGCGATCCGGCTGACCCGCTATTTCGACTATGCCGATCAGGTGCTGGCCGGGGCCGCCGATCCGATCAGCGACAGCCATGAAGCGCTGGAGGCACTGGAAGAGGCGTTGACCGGCGCGGTAGGTCGCCAGTTGGTCGCCGATGTGCCGGTAGGCACCTTTCTGTCAGGCGGTATCGACAGCTCGCTGATCACTGCCATCGCCCAGCGCTGCGTCGCCCAGCCAATCCGCAGCTTCACGATTGGCTTTGCCGAGGCCGGTTTTGACGAGGCAGTGTTCGCCAAAAAGGTCGCGAAGGCCATCGGCACCGAGCACACCGAGCTCTATGTCACCGCGCAGGACGCGCTGAACGTCATCCCGCAGCTCCCGGCGATGTATGACGAGCCATTCGCCGATTCATCGCAGATTCCCACGCATCTCGTCTCTAAACTGGCGCGCAGTCAGGTCACGGTCTCGCTGTCCGGCGATGCGGGCGACGAGCTGTTCGGTGGCTATAACCGCCATGTGCAGTTCCCGCGTCTGTGGCGGATGATGGACAAGGTGCCCGGCCCACTGCGCCGCGCTGGCCTCGGCATGGCGGGCGCGCTGCCACCGGGTCTGCGGAATGGCCTGTCCGATCTAACCCGCCGCCGCCGTTCTGTGCAATTCGGACACAACGCCCAGCGCGGGCTGAAACTGATGGCCCGTTCGCGCGATTTCGATATGTTATTTGACAGCTTCCTCGATGATTGGGCGCTGCACGGCGCTCCGCTGGCGGGCGATCTGCACCGGGAGCAACGCCTGAGCCTTGATCCACGGCTGGCCGGACTGCCGCTTGAGCTGCGCATGATGCACGCCGATGCCATAACCTATCTGCCCGATGATATCCTTGCCAAGGTTGACCGGGCGGGCATGGCAGTCAGCCTTGAATCGCGGATTCCTTTCCTCGACCCGCAAGTTACCGCGCTCGCCGCGCGGATTGCGCCCAGCCTCAAATTTGCCGGTGGCGGCGGCAAGGATATCCTCAAGCAGCTGCTTTATCGTTATGTGCCGCGCGAACTGATCGACCGGCCCAAGGCGGGCTTTGCCATCCCGGTTGGGCTGTGGCTGCGCGGACCTTTGCGCGATTGGGCGGAGGAGCTGCTGTCGCCTGCGGCTCTCGCTGCTGAAGGGCTGTTCGATGTCGCGGTGATACGCGCTCGCTGGCAAAGCCATCTTGAATCCCGCGAGGATGCTACCCAGCCCTTGTGGTCAGTGCTGATGTATCAGGCGTGGCGCGCCGCCCAATCCTGATCAGCGCTTGAGCAGCACCGCTTCTAGCATCATGCCGGTGCCGGTGCGCGCCATGACCGGGCGCAGCAACCGCTGTAGCGACATTGGCATGGAAGTATCAACACCCACCTCGATGTTGAGCGTTTCGACAGAGTAGCCCAGCTTTTCACCGTTGCGCTGAAACGACTTCTCGCCAAATTCATAAAGGTGGAACGGGCTGTGCATCGGGCTGGTGTGGGTGACGTAATTGGTGCCCTTGAGCCGGAAAAAGCCATTGATCAGCCGCGCAATCAACCATTTCGCGCTGGGGACTTCCAGCATGATCCGCCCGCCCGGCCGCAGCCAGCGCACAGCCGTGGCCAGCGATCCGCCGGGATCGTAAAGATGCTCCAGCACCGCCCCGAAATTGACGAAATCAAAGCTTTCTGCCGGGTAGTCCGCATCCTCGATACCCGACAGGCGGATACGATCCTCGGGCAAACCCAGCGTACGCAGCGCCAGTTCGCGGAACTGGGGGATCGGTTCAAACCCGTGAACATCGAACCCGGCGTTCATCATCGCCAGCGCCGAAAAGCCTGAACCTACCCCAACATCCAGCGCGACTGGCTGGCCGCCCACATCAAAGCGGCTGCGTAGCGCGTCAAACCGGGCCTGCATCAGTGGTGGCACTACGGCTTCGGCGCGGTTGTCCTGCCAGTATTCCTCGCCCGGCATATCATAGTGATCGAGCACCGATGCCGGCACCGGCTGCGGATCGGGGAAGATCAGATCGCATTGGCGGCATTGCACGATAGTCACCGCCGCGCCGCGAACATGGCGCGGATCACGCCCTTGCGAGCGATTGAGCCTGGTGCCCAGAACGTGGAACGTCTCCGGCAGCGCGCCGCACATATTGCAAAGGGCAACGGGGTGAAAGCTGTAGGAGGTGGCCATTATCCGCGCGTCTGCTAGCCGAGATAACCGGCGTATTTGTCGGCGAGATATTCATCCAGACAGACCCGCCAATCACGCATCACATTAACTCCGCGCAGATCGAGCTTGCGGGTGAGCAGCCGCTCTGATGGCGGACGCGGGGCAAAATATTCCTTGGCGAAATAGTCCGAGCTGACCGGATTGACCGCAATCTCGCCTTCCTTACCCAGCGCCTTGACGAGATATTCCGCCACTTCGAAGCGGCTAGTCACGCCCTGGCAGACCATATTGTAAAGCCCCCACAACTCCTGATCGATCAGCACTTTCACCTGCGCCGCAAAATCGCGGGTGTAGGTCGGCGTGCCAAGTTTATCATCAACGACCTTGAGCTCTTTGGCCCCGTCCTTCAGCTGTTGCATCAGCTTCTGGATGAACTTCTTGTCCTTGTCCGGCCCTGCACCCATCATCCAGCCAGCGCGGCACACCAGATAGCGCTGGGCATTTTCAATGACATAACGCTCGCCCATATATTTGGAGCGGGCATAGGCCCCAAGCGGGTTTGGCTGGTCCCAATCGTCGTAGGTTTCCTGCGCGCCGTCAAAAATTCCGGCGGTGCTGATATAAAGCAGCGGAATTTCCAGCCGATTGGCGATCCACACCGCATTTTCCACCGGCAGGGTGTTGGTGGCATAGGCATCATCCAGATTGTCCTCGCAATATTCGAGGCTGGTATGCGCGCCGATGTGGAACAGATAATCGGGGCGAAAGGCATCGACTTGCCGCACATATTCGTCGCGGTCGCGGAAATCGAGGAACGAGAGCCAGGGCGCGTTGACGTCCTTATCGGTGCAGGCCAGCTCATGGCTGCCTGAAAAGACATGGTGGAACGCCTCGCCGAGCATACCGCCGACACCGGCCATGAAGATCTTCTTGCTCATTGCTGCCCTTTACGCCCCACAGATTCGATCACCGCACGATATTGTCCCGCTATCGCGTTTAGTGAATATTTGGCAACTGCATCTGCTCTGGCCGCCTCACCCAGCCGCCGCCGCAACGCGGGCTCACGAATCAGCCGTTCAAGTGCCTCTTCCCACTCTGCCTCGCTGCGGACAAGCATCCCGTTCTCACCATTGCGGATCAGCATCGGGGTGGTGCCGACTTCGGTGGCGACGCAAGGCAGGGCGAAGGCCATGTACTGGATCGCCTTGAGGCCAGATTTTCCCAGCACCCAATCATCAATCGGCAGCGGGTAAACGCCGATATCCAGCGTCTGCAACTGGGCAACTTCTTCTTCAGCTGACCAGCGCAGGACATCAAGATCGACGCCGGGCAGTTCGTAATCGAAATTGCCGATCACCCGCAGCTTGAAAGGCAGTTTAAGGGCCAGCCGCTGGAACACGCCGCGCAGCAGATCGAGATAGATCATGGAGCTGAAAGTGCCGGTCCAGCCGATCACCACCGGTTTGTCATTGCTGTAAAGCGTCGCGGGCTGGAAGCGATCAGTATCAACCGACGAGGTAATATAGGTGCAAGCGCGGTTCTCGTTCAGCGCCAGACAGCGGTCATTGAGAAACGGCGAACTGGTGATGACGTGATCAGCCTTGCGGATCAGGTAAAGGTATTTGCCTTGCCCCTTGAGCAGGCGCGCCAGTGGATTGGGGTGGCTCTGCGCCTCGCCCGGACCGTTCAGGACATTATCCTCGATATCATAGACCAGCGCCTTGGCCTGCCAGCGCGCCAGCCGCTCAAAAAACGAGGTGCCGAGCGGTGTCACCCACATGCAGACATAGACCAGATCATAGCGGCCGATGCGAAACAGATCACGGATACGGCGCAAGTAGCCTTTGGCCACGCCGAATGCTTTGGCCAGCAGATGCCCGCGCTCATAAAGCACATTCCAGGCCTGCCGATCGACGAAATTGGAGACGATGACTTCCCAGCCCGCCGCGCGCCAATCAGCGAAATATTGCTCATACTTCAATCGCTGCTGCGCGGCGCAGCCCTCAGGAAAGGGGCATATCACCAGCATCTTGCGTGAAGCCGCTGTCATGCCAGCAGCTCCCGGTAGATGGAGCGGTAGCTATCCGCGCCGCCTTCGAGCGAGAAATGCCGCAGGGCAATGGCACGGCAATGCGCCGCAGTGGCCGGGTCATCGGCAAGCTCCAGCAAGCGATCCACCGCACGGGCGCGCTCAGCCGGGCTGAACGCGCGCAGAGCCACACCTGCGCCCTCATCCTCAAGGATGGACTCCATATCGCCCACCCCGACATTGCCAAGGCAGGGCACCCCGCAGCCAAGATATTCGGCAAGCTTGGTCG
The DNA here is from genome assembly GCA_945906105.1 of Novosphingobium sp. Chol11. Lineage (GTDB taxonomy): Bacteria > Pseudomonadota > Alphaproteobacteria > Sphingomonadales > Sphingomonadaceae > Novosphingobium. Next base: position 31,258 of record CAMDQO010000025.1, on the reverse strand, counting down.
GCGCGCTGGCAATCTTGGAGAACACCGGCCGGATAATCGCCGCCCCCGCGCTCATCCGGCGAATCTGGGCGGGCACATCAGCATGATCGGCAGCGGTAATTTCAATCGCAGCAGGATCAATCCCCGCCGCCGCCGCCATCTCGCGCACCAGTTCCTGTTCATTGCGATTGACCACCAGCAGCCGTGCATCGCTGCGCCGCTCAAGGATCTGGCGGAAGCAGGCCAGCACCTCGTCGAACAAATACCAGGTGCCGATCGAGCCGAGATAACCCAGCGTGAAGTGCTTGGGCTTCAGCGCTTCGCCGGGGGAAAAGCGGTCAAGATCGGCGCAAGTCGAAATCACTGTGATCGGGGCATGGGCCGTGCCAGCAAGATAGGGGAAGCGCTCGATCACCAGCTTCGAGGCATGGGTCAGCGTGATGATGTGATCGGCCCCCAATAGCAGCGTCTGCTCGATCCGCTTGACCACGCGATAGACCCGGCCATTCGCTGGCCACAACCCGCCATCAACCCTCTCGTCAGCCCACAGCCCGCGCATATCGAACAGCAGCTTCGAGCCGGTCAGCAGCTTGAGCATCCAGCCGATCAGCGCCGACACATAGCTGCGGGCATGGACCATACGGATATTGTGGCGCAGCGTCAGCCAGAGGCCAAGTGCCAGCCCTTGCCCCAGATCAAACAGCGTCGCCGGTACTGTCGGCGTCTTGTGATAGGTCAGCGGATGCCAGCTGATGCCGCTGCTGGAGAGCCGCGCAGCGATGGCTTTGCGCTTGGCAAGATCGGCCCAGTCGGCGGGCTTTTCATAGCTCACCAGATGCAGCCTGGCGTCACCTGCCAGCTTTTCCAGATAGGCAATGACCTGGCTTTGCCCGAGCGGTTCCAGCATCCCGTCATAGGAGATATAGAGCACGCCCGGACGCCGCGATGGCCTTGCCGGAGATGCCGCAGTCATCACCATCAGCGTAGGCGATCCTGTGTCAGCAGACGTAGCAGATATTGGCCATAGCCAGTCTTGGCGAAAAACTCGCCGCGCTCCCGCAGCTGCTCATCGCTGATAAACCCCTGTTCCCAAGCGATTTCTTCAAGACAGGCAAGCTGGATGCCCTGCCGGTGCTGGATGGTGCGGACGAATTCGCTCGCCTCAAGCAGGCTGTCATGGGTGCCGGTATCGAGCCAGGCATAGCCGCGCCCCATGCGCTCTACATGCAGCGCCCCGGCTTCCATATAGAGCCGGTTGAGATCGGTAATCTCCAACTCGCCGCGCGCTGATGGTTTCACCGCGCGGGCGAGGTCAGTAACGCGGCTGTCATAGAAATAGAGCCCGGTTACTGCCCAGCTCGATTTGGGCTGCGCTGGCTTTTCTTCCAGCGATATCGCGCGGCCTTCGCTGTCGAGTTCGACCACGCCGTAAGCTGTCGGATCCTCGACATGATAGCCAAACACCGTTGCCGCACCGGCCTCAGCCCGATCCCGCGCGCTGTGCAGCATCTCGGGCAGGCCCGCGCCGTAGAAGATATTGTCCCCAAGCACGAGCGCGGCAGGACCACCTGCAAGGAATTCCTCGCCAATGTGAAAGGCCTGCGCCAGTCCCTCTGGCTTGGGCTGAATGGCATAAGTGATCGTCAGGCCCAGTTGTTCACCACTGCCAAACAACCGCTCATAATTGCCAAGATATTCGGGCGACGAGATGATCAACACCTCGCGGATGCCCGCCAGCATCAGCACCGACAACGGGAAATAGATCATCGGCTTGTCATAGATCGGCAGCAACTGCTTGTTCACCGCCAGCGTTGCCGGGTGAAGCCGGGTGCCTGACCCGCCCGCGAGGATGATGCCCTTCATGCGATCTGTTCCTGTTGCTGCGCGGCAAGAGTCGCGACAATTTCCGTCACCGCATCCTGCCACGGCCTGAGTCTGATGCCGAAGTCCTGCGCAATACGGCGGCAATCAAGCCGCGAATCCATGGGACGACGTGCCGGGGTGGGATAGTCGGCGGTAGGTATCGCGTTGACCGCAGCCGGTGTCTTGAAGCCATGACGTGCAGCCTCGGCAAAGACGTGTTCGGCCAGCCCGTGCCATGTCGTCTCGCCCGTATTGGCACAGTGCCACAGGCCAGATCGCTGATCAGAATCACTGGTGAAGCGCGCCGTCACCATCGCCAGCGCCGTAGCCAGATCACCGGCATGGGTCGGCGTGCCGATCTGGTCGGCAACGATATTGAGCACATCGCGTTCACCCCCAAGCCGCAGCATGGTCTTGACGAAATTGTTGCCGTCGGCGCTCACCACCCAAGCGGTGCGGACCACGGCATGGCGCGCGCCCGATGCGCGAACCGCCGCCTCGCCCGCCGCCTTGCTCGCGCCATAGACGCTGGCCGGGGCAATCGCGCCGTCCTCTGCCCATGGCCCCATTCCATCGGCGGCAAAGACATAGTCGGTGGAGACATGGACAATCGGAATGCCCGCACGGGCAGCGGCGGCGGCAAGCCGGCCCGGAGCCACGGCGTTGATCGCATGGGCAAGCTCCGGCTCGCACTCAGCCTTGTCGACGGCGGTATAGGCAGCGCAGTTGATGATGGCCGTGATGCTTTCGCGGGCGATCAGTACGTCCAGATCAGGCAGTGCGGCCATATCGAGCACATCGCGGCCCGGTGCGACAATGGTGACCCCCGCCGGAGCAAGGCGGCGCAGCGCGATGCCGACCTGCCCGCTACCGCCAGTAACCAGCCATGTCTCAGCCATGAGCCGCACCAGTATTTCCAGCACCCAGCCGCTCGCCGCGATAGGTGCCGTCGTGGATCGCCCGCCACCAGTCCTCGTTACCCAGATACCAGCGCACCGTATCGGCGATGCCGGTCTCGAACGTTTGCGCGGGCTGCCAGCCGAGTTCGCGGGCGATCTTCGCGGTGTCTATGGCATAGCGGAAATCATGCCCCGGCCGGTCGGTGACGAAGGCAATCTGATCGCGGTAGCTCTTGCCCTCTGCCAATGGCCGGACAGCATCAAGTTCGGCGCAGATCGCCTCGACCACTTGCAGGTTGGTGCGTTCCGAATTGCCGCCGATGCAATAAGTCTCGCCCGGAACGCCTTCATTCACCACCAGCCGCAAGGCGCGGGCGTGGTCTTCGACATGGAGCCAGTCGCGCACATTGCTGCCATCGCCGTAAACCGGCAGCGGCGCGCCTGAAATGGCTTTGAGGATAACCAGCGGGATCAGCTTTTCGGGGAAATGATAAGGACCGTAGTTATTCGAGCAATTTGTCAGCACCACCGGTAGGCCATGGGTATGGTGCCAGGCCCGCACCAGATGATCGCTGCCAGCTTTGGTCGCCGAATAGGGCGAGCGCGGATCATAGGCGGTGCTCTCGGTGAACATGCCCTCATCGCCGAGGGAGCCGAATACCTCATCGGTCGAGATGTGGTGGAAGCGGAAATTGTCGCGCGCTTCGTCAACCAGCGTGCGCCAGTATGCCGTCGCCGCTTCCAGCATGGTAAAGGTGCCGACGAGGTTGGTGCGGACAAAATCCGCCGGCCCATCGATCGAGCGATCGACATGGCTTTCCGCCGCCAGATGCATCACCGCATCGGGGCGGAAGTTGGCAAACGCCTGCGCCATCGCCTCACCATCGCAGATGTCCGCCTGCACAAAGTGATGCCGGTTCGATCCGCGCGCTTCGCCCAGTGAGGACAGATTACCTGCATAGGTCAGCTTATCGACAGTGCAGACCTCGCAGGCTGTCTCGCCGATCAGTTGGCGCACCACCGCCGAGCCAATGAAGCCCGCGCCGCCCGTTACCAGAATTCGCTTGTGCTGCATGACAGTTCTTCCGCTCAATCCAGCGCCGCCAAGGGCGTGCCATCATAGGGGAAAGGGCTGGTGAAATCACGCAGGCGCGGCAACTTCTGGTCCTTATTCGAAAGCTGTGGCGCATTTCCGCCCAGCGGCCAGTCAATGCCAAGATCGGCATCATCCCAGAGCACGCCGCCATCGCAGCTTGGTGCATAATAGTCCGAGGCCTTGTAAGCGACCTCGGCATTGTCGGTCAGCGTCAGGAAGCCGTGGCCGAAACCGCCGGGGACATAAAGTTGCTCGCCACCGCTGGCGGTAAGCTCTGCCGCCACCCACTGCCCATAACTCGGCGAACCGGCGCGCAGGTCGACTGCGACATCCCAGATAGCGCCTGCAATGCAGCGGACAATCTTGGCCTGAACATGCGGCGAGGTCTGGAAATGCACGCCGCGCAGTGTGCCTTTGACCGCCGAAAAGCTGTGGTTGTCCTGCACGAAGTGCTCAGTAATACCCTCGGCCTCAAGCCGCTGACGGTTGTAACTTTCGGTAAACCAGCCGCGCGCATCGCCATGGCGAGCCGGTATCAGGCGCTTGGGAATTGGCATTATTGGAAATGACTCGTGATTAAGCGTGATGTTGCCGCAGGTCTGGGCGGGGCTTGCGTTAAGCCCAAAAGCTGAGAGCGTCCAGTGTTCGCGATGTGGAACGCCCGCGCGCAAAGATAGTTTCAGTACGGAGCGAAGCGATTGCGGCAGCTTGCCTTTTCGCCCTATAGGCTAGAGCGATGAACGTCTCGAACCGGCACTTCCAGCGGCGGAGCAGGCTGCTGCATCCTTTGGTGCAGTTGCTGGTGGCCGCGCTGATCTGTGTTGCTCTGCCACTGGCCGTCCAGCTGGCTTCGCTGCCACCCGGCTGGCACGTGCCCGAAGCGCGCAATGCCGCACTCGCCTCGCTTGCCGCGCTGGTCGGTGGCTTCTGGCTGCAGCGCTCGGTCAGTGATCTCCCCGGCACCCGCGAAAGTTCGGGGATTCTGCCGGGTTTCCTCGCTTCTTTCGGCCTCGCGTTTACCGCCATCCTGCTGTTCCGCATTGACTATTCGCGCGCGCTCCTGGTGGTAGGCTTTGTCCTGTCTGTGGTCTGGTTTTTCCTTGTCTATGCGGTGACCCAGCGCAAGGCGCAGCTGGTGTTGGGCGTCGTTGAAGGCGGCAGGGTCGAGCTGTTCGATAAGATGGACGGCGTCGAGGTGGTGAAGCTGAGCGATGCCGCGCTGCCGCCAGGTGTTGATGCCGTTGCCGCCGATTTCCGCTTTGATCACAGTGATGCATGGGAGGCGCGGCTGGCCGATTTCACGCTGGCAGGCGTGCCGGTCTATCATTCGAAAGATCTCTATGAATCGCTGACCGGCCGCACCGATCTTGAGCATTTGTCGGAAAACAATTTCGGCGCGCTTGGGCCGATGAACACGCTGCTGTCGTTCAAACAGTTGATCGATCAGCTGGTGGCGATCCCGGCGCTGATCGTCTCGGCGCCGCTGTTCCTGCTCACCGCGCTGGCCATCAAGCTCGACAGCCCGGGGCCGGTGCTGTTTTGCCAGCGGCGCATGGGCTATCGCGGGCGTGAGTTTACCGTGTTCAAGTTCCGCACCATGCGCAGCGATGATCGTCAGACCCCGCGTGAGGCGGCGAACGGTCGTAGCATCGAAAGCTTCATCACGCTGGAAAATGACCGGCGCATCACCCGGCTTGGCCGTTTCCTGCGCCGCACCCGGATTGACGAATTGCCACAAGCGATCAACATCCTGCTCGGCCAGATGAGCTGGATCGGCCCGCGCCCCGAAGCCTCGCAACTGTCCGAATGGTATGAGGCGGAGATACCGTTCTACCGCTACCGCCACGTCGTGCGTCCGGGGATCACCGGCTGGGCGCAGGTCAATCAGGGCCACGTCGCCGAAATCGACGATATCCGCACCAAGCTGCAATACGATTTCTACTACATCCGCAATTTCTCACTGTGGCTCGATATCCTGATCATCGTGAAGACCGCCAAGACTGTGTTTACCGGTTTCGGCCATAAGTGACGCAAGCAAACCAAGGATCCTGAATGTCTTCTGCCACTTCGCGCGTTACAGTTGTCGGCCTTGGCTATGTCGGCCTGCCGCTGGCCGTGGCGCTGGCCCGCCAGTTTCAGACCTGCGGGCTCGATGTCGACACCCGCCGCATTGCCGAGCTTGAAGCGGGGCATGACCGAACCGGCGAGATCGAACCTGCACGACTGGAGGCCAGCACACTGACGCTGACCTGTGATCCCGCTGCCTGCCCGCCGTCCGATTTCTATATCGTCACTGTGCCGACCCCGATTGACGGCGCCAACCGCCCCGACCTGTCGATTGTTGAGGCAGCCAGCCGCACCGTTGCCGCCATGCTTCCTGCCGCTGTAGCCCAAGGCCGCGTGCCGGTGGTGGTCTATGAAAGCACGGTCTATCCCGGCGTTACCGAAGAGCTCTGCGCGCCGATCCTTGAAGCGGTCTCGGGGCTTACCTGCGGCAAGGACTTCTTCCTCGGCTACAGCCCCGAGCGGATCAATCCGGGTGACCGCGAACACACCATCGACAAGATCACCAAGGTGGTTTCCGGCCAGACGCCTGAAGTGCTCGAACGGGTTGCCGGCCTCTATGGCGCGATCACCAGCGGCGGCGTGTTCCGCGCGGCTTCGATCAAGGCCGCCGAGGCCGCCAAGGTGATCGAAAACGCCCAGCGCGATATCAACATCGCCTTCATGAACGAGATCGCGCAGATCTTCTCGGCGATGGACCTCTCAGTGTGGGACGTGCTCGAAGCCGCGCGGACCAAGTGGAACTTCCTGCCGTTCTCCCCCGGCCTCGTTGGCGGCCACTGCATCGGTGTTGATCCCTATTATCTCTCGCACCGCGCCGAGGAGCTGGGCCTTGCCCCGCACGTCATTCTTGCCGGACGCGGGGTGAACGATGGCATGGCAGCGTGGGTCGCGCAGCGCCTGCATGACCTGCGCGGCGGCAAGACCGGATCGGTGCTGGTGCTTGGCCTGACCTTCAAGGAAGACGTGCCCGACTTGCGCAATTCCAAGGTGGCAGACCTGATCGCGGCGCTTGCGGGGCTGGGTCACTCGGTGATGGTCCACGACCCCCATGCTGATGCGGACGAGGCGCGGCACGAATACGGGCTGGAACTGGGCGAGGCAGCGGGCAGCCACGATCTCGTCCTCCTCGCCGTCCCGCACCGCGAATACCTCGCCATGGGCCATGAACCGCTGCGCGCACTGGTCGCCGATGGCGGCGCGCTCGCTGACCTCAAAGGCGCACTCGGCGGCGCGGCGGACTGGACGCTTTGAGACAAGAAGATTGGTTCACGCAAAGGCGCGAAGGCGCAAAGAGGTCGCTGATGCGGCAAAGCCGCTGAAACTCTCAAACGCTTCGAAAGCCGCAGTGTGAGGACCATATGGGCCTCCGGCGGTTTACTCTACCGCTTTGCGCCTTCGCGCCTTTGCGTGAACCCGGATTTATGCAGTAAAGGACGATCATGAAAGTTCTCGTCACCGGCGCGGCCGGGTTCATCGGTTTCTCTCTCAGCCGCGTGCTGCTGGCGCGCGGCGACACCGTGATCGGCGTCGATTGCGTCAACGATTACTATGACGTGCGGCTGAAAGAGGCCCGCCTTGCAAAGCTGCGCGATGAAGGCGGGGATCGCTTCATCTTCCTGCGTCAGGACTTCGCCGATTACGATGGACTTGTCGCCGCGCTAAAGCCGCATCAATTTGACCGCGTCGTCCATTTGGGCGCGCAGGCCGGGGTGCGCTATTCGATCACTCACCCGCACGCCTATCTCAACGCCAACCTTGCCGGACACCTCAACCTGCTCGAAGTGGCGCGGCACCGCAGCCTTGATAACATGGTCTATGCCAGCTCCAGCTCGGTCTATGGCGGCAACACCAAACTGCCGTTTGCCGTGAAAGACCGCGTCGATCAGCCAGTCAGCCTCTATGCCGCAACCAAGAAGGCGAACGAGCTGATGAGCGAAACCTACGCCCATCTTTATCGCTTGCCGCTGACGGGTCTGCGCTTTTTCACCGTCTATGGTCCCTGGGGCCGCCCGGACATGATGATGTGGACCTTCACGCAAAAGATTCTCGCCGGAGAGCCGCTGCCGGTGTTCAACAACGGCGATATGTACCGCGATTTCACCTTTATCGAGGATATCGTCGCCGGGGTTGTCGCCTGTCTGGATAACCCCGCGCCCGATGATGGCGCGGTGAAAGCCGGCGGCAGCACCAAGCCGCACCGGCTCTATAACATCGGCAACCACAAGTCAGAGCATCTGATGAAGGTGATTTCGATTCTGGAAGAACAGCTGGGCAAGAAAGCCGAGATCGATTTCCAGCCAATGCAACCCGGCGATGTGCGGCAGTCTTTTGCCGATATTGACGCGATTTCGGGTGACTTGGGCTACAGGCCGACGACGAGTATTGATGTGGGCGTGCCGAAGTTTATCGCGTGGTATAAAGAGTATCACGGGATTTGATGGAGGGGCTGCTCAACTAAAGATCAACCACAGGACGATGATAATTGGAATGGGTACGCCCACCAGCCAGAGAAGCAGTCCTTTGCCCATCGAAATTCTCCTGAAATTCTGTCCTTTCGAATAAACAGCTGACTCGTGAATAAGTTCCGCTCCCGTCCGGCAGGCAGCGGCTCAACAACTCATTTTCCTACATCGCCTGAACCTGTCATTATTCGCGTGCGGCATTGCGCTTGCGCGTTCTTTGACAGGGTGAACGGTGTTTTGTTGGGAAAGTGTCCGCTGGCATTTTTCGACCAAATTGCTGATTTTACAGGTGAATATGATTGTGTCGCAGGGTGACAGGTGTCCGCTTTGTCGCCCTGTAAGTTCTCGTCATTGCGAGGAGCGTAGCGATGAAGCAATCCAGAGCGGCTGTGCGTGACGGCTCTGGATTGCTTCGGCCTTTGGCCTCGCAATGACGAATATATGGGGTGGGACGAAGGTGTGGGGTGTGGAAGTGCGATCAGCTCGCCAACCTTAACCCCGGCACCACCGCCTCCGCAACTTTCGGCTGATCCATCCATATCCCGCGCGTATCGTACACCACTTTGCCCGCACGCTCGGCCAAGGGCACCGAGCGGAAGACGTCGTGATCGACGAGGACGATCAGCAGGTCGCATTGTTCCAGCGCGGTGTCGACGTCGATCAGCTGCGCCCCGGTGCCCTCAAATTCGCGCGGCAATTCCGCTGCATAGGGTTCGACCACCGAAATCCGGCTCCCAAAACGCCGCGCCAGAGTCGCCGCCACCAGCCGCGCGGGGCTTTCGCGGAAATCGTCGATGTTGGCCTTGAAGGCGAGGCCGAGGCAGGCGACCTTGGCCTGCGGATTGGCTTTCACCAGCTCGTCAGCCCGCGCGATAACGTGGTGGATCTTGCAATCATTGACCCCGCGCGCAGTGCGGATCAGCGGGCTTTCCTCGGGCGCGGAATGGACGATGAACCACGGATCGACCGCGATACAGTGCCCGCCGACGCCGGGGCCGGGCGAGAGGATATTGACGCGCGGGTGGCGGTTGGCGAGGCGGATCACCTCCCAGACATCAAGGCCGAGCTTGTCCGAAATGATCGACAGCTCGTTGGCAAAGGCGATGTTGACGTCGCGGTAGGCGTTTTCGACCAGCTTGGTCATTTCCGCCGAGCGCGAGTCTGTGGTGATGCAGGTGCCGCGCACGAACAGCTTGTAGAAGGCCAGAGCTTTCCGCGCACAGCGCGGGGTGATGCCGCCGATCGAGCGATCGTTGTTGGTCAGCTCCTCAAGGATTTTTCCCGGCAGCACGCGCTCGGGGCAGTAGGCGACCGAAATATCGGGGATTTCGGAGGTCAATCCGGGGCACTTCAGATCGGGGCGCATTTCGGCAATCATGTCGCGCAATGCTTCGGTGGTGCCGACTGGTGAGGTCGATTCAAGGATAACAATATCGCCTACTTTCAGCACCTTGGCAACCGAACGACCAGCGGCAAGGACATAGGAAATGTCGGGCGCGTGGTCCTTGTCGAAAGGTGTCGGCACGGCGATGACGAAAACATCGGCCTCGGGAACTTCGAGCGATGCGGTCAGCAGCCCGCGCGAAACCACGCCTTGAACGAGGCCATCGAGATCGACTTCCTCGATGTGAATCTCGCCGCGATTGATCGTCTCGACCACATGGGGCGAGACATCGACGCCGTGAACCCGGCATCCCGAACGGGCGACAATGGCGGCGGTGGGCAGGCCGATATAGCCAAGGCCGATTACGGCAACGTCAGGCTTCTTGTCCGATTTCACGTAGCAACAACTCCACGATGCGGCGCGCGGTCTGCCCGTCCCCGAAAGGATTATGGGCGCGCGCCATAGATTCGTAGGCTGCCTTATCGTCGAGAAGTTTGAACAATCCGGTAACGATAGTAGTGACATCGGTGCCGACCAGCTTGGCCGTGCCCGCCGCCACGCCTTCGGGCCGCTCGGTGGTTTCGCGCATGACCAGCACCGGACGCCCCAGCGCCGGGGCTTCCTCCTGCACGCCGCCGCTGTCAGTCAGCATGATCTCGCACATGCCGAGCAGGCGGGCGAAGTGCGGATAGTCGAGCGGCTCGATCATCGCCACGTTGGGCAGGCCTTTGAGCGCCGCATCCATCACCGCGCGGACACTGGGATTGGGGTGGACCGGAAACACCAGCGCCACATCATCGCGCTGGGCGATCTGGCGAATGGCTTCGGCAATGTTTTCAAGCCCGCCGCCAAAGTTTTCGCGGCGGTGGCTGGTGACGCCGATGATCCGTTTACCAGCAAACCGCGCCTCGATTTCGGCAAGGCCCGAGACCAGTTCTGGCTCCGCTGCAATGCGGGTGGAAACCCACTGCAACGCATCTATAACGGTGTTGCCTGTGACATGCACCCGCGCCGGATCGACATTCTCGGCGATCAGCGCCGCTGCCGAGACTTCGGTGGGGGCAAAATGCAGGCTGGCCATCGCGCCGATGATCTTGCGGTTCACCTCTTCGGGCCAGGGGTGATAGATATTGCCCGAGCGCAGACCGGCCTCAACATGGTCGACCGGAATTTTGCGATAATAGGCAGCGAGTGCGCCGCACATGGCGGTGGCGGTATCGCCCTGGACCATGACCCGGTCAGGAGTTTCCCCGTCCATCACCCGGCCAAGCCCGGTGAGGAGCGTGGCGGTCAGCGCATCGAGGCTCTGATCGGGCTTCATCACATCGAGATCGTGATCGGGAGTGATGCCCGCGATATCGAGCACCTGATCGAGCATGCCCCGATGCTGCGCCGAAACGCAGACCTTGCAATCAAACCGCGGATCCGCCTTGAGCGCCGCGACGACGGGAAACAGCTTGATCGCTTCGGGACGGGTGCCGAAGACGACAAGGATCTTGGTGGGATGCTGAGCAGTCATGCCTCACCCTAACCCATCGGGGGTTAAGGTTAAATCACCGGCGTAAAGGCTATTTGCCCGAGGGCACTGGCGGTGCGGGCGCTGGATCAGCGTTGGGATTGGGATCCTGTTCGGCACGTTTGCGCGCGTCAAACTCCTTTTCCGCCTGTTCGACGCGCGCCTGCGTCGCCGCAGCATCGGCATCGAGCGTGGCCAGACGCTTGTTGCGCTCCGCCTCGACTATGGCGCTGAACTGCAGGTCTTCACCCTGCTTTTCGGCATAGGAAGCGTCGATCAACTTCTGCGAACAGCCGGTCCAGCCGCCCGGGCCGGTGGGGGTGCAGCTGAGCGTACCGGTCTTGCCGACACGCTCATAGGCCATCACCCGGCTGTTCCAGGATGCACTGGTGGCCGATGGGGTTTCGCGCAGTCCCTGCGGAATACGAAACCGCTCCCGCTCGGGCTTGCGGGCGCAGATGGTGATTTCATCGCCAATGGGTTCGGGGCATTTATCATCGCCATAGACGATCAGCGCATTGACCTTTTCGCCACCGGAACTGTCCTGCGCAACTGCTGGCAGAGCGCCTGCGGCCAGTGTGGCAGCTGCGGCAAAAGCAATGGTCAAACGCATGGAATCAAACTCCTGAAGCGAGGCCTTGAAGCCCATATAGGGCGGATGGCCCCTGAACGGTAGATGACTTGAACGGTAGATGAAGCGTGCCGATTGCCCGCGCATTGCGAGGGATCAAATTCGCTCGGAAAGACGGATCGCCATTCGGCAACCCATACGAATCGCGCCGGACAACAGTGGATAGGCCGGTGCCTTTTCGGCTCCCGCCGCCATTGCAGTTTCCAGATGCTCGCGCTCATCATCGCGAAAGTCTGCAATCATGCCCGCGAGTTCAGGATCGCTTCCGTCCGCAAGTTCATCGAGCTGGGCGGTATAATGGAGGTCAATCTCTTGCTCGATAGCCGCCGTGCAGGCCATGGCCGCTTCCGGCCCGAGCAAGGCGGTCGCCGCGCCGAGAGCAAAGCCCGCGACCGACCACAGCGGTTGCAATACGGTAGGCCGCACGCCCCGTTCGGCAATCAGCGCATCAAAACGCTGGCGATGGTCCGCCTCCTGCGCCGCCATGGCGGCAATCGCGGATGAATGCGGCGCGCGGCTCCCCATCACCGCCATTTGCCCCGCGTAAATGCGCGTCGCGCCATATTCGCCCGCCTGATCGACGCGGAGCATTTTTGCCGAGCGTGCTATACTCATCGTCTGCGCCTCAAAGCGGCAAACACCGCGAGTGTGCCAGCGGTGGAAAGCAGGAAGTTGAAGCCTGCCAGCGAAATGCCCAAAAGCTTCCATTGCACTTCATCGCAGCGGATCGTCGGTGCGGCGAGAATCGCGTCGAGCGGATTGCCGCCTTTGGCGACGAGGCTGGTGCAGGCGGTAAAACCTTCCCACCATTTATACTCGACCCCGGCATGATAAGCACCAATCAGCCCCGAGGCGAGGATTGCCAGAGCGGCGAGAACCACCGGCCAGCGCGCTTGCTTGAAGGCAAATGCGAAGAGCGCAAAACCAAGTGCTGCAAAATGGGCATAACGCTGCCACCAGCACATCTCGCAGGGGTACAGGCCGAAGCCATACTCCGAGATATAAGCCCCGCCGAGCAGCGCTGCCGGCACCAGCAAGGCCAGCCATCGTGCCCGGTGAAGTGCGGCGCGTGCAGCCATCGCCTTACTTGCCCTTGGCCAGCAGCGCCCCGCCCGAGCGCCGCAGCGTCGAGATCGCATAGCTCAGCTGGAAATCGGTGATGCCTTGTGTTTTCAGCTGTTCAGCCGTCTGTTTGAAGCGCGGATCGTCCATCTTGTCGCTCTCAAGCTTCTTGTCGTCCATGTTCACCTCATTCACCAGATGCCCGCGCAGATCGCTCTCGCGCAGCGACAGCCGCGCACGCTTGGCGGCATCGGGATCGGAGATTTGCGGCACCCGGATATCCGGCTCTATCCCGCCTTCCTGCACCGAACGGCCCGCCGGGGTGAAATAGCGCGCGGTGGTCAGCTTCACCGCATGGGTGCGATCCAGCCGGATCATTGACTGGACCGAGCCCTTGCCAAAGCTGCGCTCACCCATGATCAGGGCGCGGCGTTGATCCTGCAGGGCACCAGCGACGATTTCAGAGGCCGAGGCCGAGCCCGCATCAATCAGCACGATAATCGGCAGCCCGCCCGCGACATCGCCCTTGAACATCGATTCGGCACGGTAGAATTCATTCTCCGAGGCAACGCGCCCGCGCTGCGATACGATATCGCCCGTGGTCAGGAACAGGTCCGACATGGCAATCGCCTCATCCAGCGAACCACCGGGGTTCTGCCTGAGATCAAGCACCACACCGGTCAATTTCTTGCCGTTCTGTTTGGTCATTTCGGCCATGGCGTTGTTGACGTAATTGCCAACATCGCGGCTGAATTCATTGACGGTGATCACACCCACGCCATCGGTCAGCTTGAATGTCACCGGCTCAAGCGTGATGACCCCGCGCTTCACGGTGATGTCAAACGCTTCATCGCGGCCTGAACGGAACACTGTCAGGCGGATATTGCTACCCGCTTCACCGCGCATCTTGGCCACCGCATCATCGAGCGGCAGGCCATAGATCAACTTACCATCAAGGTGCGTGATGTAATCACCCGCCTTGACTCCGGCAGCAGCAGCGGGACTGCCGCGCATCGGGGCAACAACCTTGACTGTATCCTGATCCATCACCACCGACAGACCAAGTCCTGAGTAAGAGCCGTCGATCATGGTATCGAGCCGCGTCAGGCTGGAGCCTTCGAGATATTCCGAATGCGGATCAAGGCTGGCGAGCATGCCATCAATCGCACCCTTGACCAGTTTGTCATCGTCAGTGGCATCGACATAGTTGGCCTTGACCAGCTGGTAGATGGTGTAAAGCTTGCCGAATTCAGGCCCGGCACGGCCATCCACCGCAGCGAGGCCTGCGGTCGTGGCTGGCAACAAGGTGACGGCACCAGCCAGCAGGGCCATGCGTGTGAAGGATGAGAGCTTCTTTGACATCGGGATAGTCCCTGTGATTTCGATTTGAGTCTATATGCTGGCGAAGCTTAACGCCAGATGGCGTCTGCCAGCAGCATTTTCGCGTCGATGAACCCAATTCACATTTTGATTTACAGCTTGGCAAAATCGAGCGGATTGACCAGCTGGCCATCGCGGCGAAGTTCCAGATTCACCACCGGACGGCCCGGCCCGGCCAGCCCGAGCGGTGATCCGGCAACCAATTGCTCCCCCACCCGCACGTCAATCTGAGCCAGCCCAGTGACCAGACTGGTCCAGCCATTGCCGTGGTCAATAATGACGATAGCACCATAGCCGCGATAGGGCCCGGCAAAGGCAACGCGGCCAGGGGCCGGAGCAACCGCCTGCGCCCCACCACGCGCTGACAAGGCAATTCCGCGTGATACCGGGCCGCCTGCATTGACTGCGCCAAAACCGGCCACCAGCTTGCCCTGTACCGGCATCAGAAAAGCTGGAGCAGGCTTTTGTGCGGGTGGCGGCGATGGCTGGGTTACGCTCGACACTTGCGATAATTGCGGATTGGCGGGCCGCATTACCGGGCCGGGAAGCTGGGCCAGCTGATCGCGCAGCGCCCCGGCGCGGCCCAGATCATCGGTCAGCGAATCCAGATCGCGCGCTTGTTCAGCCAAAGCCAGCGCACGCTCTGCCTCACGGTCGGCACTGCCGCTGGCCGAACGCAGCGCGAGCCGCTGACGGGTTTCAAGCGCGGTCAGCACATCACGCCTGCGGTTAAGTTCTTTCTGCTCGGTGCTCAGCAATGCCACGGCGGCTTGCGCCTTGTCGCGCAGTGCTTTGCTGCGATCAATCTCCCCGCGCAGCGCAGAAGTCCGGCGTTGGACCTGCGGCAGCATGGTATCCAGCATGGCGCGCATATGCATGGTGTCTTGCAGCGAACCGGGGCGCAGCAGGGTGAGCAGCAAGGGACGGCGGGAGAGTCGCTGCAAGGCCGCCGTCAGCCGCACCACCGGCTGCTGACGCTGGGCCAATGTCGCGCGCAATGCCTCACGCTGCTGATCGATGATGCGCATATCGGCCTGGCGTGCGCCGATCTGAGCCTGGGCCTCCTGAATACGCGCAGCTGCAGCAGCGGCTTCCTGTGCGGTGCGATTGGCGGCGGCACCTGCTTCTGCGGCGGTGCGTTCAAGCTGTTCGGCACGGATCCGCGCCACCTGGCCTTCGCGCTGCGCTTCGATCAGTGCCTGACGCGCTTCGCCTTCGGTGTCATAATTCGCTGATTGCTGCGCGGTTGCCGAAACCGTGATGACGGCGGCAACACTGAGCAGGCAGGCAAATAGGGCAAAGGGACGCATGGGGCCGCTTATCCCGAACGATGATAGGGATGGCCAGCGATAATGCTGGTCGCGCGCCACAATTGCTCGGCCAGCATGGCGCGGGCCAGCATATGCGGCCAGGTCATCGCGCCAAAGGCGATCAGCAGATCAGCTTTCCCGCGCAAATCATCACCGTGCCCATCGGCGGCACCGATCAGAAACCGCGCCTCGCGCACGCCATCATCGCGCCAGCGACTGAGGATCGCGGCGAATTCCTCGGAGCTCAGCTGGCGGCCCCGCTCATCGAGCACAACATCGCGTGACGGGGTCAGCGGCGCGGGGATCGTGCCGCCCACATCGGGCAATTCGGTGAACTTGAGCGGCCAGGCAATGCGCTTGGCATAGCGATCAACCAGCTCCGCCTCAGGCGAACGGGCGATCTTGCCCCGTGCGATGATATGGAGCCTCACGCAGCCCCGGAAGGACCGTCACCAAAGGCCCACATCCGTTCAAGGTTGTAGAAGCTGCGCACTTCGGGGCGGAACAGGTGAATCACGATATCACCGGCATCGACCAACACCCAGTCGGCAGCGGGCAGACCTTCGATTCGGCTGTGGCCAAAGCCGCCGTGCTTGATCCGCTCAGCCAGTTTCTGCGCCATGGCAGTGACTTGCCGGGTGGACCGGCCCGAGGCGATGACCATGAAATCGGCGATTGCCGACTTGCCTTCCAGCGGGATGGAAATGATCTCTTGCGCCTGATCATCGTCAAGCGACTGGAGCACCAGTGCGTGGAGTGATCCCGGCTCTGCATGCGGGAGCGGGGTAGGAGTGCTGGACGTGTCCGGCTCTGGAAGCGACTGGTTCATTGAGGAAAAATCGGCTCCTTGGCCGTGAGAATTAATTCTGTTTCAGGGATGGCGCGGTGCGTAACATTGTCACGCAGGGAACGGGTTGGCTGGCGGCTGGCCCATAGCGGATCGGCACGGCGAATGGCGGTGGCCGAACGGGTATCAGGGTCAAATCGCAGTATCACCAGCGCAGGTACGCTCCAATTGTTCCGGTTCCGCAAAGTGGCAGCAGACCGCCGGTATCGGCCTAGCCATACCATCGCGGGGCTCGCGGCAGCAGCGCCATCATAGCCCGGACGCGCGATAACAGCAATCGGCACGAGTCTGGCAATCCTGCGCCAGTCGCGCCAGAGGTGGAACTGGGCGAGATTATCGGCTCCCATCAGCCAGACAAAGCGCCGTTTCGGCCAGCGACGGATCATCGCGGCCAGCGTATCGACGGTGAAGCGCGTCGTAAATTCGCGCTCCATCGCGCTCACCTTGATCGGTGCGCGCCGCGCTTGAGTTTGGGCAGCGGCAAAGCGCGCAGGCAAGGGTGCCATGCCTGCTTTTGGCTTGAGCGGATTACCGGGCGAGACCAGCCACCACACCTCGTCCAGCCCCAGCGCCTCTGCTGCGAACAGCGAAATCCGCCGGTGTCCGCCATGCGCGGGGTTGAAGCTGCCGCCAAGGATCCCGGTAAGAATCAGGGCCGTACCTGCCCAGAGCCGCGCACTTGCCACTTGTAGGTGGTCAACCCCTCAAGCGCGACGGGGCCGCGCGCGTGCAAGCGGCCAGTGGCAATGCCGATTTCCGCGCCGAGACCGAATTCGCCGCCATCGGCAAACTGGGTTGAGGCATTGACCATGACGATTGCCGAATCGACCTCGTTCAGAAATCGCTCGGCCACTGCGGCGTCACTGGTGACGATAGCATCGGTGTGATGCGACGAGTGTTGTGCCACATGGGCCAAAGCCGCATCGAGCCCATCGACCACCGCTACCGAAAGGATCGCATCGAGATATTCGCAGTCCCAATCATTGGCACTGGCGGGCAGAATGCGCGGATCAAGCGCGCAGGCACGGGCATCGCCGCGCAGTTCGCAGCGTGATTCCAGCAGCTTAGCCACAACCGCCTGTGCGCCGGGGAACTGCGCGTCGATCAGCAAAGTTTCCATCGATCCGCAGATACCGGTGCGCCGCATCTTGGCGTTGAGCGCGATGGCACTGGCCATTTCAGTGTCAGCAGCGGCGTGGATATAGGTGTGGCAGATGCCATCCAGGTGGGCGAGTACCGGCACCCGGGCATCGGCTTGAACCCGCGCGACCAGGCTCTTACCGCCGCGTGGGACAATCATGTCGATCAGGCCCGCCGCTGCCAGCATGGCACCGACAACCGCCCGGTCCTGAGTCGGGACAAGCTGCACCGCCGCCTCAGGTGCACCGGCATTGCAAAGCCCCTGCACCAGCGCTGCATGGATGGCGCGATTGGAATGCACCGCTTCACTGCCCCCGCGCAGCAGCACCGCGTTGCCCGAACGCAGGCACAGCGCCGCTGCATCGGCGGTCACGTTAGGCCGGCTCTCATAGATGATGCCGATCAGGCCGATGGGCACGCGCACGCGGCTGAGCTTAAGACCATTGGGGCGCTCGCTGCGATCAATCACCTGACCCACCGGATCGGGCAAGGCGGCGACCTGCTCCAGCGCATCGGCGATGGCACCAAGGCGGGCAGGATCAAGCATGAGGCGATCGAGCATGGCACCGCTCAGGCCGTTCGCCTTGCCCGCCGCAACATCGAGTGCATTGGCGGCGAGCACCGCGGCTTCGCTAGCTCGCAGCGCTGATGCTGCCGAGCGCAGGGCTGCCGCTTTGCCCGGATCATCCATCAGCGCCAGCGCGCGCTGCGCGATGCGGCCAGCACGGGCCATGCGCTCGACCAGTGCTTCGGGGGTTTCGCCAGCGACGGCGGGATTCACAGCGGGGTTTACAGATGCTTTCATAGTGCCGCGCGCCTAGCACCATGTGCGGCGATTGTCAGCATTGAAGGGGGACTCGGAGCAAGCAGGAAATTAAGGGAATTGGTGAATCGCCATCGTCATAATCCATTCACCCTAAGAGTCTTTCGACTCGGCGCGAGTCCCACAGACTCGATTCGCTATCATGCTCTTCTGCTGCTAGCCGCCCACCTGCAATCGGGAATAAGGTTGGGGTCGTCTTGCAGAGAGTTGCTGGAAGGGCGTTGGGAGAACGCCTGCGAAGCTATTTCCCTGACCGTGAGTTTTTCATGCGGTCGCAGGGACAGGTTCGTTTCATCAAAATTTCGACCCGCCTGCAGGTGATTGCCGCCGCGATCACTGCTGCGCTGCTGATTGCCTGGTTGGTGACCATGGCGGTGATGACTGTCACTTCCTACGTATCATCACGTGATCGCGCCTCGCTTCTCGCCCGTGAAGCAAAAATTACCAGCGCCGAAAGCCGTGTCTCCGAATACCGCAATGATATAAAAGGTGTTGCCGGCGATCTTGAAAAGCGTCAGGAATTCCTCGAAAAAATGATGAATTCACTGCCGCAGGACATGAAGGCCGGTGAAACCGTTTCCAATTCGAGCAGCGAAGCGGCCAAGACGATCGACAAAGTCAGCCAGGCCATTCCTGAAGCTGCGCAACTGGCCCGGATCGAGGCGCGCCAGCTGGCTTTCGTCGAAGGCCTGACCCGGTTGGCTGATCGCCGCGCCGCCTCAGCCGAAGCGGCCATCCGCAAGCTGGGGCTCAGCCCCGATGTCATGCTCGCATCGCTTGATGATGCCAGTGCGATGGGTGGTCCGTTTCTGGGACTTGCCACTTCGGCAGATGGTTCGCTTGACCCGCGCTTTCGGCGTCTCGGTGTCAGTCTGGCACGGATGGAAGCCTTGCAACGCGGATTGACCAGCATCCCCAATGTTCTGCCCGCCAGCCTCGAATTCATCTCATCAGGCTTTGGCTATCGCGCTGATCCCTTCACTGGTGCGGGCGCATTCCATGCCGGGCTCGATTTCAAAGGGCCGATTGGTGCCCCCATTTATTCCGCTGCACGCGGCAAGGTAAGCTTCGTTGGCCAGCGTCAGGGCTACGGTAATTGCGTTGAGGTCGATCATGGCAACGGCATGATTACCCGCTATGCGCATATGTCCGCATTCCGCACCCAGCTGGGCAAGGACGTGCTGGCGGGTGAGGAAATCGGCGCGATCGGCAGCACCGGCCGTTCAACCGGTCCGCATCTGCACTTTGAAGTTCGTATCCATGACCAGCCGGTCAACCCGCGCCCATTTCTGGAGGCAGCACCCCATGTTCTCGAAGAAACCCGCGCCCATAACGCGGCCCTCAGGAAGTAAAGCAATGGCTGGAACGACATTCTCGGTGCTCGGCGCCGATATCGCCATCAAAGGCGATCTCAACGCCAAGGCCGATCTGCATGTCGATGGCCGGATCGAGGGTGATCTCACCTGCACCAGTCTGGTTCAGGGTGAAACCAGTGAGATTGTTGGTTCGGTGGTTGCCGACACTGCCCGCCTTGCTGGTTGCGTCAAGGGTTCCATCACCGCCAGCCAGCTGGTGATCCTCAAAAGCGCACGGATCGAAGGCGATGTTTTCTATGACGCCCTGACCATCGAGCAGGGCGCGCAGGTCGAAGGCAAGTTTGCCCACCGCGAACCCGAGATCAAACTGGCATTGGCCGGGGGCACGCAGGCGGTTTGATTGATCGGCTGCGTGTGGAACTTTTGGTTTCGCACGAGCCATATCCACTTTGCCCTCTCCCAGCTGCGCTAGAGTTTTTCCGTTTTACATTGAGCCACTTGACCCTTCCCCGACGGGGAAGGGAGATTCAAAGGGTGATTCTATCAATTACAGAACGCCTCTAGCTTCATGCGGAGCAAGCTGCGCTAACCTCTCCCTGCACGGGGAGAGGGGAATCTGCAAAATGCTTTAGCGATCACCCAGCCCCCGTAAGCACTTCTTCCTTGAGTGCCCGGCGATCCAGCTTGCCGATCATCGTCTTCGGCATGGAATCGCGCACCACCACGGCATCAACGCGCTCATGCTTGCCGACGCGGTCATTGAGCCAGACCTTGAGCTCAGCCCCATCAGCCTGCTCCCCATCCAGCAGAGTGACAAAGGCGCGCGGCATTTCGCCGAGGTAGTTATCGGGCATCCCGATCACCAGAGCTTCCTTCACCGCCGGGTGCTGCAACAGCACCGCCTCGACCTGACTGGGGAAAACCTTGAAGCCGCCCACCGCGATCATGTCTTTCAGCCGGTCAACGATACGGACATAGCCGTCTTCTTCCAGCACCGCGACATCACCGGTGCGCAACCACAATTCGCCATCAATCTCGGCAAAGGCAGTGGCGGCGGCTTCGGGCCGCTGCCAGTAACCTTGCATGATTTGCGGGCCGGTCACCGCCAGTTCTCCGGGCTCTCCCTTTGGGGCATCGCGCGTCGGGTCTTCGCGATCAAGCAGCCGCAGTCGGGTGGCTGGAAGCGGCTGGCCAATGGACCCGGCACGGTCATCACCTTCATAGGGGTTGGTCGAAACCACTCCCGATGTCTCGGTCAGGCCGTAACCTTCGACCAGCCGCACTCCGGTCATCGCCTGCCAGCGCTGCTTGAGCGGCGGTGGCAGCGGCGCTCCACCCGCGATGCAGACGCGCAGCGATGAAAGATCCGTCG
This sequence comes from Novosphingobium sp. Chol11, assembly GCA_945906105.1. Classification (GTDB taxonomy): domain Bacteria; phylum Pseudomonadota; class Alphaproteobacteria; order Sphingomonadales; family Sphingomonadaceae; genus Novosphingobium. The sequence goes on along the minus strand of CAMDQO010000025.1, from coordinate 10,111 downwards.
CTTTGAGCCGCGGATCATCGAGCAATGCTTGAAACATCGTCGGCACGCCGGGAAACGAGGTTGGCCGCGTCCGCGCAATGGTGGCCAGCACCTGACCGATATCAAAGCGCGGCACCATGGCAATGCAGCCGCCGCCCTGCACTGTGCGGTTGAGCACGGCGCTGTTGGCGAAGACATGGAACAGCGGCAGCGCCCCCAGAATCACATCGCGATCACCGGCATGGGGATCAACGGCATCGATCTGGCGGGCATTGGCAGTGAGGTTCTGATGCGTGAGCATCGCCCCCTTGGGTGTGCCGGTGGTGCCGCCGGTATATTGCAGCAGAGCAAGATCATGCAGCGGATCGATCTCCAGCGGCGCCGGTTCGCCCGGAGCCAGCAGCTGGTCCCAGGTCACGACATCCGCTGCCAGCGGCACAGCAGTCAGATCCTTGCGGCTGAGCAGGCGAAAGGCCAGCCCCTTCCAGCGCGGAAGCAAGCTGGCAAAGCGCGCCACCACCAGCGTCTCCAGCGCCGAGCCGCGCAGCACGGTGAGCGCCGTTGGCAACAATTTGGCCAGATCGACCGTTACCAGCAGCCGTGTTCCTGAATCGGCCACTTGCGCCTCAAGTTCATTCACGGTGTAGAGCGGTGAGAAATTGACCACGGTTGCCCCGGCCATCATCGCCCCGAAATAGGCTGGCACGTAAGTTGGCACATTGGGCAGGTAGAGTCCGACCCGGTCCCCCTTGCCGATTCCGCGCGCCTGCAAACCAGCGGCAAAGGCCCGTGCCTCGGCATACAGCGCGGCATAGTTGTAAGTCCGCCCATAGAATTCGACGAGTGGCGCGCTGCCATGATCGCGCGTCGCAGAGGCAAACATTGCTGGCAGCGACAGCGGAGCGAACTGCTGATCCCACGCAACGGGGTGAGCATAGTGGCTGCGCCAGGGTTCTGATAACTTACTTACATTCATGTAAGCTAACTTGCATCGTCTGACGGCAAAGGGCAAGCGCAGATATCACCGGAATCGCAAAATTCCGGTGTCATACTGCTCAGCTGGAAGCTGATTTATTCCTCGACAGTCTCACCATTCGCCTCGCCGCTGGCCTCGGCGGCGCGCTTGGCTTCGAGCCATGCGGCGGCTTCGGCTTCCTGAGCGGCTTCACCGGCAAGCTTGGTTGCGGCGTCTCGTTCAGCGCGCAGCTCTTCGATCAGGGCTTCGCGATCATTGCCGAGCCGCTCATCGGCACCGGTATCGACGATACCAGCCTTCTTGGCGACTTTGGCAACCAGCGCGTCAAGCTCACGCTGCGAGCAAAGGCCGAGCGTCACCGGGTCTTTCGCCTGAATATTGGCGATGTTCCAGTGGCTGCGCTCACGAATGGCGGTGATGGTGTTGCGCGTCGTGCCGATCAGCTTGCCGATCTGCGTGTCCGAAATTTCCGGATGGCTGCGCAGCACCCAGGCGATGCCATCGGGCTTGTCCTGACGCTTGGACACCGGGGTATAACGCGCGCCCTTGGTGCGGTTGACGGTGACCGGGGCCTTCTGCATCTGCAGGGTATAGTTCGCATCGGCCTGACCCTTTTCGATCTCGGCCATGGTCAGTTCGCCCGAGCGCACCGGATCACGCCCGGTATATTTGCTTGAGGCCAGATCATCGGCCATCGCTTGCACTTCAAGGATGTGCAGCCCGCAGAATTCGGCGATCTGTTCAAAGCTCAGCGCAGTGGTATCAACAAGCCAGGATGCTGTCGCATGGGGCATCAGCGGGGTGGGCTGGGTCACGGGTTTTCTCCGGCAAAAATAATAAGGGCCGCCCCTTTCGGAGCGGCCATTCGTGCATTCCTGTAGGACAGGCAGCGCCTTTGGGCAAGGCTAATGAACTAAACCATCGCCACATAGCCGGGCAGCGCGGCGATCCGATCAAGCCATGCGCAGATGTGGTGCCGGTCACGAAGCCGGAAACCGCCCGCTTCGCAGACATGGGTATAGGCATAAAGCGCGATATCGGCGAGGCTGGCGCTGGGGCCCGCCATGAACGCATTTATCCCCAGATGCTCGTCCATCAGTGCCAGCGCCGCCTCACCGCCCGCGCGTTTGGCAGGAACCTGCGCCCGCTGGGCATCGCTCAGGTTCTGTTCGCCGATAAAATAATACCAGAACCGCAAAGTCGCCACATTGGGTTCGTGATTGTACTGTTCGAAGAACATCCAGCGCAGCATATCAGCGCGGGCAAAGCGTCCGCCGGGGATCAGTTCGCTGCCCTCAGCCAGATACCAGCAGGCGGCATTGCTTTCGGGCAGGAAGCGGTCCCCTACCTGCAATACCGGGATGCGGCCGTTGGCATTGACCGTATCGAGGAATTCGCGGGCGCGTGTTTCACCCTTCATGATGTCATAGTTGCGGCGCTCGATGGGAATGCCCAGCAGAGCCGCCGTCAGCCGGATCTTGTAGCAGTTGCCGCTGCGGGCATCCTCATGCAGTATCAGCTTTTCCATCATCCCACCTCCAACACGATCTTGCCAATATGCGCGCCCGCTTCCATTCGCGCATGGGCAGCGGCAGCCTCGGCGAGCGGGAAGCACTGGTCCATCACTGGGCGCAGCTTGCCCCCTCCTACCAAGGGCCAGACATTGTCACGCACCTCGCCCACCAGCAGCGCCTTGAACTGATCAGAACGCGGGCGCAGTGTCGATCCGGTGAGCGTCAGGCGGCGGCTCATCACCGCAGCCATGTTGATCTCCGCCTTGACCCCGCCCTGCACCGCGATGGTAACATGGCGGCCATCCTCGGCAAGGCATTTGAGATTGCGCGCGACATAGTCCCCCGCGACCATATCGAGCACCAGCTCCACCCCCTTGCCGCCGGTTATGCGCTCCACTTCGGCGACGAAATCGCTTGTCCGGTAATCGATCGCATGGGCCGCGCCGATCTTCAGAGCGGCGGCGCATTTTGCCTCGCCCCCGCAAGTGACGATCACCGTCAGACCAAACAAGTGCCCGAGCATGATCGCCATCGATCCGATGCCAGAGGTGCCGCCGTGGACCAGCACCGTCTCCCCCTCGCTGGCCCAGCCGCGCTCGAAGACATTGTGCCAGACGGTAAGCAGTGTTTCAGGCAGCGCGGCGGCCTGATCGAGCGGCAGACCCGGCGGAACGGGCAAGCAGTGCTCCGCCTTGGCCAGACAATATTGCGCATAGCCCCCGCCCGAAACCAGCGCGCAGACCTTGCGGCCAAACAGATCGGTGTCCACGCCCTGCCCCAGCGCCATCACTTCACCGGCAATCTCCAGTCCGGGTATCGGTGAAGCCCCGGCTGGCGGCGGATAAAACCCCATCCGCTGGATAATATCAGGCCGGTTGACCCCGGCGAAGGCGACCTTCACCAGAACCTCACCGGCACCCGGCCTTGGCACCGCCATCTGCTGTGGCCGCAACACCTCGGGACCGCCCGGCGCATCATAGCCAATTGAGATCATCGTTTCCGGCAAGCTCATCGTCATCGCATTTCCTCGGCTCTGGCCGCAACCTCTGTGGCAAAGCGGCCACGGCATCGCAGCGACTGTAAAGCATCGTTATGACAAGTGGGACTCAGTTTTTCACAAAAGTGAAGCGACAACAAAGCACTAAGGACAATCAGACAGGACAATAAGCACGATGGCAACACGCCTGACCGGTTGACAGTCTGCTTTACACACCCAATGTTATGGAACTGTGGATGATGATGACCGTCCTATCCGGCGCAGTGATGCAGCCAGTCAGCTCTTGAGCGAGAGCCTGGATAGCTATTCGCTTGCCGAACTCGATGTCCGTGTCGAGCAGCTCGAAGCCGAAATCGCCCGGGTGAAAGCGCATAAAAGCAAGGGTGAGGCACACCGACTGGCAGCTGAATCCTTTTTCAAGCCGCGATCAGCATGACGCAACGCGGTCCTCACTTTTCCCCCAAGGGAATTGGCGAGGACTTGATTTACCGTTCCCGTTCATTGCCCCGCCATACAATCCCGGTCTACGATGCCGTCCTTGGCCTAAACGCCCTTCGCCGCACCAGCCTAACCGAAAGCCCCTGAAATGCCGAGTTTCGCCCAGAGCCTCGAAAAAACACTGCACTCCGCGCTCGCCAATGCGGCGGACCGCAGCCACGAATATGCCACGCTGGAGCATCTGCTGCTGGCGCTGATTGATGATCCCGATGCCGCCCAGGTGATGAGCGCCTGCGGTGTCGAACTGGGTGAGCTTACCGATGTGGTGAAGCAGTATCTCGATCAGGAATATCAGTCGCTCAAGACCAGCGAAAAGGGCGATCCTGCTCCCACCGCCGGGTTCCAGCGGGTGATCCAGCGCGCCATCCTGCACGTGCAATCATCGGGCAAAGATACCGTGACCGGCGCCAATGTGCTCGTCGCGCTGTTTTCCGAGCGCGACAGCTATGCCGTCTATTTCCTCCAGCAGCAGGACATGAGCCGGCTCGATGCGGTGAGTTTTATCAGCCACGGCATCGGCAAAGGCGGCAAGCGGATCGATGATCGCACCGCCAAGGGCGCTGACGAACCGGCCCCGCAAGTGGAGGAAAAGTCTGCTTCAAAAGACAGCAAAAAGGATTCCGCGCTCGATCAGTTCTGCGTCAACCTCAATGAAAAGGCGCTGGCGGGCAAGATCGATCCGCTGATCGGCCGCGGTCCGGAAGTTGACCGGACGATCCAGATCCTCTGCCGCCGTTCCAAGAACAACCCGCTTTATGTCGGCGATCCCGGCGTCGGCAAGACCGCCATCGCCGAAGGACTCGCGCGCAAGATCGTCGAAGGCGATGTGCCCGAAGTGCTGACCAATGCGGTGATCTATTCGCTCGACATGGGCTCACTTCTGGCGGGCACGCGTTATCGCGGGGACTTTGAGGAGCGGCTCAAACAGGTCGTCAACGAACTTGAGAAAATGCCCGACGCCGTGCTGTTTATCGATGAAATTCATACCGTTATCGGTGCCGGTGCGACCAGCGGCGGGGCGATGGACGCCAGCAACCTGCTCAAGCCCGCGCTGTCATCGGGCGCGATCCGCTGCATCGGATCGACCACTTACAAGGAATTTCGCAACCACTTCGAAAAAGACCGCGCGCTGCTGCGCCGCTTCCAGAAGATTGACGTCAACGAGCCGACCATCGAAGACACGATCAAGATCCTCAAGGGTCTGCGCTCGGTGTTTGAAGAGCATCACAAGGTCAAATATACCCCCGATGCGATCAAGACGGCGGTCGAACTTTCGGCGCGCTACATCAATGATCGCAAGTTGCCCGACAAGGCGATCGACGTGATCGACGAGGTCGGCGCGATGCAGATGCTGCTGCCGCCCAGCCGCCGCAAGAAGACCATCACCGCGCGCGAGATCGAGCTGGTTATCGCCACCATGGCGCGCATCCCGCCCAAATCGGTGTCGTCTGATGACAAGAAGGTGCTCGAACACCTTGGCCGCGATCTCAAGCGCGTGGTCTTTGGGCAAGACGAGGCCATCGGGCTTTTGAGCACCGCGATGAAGCTCAGCCGCGCTGGTCTGCGTGATCCTGACAAGCCGATTGGCTCGTTCCTTTTTTCCGGCCCGACCGGCGTCGGAAAGACCGAAGTCGCCCGGCAACTGTCGGACATCATGGGCATCCCGCTGGTGCGTTTTGATATGTCGGAATATATGGAACGCCACTCGATCAGCCGCTTGATCGGTGCGCCTCCGGGCTATGTCGGCTTCGATCAGGGCGGCTTGCTCACCGATGCCATCGATCAGCAGCCACATTGCGTGCTGCTGCTTGACGAGATCGAGAAAGCCCACCCCGATCTGTTCAATATCCTGCTGCAAGTGATGGATAATGGCCGCCTGACCGATCACCACGGCAAGACGGTCGATTTCCGCAATGTCGTGCTGATCATGACCACCAATGCCGGCGCCAGCGACATGGCCAAGCAAGGCATCGGCTTTGGCGATGTTTCCAAAGCGGACGCGGGCGACGAAGCGGTGAAGCGGATGTTCAGCCCCGAATTCCGCAACCGGCTCGATGCCACCGTGCCCTTCGCCTATCTGCCGACCACGGTCGTCAGCCGGGTGGTCGACAAGTTCATCTTGCAGCTTGAACTGCAACTGGCCGATCAGAACGTCCATATCCAGTTCGACGGGACGGCGCGCGAATGGCTGAGCAAGCGCGGTTATGACAAGCTTTATGGCGCAAGGCCGATGGCGCGGCTGATCCAGGAAAAGGTCAAGCAGCCGCTCGCCGAGGAACTGCTGTTCGGCAAGCTGGTCCATGGCGGCGAAGTTCATGTCAGCGTCAAGGAAGATGCGCTGGCCTTCGAACTCACCCCCGCACCGCCCAAACTGGTACGGCGCAAGGAGGCTAAACCGGCAAGCGCTCCCCCACCGGCAAAGAAGGCAGCGCCCAAGGCGAAGAAGGAAAAGAGCGCCGACGAAGGCGAGTGAGGTTCTAGTGCCAGAATTATGAAGCATACTGATCCTCCCCCTGAGGGGGAGGTGCCGTAGTGAAGCAGAGGCGGAGGGGTATCCACGCCAGCGTTGTCACCCCACCGTCAGCCCAAGGGGGCTGCCACCTCCCCTTCCAGGGGAGGACGCGTGTGGTTCAGTTCTTGCCCCCGGCACTCTAACCCCCGCACCTTTTCACTTCCCCCCGATTCGCGTCCATGCCATAGAACAAAGCATGATCGCACGGCTGACCGGTAGCTTAGAGGATTCCGGCCCTGATTGGGCGGTGATTGACGTGCATGGTGTCGGCTACCTCGTCCATTGCAGCGCCAAGACGCTCAGCGCGCTGGGCATTGCCGGTGATCGGGTGACCATCCACACCGAATTGCAGGTCAGCGAAAACGACATGCGCCTGATCGGCTTCGCCAGCGCGGCAGAGCGTGAATGGTTCCGGCTGTTGACGGGCGTGCAGGGCGTGGGCAGCAAGATGGCGCTGGCCGTCCTCTCCGCGCTCGCCACCGATGAACTGCAACGCGCCTGCGCGGGCGGTGACGCGGCCACGGTCGCCCGCGCGCAAGGCGTCGGACCAAAGCTCGCCAGCCGCATCGTCAATGAATTGAAGGACAAGGCTGGCGGCCTGGCGACTGTGCCGGGCGGGGTCGGTGTGGCGCTGCCGATGGCCGGTTCCGTGAGTTCGGACGCCGTATCCGCGCTACAAAACCTCGGCTTCAAACCGCAAGTGGCGACCAGCGCAGTGGCTGCGGCACTGGATGAACTGGGCGACGGTGCGGGGCTGAATGAGCTGGTGCGGGTGGCGCTGAAGAGGGCGGCGGGGTGATTTTCCATGTCAACTCGACAAATCTCTAGGAATATGCATAGTAATTCCATGTCACAGCTCAACGTCACCATTCCGCCCGCCCTCCGCTCCTGGGTCGATCACCGCATTGCCGAGGGTCGCTATTCCAGCGCCAGCGATCTGGTTCGCGATCTTCTGCGCCGCGATCAAGAGGCTGCTGAGGAAGAAATCGAATGGCTGCGCGGCCTGATCGCCGAAGGGTTGGCATCTGGCGTGAGCGACAAAGATGCAAAAACGGTGCTGCGCGACATAATGGCCGAGCGTCCCGCGCGTCGTGGCTAAGGTATTTCCAAGTCTGGCTGCACGTGCTGACCTATTGGAAATACGCGAGTACTCTATCGAACAGTTTGGCGGTGACGTCGCCGACAACTATTTCCTTGGTTTTGATGAAGCCTTCGACTTGCTCGCTGACCATCCGCTAATTGGCGCGGTCAGGCCCGATTTGGGCAAGGGCATCCGTTGCCTCGCCCACCGACGGCACCGGATTTTCTATTGCGTAGAACGGGACGCGGTCCTGATCGTGCGCATCGTGCACCATGCCAGAGATGCGCGGCGGACGCTGAAGGGAGAGGCGGGGTGAGCGGAAAAATCATCGCGGTGTACAGCCTCAAGGGCGGGGTGGGCAAAACCACGCTGGCGGTCAATCTTGCCTGGGAAGCGGCCACGCTGTCAAAGCGCCGCACCTTGTTATGGGATCTGGATGCCCAGGCGGCGGCAACCTATCTGCTGCGCCATGACAAAGGCCACAGCACCGAGGCGCAGGCCGCAATCCGCCGCGAGATGAACCCGGCCAAGCTGATCCTCAAGTCCAAGTTCGGCAACCTTGATCTGCTGCCCGCCGATCCCTCGCTGCGTGATCTCGATGTGATCTTTCGCGATCTCGGCAAGAAAAAGCGGCTGTCCAATCTCGCCAGCGAACTTGCAGAGCGTTACGACCGGATCATTATCGATTGTCCGCCGGGATTGACGGATACTTCGGAGCAGATCTTGCGGGCGGCTGATCTGGTGATTGTTCCGGTGATACCATCGGCCCTGTCGCGCCGTGCGCTGGAGATGATCAATCAGCACGTTGGCCGTCACAAGGGGCTGGCCGTACCGCTTTTGCCGGTATTTTCTATGGTTGACCGCCGTCGCACGCTGCACCGCGAGGCCTTGATGGCCGAGCCGGATTGGCCGGTCATTCCTATGGCCAGCGGGTTTGAAGCCATGTCAGAGCGGCGCGAGCCGCTAGGCAATTTTACCCCGCGGCGCTCTGCGGGAGTTCAGGCGGTAGCGCAGCTTTGGGCGCGTATCGAAGCGGATTTGACACGAACATCGTGACCGATAACCCCCACCTCACCCCCCAGCGCACGCCCGAAGACGTCGACGCGGCGCTGCGGCCCAAGACGCTCGCCGAATTCGTCGGACAGGCCGCCGCCAAGGACAACCTGCGGGTGTTCATCGAGTCCGCACGGTCGCGCAAAGAGGCGATGGATCATGTGCTGTTTTTTGGCCCCCCCGGGCTTGGCAAGACCACGCTGGCGCAGATCGTTGCGCGCGAACTGGGCGTGGGGTTTCGCGCCACATCCGGCCCGGTCATCGCCAAGTCGGGCGATCTCGCCGCGCTGCTGACCAATCTGGAAGAAGGCGACGTGCTGTTCATCGACGAGATTCACCGGCTGAATCCGGTGGTCGAGGAAATTCTCTATCCGGCGATGGAAGACCGCGCGCTCGATCTGATCATTGGTGAGGGGCCGTCTGCGCGCTCGGTCCGCATCGATCTGCCGCCCTTCACGCTGATCGGCGCGACGACGCGGGCGGGCCTGCTGACCACGCCGCTGCGCGACCGTTTCGGCATCCCGGTGCGGCTCAATTTCTATACCGTGGCCGAACTCGAAAGCGTGGTGACGCGCGGCGCAGGGCTGCTCGGGATGCACATCGAACCCGAAGGCGCGCGCGAGATTGCGCGTCGCGCGCGGGGAACCCCGCGGGTCGCTGGCCGCCTGATGCGGCGGGTGCGCGATTTCGCCCATGTCGCGGGCGATGGCACGGTGACGCGCGCGGTGGCCGACAATGCCCTGACCCGGTTGGAGGTCGACGCACTCGGCCTTGATGCCATGGACCGGCGCTATCTTTCCATGATTGCAGACATTTACAAGGGCGGCCCGGTTGGCGTCGAAACGCTCGCCGCAGGCCTTTCCGAACCGCGCGACACGGTGGAAGAAGTGATCGAGCCCTACCTGATCCAGCTCGGTCTGATCGCCCGCACCGCGCGCGGGCGCTGCCTGAATGACCGGGCATGGCAGCATCTGGGGCTTAGCCCGCCGAGCGGGGATTCGCAGGGCGGATTGTTTAGCGAAGACGAATAGCCCTGATTCGCCGGGCGATTAGTCTGTATCGTCCCCAGAACTTCGCAATTGCCGCAAGAACGGTTCCATAACGGGACAGGTTGCCGCATCCGCCGCAAATTGTGCCAAATTTTTCGTAAACCACATCGCAAATGCTGGTTAACATGATTGTCGTAGATGCTTCTCTCTGCGTTTCTAAGGCCACAGGGGCATGGTCCGCACACCGCTAAGGGTGTTTTGGATCACTGGCCTCCAGCACGAGAGAGAAGACTATGTCTGTTCGGACAGCCCTCGCGAAATTGTCAGTCTCCGCTGCCGGCGGTGCGCTACTTGCTGGCGGAGTGGACTTGTAACGGTTTTGTGCCGGTCACCTATCTCATTATGCCACCTTGGCTTCGAATGCGAGGGGGCTGATGCTGCCCAGATATGAATGGCGTCTGCGGGTGTTGTAGAACCCGTTGATGTACTGGAAGATGGCAGCTTCGGTCTGG
>CAMDQO010000024.1 GCA_945906105.1 Novosphingobium sp. Chol11 | reverse complement strand
TTCGATCGTCAGATAACCGAGCTCAAAGTCCGTGCTGCAATCCTCAATCGCTTCTCGCAAATAGGCACACCCAATACCGTTCGTGTTGGGTAGTAATCCTAAATAAAGGATGGTTCAGGCCCGCGCGGAGTTATGCAACAAAGCCTCTTTCCGCGAAGAATTAAATCAACTCAAGTCCGTTCGTCCCGAGCGCAGTCGAGGGATGGCCGAGCAAAGTCGAGGCCTGCAACGCTGAAGTTCTCGGCTCCGCTCGAACACTTCCCTCGACTGCGCTCGGGACGAACGGGTTTTGTGGCTCAATGTTAAGACAGAAAAACTCTAGGGCTGCGTTAATTCAGCCGAAAAGCAGGTGCGGAAGCTGCATCGCCGTACTTGCCAAACAGCAGCGGCGCATCCTGAAGTGCCATGGCCATGGCGGCGACCAGCGCGAGGGCGGCACTATCGGCAGAGGCGGTCGATTCCTCTGGGCGTCCCGGTAGCAGGACCGAGGCCATGTGCTCACCCCGGCTGCCGCGCGACAGCATATAGCCGCAGTCTGTGCCGAACAGTAAGAGCGCCGCGCTTTCAAAGGCGCGCGCTTTCAGCATGGCTTCGAATGCAGCAGGATCAGGAACGCGCGCACCCACAATCGCACCGGCACTCGGTGCCTGCAACAGCAGTTCGCGCAGTTCGCCAATGCGCCGCGCTTCCTCACCCGGCAGGCTGTCAGTGATGGCCAGAGCCAGTGCGGCCAGACGATCTGCCCAGCTGGGGGATGTGAGCGAAACGAGACTATCCTCGAAAGGGGTGGGGGGCATCGGGGAGCCTTTCAAACCATTGCTGGCAGCTTTGGCCCCCTACCAAGCGCTGTCAATCGCCCCGGATTATAGATTCGCGCTGGTTTGTGCTCCATTTGCGCTGTCTTAGGGGCTGCTGCCTAGGTAGCATTGCGGAGCCCGCCCCGGCTTGGGACGGGCGCCGCGCCCATCCTTAATCACGCCACGCCCATCCTTAATCACGCCACGCCCTGAATGGGTGGCCCGCATCGCAATGCATGACCTCAGCAGTGATGAACCGCGCATCATCCGAGGACAGGAACAGCCCGAGGTTGACGATGTCATCGGGCATCCCGTGCAATTTGAGCATCTGCATCGAACGGATTTGCTCGTGACGATCCGCACCCAGCGACGCGCTGCTTGCTTCGGTCTCCATCAGACCCGGTGCCACGGCGTTGACCCGGATGCCGTCCCCGCCAAACAGCCGCGCCATGCCCCAGGTCATCTGGTTGAGCGCCGATTTGGTTACGCCATAGACAACGGCAGGCTGATAGGCTGCCATCGACGACTGATTGATAATGCAGCCCTTGGCAGCCGCCAGCGATGGCCGCAGTGCGCGCGACAGGTAAAGCGGCGAAAGCGTGTTGACGGTGAGGAAAAACTGGAAGCGATCCATCGGAATGACATCAAGCGTGGTATTGACCTCGCCATAAGCAATCCCGGCATTGTTGTAGAGCACGTCCAGCTTGGGAAAGGCCGCGCAGATCGCCGCGCCGACCGAATTGATCTGCTCTTCCTTGGCCAGATCAATCTCGAAAGCCGTGCATTTCGCGCCGAGTTCGCGAACCATACCGGCGGTTTCGGTGAGGCCATCAGGCTGAATGTCGAGCAGCACCAGTTCCCCGCCCTCACGCGCATAGCCCAGCGCCAGCGCCCGACCGAGACCACCTGCCGCGCCGGTGACGACCACCACTTTGCCTTCAAAACGCTTTGCCATTGCAATCACCTCATGTCCTCATGTTGCAGGTGATTGCGCGGCGCTCGCGCTGCGGCAAGACTCAAGCGAGATCGAAGACGGCAGAGCGACATTCATCGCCTGCGCGTGTCGCTTTCATGCCATGCTGGCGGCAACATCCTCAAGCCGCGCCGCTATCCAATCAGGCTCGGTCAGCATCAGATCGTGGCCGGTATCAATATCCCAGACGCGGCCCTGTGAGCGGGTGGTGATCAGCGCCATATCGCGGCCTGGCTTGGTCGAAGTGCAGATGATGTGGCTTTCCGGAATCGCGCGCATCGCCACTTCATTGTGGAACACCAGCTTCTGCGAAAAGCACTTCCACGGCTGCGGGGTCAGGCGTTCAAAGGTCCACTGCGCCAATTCGGGGTCATGGATGCCGAAGAAGGCAGGATGCATCGGATCGGGTTTCATCACCAGATCGACGCCTTTTTCGACATAGGTCATCGATCGCAGCGGATCGATGTTGGCGAAGGCGTGTTCGTGGAGCGATTCGCCGTCTTTGGGATAGGCCGCATCCAGATAGACGCGGTGGCCAACACGGTCTGGTGCGCGATCGGCGATGCCGGTGATGACCATGCCGCCATAGGAATGGCCGACAAGGATGGCGTCACTCAGATCTTCCGAACGCAGCAGCGCGACAACATCATCGATATGGCAATTGAGGTCGATGTCCGGATGCAGCAGATGCTGGTGCTCGCCCATGCCGGGGAGGGACGGCGCATAGACCACATGGCCTGCCGCTTGCAGCCGCCGCGCCACCGGTTGATAGCACCAGCCACCATGCCCGCCGCCGTGTACCAGTACGAAAGTTGCCATAAAAAACCCCCCGTGAAAGTCTTGTCGCCATGATTCCATGGCGCAGCCATTCCGGCAATGGCTGCGTGGCCGATTACCTGTGCAGTCAACAATTAGCGTTCGCTCCGCACTTGACCAGAAGCGGCTAAACCGGCGCAATGGTGCAGACTTAAACGCCGTATAAATTGAACTGGGGCAGGGTGATGCAACTCGACCACTACCGCTTGTTAGGCCGTTCGGGCCTGCGCGTTTCGCCATTGGCGCTGGGCACCATGACCTTTGCCGTTGATGGCTGGGGCAGCACGGACGAAGAAGCTGCGGCGATGGTCGACACCTATATCGACCGGGGCGGCAACTTTATCGACACCGCCGATTTTTATGGCGGCATGGGCGGATCGGAGGAATTGCTGGGGCGGCTGATCGCGGGGCGGCGTCAACCCTTGGTGATCTCGACCAAATATTCGCTGACTACGCGCCCCGGTGATCCCAATGCCAGCGGCAATCACCGCAAGAACATGGTGCGTTCGGTCGAGGACAGCCTGCGGCGTCTGGGCACCGACTATATCGACCTGCTCTATCTCCATATGTGGGACTATCGCGCGCCGGTGGACGAGATTTTGCGCGCCTTTGATGATCTGATCCGGCAAGGCAAAGTGCTCTATGCGGGCCTTTCAGACATACCGGCCTGGCAGGCCTCGCGGATGCAGGCGATTGCCGATCTGCGCGGCTGGAACCAGTTCTGTGCGCTGCAGATCTCCTATAGCCTGATCGAACGCACGGTGGAGCGCGAACTGATCCCTATGGCGCGCGCAATGGGCATGGGGGTTTCACCGTGGTCGCCGCTGGGCGGGGGTGTGCTGACCGGCAAATATGCGGGGGGCAAATCAGCATCAGCGCGGGAGGGGATGAACCTCGCAACCGGGCGGCTCAATGCGCACAGCCTCGCTATCGCCGAAGTCGTTGCTGCGGTGGCAGGTGAAATCGGCTGCACGGCAGCGCAAGTGGCCTTGGCCTGGACCATGCGCGATCCGGTTGTCACCGCGCCGGTGCTCGGTGTGCGCACACCCGCTCAGCTTGAGGACAATCTTGGCGCGCTGGCGATCACGCTTGATCAGGCCCACCTGTTGCGGCTCGATGAAGCGAGTGCAGTGCCGATGGGGTTTCCGCACGAAACGCTGAACAGCCCGCACATCGGCATGGCCTTTGGCGGGGTCTCCGTGGAGCGGAGGGATTAGGCTGGCAGGTCTGCCGGAGCGCGCGTGATCACCATGCAATCGCGCCACAGGCGGTGCTGCGGCTCGGCATCGCCTTGCACCTCGACTGCCAGCGAGACGTGGCCGAAGCACATCAGCAGATCGAGCAAGCGGCGTTCCTTGTCATCGAGTTCGGCCAGCGGCTTCTTGTCAAGTTCGGTTAGCGCCCCGGCAGCGATGGGCTGCACCGCATCGTAGAATGCCTGACGCTCTTCCGCCGTGCTGTTGGATCGCTTCGTAGCGCGGCCAGCGGCGGTATCGGGTGCCCAGTCTGCCACGAAGGGTTCCAGGACGGCATAGGATTCTGGCAGCAGTTGGGTTTCGGGCAAAAAGGGCATGGGCAAATCCTCTGACAGCTAAAACCTGATTACTGCCGGTTCGGAATTTTTACAACAGACCTGTCGTATATTTAGTGCTGCAGCCCGTCTCGCGCCAGTTGGCGGCGATGTTCGGCGATGAAGCGTTTGCCGATCTCTGCCGCACTGGTTCCCGGCGCGATGCTGTTCTGGAAGATGCGCGGGCCAATGATCGCCGATGACAGCATCATCACCGCATAGACTTCGGCATCGACCTCCGGATCGCTGGCGGCAAAGCTGCGTTTGAGGCCACTGACCAGTTCATCCCAGCGCGGATAGCGCTCGCGGATGTCACCGGGGGCGATGAAATCATCAATCCACAGCTTGATCAGTTCGGGATTATCAAGCACGAAATGCGTGATCATGGCCATGCGTTCCAGTTGAGGCGCATCATGTTCCATGCCGCGTGCTAGCTGAGCGGTGGACCAGTCCTTCACCGCGCGCAGCATGGCATCGCGGCTGGGGAAATGGTAATAGACGGTGGTGCGATTGAGCCCAACCTCGCGCGCCAGAGCTGAGACCGAGAGTGCCTCCACCCCCTTTTCTGACAACAGGCGCACCGCTGTTTCGATCAAACTCTGATGCGTTTCCTCAAAACCGCGGTTGCGTCTGCGCGTCGTGGTTCGGGGTTTGAGCATGATTCGCCGCTTCTCCGCAGGGCTGACCTTGTTGGTCTATGGCCCTTTGTGCCGAGAACTTGCCACAGAATTGGACGAAAACGACAATTGTCTAAAGATTTTCGGGTTCTGCTGTTGTCACTCCGGGGCGTTCGGCGCCCATGCCGGAAAAACCGATGGAGTAACCACCATCTACCGGCAGGATCACGCCGGTGACATAGGCCGCCTCATCACTGGCAAGATAGAGCGCGGCATTGGCAATGTCCTGGGCAAGGCCCCAGCGGCCCATCGGGATACCGGCCAGCACGGGAAAATCGGCTGGCGGCGTTTCGAACTGCTGCGAACTGGAAACCAGTCCGGTCCACATCGTGCCCGGCGCAATCGCGTTCACCCGGATGTTCTTGTCCGAATAATCAAGCGCGGCGATCTTGGTCAAGTGATGCACTCCGGCCTTGGCCGCCGCATAGACGCTGTGATGTTTCCACCCGACCACCGCCGATGCCGAACCGGTGTTGACGATGGAGCCGCCGCCGCTCTTCAGCATCGAGATGATGCCGTATTTCATGCAAAGGAAAGTGCCGCGCAGGTTGACGCCGTGGATCCGGTCCCAATGTTCGGCGCTTTGCTTGTGCAGCGGGGCCATACCGCCACCAAATCCCGCATTGTTGCACAGCACGTCGATCCGGCCGAACTTTGCTTCGGCAGCGGCGATCAGCGCCTTGATCTGCTCTTCATCGGCAATATCGCAATGCACCGCCAAGGCCGCATCGCCAATCGCGGCGGCGATCTCGTCCTGTTTGCCGCTGATGTCCGCCAGCACGACCTTGGCACCCTCGGCGCTGAACAGCTGCGCCATGGCCTTGCCCATGCCCGATCCGGCACCGGTGATAATGCAGACCTTGTCCTGCAAACGTCCCGCCATAATCCTGTCCTCTTCTTAAGCCGTTGTATCAATGGTGGGCCGCACGCAGATTTCCGAGATGTTCACCCGGCGCGGCAGCGACAGCATGAACACCAGCGTATCGCCGATCTCGCTCGGCAGCACCGCGCCATCCTTGGCGACATGGACCTTGATCGCCGCGCGCCATGTGGGATCGGTGATGCTATCGCCGACTTCAGTGGTGGTCGCCCCCGGCATCAGGATGGAAACGCGGATGTTGCGATCACCCAGTTCCTGCCGCATCGCATCGGTCATCGAATTGACCGCGTGCTTGCTCGCCGAATAGGCATTGGTCATCGCTCCGCCCTTGCGGCCTGCGAGCGAGGATATGGTGATGATATCACCCTCACCCTGGCTAAGCATATGCGGGATCGCTGCCTGGCAGGTATAGACCGTGCCCATCAGGTTGATATCCATGACCTTGCGGTAAATGCTGAGGTCAGCACCTTCGATACCGCCCGATTCCATGATGCCGGCGGAATTGATCAGAATGTCGATCCGGCCAAAGGCGGCAACAGTATCTTCGACGGCCTGCGCCGCATCGGCTTCCTTTGACATATCGCCGACGAGCGCCAGCGCTTTGCCGCCAGCCGCTTCGATCCTGGCCACCAGTCCGGCCAACCGATCCGCCCGCCGCGCTGAAAGAGCCACACTCGCCCCGGCATTCGCCAGACAGATCGCGGTTGCCTCGCCAATTCCGGAGCTGGCTCCAGTAACCAGAGCGATTTTTCCTTCAAGCGGTTGTGCCATCAGCTGACCACCCGCCCGCCGTTGACCCCGATGGTCTGGCCGGTGACATAGCCTGAATCCTCATGGCACAGCCAGGCGCAGGCATTGGCGATGTCGTTCGGCTCACCCATGCGGCGCACCGGGAGGGTTTGCAGCAGGACTTCGGACGGGATCTGGAACTTGTCGCGGCTGGCTTCAGACATGATCGTGCCCATCACCGATCCCGGCGGGATATTGTTCACCGTGATGCCCAGCGGCCCCAGTTCCTGCGCCAGCGTGCGCGTCAAGGTAACGATGGCACCCTTTGATGACGAATAGATTGCCATGTTCACCGCGCCGGTCTGCGCCGAGGAGGATGAGATCATCACCACGCGTCCCCAGCCGGCCTTCTTCATATCGGACAGGACTTCCTGCGTAACAATCATCTGGCCGAGCACGTTGATCCGGTAAACGAACTCCCAGCGCTCTTCAGTCACTTCCTCGAAGGGGGTGAAATCGGTGACTCCGGCATTGTTCACGACGATGGTGATCGGCCCGAATGCATCGCGCAATTGCTGCACGGCGGCCTTCACCTGATCGCGCTTGGAAATATCGGCACCCAGCGCAATTGCTTCGCCGCCCGCAGCCTTGATAGCGGCAACCGTATCGGCGCATCGCTCTGCATCAAGATCGAGCACGCCGATGGCGATGCCATCGCGCGCCAACCGCTTCGAACAGGCCGCGCCGATGCCTGCGGCGGCACCAGTGACGAGCGCTACTTTGTTTGCCATTATTACTGCCCTTTCAAATCAATCCCGTGGGGACACCTTGGCTTGAGTATCAGCCAAGCGTCGCCTGTTATGGCCACACTTAACACCTGTTCAGCACAGCGCAATCGCCGCCGCGATCAGCACGCTGGAATGCCAGATATTGCGCGCTACGTGACAGGCTCCTAGCCTCACGCGACGACTCATCGGGGCAGGAGACATGACATGAAATGCTGGCAATTGGCGATTGTCTGTCTGGTGGTGCCAGGTGCGCTATCAGCAGCTGCGCCTCCGCCCGCGCATATTGGCCAGATCAAGGCGCAGCTGTTTTATGAAGCGACCGGCAGGCTCTCGAAGGATCTGCTGGCACAGCCAGACTTGTCATTGTGGAACGTGATCATCACCGGATCGGTGGAGGAAATGGCGAACGATCTTCTCGTTACGGTCGATGTCACCACCAAGGGCCAGCAGAATCTGGTCACGCCGCTGCGCATCACCGCAACCGGCGCGAAAGGCCGCGTAATTGCTGACCGCCGCTTCACCGGAATGCTGTCCTCGGAAGCAGGCCATGTGTGGAAAGCCATGCTGCTGCGCGATATCGGCTGCGAAGGGCGGGTGACGATTACCGTCAGCCTCGGCAAAGAGCGCAAGACGCGTCAGCTGGACTTCCACTGCGGGGAATAGGGTTAGAGTAGATTGCGTAAAATCTGCGCCCCTTTTCCCTCTCCCAGTGGGGAGAGGATACGCAGGCTTGCAAGCTTGCTTGCTAGCCGGAGTTGGAGAGGGGGTTCTGCCCTCGAGAGGTTGGAAGCCCCTCTCCCAGCTGCGCTAGCTCCCAAGCGGAGCAAGCTACGCTAACCTCTCCCCGCACGGGGAGAGGGGAAGTGGTGCAGATTTCGCGCAAAATGCGCTAGATTTTAGTCAGTTCGTAATCGCCCGAACTATCCACTTGCGCCTCCCATCCAGGGTAAACGACGATCGTGGTGAAGCTTTCCTCGATGATGGCAGGCGCAGGAACCACAGAGCCGGGCACGAGATCACTGCCCAGATAGACCGGCGTTTCGGCAAATCCCTGCCCCAGATTGGCGCGGCGCAGCTTGGCAGGCCTTGGCGCTGCCGCCAAAGGTGCCGCACCGCCGCACACCACCGGCGAGGGGGTGACGACATGGCTGGCGAGACGCACCCCGGTTATCTCGGGCACCTCATGTTCGCGAATGTGGTTGTATTCGGCCATGTGGCGGGCGTTGAAAGTCGCAATTGCCCGCGCGCCCAGCCCATCATCGACGAACGACAGATCACCCAGCTTGCCTGTTGGCGCAATATCGAACGTGAGCGAGAAGTTCTGCCCGGCATAGCGCATGTTGAGGCGGTAATTGGCTACAACCTGATCCTTGGCAAACCCGGCGGCGGTGAAATAACCTGCTGCCCGCACGCACAGCTCGCTCCACAGCGCACGCAGCTTGTCCAGATCAAGTGCATTGGCCTTGGCGATCACCGAGCGTTCCTCGTCAATCGCCGGATCAGCGACCAAGGTTCCGAGCGCCGAGAAGGTGGGCGATGCTTTGGGCACCAGCACCTTGGTGATGCCCAGATCCTCGGCCTGAATCGCGGCAAAAGCCGGACCGTTGCCGCCATAGGCAAGCATCACCAGATCCTTGGGATCAATCCCCTTGCCCGCCGTGGTGCGGCGCACGCCCTGGCTCATGCTGGCATTGACCACGCGCCATGAATCGAAGGCGGCTTGTTCAGCGGAAGTGCCCATGTCGGTGCCGATCTTGGTAAAGGCGAGTTCGACACCATCGCGCTTGAGGCGGAAGGAGCCACCGGCAAAGCCCTCGTCGGTCGAGAGAATACCGAGCATGACCAGAGCGTCGGTCACGGTCGGTTCAGTGCCGCCACGGCCATAAGCAATGGGGCCGGGCTGCGAACCTGCCGAGCGTGGCCCCACTTGCAACGCCCCTGCATTGACACTGCAAATCGAGCCGCCGCCCGCGCCAAGCGTCTCGACTTTGACCATCGGCACGCCGATCAGGTTGCGGTGATGCATATTCCACCCGGCCTCCGCCGGAGCCGCGCCGTTCTGCACAAGGGACATGTCATAAGAAGTGCCGCCCATATCGACACAGAGCAGGTTGGGATGCCCCTTGGCGCTGCCAACGTGCGCCGACCCAATCACGCCGCCCGCCGGCCCCGATGCCAGCACCCGGATCGGTGATCCGGCGATGTAATCAACCGTCATCACCCCGCCAGAGGCCTGCATCACCATCAGCAGGTTTGGATAGCCTTCTTCCTTCAGCCGGGTAACCAGCCGATCGAGATAATGGTGTACACGCGGCGCGACATAAGCGTTCACAACCGTGGTGCTGGTGCGATCATATTCGGGCGCGCGTGGCAGCACCTCGTGGCTGAGCGAAACCGCCACGCCGGGCAGTTCCTCCGCCGCGATTGCGCGCACCCGCAGTTCATGCGCCGGGTTAATGAAGGAGAACAGGAACGACACCGCAAGCGATTCCACGCCCTGCTTTTTCAGCTGGCGGCAGGCATGGCGCACCGCATCCTCGTCGAGCGCCTTATGCACCGTGCCGTCATGCAGCACGCGCTCGGGCACGGTAAGACGGCGGCGGCGCGGGGTTATCTGCTGGGGCGGGGCAAGCCGGGCATCCCAGATGTCTTCCTTGAATCCGCGCCGGTATTCCACTTCGTCGCGAAAGCCTTCGGTGGTGATCAGCCCGGTCAGCGCACCGTTCATCTCGATCAGCGTGTTGTCGGCAATGGTCGTGCCGTGGACGATGGCATCGCAGCGGGCAAGGAAATCGCCGAGTGTCAGGCCTTCCTTGTCCGCCAGCTTGCCCAGCCCCTCCATCACGCCCCGCGAGCGATCATCGGGCGTTGACAGGTTCTTGTGAAGGATCACCTCACCGCCTTTCAGCAGGGCGAAATCGGTGAAGGTGCCGCCGATATCTATGCCAATACGGTAAGTCATGCGGCGGCTCCCATCTCTCGCCGAAGTGCCTCTGTCGCGGGCCAATCAACCGTCAGGTCATAGTCCTCAAGGCTACCGTTCAGCACCACGCCATATTTGCTGCGCGCGGCGCCAAGGCTGACATATTCATCGAGCACGTCTTCCTTAACCGCATCGGGATCGCGTGAGAGAGCCGGGCCAAAGCCAGCCCCGCCGCCGTGCTGATAGGCAATCACCGCGTCTTGCGGCAGCTGCGCCTGCGCGGTGCGCTCGATCTTGTACTGGCCGGGCGAGCCCCATTCGAAGTGGTTGCTATAGGGGATGGCATCATCGCCGCCGCACATGCCGCGCAAGGGGTGATCGGCCGAGACCATCCACGCCATCGCCATGGTCGGCGCGAGCACCTGCTTGACGTTAAGGCTGCCCGGCGAACCCCGCCATTGCCCCGCGCCGCCGCCATCAGTGGTCATCTCGCGGCTGATGTTGAGGATCGGGAAACGGCATTCGGCATCCTCGGCTTCCGATAGCAGCAGATTGCCAAGGCTGACCGGGCAGGAACCCCAGCCATCAATGCCCTGGACTGCCGAGCTATCCATTGATCGGCAATCGACGCCCTGATCCATCCACATACCGTCAGCGCCAAAGCCGATCACCGCATTGGGCATACCGATCTTGTAAAGCTGCGGCTGGGCGCGTTCGGGCACGACATTACTCAGCGCGATGCATACCGCTTCGGTAATCTCGCAGGCCGGGTGAAAGCTTCCGAGTGCGGCCGGTTTGTTCGGTGGCGGCTGGGCGATGCAGCCTTCAGGGATGATGATATCGACCGCGTTGAACACGCCCTCATTCTTGACGATGCCGGGATCGACCATGCCGACCACTTGCGTCATCACATAGCTTCGGCTGTTGGCGAATGTGTTCCACACGCCGACCAGTTCCTGCCGATCATCGGTGCCGGTGAGGTCGACGGTCAGATGATCGCCCGCGACCGTGCAGGTGACGTGAACTTTGACGTCCTTAGTGCCAAGCGTGTCAGCATCGATGAACACCGTGGCCTCATAGGCACCATCGGCCCAGCGCGAAAATTCGTCGCGCATCCGGCGCTCGGTGTGATCGATAGAATGGTTGATCGCCGCCTTGATCACCTGCGAACTGTGCTTGGTGATCAGCGATCCCAGCATCTCGCCTGCACGCTGCACGCCGCCGATCATTGCCGCCAGATCACCGGCAAACGTGGCAAAACGGTTGTTGCGCGCCACCATGTCAAACACGTCTTTGCGATGCACCCCGCGATGAACCAGCTTGAGGCAGGGGAACTGCACCCCTTCGGTGAAAATGTCGGTCGCCTCCAGCGTGAAGCCGCCGGGGTCTTTGCCGCCGGTATCGCCCTGATGCGCTTGCAACGAGATGAAGACGATCAGTTCTCCCGCCGCATCATAGACCGGCGCATAGACGCAATAGTCCGGCAGGTGCCCGCCGCCGTGATCAGGATCGTTGGACAGCAGGACATCGCCCGGACCGATGTCATAAACCTCCATGTTCATCAGCGCCCAGCGCACCATCATCTGGTTAACGAAGGTCAGGTGCGGGGTGCCGATAGCGCCCATCGCCAGCCGGCCATGGGCATCGACAATGGCGGCATTGCGCTCGTTTGATGAGTTGATGATCGGCGATGAAGCCGCGCGGCCCAGAAAAGTTGCGGCCTCAAAGCACACCGTCTCAAACGCGCCGCGAATGATATCAGCGGTGACGCCATCGATATTGGCCGATGTGGAGAGCGGCATGCGCGGTGCGGCCAGCTTGCGGTTCAATTCGAAGGACATGGCCTTACTCTCCCGGAATTACTGCGATTCTGCATAAGCCAGCAGCGCGCAGCCGCTCGACAGCGCGCGCGTCCTGATGTGCAGGAAGCGAAGCGCAGGGGGCAACTGTCATGGAACTGACCCGAAGGCGTCACCCCGATGCAACGTGCCTTGGCTAAGGCTCGGGCAGAACAACAATGGATCGGCAATATGCTGCTAGGCGCCAAATCCCTGCCAGACGACCAAACTTTGCTGGACGAGCAATCTTTGCTGGACGATCAAGGCCTGATCAACCCGCGACCCGATCAGGGCCAGAACCTGCCGAATTTGCCCGAATGGCTCAATCTGCCAGAACCGCGCTCATTCCGGCCGAAAAGCAAATATCGCACGGTATGGATTTCGGACATCCACCTTGGCACGCGCGGCTGCAATGCGGCGATGCTGCTCGATTTCCTCAGCGCGACCGAGTGCAAGACGCTCTATCTGGTGGGTGATATCGTAGATGGCTGGCGGCTGAAACGCGGCTGGTATTGGCCCGATGCGCATAACGAAGTCGTCCGCCGCATGCTCAAGATGGCGCATCGCGGCACACGGGTGGTGCTGATCGCCGGAAATCATGACGAAGTGCTGCGTGACTATGCCGGCATGGCGCTGGGCGGGGTCGAACTGGTGCTTGAGGCGGTGCATGAAACGGCTGATGGCAGGAAGCTGCTGGTTCAGCATGGCGATGCCTTTGACGGGGTGGTGCTCTATGCCCGCTGGCTCGCCTTTCTGGGTGACTGGGCTTACGAATTGCTGCTGCGTTCCAACGGTTTGGTAAACCGGGTTCGCCGCCTGTTCAATCAGCCCTACTGGTCGCTATCGAGCTACCTCAAGAAGCGGGTCAAGAACGCCGTCGAATATGTCTGCAAATTCGAAGAGGCGGTGGCGCATGAGGCCCGCGCGCGCGGTATGGATGGCATCGTTTGCGGCCATATTCACTGCGCAGAGATCCGCCAGATCGGCGAGATCACCTATTACAACGACGGTGATTGGGTGGAAAGCTGCACCGCGCTTGTCGAGGAAGCCGATGGCACCATGCGCATCATTGATTGGGCTGCCGAAGTGCGTGCGCGGCACAAAGATCAGACTAAGCAGGCTGTCGTGGCAAAGCAGGCTGCGGTCGCAATACAGACTGGCTTTGCCGAACAGGAAACCGTTGCATGAAAATCGCCCTCGCCACCGATGCCTGGTTCCCGCAAGTGAACGGCGTGGTCCGCACACTGGCGGCCACGGTCGATGAACTGGACCGGCGCGGCTATGAAGTAGAGCTGATCACGCCGCAGCGCTTCACCACCGTGCCGATGCCGGGCTACAGCTCGATCCGGCTGGCGCTGGCCCCGCGCTTTTCGGCGCGGCGGATGCTTGATAGCTTTGCCCCCGATATCGTCCACATCGCCACCGAAGGCCCGATCGGCTGGTCCGCGCGCGGCTGGTGCAAGGCGCGCGGCGTTCCCTTCACTAGCGCCTTTCACACCCGTTTCCCAGATTATCTGGCGGTACGCACCGGGATTGATGCCGAACATTTCTGGCCGCTGATGCGCCGCTTTCATGCACCCAGCCGATCAGTGCTGGTCTCGACCAGCAGCCTTGCCGATGAACTGGGCCAGCGCGGGATAAAGCATTGCGTCCGCTGGGGTCGCGGAATTGATCGCTGGCTGTTCCGGCCAGATCATGAACCGCACCCCATGCTGAAAGATCTGCCGCGCCCGATCATGATCAATGTCGGACGGGTTGCCGCCGAGAAGAATCTAGAGGCATTTCTCGATTCCGATGTCCCGGGAAGCAAGGTGATTGTCGGGGATGGCCCGGCGCTGGACGCGCTGCGCCTGCGCTATCCCCACGCCCATTTCCTCGGCTCGCTCAGCGGGGAAGAGCTGGCTCAGGCCTATTGCACGGCCGATTGCTTCGTCTTCCCCAGCCTGACCGACACCTTCGGTCTGGTGCTGATCGAGGCGCTGGCCTGCGGACTGCCTGTGGCCGCCTTCCCGGTGGCCGGGCCGCTCGACATTCTTGGCCGCGAAGGGCGCGGGGCGGAGAATCCCATGCCTGCGACAATCGCTGCACTCGATAGCGATCTCGCCGTGGCCATTCAGCGCGCTTTGCGGCTGGATCGCCGCGCCGCTGCCGTTTTTGGCGCGCGGTTCAGCTGGGACAAGGCAACCGATCAGTTCCTCGCCGCACTCGAAGGCGCTCTGACTGACAAGCGTGAACGGGAACTGGAACCGGCCTAAAGACCAAAGCGCGTGCGGTAGAAGGCAAACCGCGCTCTCAAGGCCTCACGATCAAGCCCGAAGTCAGCCGGATCATAGGTGCGGATGCCGTGTTTGTCCTTCGGGGTATCATCACGCCACGCGGCCATGCGGGTGCGGGCCTCTTCGGTCAGCTCCTCACCCAGCCATCGGTACAGGCCTTCGATTGATGGCCAGGGGTCGTGCTGAAATTCAGCGAATTTCACATCGAAAAACCGGTTGTCGTTCCCGGCATCGCGGAAGGCGATCAGGCGTTTCATGCCCTGTTCGCAATATTCGATGTTGATCGCCCCCAGCCAGGCCTTGTCGACACTTTCGGTGAAGGGCTTGGTATATTCGAAGTAGAGATCGGCAACCGAGGCGACGACATCACCCGGATCGCGGTGTGTCATCCAATAGCGGGCATCGGGGAACGCACTGTGCAGATCATTGATCCACAGGATGTGGCTGGGGTTCTTGAGCCGCCAGTGGGTGTGTGGACCAAGATCGGAAGGGCAGCGCCATTGCAACAGTTTGAGCACGCGCTTCAGCCAGTGGTACGTCGGCTTCAGGTCAGCCTCGAAATGCAGCCAATGCACATAAGACCGCACCTGATGCATGGCCTGAAAGATCTGCGCCTTGAAATCCATGCCCATCAGCAGCTGGCATTCGGTGGGCGATGTCGCAGTGGAGGGCAGCATCTGCTTGGCGCGCGGAAAGCGTTCATTGCGCAGCTGCATCGATGCTTCGGCAATGGCGATGCGCGGGTCGGTGTCATAGCTGGCCTTTTCCGGCGGCGGACAGACCCGGATCGGCTCCCAGGTGCGCAGGGTGCGCACGTGGGGGTCTTCGCCGAGCATACAGGAGAAGGCGGTCGATCCGGTGCGGGGCAAGCCAAGCCCGATCAGCGGGGCGACGATTTGCTCGTCATCGATTTCCGGGTGACGGGTGAACCAGCTTTCGATCTCCAGCCGCTGGCGGAGCAGATCAACCACCATGCCATCGAACACGGCGGCACCCATCTGGGTGTGCTGCGCCTCACGCTCGGCGGAATGGACCAGCCGTTCGAGGCCTTCCTGCCAGCCAGCGGCCCCGAAGTGATCGAAACCTGCTTCTTGCTTGGCACGTTCGACCAAAGCTGTGACACGGTCCATTGCTCTCTCCCGGCTTGCTGTTGAAGCCAGCATAGACCATTCATGGCCATGTCATGAGCCTTGCATCCAATATCGCCGCGCCGATCCGGCCGCGCCCGCTGGTCGCGGTGCTGGGGGCGGGCCGGGCGAGGCGCTTTGGTGCGGACAAGCTCAGCCAGCCCTGTGCGGGAAAGCCGCTGGGCCGCTGGGCGCTTGATGCGGCGCTCGATCTGGGGGAGCCGCTGCTATGGGTGGCAGGAGCGACGGTGCCGGATTTCATCGCGGGTGATTGCGCGGTGGTGCAGAACCTTCAGGCCGAAGCAGGAATGGGCACCTCGGTAGCGCTGGCAGCGCAAATTGCGGCTGAGCGCGGGGCCGATGCGCTGCTGGTCCTGCTCGCCGATATGCCGCTGGTGACAGGGGCGCTGCTGGCACGGCTGATCGCTGTGGGCGCACCTGTCGCCTGCCGCCACCACGATGGCCGCCCTGGTGTGCCCGCGCTGTTGCCAGCCGCGAGCTTTGCTGCGCTTCAGGCGCTCACCGGTGATCGCGGTGCCGGGCCAATTCTCCGCGCACTTCCTGGACAGACACTGCTGGCCGGACTGACGCTACTGGATTGCGCGCCCATTGAACTGCTCGACGTTGATAGCCCCGCCGATCTGGCAATCGCGCGGGCGGCTTTGAATCATCAGGCCTAGCTTATCTGCATGATCCATCAGACGATCAGGCCATTGCCGTCAGTGACAGACAGGATCACGCTGACGCAAAAGGATGGGAGATGTGATTATGCCAAGGATTGTGGTCAGCCGCGATGCTGATGCCCCGTGGGAGCAGGTCTCACCCAGCTGGCAGGCGAAATACAAGGACGATGACCGCGGGCTGCGCTTCAAGCGTCTGCTGCAAAGCGCACCCGCCATGCCCAATATGCAGCGCACCGAATATATGTCGCAGCATCACGAACCGCCGCACAGCCACCCGGAGGACGAGGTGCTGTTCATCCTCTCGGGCGAGATGTTCCACGGACGCGACAGGCTGGTGGCGGGCGATGCGATCTATATCGCCCGTGACACCACATACAGTCTGCGGACCGAGGATGCGGGCGCGGAATTTATTCGGGTCGGCTTTGGTGATCTGTCTGCACCGCAGCAGGAGAGATAGGCGATGCTGGCAATTGACCTTAGCGGCAGAATTCGTCGCTTCGATCCTCGGCTAAGCCGCAGCCCACAGCGGGTATTGCACCAGCTTTTCCCCCGCCGCGACAAGTGCCTTGATGCTCTGCGCGGGTTGCATCGCCGCAAGGATCGCTGGATCGGCGGCGTCCATGCCGCCGGTGAACGCACCGTATGCCGGGAGAATTAACCGGTTATCGCTCGCCACAGCGCAAGGGCGAACGATACGGCGGCCGCGCACGGTGACGCGCAGCTTGGGATGGAAGTGGCCCGAGAGTTCCAGTCCGGTTTCCCCCGGGCGCGCCTGATGACGCAGCGTGATGCCGCCCATTTGCAGTTCTTCCGCCAGCGCGCCGCCTTCAACTGGGGCAATACCCTCATCATGATTGCCAGTGATCCACACCCAGTCGGTCGCCCTCGTCAGCGCCGCCAGCATACCCGAGGCGTATGGCTCCAATCGCAGCGCGCCAGCCTCATCATGGAAGCTGTCGCCCAGACAGTACACCCGCCGCGCGCCGGTCTTCCGGATGGCCAGCGCCAGACGTTCCAGCGTTTCGCGGCTGTCATAGGGCGGAAGCATCTGGCCGAAACGGGCAAAGAAGCTGGCCTTTTCAAGGTGCAGATCGGCGACCAGCAGCGCATCCTCACGCTCCCAATAGAGCGCGCCGGAAGTCAGCAGCTGCCATTCCTGATTTGCGAACGAAAAGGGAACCATGGCTTTTCCTTGCCCCAAGGCCATTCGCTTGGCAAGGGCGTCACATGACTGAATGGACTCCCTACACCGCCCGCGCCAGCGCCTGGTTCCTAGGCCTGCGCGATGCGATCTGCGCCGAATTCGAAGCGATCGAGCGCGAAGCCGGGAGCAATGCAGCTTTCCAGTATGACCCTTGGCAGCGCGAAGCGGTTGAAGGTGACGGCGGCGAAACAGCCACAACTGAATCCGGAGGCGGCACACGCGGCTTGATGAAGGGCAAGGTCTTTGAGAAGGTCGGCGTCAACATCTCGACCGTGCGCGGCGGGCTGGCGAAGGATTTTGCCGCCACCATCAACGGCGCCTCTGCTGAACAGAACGCCTTTTCGGCCACCGGCATCAGCCTTGTGGCGCATATGGCCAACCCGCATGTTCCAGCCGTCCATATGAACACCCGTTTCCTCACCACTACCAAAGCATGGTTCGGCGGCGGCGCAGACCTTAATCCGCCGCTGCCTTACGATGAGGATACGGCGGAATTTCATGCCGCGTTCAAGGCGGCATGCGATGCCCACGGGGCCGATTATTATGATCGGTTCAAGGCCTGGGCCGACGAATATTTCTACATCCCTCACCGCAAGGTGCATCGCGGGGTTGGCGGGATATTCTATGACCACCTCGAATGCGCTGATGTGGCCGCATGGGAGGCGAACTTCGCTTTCACCAAGGCGGTGGGCGAGGCCTTCCTTGCCGTCTTCCCCAAGCTGGTGCGACGCCGCATGGGGATGGCCTTCACCCCAGCCGACAAGCTGCAACAGCTCGAATGGCGCGGGCGCTATGCCGAATTCAACCTCGTCTATGATCGCGGCACATTGTTCGGCCTCAAGACCGGCGGCAATATCGATGCGATCCTGATGAGCTTGCCGCCGGAAGCCGTCTGGACATAATCGTCAGGAGACTGCTTTGGTAGCCGGACCTCGGCTGAAACGTTCGCGAGCCCATTCAATCATGGGTGCTCCGCGCATTAGCCCGACGATGAGCGAAATCAGCACCGTCATCAGCCACCACCAGAGCAGTTCTCGTAGCAACCATGCGCCGCCGATCCGAATGACCGGTTCGAGAGCATCACCGGCGTTGATCCCGATCCAGATGATGCGGATACGCAGCATGTCCCACCACAGCAGCGCCAGCGTGCCAAGCGCGGCAAGCTGCAACCGCTGCGGAGCATTGTGTCCCCGCAAGGCAATGAGGGACGGCAGCATGAGCAGCATATGTACTGCGCGATAGTCAATGCTCTGCGCGGCAAAGAAACAGCTGGTGATGAGCAGCGCCCCGACCAGCAGAAAGCTGCGCTCACGCCCATCAAGACGAGCTAGCGCGGCACCAGTGTCAGCCCGCAGCCCCAGCCTCAGCCCGATCAGGAGAGCGAGGCCTGTGAAGATAACCCGAAGGACGGGGACCAATGCGGGCGGCAGTGCCAGCAGTTCCACCAGTCCGCCACCCAGGTTAACCGCTCCAAACATTTCGCCGATATAGGCACCTTTGGGGATATTCCCCAGCGCGCGCAGCAGATCATGCCATGTCAGCAGGGCAAACAGGACCACTGCGGCGCTCGAAAGTGCGGCGACGATGAAAAAGCGACGAGGCAATTCACGCACAGCTGCTGCCATGAGTATCATCGGGAAATATTTGAGAAGACCGGCAATCTGCACCATACAATAGCCGAGCAGTCGAAGCGCGGCTGATCGCCACAGCAGGGCGGCGGCCAAAGCAGAGAGGATGAACACGACAATATCGTTGTTGGCGCGTTCCACCGTAAACAATGCGGTGCATGATACCGCTCCCGCCGCTACCATCACTGTTCCCACCCGATCGCGCGCTGCGGGCAGGAGCAGCAATGAAGCAACAAAGGCTAGGCCAAGCGCAATGCCAATCGGTTCGACCCAAGTCTGAGTTACCGGCAGCAGGGTGAGTAACGACCAGCTGGGCGGGTAGTCATAAAGGCGGTTTTCAGGATCACAGGGATTGGTGACATAGGCATCAACGCCCTGACGCAGGCATTCAATTGCTGAGACAAGGCCGCGGGTATCAAAAAATGGCTGCGCATAGGGCCGGATACCCCAGAGCTGGATGATGTGATCGTAAAGTGCGCGCTGCCCTGACAGATACAGCGCCGTCAGGCCGGCAAACAGAGCGAGTGCTGCCAGAGCAGGGATAGCTCGCCTTACTGTCATCGCCCGCGCCCTGTCACCGCCTGACCTTTATTACGGACCGGCACTAGGCCACTGCTTTATGAGTCGAGCCGGTTCTGGCGGATAGCCATTCCACCACCGGCCCCTTGATCAGCAACGCCGTAATGATCGAGATGAGCACAGGGATGAACCACCACCAGATCATCTCGCGCACCGCCCAGGTGGCAATCATCATGCCGTTTGGCACATCGGGGTCGATGGTATGATAGGTGAAGCCCATGAACAGATTGCGCAGGAAATCGATCCACAGCAGGATCAGCACCACCAGCACCAGCCGCTGAAAACGCTTAGGCACCGGGGCGGTGTAAAAAACGGTCAAGGCTGGCAGCATCAGCAACAAGTGGATGCCGCGATAGCCGATATTCTGCGCGGTGAAGAAGCAGCCGCAAATCAGCAGCGCACCGACCAGCAGGAAATTCCGCTCACTCTCGTTCAGCCGGGCCAGCGCCTCGCCCGTATCCTTGCGCAGGCCCAGCCGGATGCCGATGACCAGCGCCGCCAGTGACAGGATAATGCGCGTGGCAGTCACCACCCAATCCGGGAGGGCAAGCAGCTGGACAAGCCCGCCGCCCAGCGTGATCGCGCCAAACATATCGCCAAAAAAAGGCCCGGTCGGAATGCTGGCGAGGGCGCGTGACAGATCGTGCCAGGTGAGCACGGCAAACAGGACCGTCACCGCTATCGATGCTGCGGT
The DNA here is from genome assembly GCA_945906105.1 of Novosphingobium sp. Chol11. Taxonomy (GTDB): domain Bacteria; phylum Pseudomonadota; class Alphaproteobacteria; order Sphingomonadales; family Sphingomonadaceae; genus Novosphingobium. The sequence goes on along the minus strand of CAMDQO010000024.1, from coordinate 22,492 downwards.
TAGCGCGATGAACCTGCCGAGGCGCTCACGCAGGGCGGCTGCCATCGCCAGCATCGGGAAGTATTTGAGCAGACCGGCAAGCACAATCAGTCCATAGCCCGCCATTCTGGCCGTGGCCGATCGCGACAGCATGGCTGCCGCACCGGCGGCCAGCACGAAAATCACCAGATCATTGTTTCCCCGCTCAACTGCGAAGACCACCGTGCTCGAAATCGCGCCAAGCGTGATGAGCACTGTGGCATCGCGATTCCGTCCGGCCGGCAGCAGCAGAAGCGAAAGCAGGAAGGCAATGCAAACGATCATGCCGATGGGGGTCAGCCAGGCCAGCGTTATCGGTAACTGGGTGAGCAGCATCCACAAGGGTGAGTAATCATAGACCCGCTCGCCGGGATCACAGGGGTTGGCGACATAGGCATCAACCCCGGCCCGCAGACAGCGCACGGCGGAAAGGACAGTATCGGTATCAAGGAAGGGATATTTCCAGGGATCAAGGCCCAGTTGCTTGATGATCCGCATATAGAGGTCAGTGTGGCCACTGGCGTAAAGCAACACCATGATAGCAAAGAAGATTGACGCCGCTATTGCAGGAATAAGCTGCCTGATTTTCGCCGATTTCACCTGTTTACGCGCCCCTTTGCCGATCCGGGTGAAACTATGTCATGGCAATTCCGCAAGGTAAATGGCTGTTGACCTAGATGTATGCCGCTTTAAGGAGTTGCCCATAGCCAGAATGCGTCATGAGGGATGCGGAAAACACGATGATAAATGGACGCAGGGTGGCGGTAGTGCTTCCCGCCTACAATGCGGCGCTGACCCTGAAGCAGACCTATGACGAAATTCCGCATGATGTGGTTGATGACGTCATCCTCACCGACGATTGCAGCCGTGATGATACCAGCGAGATTTCGCGCGGCCTGGGCATCCACACGCTGGTCCATGACAAGAACCGGGGTTACGGCGGCAACCAGAAAACCTGCTATGCTGCGGCGCTTGAGCGCGGGGCGGATATCGTCGTCATGCTTCACCCCGATTACCAATACACCCCGCGTCTGGTGACAGCGATGGCGAGCATGATCTCGTCCGATCAGTATGATGTGGTGCTGGCTTCACGCATTCTGGGTAAAGGTGCGCTGGCGGGCGGAATGCCGCTCTACAAATATTTCGCCAATCGCTGCCTGACCTTCGCGCAGAATGTGCTGATGGGCCAGAAGGTGTCAGAATATCACAGCGGCTACCGTGTGTTCAGCCGCAAGGTGCTGGAAACATTGCCGCTCGATGCCTGTTCCGACGATTTCGTTTTTGATAATCAGATGCTGGCGCAATCTGCATGGTTCGGTTTTCGCATTGGCGAGATTTCCTGCCCGACGAAGTATTTCGAAGAAGCTTCCAGCATCAATTTCAAGCGCAGCGTGATCTATGGGCTGGGCGTTCTGGGCACTTCGCTGAGCTTCCGGCTGGCAAAAATGGGTCTGGCCAGGCCCGCCATCTTTTTCCCCGCCAAGGAGGATGAGGCCAAGTGATCCGCAGGGTCCGGCAGGCGAAGCCCGCCACCCTGATTGGCGGCGCAATCGTCGCTTTGGGCGTCGCTGCGGCGACCGTGATTTCCTATGTTCCGAACACCCGCGCGGCGGCGCTCCGGCTGCTGACTCAGGCGGCGCAATATCCTTCTGATCACTGGTTTGCCTTTGGCGCGGGACAAGTGCTGATCGCCGCTTGCGGGATCCTGCCAGCCTCGGTCATGGCGGTGATGGCAGGGGCGGCTTACGGGCTGGCCTGGGGGCTGGCGATTTCAGTAGTCTGCACACTGCTCGGCGGCTGGATCGCCTTTCTGCTCAGCCGTTCACTGCTGCGTCCGTGGATCGAACGGTTGCTGGCCAAGTCGCCGGCATCGAGCAAGTTTGATGAGGCACTGGAGGGCGAGGGCTGGCATTTCGTCTTCCTGCTGCGGATTTCGCCGGTCATGCCGTTTGCGCTCACCAGTTACGGCCTTGGCCTGACATCCATCAGCCAGCGTGACTATCTGCTTGGCACACTGGCCTCGCTACCGGCCATGGCGAGCTATGTCGCGCTGGGTGCGATGGGGCGGCAAGGCATGACGATGAGCTTGAAAAACGGTGATCCGATGCAGTGGACCTTGCTGATTGTCGGCTTGATTGCCATCGTTCTGGTGATCCTGCGCACCCGCAACATTCTGGTGAAAATCGCGGGCAAGTGAGCGGGTGAGCCGCTTCTAAACACTCTCCGGAACGATTTGTAACCTTCCCCCTTGCCCTTTCGCGCTGCTTCCGCCCATTTAGGGCACAATGCTTCGCCAGTATGAACTTGTTGAACGCGTAAAGGCGTATGATCCCGACGCCGATGAGGCGATGCTCAACCGCGCCTATGTCTATACGGTGCAGAAGCACGGTGCGCAGAAGCGCGCGAGCGGCGATCCCTATTTCAGCCACCCGGTAGAAGTTGCCGGACTGATGACCGAGCTCAAACTCGATCAGGAAACCATCATTACCGCGCTGCTCCACGATACGGTGGAGGATACGCTGGCGACCATTGAGGAGGTGGAAAAGCTCTTCGGTCCCGAAATCGCCCGGCTGGTCGATGGCGTCACCAAGCTGTCGAAGATCGAGGCGATGACCGAAAATGAGCGCGCGGCGGAGAACCTGCGCAAATTCTTCCTCGCGATGAGCGATGATCTGCGCGTGCTGCTGGTCAAGCTCGCTGATCGCCTCCACAACATGCGCACGCTACATTTCATCCGCAGTGAGGATAAGCGTCGCCGCATCAGCCGTGAAACCATGGATATCTATGCCCCGCTGGCCGAGCGTGTGGGCATGTACGAATATATGCGCGAGATGCAGCTGCTCGCGTTCGAACAGCTTGAACCAGAGGCTTATGGCCTGATCACGGGCCGCCTTGCACAGATTCACAGCCAGGAAGGCGGGCAGGTTGATACCATCGCATTCGCCATCAAGCAGGCGCTGGCTGAGGCGGGGCTCAAGGTTGAGGTTTCAGGCCGAGAAAAGCATCCCTTTTCGATCTGGAAAAAGATGGCCGAACGGCACGTTTCCTTCGAGCAGATCACTGATATCATGGCGTTCCGGGTGCTGACTGAAAGCACGGATGACTGCTATCGCGCGCTCGGCGTACTCCATCAGACCTGGCAGATGATCCCGGGGCGCTTCAAGGATTATATCTCAACTCCCAAGGGCAATGGCTATCGCAGCCTGCATTCGGCGCTGATCTATGAAAATTCGATGCGCATGGAAGTGCAGATCCGCAACAAACAGATGCATCGCCTCAATGAATTTGGTCTCGCTGCGCATTGGGCATACAAGCAGGGCGGGGTGCAACCCGATGGTCAGGTTGGCTGGCTGCGTGACCTGATTGAAATTGTCGATGCCAGCCATGATGCCGAAGAGCTGCTCGAACATACCAAGCTGGCGATCTATCAGGACCGCATCTTCGCCTTCACACCCAAAGGCGCGCTGCACCCCTTGCCCAAGGGCGCGACCTCGATCGACCTTGCCTATGATGTCCACACGGATCTTGGCTCCATGGCGGTGGGTGCCAAGATCAATGGCCGCCATATGCCTTTGCGCACGCCACTTACAAACGGCGATGTTGTCGAGATCATCAAGAGCAAGCGCGCTTCTCCGCAGCTTTCCTGGCTCAGCTTCGTCGTAACCGGCAAGGCGCGCGCCGCCATTCGCCGCGCCGTGCGGGCCAAGGAGCGTGAGGAAACCGCTGCCATCGGCACCAAATTGTTTGAGGAAATTGTCAGTCGCCTGCCCGGCAAGATCGGCAAAAAGGCGGTGAAAGACGCAGTCAAGCGGCTCAAGCTGGACGATGAAGAGGCACTGATGGTCGCCATTGGTACGGCCAAGATTGATGATCGGCAGGTGCTGGAGGCTCTGGTTCCCGGCAGCACCAAAGACTTGCCCGATCCCGATGACTGGCCACGGCAAGAGCGTGCCATTTCGATCCGCGGGCTGACGGCGGGCATGGGCTTTCAGCTGGGCAAATGCTGCCATCCGGTGCCGGGAGATCGCATCGTCGGCCTCAAGCGCAAGGGCGAGGGTGTGGAGGTGCATTCGATTGACTGCATGACGCTGGCCGATGGCGTCGATGCCGATTGGCTTGATCTGTCATGGGGCGAACGCACCACCGGGGCCGTGGGCCGTATCCGGGCGGTGCTGCACAACCGACCGGGCACTCTGGCGGAAATGGCGAGCACTTTTGCGGGCAACCGGGCGAATATCGTCCATCTTGAAATGACCAGCCGAGACGAGCTTTTCGGCACATATGAGGTGGATCTTGAGGTGAGCAACCTTGCCCACCTCGCACGGATCATCAGCGCGCTGCGCGCCAGCGATGCAGTCGCCGAGGCCGAGCGGCTTTAGAGCCTTATCTCAGCAAGCTCTAACGGCAGGACAGGTTTGCAGCCTGCGGCACGGCAACGAAGGCAATCGCTTGTCCGGGCAGTTCAATCCCGCCTGCGAATTTGCGGCCTTCAAGGCCATGCGCCTTGCCACTGCCATCGATGGCGGGTGCCTTGCCATTTATCATGGCCAGTTTGCTGTCAAGCGGGCTGGCCTGCATCACCCAGCCCAGCCCGCGATGGCCAAGCCCCAGCGGGATGGCCTTGGTGCCCAGATTGATTGCCAACAGTCCGACACCACCCTTTTTACCGGGCAGGCAGTGGGCATAGAGCCGCAAGTCAGGCGAAGGCGATAGCGGCGATGCCAGAACTGTCGTGCCCATTGTCCGGTGCCACAACACCGCCGCCCAGTAATTGGGGCGAGGCATCATCGTGTCATAGTCAATCAGCGCATAATCTGATGCAGCGAGCGTATTGTGCGCAACCACCTGAACCCCCTTTTGCGCCAGTGTGCCAAGCTGGTTGAGGTAACGGAAGCTGTCAATAAAGGTCGAGGCCCAGGGGCTGCCGCCACAGGCTGCCTGCGCGGTTTCGTTTAGCCACAGGGGTTTGCCGGGCTCATAGCGATCCCGCAGCGCGCCGTAGAAAGCTGCGTCCAGCAGGGTGCGATCAAGCCATTCGTCGCTGAGCGCCTGATCCTTGAGGCTGGTGGTAGCACCGCAGCGTTGTGAGACATTGCCGTAGAAATGGTAACTCACGATATCCAGGCTGCCCGGATTGGCTTTCAGCAGATCTTCGGATTGCAGGAAGCCCATGGCTTCGCTTTGGGCACTGTGCTTCATCATCGAGCCTTCAGCCGTGCCGCCTGCGCCCGCCAGCTTCATACCGGGGGCGGCCTTGCGCGCCCATTCGCGAAAAATGCGGAAGTCGCACGCGAAATTTTCAGGCGTGTAGTTTTTTGGAAAGGCTCCGTGGGTCGGAATTGTCGGCTCATTGAACAGTTCGGCGCTGTGGATCTCGCCCCCGGCCTCACGCGTCAGATCGATCAGGCGCTGCGCCTGCTCAGGGTTCCAGCTGCCGTCGGGATTGCGTGCGCCTGGGCTCGCCGGGAAGCTGGTGACGATCTTGGCATTGACCGCCTTGGCAAAGCGGATAACGCCGTGCCACTGATCGCGGGTAAGCACCTGGTTGAAGCCGGGCGGCGGAGTGGTAACTACCTCACCCTCGGCAGGCAGATAGGTGCTGTTCGCCCATGTGCCGCTGACGCGCATATAGGCCGGTCCAAGGTTCTTCGCCAGCGCGCGGATGCGCTTTGCGGTCAGGTCCAGCGGCGGACGCATTCGGTGCATTTCGCCTTTGGGGCCGCCGTAAGGTGCCCAGAAACGCCCGCCGGTTACTTCGACCATCTCGACATTGTAGGACTGATAGCGCGGATCGACCGTGCCCAGCTTTTCAAGCTGATCAAGGCCAAGGCCATTGGCTTCGTGATTGGCCGCCCCCGGCTTGGCAGACACGGCACTCGTCAGCAGCAGCGCGGCGGAGAGAATCAGAACTTTTCGCAGATTTGCCATAGGTGCCAGTTCCACTTGGTGCCGCCCTCCAGCCGGGCGACCGACAAGTGGGCGCGGCTGTTTCAGTGACATTAAAAACGGTTGATCATGTTTTCGAGCCATTCCTGCCGCCCGGAGCGTGGTTGTGGGGCAAGGTTGCCTTGAATGGCAATCTCAGCAACCGCAGCCAAAGTGGTGTCGGGCGCGTGGATTGCTTTGCCCAGATCGCCCTGCCAGCCGGCATAGCGTTCCTTGCGGAAGAGATCGACGCGGCCATCGTGGATGATCGCTTCGGCCTTGATCAGTGCCTGAGCGATGGTATCAATCCCGCCGATGTGACCGTGGAAGAGATCGGCAGCATCGATGGACTGGCGACGCACCTTGGCATCGAAGTTGAAGCCACCGGTGCTAAATCCACCCGCTCGAATGATTTCCAGCATGGCCAGAGTCAGTTCCTCGACCGAATTGGGGAACTGGTCGGTATCCCAGCCATTCTGGTGATCGCCGCGATTGGCATCGATCGAGCCGAAAATGCCCAGCGCGCGCGCCATGGCGATTTCGTGTTCAAAGGTATGCCCGCCCAGCGTGGCGTGGTTGGCCTCGATATTGACCTTGACCTCGTTTTCCAGCCCGAAACGCTTGAGGAAGCCGTAAACCGTCTGGGTATCGAAATCATACTGGTGCTTGGTTGGTTCGTGCGGCTTGGGTTCGATCAGGATCGCGCCCTTGAAGCCGATGCGGTGCTTGTGATCGACCACCAGAGACAGGAACCTGCCGAAGTTCTCCTGCTCGATGCCAAGCTCGGTGTTGAGGATCGTGTCATAACCTTCACGCCCGCCCCACAGCACATAGTTCGCCCCGCCCAGCCGGTGCGTGGCATCCAGTGCATCACGCACCTGCAGAGCAGCCCAGGCGAAGACTTCGGGATCGGGATTGGTCGATGCGCCCGCCATATAACGCGGATGGCTGAACAGGTTGGCGGTGCCCCACAGCAACTTGCGGCCATGGGTGGCTTGCAATTTCTCTAGGTGATCCACTGCCTCGGCAAAGCTGCGGCGGAACGAGGAGACATCGGTGGCATCAGCCATGACATCGACATCGTGGAAGCAGTAGAACGGCACGTCGAGCTTTTCGACGAAGCTTAATGCAGCCGCGCGCTTGGCCTTGGCGGCTTCGGCATCGTTCGGACCAGCGTGCCACGGACGGCTGAAGGTGCCGGCACCGAACACATCACTGCCCGGCCAGCAGAAGCTGTGCCAGAAACACACCGCGAAACGCAGATGGTCTTCCATCCGCTTGCCCAGAACCACGCGGTCCTTGTCATACCAGCGGTAGGCAAGGTCATTGGCGCTGTCCGGGCCTTCGTAGCGAATGATGTCAAACGGAGCGAAATAATCGGCGGACATGAAGGGGTTACTCCTTGATCTGGCTGATAAGCGGATAGGCTGCGCGGAAGCGCGCAAGTTTGGGGGCAAGACGCTCGGCAAGGGCGGCATCGGGTTCGATAATGCGGGACACGGGCGGACGGGTGCAGACGGCCGCCGGAGCCTCTCCTGTGACTGCGATTTGGGCGAGCCTGGCAGCGCCAAGCGAAGGACCAACCTCGCCGCCCTCAAGATAGACGAGCGGCGTATTGAGTGCAGCGGCGATGATCTGGCCCCAATAGGCTGACCGCGCCCCACCGCCGATCACCGACAGCGCCTGCACCTTCGTTCCCGCTTCGCGCAAGGCATCCAGCCCGTCGGCAAGGGCAAATGCAACGCCTTCGAGCACCGACTGCGCCAGCTTTGCCGGGCTGGTTTCATTATCAAGGCCAAGCAGGGCCCCGCGCACATGGGGGTCATTATGCGGTGTTCGTTCGCCGGAAAGATAGGGCAGGAACAGTTCCGGCCCCGCTGCTGGCCCGGCACTTTCCGCCAGAGCGAACAGCGCCGCCGGACCATCACTGCCGGTCAGCCGTGCTGCCCAGTCAATACAGGATGCCGCAGAAAGATGGACGGCCATCTGGTGCCACATAGCGGGCAGGCAATGGCAGAACGCATGAACTGCGCGGGCCGGATTGGGCCGGAAGTCCTTTGTGGCAACAAAAATCACCCCCGAAGTGCCCAGCGAAAGCATCGCATCGCCATCGCCGATTACGCCAACACCTAGCGCACCTGCTGCGTTATCACCGCCGCCTGCGATCACCGGCACCGGCGCCATACCCCAGGCGGCAGCCACCTCGGCGCGCAAACAGCCGGTGGCCTCGCTGCCTTCGTATAGCTTGGGCATCTGTTGGGCCGACAGGCCACAAGCAGCCAGCATCGTCTCGCTCCAGGCCCGCGCCGCCACGTCCAGCCACAGCGTTCCAGCACTGTCAGCCATGTCTGAAGCCTTGTCGCCGGTCATGCACAAGCGGACATAGTCCTTGGGCAGCAGAACGCTGCTGATTTGCGCGAAAACATCAGGCTCATGTTTGCGAACCCAGGCCAGCTTGGGCGCGGTGAAGCCGGGCATGGCTATGTTGCCGGTGATGCGGCGCGAGTCTGGCACCGCAGATTCCAACTCCGCACATTCGGCAAAGCTGCGGCCATCATTCCACAGGATCGCCGGACGCAAGGGCTGGTCATCGGCCCCCAGCAATGTTGCGCCGTGCATCTGCCCGGCAAGGCCGATGCCCTGCGCACTCGCCCGCAGATTGGCAGCCAGTGCCAGAACTGCCGCATCGGTAGCGGTCCACCAGTCCAGCGGGTTCTGTTCTGACCACAAGGCTTGCGGGCGCGATACAATGAGCGGTGCGTTCGCCTGATCGCAAACCTTGCCGCGCTCATCGATGATCACGGCCTTGACGCCAGACGTGCCCATATCAATGCCGAGGAACATGATCAGCGGCTCTCCCATATTAATGATTGCAAGATAGCGCTACCATGACAGAAAAAGCAAGCGCGTGAATCGCTTGCACCGAGGCGTGAGGCAGAATAGGCGCTAGGCATGGGGGACGAAATCAGCCAGCCAGCTAAGCCGCGCATTTCTCGCCGAGGTCGAGGCAGTACGACGCTCGCCGATGTTGCGCGCGAAGCCGGTGTATCACCGATGACCGTATCGCGGGTGGTGAATGGTGAGCCCAATGTAGTCGCCGAAACGCGCCAAAAGGTGCAGGCTATCATTCGCAGCCTGAGCTATGTTCCCAATCCTGCCGCCCGCAGTCTGGCTGGCGGGCATCAGTTGCGCATCGCCCTGCTGCATAGCAACCCCAGCGCCGCCTATCTCAGCGAACTGCTGCTTGGCAGCCTCGCCGAAGCCGGTGCCTGCAATGTGGAACTGACTCTGGAGCCGTGTTTTGGCGCGGAGAAAGCGGCTGTCCTTGTCGCTCGGCTGGTTAATCACCGCATCGACGCTGTGCTCCTCCCGCCTCCACTGTGTGAAGATCCGGCTTTGCTGCAAGCCCTTCAAGATGCTGCGATGCCGATGGTGCAGATCGCCACGGGCAAGACTGCACTGTTTGCCCATGCTGTCAGTATTGACGATGAAGCAGCGGCTCATGCCATGACGGTGCGGTTGATTGGCCAGGGCCATCGCCGCATCGGCTTCATCGCTGGCGACAGTAACCAGACATCGAGTGGCCTGCGCCGCCTGGGCTATGAACGGGCGCTCAGCGAAGCCGACATAGCCCTCGATCCGTCACTGATCGCGGCGGGCGATTTTACCTATCGTTCCGGGCTGGCCGCCGCCGAACGCTTGCTGACCTGCGAGCACCCCCCCACGGCAATTTTCGCCAGCAATGACGATATGGCCGCAGCCAGTCTTGCCGTGGCGCATAAATTTGGCCTTGATGTGCCGCGTGATCTGTCGATCTGCGGCTTCGATGATACCGCCATGGCTACGACCATCTGGCCCGAACTAACGACGATCCGTCAGCCTATCGCCGAAATGGCGCAACAGGCGATTCGCATGTTGACCGAAGCCGCGCGCGCACGGCTTTCGGGGCAGGAAGATGCTCCACGAAAGGAGCTCTTCGATTTCGCTCTGATTTCACGCGGTTCTGATGGGGCACCGCCTAGGTCCTGACCCTAGCGCTTGTCCGCTACTTTGCAGGGCTGACGCTTGTCAGCAGCCCAGTCGATGGCATTTTCCAGCAGCGTCACGTGTTGCGGCTGACTGTAGGTTTCGGGACGGTGGCCGATCGCGGAATAGAACATCCGGCCTTTGCCGATGCAGTTGGTCCAGGCCAGCGGGTGATCGCTACCCATACGCAGATCCTGCTTCATCATGCCGTCGGGCTTGTAGGTCGATTCATCCAGCGTCAGCACCACATTGGCACCGGCTGCACGGGGGTTGTTCCTGAACGAGTACCACTCATCATTCATCACCCATTCGCCCGGCAGCCCTTTGGCAATCGGGTGGGCAGGATTGGCAACAGCGACGCGGGCATCCTGAAACTGCGGCGCCATCGGGTGGCCCTTGAAACGCGCGCCGAGCAGGCTGTCGGCATACCAGTCCCAGAAATAGGCGGGATCGCCAGCCGAGCCGTGAAAGGCGACGAAACCGCCGCCGGTCTTGAGGTAGTTCTGCAAAGCTTTGCGCTGCGACAGCGTCAGCACGTCGCCGCTGATGTTGTTCCAGATCACAGCATCGAATTTTTGCAAGGTCTTGGGATTGATGGCACCGCCCTTGTCGGTGACCGCCAGAGCCCAGCCTTTGCGCTTGGCCATATCGGTGAGCGCGGCGCGGGCGGCATTGACCGAAGGCTCATCCTTGAAGCCGTTGATCTTTTCAAACAGCAGCAGATGACGCTGGCCCTTGGGCAGATTGAACTGTGGGCGCTCGTTGTCATAACGCTGGCAGCGCAGGATCTTGTCGGCTGCCGTCACCGGGATTGCTTTCAGCTTGGGCTCAAGCGCGGCAACTGCATCTGCTTTGAGTCCAGTGAACATTGATGCGTCACGCAAGGTCAGGATGGCAGCAAAAGTCGGTGCTGAAGTTCCAACGAAGCGAGCTGGCATCTTGCTGAGCCGACCGGGGGCCGCTTCTTCCAGAATTGCGTTAGCCGCCGGGCTCAGCAGTATGTCGATCAGCGGAGAATCGAGCGAGAACGGCGCATCACGGTTCGGGCAGTCCGTCACTGGTGCGGCGGCGAAGGCAGGTGTGGTGATTGCGGCAGTGCTGGCTAGGACAGCGCCGAGCAGGAGGTTCTTTAAGGTCATCGGTTTCGTCTCCGGATATTTGAGGCGCTGGACTTAATGAGGGTCAGAGCATGCCTTGCTTCAGCAGCCCGGCGGCATAGTCGGCCGCGCGCGCGGTAAGGGCCATGTAGGTGAGCGACGGGTTCTGGCAGCCGCTGGAAGCCATGACTGCGCCATCAGTGCAGAACAGGTTGGCCGCTTCGTGTGCCTGATTGAAGCCGTTGAACACCGATGTCATCGGATCGCGGCCCATGCGCGCGGTGCCCATCTCGTGGATGCCCAGACCCGGTGTTCCGGCTTCACTTGCCTGACTGATGACCATGCCGCCAGCCGCCTCGATCATTGCCTTGCCGTCGGCTAGGATCTGCTTGCTCATCGTATGTTCGTTCTTGCCAAGCGAGACATCGATGTGAACCAGGGGAATGCCCCATTTGTCCTTGCGCGCCGGATTCAGAGTAACCCGGTTATCAGGACTGGGCAGCATCTCGCCGAAGCCTGAAATGAAGGCCATCCACGGACCGAACTTGCGTCCGCGTTCCTTGATTTCCTGGCCGAGGCCCGGCGCGGTTGCCTGCGGCTTGCCGCCCATGCGCATTACCCCGCCCTGGTAGCCATAACCGCGAACATAGCCGTCAGCTTCCTCGGTGACGTTCCGGAAACGCGGGATATAGATGCCGGTGGGGCGACGCCCCTTGTAATAGCTGTCTTTGGGATATTGCGGAAAAATGCCAGCCGTGGTCAGCGCATAGAGGTGATCCATCAGGTTGCGACCCAGCTGATCGGACTTGTTGCACAGCCCGCGCGGGTTCGCCTCGCTGGTCGAGTTGAGCAGGATCTGCGCCGATGCAATCGCTGAGGCATTGAGGAAGAAGATCTTCGCCTCATAGGTGCGGCCCTGCATGGTCTTGGCATCAATCACGCGCACCGAGGTGATCTTGCCGGTCTTGGGATCCTGCACCAGCGAATGAACGATAGCATCGGTAACAATGGTCAGGTTGCCGGTACGTTCGGCTGCCGGGAGTGATGAGCTCAGACTGGTATGGTTGGCCCCGAAGCTGCAACCGCGTTCGCAAATCGAACGGTTCTGGCAAGACGAGCGGCCCAGTTCCTCATGATGCGGCTGCGCGACAGAAAGGTTGGCATTGCGGCCAGAGATCACCTTGCGTCCCGGGAACTTCGCTTCGACCGATGCCTTGAACAGCTTTTCACCATCATTGAGCGCGAATTCTGGCAAAAACTGGCCATCGGGCAGCTGCGGCAAACCTTCTTTCGAACCGGCGACGCCGATGAACGTCTCGATATGGTCATACCACGGTGCGAGATCGGCGTAGCGGATCGGCCAGTCACAGCCATGGCCATCCTTGGCGTTGGCTCCGAAATCCTGCTCTGACAGCCGGTATGATTGCCGCCCCCACATGATCGAACGCCCGCCAAGGTGATAGCCCCTGATCCAGGCAAAAGGCTTGCCCTCGGGCGTGGTATAGGGGTGCTCGCTGTCCTTGACCCAGAACTTCTTGGTGGCAGCATTCACCGCGTAACACTGGCTCTGGATCGGATAGTCGCGCGCCAGCTCGTCCTCGGGGATCATGTTGTTGTTGGGCAGTTCCCACGGCATCTGGGTGTCCATATAGTCTTCGCCGTGGACGATCTTGCGTCCGCGTTCGATGACCAGAACTTTGAGGCCGCGCTCGCACAGTTCCTTGGCAGCGATACCGCCGCTCATGCCTGAGCCGATGACAATTGCATCAAACATCTTGGTATTCTCCGATCACAACGGGCCAGATCTCAGAAAGGGCCGGTGCCCATGTATGGGCGCGATTGCGGGGTAAGCTTGATGGAAGGTTGCCATTGACCCGGCACATGCTCGTAAATCAGCTCATGGGTCATGGCGGCCTCGCTGAAGTAGTAAAGATTGAACACCAGTTCCTTGATCCTGAGGTAGCCCGGATCGGCAACATAGTTGACCTGAGAAAACAGGTTGGGCTTGGGAGCATTGGGCGGCGGCGCAACTTTTTGCAGCGCAGCCGCATCGTGCGGACGCAGCACCGCATCACGCTCAGCAGCAGGAAGCACTGCGAAATGCTTATTCTTCTTCGTCATCGCTGCGGCGTCAATACGGGCTAGCGCGCCGGTGATCTTGGTGCGGGTTTGGGCTGAGGCCCAGCCAGCCAGCAGTCCGTCGAGCTTGACCGGTACTTGTGCGGCCAGCGCGCCGGGCGTGTCAGTCGCGGGCAGGATCGTATCTGCCACCGCGCCGAGCAGCGTGAGTTGTGATGCGGTAAGAAAGCGCTTCGCCTTCTTTGCGGGTGCTGCCAGAGCCGATGCAGGCAGCGCGGAAGCACCGATTAGCAAAGCCACGCGGGCGAGCATTGAGCGCCGGTCCATCGACAAAAGTTCGGACACGATATCAGTCACGGGGCAAGTCCCTTCAAACAAGGCAGCAATCGTTTCTGAACACAATAATAGTTCAAAAAGCAAACTATATTGAGTCAGGCTGATTCAGGCGGCATCCCAGCAATCGCGGATCAGGCTGTAGCCCTCGGTGTAAACTTCCTCGGGACTGGCAAAGAAATCGCGCCAGACACGGGTGGCAGCGGCCAATTCAGGCACCGCCCTCCCAAAAGCCTCGATGGTCATCCAGCCGTCATAGCCAAGCTGCTTCAGCGCGGTGATCGTCTCACGGATCTTGGCGTGGCCGCGCCCCGGCGTGCCGCGATCGTTCTCGGATATGTGGACATGGCCGAGCGATCCCGAGGCATGGAGCGCATGAAGCGCTGCCAGCGGGTCTTTCTCTTCGATGTGGGCGTGGAAGGTGTCGTAGAGGATGCCAATGCCTTCACCCCCGACGCGCTGCGCATAAGCGATGGATTGTTCGCAAGTGTTGAGCAGATAGGCCTCGAAGCGGTTGAGCGGCTCAAGCCCCGCTGTCATCCCGGCGGCGGCGAGGTGAGGCAAAACCTCTCGGTGAACCGTGGCACAACGATCGAGCTCTACTTCGGTCGGCCTTTCGCCGGTGAATACACCCAGCGGTTGGAACCATGGCCCGGCGAGAACTTGCCCGCCCAGGATTTGTGAACAATCAATCACCCGGCGCAGGTGATCAACAGCGCCCTGCCGGTGCGCGGCGTTCGCCGACAGCGGGTTGTGTTCCTCGTCGGGGATCAGCGCGACCACGGTGCGCTCCAGTCCGATGTCATCGAGAACGCTGCCCAGCCAGCGATAATGATCTTCGCTCGCAGTGTCGAATACCGGTATTTCGACCCCATCAAATCCAGTGGCCTTTAGCGCCTGAAGCGCGGGCACGTGTTCTTCGGTTACGTGCCCGGTCCACAGCAGCATGTTGATGCCGATTTTCATAGGATTCAGCCTTTACGCTTGCGTTCGAAGAACCAGAGAACACCAAAGATGAAGAACAGCGCCAGCGGCACCAGGGCAATCACCTGAAAGCTCTCTTGCGCAGCGTATCCCAGCACAGTCTGCAATTCCGGCCCCGGCTGCATCGCGGCAAAGGCGGCCTCGCCGCCTGCCTTGTCGAGTTTGGCCTTGTCATAGATCTTGCCGATTTCGGGCAGGACGAAGTAAATCGCCATGGCCGCGGCAAAGCCGACGATGCCGATGCCCCACGGCCCGCTCCGCGGATAGCGGCGGGCCACGGCGGCCAACATAGTAGGCCACATGAAGCAGACGCCAAAGGCCCAGAGAGTCGCGGCGACCAGAGCGGTGGCCGGCGAATTGGCAAGGCTCAGCAGGTAAAGCCCGATCGCCGCCGGGATCGCGCAGAACCACAGCAGGCCGATATCGGAGAAGCGCTTTTCCAGCGCACCGGCGAAGTGCCGCATGACGAACATGATGGCGGAAACATAGACCAGCACCAGAATACCCGGCATGCCTGCGGTCTGCGTCAGCGCGATATCAACCCATGAACCCGGTGCCAGTTCGGCTGTGGCGGTAAGAAACATGATCGCCGGGAACACCCAGAAGCCCGGCCGTTTGAACGGTTCTGCCAGCATGCTTTTGAAAGGCACGCCCATGGTGGTGCTTTCGGTCTTGGGGAAAGTCTGCGTCATAGCCCACAGTCCGCAAACAATCGCTGGGATCGGAATTAAAGCGATCAGCGCCTGCCAGCCAAGATCAAGCTGATTGAAGAACAGCACCGATGATAGCCCGCCAATGACGATACCGGCAGGCCACCAGGCATGGAGCACGTTGAGCCGGTGCGTCTTGTCATCAGGATAGAGCGCGGCGGTGATCGGGTTGACCGATGCCTCCATCGCCCCCCAGCCAAAGCCGCAGACCACCATGCCGATGGTCAGCAGACGATAGACCGAAGTGATATCGCCGCCACTTGGCGACCACAGGATCAGCGCCGGCCCGATGATGAAACAGGCGGAGGAAAAGAGGATCACCCGCTTGGCGCCGAATACGTCGAGCAAGGGACTGATCACCAGCAGGGAAAGCGCAAAGCCGAGGAATGAATTGCCCAGTGCCGCCGCGATCATCTCGCCCGAATGGGCAGGCATCTGCGCATCGAGCAAGGCTTCCTTGATCGCCCCCGAAGCGCCGGTGCGGATCGAGAACGACATCGCCGCCGTTACCAGCAGCAGCACGCAGATCCAGAATATCGCCCGGTTGTTATAGGTCTTGTCGTTCATGCTCTCTCCCCTCACGCGCCTCGGTTCAGGTCGCGATTTCTGCTTTCAGTTCAATCCCAGCACACTTCTGATCACGGCCTCATCAGCGCCGCTGCAAGCAAAATCGTCGAATGCCTTCTCGGCCTTGCGGATCATGTGTCGCGTAATGAATGGCGCGCCTTCTGCCGCTCCCTGTTCCGGGTGCTTCAGCGCACATTCCCATTCGAGCACGGCCCAGCCATCGAAGCCGTATTGCGTCAGCTTGGAGAATATCGCGCCGAAATCGATCTGCCCGTCGCCCAGCGAGCGGAAACGGCCGGGGCGATCAGCCCAGCCGGAATAAGAGCCATAGACACCGGCGCGGCCATTCGGGCGGAACTCGGCATCCTTCACATGGAAGGCTTTGATGCGGTCCTTGTAGATGTCGATGAAGGCCAGATAATCGAGCTGCTGCAGCACGAAATGGCTGGGATCATAGAGGATGTTGGCGCGGGCATGGCCGCCCACCGCATCAAGGAAGCGCTCGAAGGTCACACCGTCGTGCAGGTCTTCGCCGGGGTGCAGTTCATAGGCCGCATCGACGCCGTTCTCCTCGAACACATCAAGGATCGGTTTCCAGCGGCGGCCAAGTTCGGCAAAACCCTCCTCGACCAGCCCCGCCGGGCGCTGTGGCCAAGGATAGACCAGGTGCCACATCAGCGCGCCTGAGAATGTGGCGTGGGCAGTGCAACCAAGGCGGCGGCTGGCCTTGGCGGCAAGCTTCACCTGCTCGACCGCCCATTCGGTGCGCGCCTTGGCATTGCCGTGCAGCTGCGCTGGGGCAAAGCCATCGAACAGCTGGTCATAAGCGGGATGCGTGGCAACCAGCTGGCCCTGAAGGTGGGTGGAAAGCTCGGTCACCGCAACGCCGTTGGCCTCGCAAGTGCCTTTGATCTCGTCGGCATAGTCCTGACTGGTCGCGGCCAGTTCCAAATTGATCAGGCTGCTTTCCCAGGTTGGGATTTGCACGCCTTTATAGCCGTGCCCCGCTGCCCACTTGGTGATTCCATCAAGCGAGTTGAACGGTGCCTCGGCACCGGCGAACTGCGCGAGGAATATGGCTGGGCCTTTCATTGTCCCCGTTCCTTTCAAAGATTGACCCAGACCGCGCCAAGGCGGCTGGATTCAAGGCTGGCGGCGATGAATTTCATGCCAGCCAAAGTGTCTGCCATGGTGGCATATCCCGGTTCGCTGGCTGGTGCCGCCCCACCGCGAAGTTGCGCACCAAACGCGTGATAGATATTGGCGAAGGCTTCGAGATAACCCTCGGGGTGTCCGCTCGGTGTGCGCTGGATGGCGAGAATTTCGGGCGAGAGATAGGCGCGGTTGGCGCCCGCGTGCCAGATCTCGGTGGGCTTGTCGCGATAGCCGATGCGCATGGTGTTCGGCTCTTCCTGCCGCCAGTGAAGCCCGGCTTCGTCGCAATAGACCGAGATGGCGAGGTCGTTGATATCGCCGACGCAAACCTGACTGGCGGTGAGCGTACCCTTGCCGCCGCCCGACAGGCGAAACAGTGCCGCGCCATCATCGTCGATGCGGCGACCGGGCAGCATGGTGAGTTCGGCGCAGATCGACGTGATCCGCTCTCCGGTGATGAATTCGACCAAATTTGCGGCATGGGTGCCGATATCGCCAAAGGCCCCGGCATCGCCCGACTGCGCCGGATCGACGCGCCATGCGGCCTGCTTGTTGCCTTCAAGGTCAGCGGCGCGGCTCAGCCAGTCTTGCGTATATTTCACCGCGACACGCCGCACCTTGCCGAACTTGCCCGAAGTGACGAGATCGCGCGCCTGCTTGACCAGTGGATAGCCGGTATAGGTATGCGTCACCGCGATCCGCCGTCCGGTGCGCGTGGCGGCATCAGCGATGGCCTGTGCTGCCTCCAGACTATGCGCCAGCGGTTTGTCGATGATGACATCAAATCCGGCTTCCATCGCGGCAATCGCAGGCGCAGCGTGCATATGGTTGGGGGTGACGATTGAAACCACTTCGATCCGCTGATCGGCGGGCAGGGCAGACTCGCGCTCCAGCATTTCGGCCCATGAACCGTAGGTGCGATCCGACGCAACGCCGATCTCAGCACCTGATGCGCGCGACTTTTCCGGCGTCGAGGAGAATGCTCCCGCCACAAGGCTCCAGTTCCCGGCAATCGCAGCCGCGGTGCGGTGAACGCCGCCAATGAATGCGCCTTGGCCACCACCGATCATGCCATAGCGAATGGGCTGCAAGTCTCTCTCTCCCGACTATTGTTTGTGAGAATCGCCTTTGGGAGCGCTAACATTGCAACCATCGCCCGCTTTGCGCAACACCCAATTCGTCGCGCCGAGCAACATTGATCGGTAGTGCTCTTCGCTGAACGACCCGGGGGTATCCGATCATGCTGCCCAGGCTCGCATACCAGCAAAGAGCGCTCACCATGACAGAACCCGATGGATCCGTAATTGATCGCTTTTATGGCGCACTGGCCAGCGGCCATCTGGCTGATGCGCTCGGCTGCCTGACCCCAGATGCCCGGGTCTGGCATTGCTTTGATGGCATAGCGCATGACCGCGACTCCTGCCTTGAGGGATGGAAGGCACTTTTAGCAGCCTTCCCCCAGCGCGCCTTTGTTGATGTTAGGCGCCATCCGATTCCCGGCGGTTTTGTTCAACAGCAAATGATGACGGGCTGCAGCGTATCTGGCGCTTTGGTCGCATGGCCTGTCTGCGTCGTCATCATGTTGCAGGACGGCCAGATTTCGCGGATTGATGAGTACATAGACCGCGCCGGCAAGTTCACGATTACGGACCTACATTCAGCAACAACCCCTGGCCTGTGATCAGATCAGTTCGCCCCTGCTGAATATGGTTCCAGCATCAGACAGTGGCAATTGCCAGTATGGGGCAACGCTTCACGTAGCTGTCTGGAGGGGAAGCTTCGCTTTTTTTGTCCGAGCCGTGCGCGCAACCGTGGATCCGAAGCGCCCGAGAATAAACATTTCAACACGCTCATCCAGATCGTCACTGGAAGGCGCGGTCGCATCCCAGTTGGTGTAGGTCATGATCGGATGGCTGCCGAGCATGAGATCTGAAAACAATTCTGCTGAACGGGCATGATTGCCTTCAGGAATGAGATTTGCTGCCTCAAGCGCTTCGAACACTTTTTCGAAATTGCGCCGGTACCGCGAAAAAATTGAGACTGCGACTGACCGCATGAAATCTGTGAAACGGGTGCTTTCAGCAATCATCAGCCGCATCAGGCCGATAGACTGATCACGATAGGTTACCGCGTAAGCATAATCCCCAACATTGCGTAATGCTGAAAAGAGCGTGTCGCCCGCTTGGACAGCTGGTCGCTGCAGAGCGGCCACAGTATCGCGCGCAAAGATAACTTCGCGGAAAATAGCCTCTTTGTCGCCGAAATGCTGATACAGAGTCCGTGTTGCCACACCGGCGCCTCGGGCAATATCAACCAGCGATGTTGCGGCAAAACCGCGCTGAACGAACAAAGCGGTTGCTACATCCATAACCAGCGCCTTGCGGCGTTCAAGTTCGACGGCAGTTGGCCTGCCAGCCTGATTGGCCCGCTTGCTCTTGGGTTTTTCTTTTTTCCCCAAGCGCCATTTCGCCCCGTCCGGTTTCGACATAACATTCATTTCTGATTGCATTGCTGCTTGCCCTTGGCCCTGTTCATCTGGGTTCATCTGACCGTAGGAGAAAATGCGCTTAGGCGGAAGCAAAAACCCCACCATCATATGCTTGCTTGAGACACCGGCAATGGTTTCATCAGAGCCGGGTGGGCATAGCTTCAGCTTGTATTATCATCAGGTGTCAGGCTGAACTGACGCACTTGGATGACCTAATGGCACAGGTGCTGCGCAATAATCATGGACATGGCCGCATGATTTCTTCAGTGGAGCTTTGCTGACGGTCGATTCCATGCAAAGGGATCGGACTGCAAGCCATGCCGGATGATCTGGGTGGCTAAACGTGCGACGCGAGAATTGAGGAGAAGCAGTGATGGCCGCAGGAAACCTTGGGATTGAGCCCGAAGTTCTGAAAGCAATCTATGGCCAGATGGCGCGAATCCGCGCGGTGGACAAGGCGATTCAAGCTGGACTTTCGGCGGGCAAATTCATGTTTACCTACTGGCCGATGACCGGACAGGAATGTATCCCTGCCACGATATCTCAACTCATTACCGCGCGTGACTACATGGTCACCACCTATCGCGGCATCCATGATCAGGTCGCCAAGGGTGTCGATCTTTACGGCATGTTCGCTGAAGCGCTGGGCCGTGAAGGCGGACTGAACAAAGGCAAGGGCGGCAGTCCTCACATTTCCGACCCCTCGTCTGGCTCGATGGTGACGACTGCCATCGTCGGCGCTGGCGCGCCGATTGCCAACGGGTTTGCCATTTCCGCCAAGGAGCGCGGCGAAGACCGGGTCACAATCGTCAATTTCGGTGATGGTGCCACCTCGATTGGTGCGGTTCACGAAGCGATGAACCTTGCGGGCGCGTGGAAGCTGCCGGTGATCTTCATGTGTCAGAACAACCAGTGGGGCGAATACACGCCGATCCCGGACTATACCGCCAGCCCGAACTTCTATGGCCGCGCCGAGGCTCTGGGCTTTCGCGGCGTGCAGCTGGACGGCAACGATCCGGCGGCATTCCATACAGGAATGAAGGACGTGATCGACTATGTCCGCGCAGGCAAGGGGCCGGTCTTCGTCGAAGCCCTGACCTATCGCATGGGGCCGCACGCGGGCGTGGGTGACAACTACAACGCTGCCAAGGACGTGCTCGCCGCCGCGAAAGAACGCGCGCCGCTTGAGAAGACCCGCGCCCTGCTGATTGATGCCGGGATCTGCTCGGAAGACGAACTGAGCGCGCTGGAAGCTGCGGCCAAGGCCGAAGTCGATGATGCGATCACCCGTGCGCTCGAAAGCCCGGTGACGCCGCCCAGCGAGACCGTGACCGACGTCTTTGCCGATGTCGACTGCGTGCCACAGCGCGGCCATCATCCGGTGCGCGAAGCCGAAGCTGCCTCGACCGGTGAAACCAAAACCATGTCGATGGTCGAGGCGATTTGTGATGCGCAGCGCGTCGCCATGACCAATAACAAGGAAGTCTTCATCCTGGGCGAGGATGTGGGCGATCCGCAGGGCGGCGTGTTTGGCACCAACAAGGGGCTCCAGACCGAATTCGGCAAGAACCGCGTCCGCCCGACCCCGATTGCCGAGCAGGCGATCATCGGTGCGGCACTGGGATCGTCGATCGCCGGCATGAGCCCGATTGCCGAGATCATGTTCACCGACTTCTTTGGCGTCTGCATGGACCAGATCTTCAACCACGCGGCCAAGCAGCGCTACATGTCGGGGGCAGCGACGCATGCACCGATGACCATCCGTGTCCAGGCGGGCGGCGGAATGGGCGGGTTCGGCGCACAACACTCGCAGAGCCTTGAAGCCTGGCTGCTGCACTCGCCGGGGATCAAGGTAGTCTATCCGTCGAACGCGCTCGATGCGAAAGGCCTGCTGGCATCGTGCATTGCCGACCCCGATCCTTGCGTGATGATTGAATCGATGATGCTGCTGTTCACCCAGAAGGGCGAGGTGCCGTTGGGTGATTATCGCGTTCCGCTGGGCGTCGCCAAGGTTGTCCGTGAAGGCACGGACATCACGCTGATTTCCTATGGCTGGATGTTGCATCAGGCACTGGCTGCGGCCGATGAGCTGGCCAAGGAGGGCATCAGCGCCGAGGTGATCGACCTGCGCTCGTTGATGCCGATCGACTATCACCGCGTTCTGGCATCGGTGCGCAAGACCGGGCGGGCGTTGGTGGTCCATGCGGCGGTAGAGTTCTGCGGCTATGGCGCGGAAATCTGCAGCACGATCAACAGCGAATTGTGGGGCCAACTCAAGGCTCCGGCAGACCGTCTGGGCGCGGCCTATGCGCCGATCGCCTATTCGCAAGCGATCGAGTTCAGCCAGGTGCCGATGAACCCCGCCATCGTCGCCCGCGCGCGCGCTGCCGTGAAATCCTGATCAAGAAAAGGTATCAGCCATGTCGACAACCCTGACAATCCCGAAGCTTGAAATGTCGATGAGCGAAGGAACGCTCGCCGAATGGATGGTGGAAAGCGGCACCGTCGTCAAAGAAGGTGAAGTGATCTACACGCTCGAAACTGATAAGACCGCCCGCGAAATCGAGGCTCCTGTTTCCGGCACCTTGATCCAGAAGGTTGCAGACGGGGAAACCTATCCCGTCGGCACCGAAATCGGCGAGATCGTCTGAGTTCTGCTGCCATCGCCAGTATTTCTGACGCAAAACCGCATCTGGTAAAAATGGCAGGGACGAAAGTGGACGATTAGCTGGACTCTGCTGGAAATAGCTGGGCTCTTTGTTAAAAAATATAGCAAAAATCAAAGAGCATTGGCGGAGACGGAGTCCTACTCAGTGGACTCCAGAGAGCACCACTAAGGAGTATTATTACATTGTGCCACAGTATGTTAGCTTGCATTAGCCCCTTGTAAGCTCCAGCAAGATTCACTACTATCCAGCGCAGAAAGGTGGGTAGAAAGGTGGGTAGAAGCGCTATGGCGGACCTGACCGCGCGTCAGGTCGAGACGACAACCAAGGTGGGCTACACGGCGGACCGGAAGCAGCGGGGCCTGAACTTGCAGGTAACGGCAAGCGCGAGTGGGTATGCGCGCTCATGGGTATTCCGATACACTAGCCCGATCACGCAAAAGC
>CAMDQO010000023.1 GCA_945906105.1 Novosphingobium sp. Chol11 | reverse complement strand
CCATCAGATCGAAGGTCTGGTAATCGACAAGGGGATCACACTCGGCCACCTCAAATGGACGCTGGAAACTTTCCTCAAGGCCTTCTTTGAACGTGAGGACATCGTGCTGCGGCTGCGCCCAAGCTACTTCCCCTTCACCGAGCCTTCGGTCGAAGTCGATGTCGGTTTCAAGCTTGAAGCCGCCATAGATGGTAAGGAGCGCCGTGTGCTCGGCGGCAGCGGCGATGCGACCGGACATGGCTGGATGGAGTTGCTGGGCAGCGGCATGGTCAACCGCAAGGTGATCGCGTTCGGCGGGCTTGATCCCGATGAGTGGCAGGGCTTTGCTTTTGGCGTCGGGGTCGATCGGCTGGCCATGCTCAAATACGGCATGGACGATCTGCGCGCCTTCTTCGATGGCGATGTGCGCTGGCTGCAGCACTACGGCTTTTCGGGGCTCGATGTGCCGACACTTTCCGCCGGTGTGGGAGCAAGCGCATGAAGTTCACGCTCTCCTGGCTCAAATACTTCCTCGAAACCGAAGCCTCGGTCGAGGCGATCTCGGCGCGGCTCAACGCCATCGGGCTTGAGGTTGAGGGTATCGAGAACCCGGCGGACAAGCTGGCCGGTTTCCGTGTCGCCAAAGTTCTCACCGCCGAACGTCACCCTGATGCTGACAAGTTGCAGGTGCTCACCGTTGATACGGGAGACGGCCAGCCGCTCACCGTGGTTTGCGGTGCGCCCAATGCGCGCGCGGGCCTGATCGGTGTGCTGGGGCTTCCCGGAGCCGTCGTCCCGGCAAACGGCATGGTGCTGAAGGTTGCGGCGGTGCGCGGCGTCGAATCGAACGGCATGATGTGCTCGACGCGTGAACTCGAATTGGGCGAGGATCATGACGGCATTATCGAATTGCCCGAGGACGCGCCCATCGGCATGGCTTTTGCCGACTACCACGGTGCTGATCCGGTGTTCGATGTGGCGATCACCCCGAACCGGCCGGACTGCATGGGTGTCTATGGCATCGCTCGCGATCTGGCGGCGGCGGGGCTGGGCACGTTCAAGCCAAGCACGGCTGAGCTGACTGCCGGCAACTTCCCCTGCCCGGCCGAAATCCGAACCGAAGACCCGGAAGGCTGCCCGGCGTTCTATGGCCGCGTCATCACGGGCGTGACCAATGGCCAATCGCCCGAATGGATGCAGGCGCGGCTGAAGGCGGCGGGACAGCGGCCGATCTCGGCGCTGGTCGATATCACCAACTATCTGATGCTGGCTTTCGGACGTCCGGCCCATGCCTATGATCTGGCGCGGCTGAGCGGCGCGGTTGTTGCGCGGCGGGCGAAGGATGGCGAAACCTGCCATGCACTCAATGGCAAAGAATACGCGCTCGACAGCTCCATGACCGTGATCGCCGATGACAGCGGCGTGCATGACATTGCCGGGATCATGGGCGGCGAACATTCGGGCTGCACCGAAACCACCACCGACGTGTTGCTGGAAATCGCCTATTTCGATCCGGAGCGCATTGCCGCCACCGGCCGCAAGCTCAATCTCACTTCTGACGCGCGCGCGCGGTTCGAGCGCGGGGTTGATCCGGCATTTCTGGATAGCGGGCTGGCTATTCTGACCAGCCTCATCTTGCGC
This sequence comes from Novosphingobium sp. Chol11, assembly GCA_945906105.1. Lineage (GTDB taxonomy): Bacteria > Pseudomonadota > Alphaproteobacteria > Sphingomonadales > Sphingomonadaceae > Novosphingobium. Next base: position 43,882 of record CAMDQO010000023.1, on the reverse strand, counting down.
ATTTGTGGTGGTGAGGCGTCTGAAGTGGTGCGCGCGGGCACCCCGCCTGCCACTCTGAAGCAGGTCAGCTATGATCCGGCGCTGGCAGAGCGGCTGGGCGGCGTGGCCATCGCTGAGGTTGAGCAGCAACGCATCCTTGAAGCACTTGGATTTTCCGTTGGTGCGGGTTTGGCCAGTGCGGGTTTGGCCGGTGCGGTGTGGACAGTATCGGTCCCCGGTTGGCGTCCTGACATTGATGGTGCAGCGGATATTGTTGAGGAAGTGGTGCGTATCCACGGGCTGGATAATGTCGCCTCGGTCGCCCTGCCGCGGACAGATGGCGTTGCCCGCCCGACAGCCACCCCGGCGCAAAAGCTGGAGCGCCGCTTGCGCCGCGCCGCAGCGGCGCGCGGGCTGAACGAGGCGGTGACATGGTCATTCCTGCCCGAGAGTGAGGCGGCGATTTTCGCAGACGGTGAACCTTGGGTGCTGGCCAACCCGATCAGCGAAGATATGAAGGCGATGCGGCCATCGCTGCTGCCGGGGCTGCTTTCCGCCGCCAAACGCAACCTTGATCGCGGCGCATCCGGTCTGCGCCTGTTCGAGATTGGCCGTCGCTATCTGCGCGGGACAAACGGCGCGAGCGATGAGCGTTTGTCGCTCGCCGTGGTGCTGGCGGGCGAGAAGACCACGCGCGGCTGGGTGAGTGGCAAGGCCACGCCATTCGATGCCTTCGACGCCAAGGCCGAGGCGCTGGCGCTGCTGGCAGAGGCTGGTGCGCCGGTCGATAGTCTTCAGGTCTCGGGTGAAGCGGGGCCGCAGTTCCACCCCGGTCAGTCGGCCACCCTGCGGCTTGGCCCCAAGGTGGTGCTGGCGCGCTTCGGCATGGTCCATCCGGCCACTGCCAAGGCGTTTGACATTGATGCACCGGTCGCCGTGGTCGAACTGTTCCTCGATGCCATTCCCGGCAAGCGCGGCGCGGCAACTTTTGCCCGCCCGCACTACGCGCCGCCCGCCTTGCAGGCCGTGACGCGCGACTTTGCTTTCCTCGTGCCGCTGGAAACGCCCGCCGGTGATCTCGTCCGCATGGTCAAGGGTGCGGACAAGGCAAACGTGATCAGCGCCCGGCTGTTTGACGATTTCCGCGGCCAAGGTGTGCCCGAGGGGCAAAAAAGCCTTGCAATCGAGGTCACGCTGCAACCGGGCGAGAAGAGCTACGACGAGGCCGAGCTCAAGGCGATCGCCGAACGGATTCTCGGGGCTGCCGCCAAGCTCGGCGCTGCGCTTCGGGCCTGACTGGCCAGCTACTCGCCACCACCGTCTCTGGGGCTGGGATCAGTGCCTTCCAAGGCCGCTTTGGCCTCACGCTCTTCCCGCGCCACGCGTTCCCGCGCTAGCCGCTCGTCACGCGCGCGGCCCTGCGCGTCGAAATTCTTGACCGCATCATCAAGGCTGGCATCGACCTGCTTGAAATTCGTTCCCATCGACGCCGCCATCTGCGACTGGATCGCTGCGGTGTTGAAGCTGCGGTTCTCGAGCCGTGCATCGATAGCTTCAACCATTGCCGCTTGATAGAGACCCATCGCTGCCGAGGTCGTTGCGATGTTGTGGCGGACCTGATCGGGCTGCTGGCCATCGGCCAATTCGAGTACCAGGCTGACTTTCGAGGCGCTGTCGCCGTCAGGGGCAACGGTCGCCGTGAACTTGAGCATCGAGGTGCCGTCACCGCGCACGGTCCAGCGCACCTGGTCCTGCCCGATCTGCGAAGTCGTCGTATCGACTCCCTTTCCGTCTCCGAAAACCCAATCTGGCGGTTCCACGCCGAGGAGTTTGGACTTCACGTCACGTGTGGCGATCTGGTAAGTCTCACCGTCGCCGCCACAACCGGCCAACAGTGCGGCAATCAGCAGCAACGAATATTGGCGCATTAGTATCCCCCTCTGAAAGACTTTGGAACTTCAAGTAATTCGGTCAGATTAACATCGCGTAACCTCGCCTGGTGGACGGCGCGCCCAGTCGCAGCTATGGGCGCTGCGCCATGAGTTCAAACCGCCGCACCTTCGCCATCATTTCCCACCCCGACGCGGGCAAGACCACGCTGACCGAAAAGCTGCTGCTTCAGGGCGGCGCGATCCATCTTGCTGGCGAGGTGAAGGCGCGCGGGGCTGCGCGGCGGGCGCGGTCTGACTGGATGAAGATCGAGCAGCAGCGCGGGATTTCAGTGACTTCCAGCGTGATGACCTTTGAGCGTCAGGGTATCACTTTCAACCTGCTCGACACGCCGGGTCATGAGGATTTCTCCGAAGACACATACCGCACACTGACAGCGGTCGATTCGGCAATCATGGTGATCGACGCCGCCAAGGGCATCGAGGCGCAAACGCGCAAGCTGTTCGAGGTCTGCCGGTTGCGGTCAGTGCCGATCATCACCTTCATCAACAAAGTTGACCGTGAGGGGCGTTCGCCCTTCGATCTGATGGATGAAGTGGCCGATGCGCTCGCGCTTGATGTTTGCCCGATGGCCTGGCCGGTGGGTATGGGCGGGCAGTTTGAGGGCGTGCTCGATCTGGCGACCGGTTTTGTCGCGCGTCCCGAAGGCGGCAGCCGCGAATTTCTCGGCAAGATTGATCAGAACCCTGTGCTTCCAGCCGAAATCGCCGATGAAGTGGAACTGGCACAGGGCGGCTATCCCAGCTTCGATCTAAAGGCCTATCAGAATGGTGATCTGACGCCGGTTTATTTCGGATCAGCGCTCAAGAATTTCGGTGTGACCACCTTGATCGACGCCATCGCCCAATATGCCCCGCCGCCGCGTCCGCAGCCGAGCAATCAGGGCGAGATCAGCCCGGACCGCGCTGATGTCACCGGCTTTATCTTCAAGGTGCAGGCCAATATGGACCCGCAGCACCGTGACCGGATCGCCTTCATGCGGATGGTCTCGGGCCAGTTCAAACGCGGCATGAAGCTTACCCCGTCTGGCAGCGGCAAGCCGATTGCCGTCCATTCACCGATCCTGTTTTTCGCGCAGGACCGCGAACTGGCTGATACGGCCGAGGCGGGCGACATCATCGGTATTCCCAACCACGGCACTTTGCGGGTCGGCGATACCCTCTCAGAACGCAACGACGTGCGCTTCACCGGCCTGCCCAATTTCGCCCCTGAAATCCTGCGCCGGGTGGTGCTGAAAGACCCGACCAAGACCAAGCAGTTGCGCAAGGCACTTGATGATCTTTCCGAAGAAGGCGTGATCCAGGTGTTTTACCCTGAGATCGGCGCGCAGTGGATTGTCGGCGTGGTCGGGCAGTTGCAGCTCGAAGTGCTGATCTCGCGGCTGGAGGCGGAATACAAGGTCGAGGCCGGGCTCGAGGCATCGCCGTTTGATACCGCCCGCTGGATCAAGGGCAGCGATGCGGCGATCAAGGGCTTCGTCGATATCAACAAAAGCAACTTGGCCAAGGACCGCGATGGCGATCCGGTGTTCATGGCGCGCTCCGCCTGGGACGTTGGCTATCAACAGGAGCGCAATCCCGATCTGGTGTTCAGCGCTACGAAAGAGCGCTGATCAATCCTGCCATGCCGCCCGGACGCGCGGGGCGGCGAGGAACATCAACACCGCCGCGATCACATATGAGCCCGCGACCGCCACCATCGCCAGCCGCAGCGATTCCGTGCCGTGCGTCGGGGCCAGCATATCGCTCAGCTTGCCGACGACCAGCGGCCCCAGACCCAGCCCCACGCTGTTATTGATCAGCAGATAGCAGGCCGAGGCCGTCGCCCGCTCACGCGGGCTGACGAGGTGCTGCACCGTGGTGATCACGGGCGCCATCCACATATAGGCCAGGCTTGAAGGCACCAACAGCGAGACAAAAAGCCACACCGGATCGGGACTGAACAGGGCGATGGCAAAGGTCGGCCCGCAAATGGCAAAGGCCCATCCTCCGACGAGCGGATAGCCGCTGCGATCGCGGTTGCCGAAACGATCACCCAGCCAGCCGCCCGTGAGCACTCCGGTGACGCCCGTTATGAGGACCGATAGGCCGACAAACTGCCCGGTCTGCACCAAGGTCAGCCCATAGCTCCGCTGTGCCAGCGCGGGCATCCAGAATGACAGGCCGTAACCCGCCAGCGAACTGAAGGCCGCGCCGAAAGCCAGCAGCCAGAACACCGGCATCACGGCAAGACGGCGAAAGACAACACGCGCTGGCACCGGCTCGGCAGTGGAGGTTTCCACCGGTTCGCGCATCAGCAAAAAATAGGGAATGGCGGTGAGCAGTCCGGCCAGCCCCAGCGCGATGAACGCCACTCGCCAGTTCACCGCCGCCGCTATCGCCGAGCCGAACAGCACGCCGATGGCAATGCCCAGTGGCGCGCCGGCTGAATAGATTGCCAGCGCCCGCGCGCGGCGGCCCGGCGGGAAATAGCCGGCGATCAGCGCATAGGACGGCGCGACGCCCCCCGCCTCGCCCACGCCAACGCCCAGCCGGTAGAGAAAGAGCTGCGTGAAATTGCCCGCCAGCCCGCACAGCGCGGTAAACCCGCTCCACACTGCAAGGCTGATCCCGACCACCCGCACCCGCCCGGTGCGGTCTGCCAGCAGGCCCAGTGGGATCGCCATGGTCGAATAGAGCATGGCAAAGGCCAGTCCGCCCAGCGCGCCGACTTGAGAATCCGACAGGCCAAGGTCCAGCTTGATCGGCTGCGCGAGGATCGAGAGCACCTGCCGGTCAAGGAAATTGAAGGTATAGACCACGAACAGCATGGCCAGAGCCATGTTCGGACTGGTCGCGCCTTTTGCTTTTCCCAAACCAAGCTCCTGTTGTTCCGCCACCAGCCTACCTGCGGGGAGCGGCGGCCCGTGGCAACCCTTTATCGAAGCTGGCCCCCTATCGGTGATATCCCAGATCGGCTAACCTCGCGCCCATGGCAGACTTTACCGAAACGCTCAGACCCGAAGACATGGCGATGATTGCGCGCCAATCCGTCTTCTTCGTCGCCACCGCCGCCGCCGATGGCCGCATCAACCTCAGCCCCAAGGGTCTCGCCGATACCTTCCGCGTGCTGTCCCCCACCCGCGTCGCCTATCTCGACCTTGCCGGGTCGGGGAATGAGACTAACGCGCACTTGCTCGCCGACCAGGCCGACAAGGGCCGCATCACCGTGATGATGTGCAATTTTGAGCAGCCCGCGCTGATCCTGCGGATCTATGGCACTGGCCGCGCCGTGCTCCCCGCTGATCCCGATTGGGCGGAACTTGCCGCGCAGTTCACCTTGCTGCCCGGCACCCGCCAGATCTTCGATATTGCCGTGGAGTCTGTGCAGACCAGCTGCGGCTGGGGCGTGCCGGTGATGAGCCTTGAGACTGAGCGGGCAACGCTGGTCAAATATCACACGCAGCAGGACCCGGACAAATGGGCGGCCAAATATGCGGCGCGCACCACCAGTATCGATGGCCTGCCCGCGCGGGCGACAGACCGCTATATTGCAGGCGAGCAGGACTGACATCCCAGCCGTGCAGCTTACCTTTGCCAGCTATAACATCCACAAGGCCGTGGGGATTGACCGCAAGCGCGATCCAGACCGGATCATTTCCGTGCTGCGCGAGATCAATGCCGATGTCATCGCGCTGCAGGAAGCAGACATGCGTTTCGGCACCCGCGCCTCTGTGCTGCCGCGGCAGGTGCTTGATGATCACAGCCCATGGAAGGCGGTTCATCTGGGGATGCGGCCTGATTCCATCGGCTGGCATGGCAACGCTCTGTTGGTGCGACGTGGGATCGAGGTAATCTCCGCCAGGCCGGTGCCGCTACCGACACTTGAGCCGCGCGGAGCGATCTGCGCCGAGCTGGCTGTGGCAGGCAAGCGCCTGCGCGTGGTCGGCATGCACCTTGACCTCTCGGGTCTGCGCCGCCGCCATCAGCTGCGCGCGATATTGGGCCATATTGATAGCTACCCTGAGCCCTGCCCGGCGGTGATGATGGGCGATTTCAATCAGTGGAGCCAGGCGCGCGGGGCCATGCGCGAATTTGGCGAAAGCTGGCTCGTGCTGGAACCGGGACGCAGTTTTCCGGCCCGCCAGCCAGTCGCCCCGCTTGATCGGATCGTGGTTTCCAAGGGCTGGCACTGTCAGCACACCGGGGTGCATCACTCACTGCTCGCCAGCCGTGCGTCCGATCATCTGCCAGTATTTGCCCGGCTGATTCATATATAAATCCGCCTCGATCCTCCCCCTGAGGGGGAGGTGCCGTAGTGTAACGGAGGCGGAGGGGTATCCACGCCAGCGTTGTCACCCCTCCGTCAGCCCAAGAGGGCTGCCACCTCCCCTTCCAGAGGAGGATGTCGTGGCGCGCATTTCCCGCACAATACGCCAAAGAATGCCTAAATTATAGGCATCTGCCCAAGAATCGGGCGCTGCAACGCAATATCCTTAGCCAGATATTCCCTTAATCTCCTGAATATCATGCATTAACGGATTTTGGCACGGCCCCTGCATAGCGGGAGGACGCCGGAATGGGTCCGGCAGGCACACAGGGGATCGGCATGAAGTTCATCATCGCCATCATCAAGCCATTCAAGCTCGACGAGGTGCGTGAAGCTCTCGGTGCCATTGGCATCGCTGGCATGACCGTCTCCGAGGTGAAGGGTTTTGGTAGGCAAAAAGGGCAGACCGAGATTTATCGCGGCGCCGAATATTCAACCAACATGCTGCCAAAGGTGAAGATCGAGATCGCTGCCAGCGACGATCTGGCACCGCAGGTAGTCGAAACCATCCAACAGGTCGCCAGCACCGAAGCTATCGGTGACGGCAAGATCTTCGTTCTCGACCTAGCCAGCGCCACCCGCATCCGCACCGGCGAGACCGGGGATACCGCGCTGTGATCGGCCAAGTTCCGTCACAGACGCCAGACAGGAGGGAAACACCTATGTTCCGCAAGATTCTTTGCGGTGCTGGCGCTTTGGGCACATCGCTCTTCGCCACCGCCGCTGCCGCTGCCGATCTGGTCAAGGCACCAGATATCGCCGCACAGGCCACCATGGTCAACAAGGGCGATACCGCCTGGATGCTCGTATCCTCAGTGCTCGTGCTGATGATGAGCGTTCCGGCACTGGCGCTGTTTTACGGCGGCCTCGTCCGCACCAAGAACATGCTTTCGGTGCTGATGCAGGTCTTCATGATCGTCTGCATCGCAGCGCTGGTCTGGGTTGGCTGGGGCTATTCACTGGCTTTCACCTCTGGCGCAGGCCTTGAAGTCGGCGGACATCAGTTCATCGGCGGAATTTCCAAGATGTGGCTCAAGGGCGTTACCGCAGGCACTTATGCGGCAACCTTCTCGAACAACGTCTATCTGCCCGAATTCGTCTTTGTCATTTTCCAGATGACCTTTGCCTGCATCACCCCGGCACTCATCGTCGGCGCTTTTGCCGAACGCGTGAAGTTCTGGCCCCTGATGCTGTTCATGGTGCTGTGGCTGACGGCGGTTTACTTCCCGATCGCGCACATGGTCTGGTACTGGGCTGGCCCTGATTTCCTCGTCGATGCTCCCAAGGACGCTGGTTATCTGTGGGATATGGGCGCGCTCGATTTTGCTGGCGGCACCGTGGTCCACATCAACGCCGGTATTGCGGGCCTCGTTGGCTGCCTGATGATCGGCAAGCGCGTCGGCTTTGGCAAGGAAGCCACTCCGCCGCACTCGATGGTCATGACCATGATCGGCGCTGCCCTGCTGTGGGTGGGCTGGTTCGGCTTCAACGCCGGTTCCAACCTCGAAGCCAATGGCGTGACGGCAGTGGCCTTCATCAACACCTTCGTCGCCACCGCTGCAGCGGCGCTGAGCTGGTCGCTGGTTGAACAGTCACACCACGGCAAGCCATCCATGCTGGGTGCTGTCACGGGTGCGGTTGCTGGCCTGGTTGCCATCACCCCGGCCTCGGGCTTTGCCTCACCGATGACCTCGATTGCCATGGGCCTGATCGTCTCACCGCTCTGCTACCTCTTCGTCTCGACGGTGAAGAACAAGCTGAAGTATGACGATACGCTCGATGTCTTCGGCGTTCACTGCATCGGCGGCATCTTCGGTGCCATCGCCACCGGCGTAGTCGCAGCCCCCGCACTCGGTGGACAGGGTATCTTTGACTACTACGTCTTCCCTGCCGGGGTGGTCGAATATGATATGGCCGGTCAGGTCTGGAAGCAGGTCAAGGCCGTTCTCGTGACCTTGCTGTGGTCGGGTATCGGCTCAGCCATCCTCTTCTACATCGTCGACAAGATCTTCGGCCTGCGTCCCACCGAGGAAGCAGAACGCGAAGGGCTTGATCTCTCAGAACACGGCGAGCGCGCCTACAACTACTAAGCGCCGTCCACTCCTTGGCGGGATCGGGTTTCCTCCTCCTCTCCTCTACCCCGGTCTCGCCAACCCATGTTCCTCCTGCGAACATCACCTAAAGGGCCAGAGCCAGCCGCTCTGGCCCCCTTTTTTTTGGGGGGTGTTGGAAGATTTGGTTCACGCAAAGGCGCGAAGGCGCAAAGAGGTTACGCCAGAGGCGAAGCCACAGTAAATCAAATGCTTTGCCCAATGCCGCACGGTTGTCATCACGAGGAACGCCTGCGGCGCTTCGCTACCCCTTTGCGCCTTCGCGCCTTTGCGTGAACATCAATCACGCTACTTTGCAGGGAAAACGCCGCCCTCCCGTTCCAAGCATGGAACGCCGCCCGCGCCTTTCTTGTTTAGCGAAGTTTAATCTCGCGCCAATAATATGGCGACCCCAGCTCATCGTTGCGATTTAGGTGCCGCCCATGCCCCCAGAATTTGACGCCCTGCTCGACAAGCCGTGGCTGCTGGCCATTATTCTGGCGATAGGGGCAGTTAGCGGGATCATGGTGGAACGATTTGTCGAAGCTCAGCGGCGCTCTGAGCGCAGCGCCTATTGGCGAGGCCGCAATGCCGGCAAGGGCAAGTGGGCGGGTAGCAAGGGTTTCAAACAGCCAGCCAAGACTGTGCCACCAAACGGAAATGCTTATCAAGCTGCCTTCAATGCCGCAGACCAACTGAGAATTGTGATGGAGGCCGATTTCAAGTCGCGTTCCTTGCTCAACAAGCCCGAACTCCGTTTGCTGGCGCATCTGGATCGGGTCTTGGCAGAGGAAACCTCTGGCTGGCGCGCGATGGCGCAAGTGTCGCTCGGTGAAATTCTTGCCAGTGACAACAAAGACGCCTTTTTCGCGATCAATTCCAAGCGCGTGGACTTGCTGATTGTTGATGGCGATTGCCGCCCGCTTCAAGCGGTCGAATTTCAGGGAACCGGCCATCACCAAGGCACCGCCGCTGCACGCGATGCGGTGAAGAAGGAAGCCTTGCGCCGAGCAGGCATCGGCTATGTCGAAATCGTCAGCGGCGATACACCAGCGGAACTACGCACGATGGTGCGAAAACTGGCCGGGCGTCTGGGGAGTTAGTCCTTCAGCGCCACTCACCCTGCAGCGTCTGCGTCCTGTTCCGCGATCCACAGCAATCTGGCCGTATCGCTTCCCCCGATATCAATGAAGCGCGTGCCGTGCATCAGCACACCGGCGCCGTGCTCATCATCCCACGTGCAGCCAAACTCAAAGCCGAGATAGGGGAGCCCATCCTTGTCAATCTGATGCACATTGATGGCATAAAGGCCGATCAGCCGCTGCAAATCTTCGGGTGAGGCCAGATCAGGCATATATTGCGCCAGCTCTTCCGCAGACAAGTCGCAGCTTTCCTGAAGGCTTGGGTAATTTTGGATGATCGCCGCTTTCACCGCCGCTGAAACGCGCGGCTCATGATCGAGCAGCCATTGCACAAGCGACATTTCGTGATCGGATAATGGGCTGGAATCGCGGCCCTCGGGGGCAAAGACAATTTCTACTGAGCCGTCAGATTGGTCGCCATCGCCTTTGCCGCCATAGCTCCCGCTGCGATCAAGGTAGCCAGACCAAGAGGCAAACTTCGCTGTGGCGACCCATGAAAACCCATGATCATCGAGCTTGAAATCCATGGTTTCCTCCCAGTTGCCGCATGCCGACCTTATTCTCGCCCCAACCACTTCGCCCGGATCATATCGCTCGTCTCGCGGCTGTCATCGTGGGTCCACCCCGGCACCCGCCAGACATAGCCCAGCTTACTGCCCCACGGCGCGCGCCAGACGTCCTTGGCCATGCCGATCCATTCATGGAACGCCGCCCACAGCAGGTTGAAACTGCCGAGCTGTTTGACGATTCCATAGTGGTTGCGCACGCCCTCCTGCTCACGGTGGTAAGTGCCGAACAGCCGGTCCCAGACGATGAACACCCCGGCATAATTGCGATCAAGGTACTGCGGGTTCACTGCGTGATGGACGCGGTGGTGGCTGGGGGTGTTCATCACCGCTTCGAACCAGCGCGGCATACGCCCCACCGCCTCGGTGTGAATCCAGAACTGATAGATCAGATTGATCCCGCCCACCGCCGCGATCATCGCCGGGTGAAAGCCCAGCAGCACCGGCCAGACGCGAAACAGGAAGGAGAGCGCGATAAACCCGGTCCAGGTCTGCCGCAACGCGGTGGAGAGGTTGTAGTGCTGGCTGGAGTGGTGGTTGACATGGGCAGCCCAGAACCAGCGGACACGGTGCCCGGTGCGGTGTGCCCAGTAATAATTGAAATCGTCGAGCACAAAGCACAGTGGCCACGCCCACCACGCCCAGCCAATGGTGATCACGCTGAACTGCTCAAGCCACAGCGCTGCGGCAATGACCAGCCCTGCACTCGCGAGGCCCGCCGCCGTGCTGCCCAGACCCAGCGCCAGTGAGGTCAGCGTATCGCGCGGTTCATAAGCAGTGGGTGAGCGCCTGCGCGCCCAGACCATTTCGATAACGATCAGCAGGATGAAAAACGGGATCGCATAGGGCACCGGATCAAAGCCCATCAGTCGCCTCCCTGCCTTGGCCAACTCCCAGCCGCCGCAGAGAGCCAGCCCAGACTGCCGCGTCCGGCCCAAGATCAAGCGTTACCGAGCCGAATGTCCGCTCATTCGTCGCTATGGTGAGGAAATTGCGGTCCAGCCGCGTGCCTTGATGGCTGGTCAGCATCCGTGCGGGGAAATGGACGCCATGGCGGCGCAGCAGCATCACCCGCCCACCGGCATCGCGCAGCAGGGCACCGATACCGGCACGGTCGAGTGCGATTTCAACCGGATCGAAGGAGCAATCCGCCGCGCGGGCCAGTTCGCGCGCCTCGGCCTCATCGCGCAAACGCAGATCACCGCCAAGGTCCAGCCAGCGCGCCAGTTCGGCGAGCAGCAGGATGGCAACGAGCGACCCCGCAAGCTGGACCGCTACAGCCATTATGTCTGGCGCGCCGCCAGCATATCGAGCAGCGAACGGATCGAGGAAAGATCATAGCCCGCACCAGCAGCGGCTTCCTGCAAGCCATCGGGGCTTTCCCCCCGGCTCGCCTCGGCCAGCGCCCAGAGCAAGGTCGAGCGCGTTCCCGAACGGCAATAGGCGAGCACCTTGCCGCCCGCGCTGCCCGCAAGCGCCTCAGCCATGCCCGCAACCTGCGGCTCGCTGAAACCCGCGTGAGTCACCGGGATCGCAACATAGCCCAGCCCCGCCGCCTTTGCCGCTGCCTCAATCGCAGCGCCGGGGATCTGGCCGGACTCTTCATTCTCGGGCCGGTTGTTGATGATCAGCGCAAAGCCGCTGCGCGCCGCTTCGGCCACATCATCAAGGCTGATCTGCGGGCTGGCGAAGACGGTGTCGGTTAGCTGGCGGAACATGGCGCTCACTTCTTTCCGGCTGCGCGCTGGCGGCGGCCACGCGCGATGATGTTGAGTGTTTCGACCAGGCCTGAAAAACCCATCGCGGCATAGATATAGGCCTTGGGGATATGCACGCCAAAGCCGTCCGCGATCAGCACCGCGCCGATCATCACCAGAAAGGCCAGCGCCAGCATCACCAGCGTCGGGTTCTTCTCGATGAATTTCGCCAGCGGATCGGCAGCAATCAGCATGATGCAAACCGTAACCACCACGGCGACGATCATCACCGGCACATCATCGGTCATGCCCACAGCGGTCAGGATCGAATCAATCGAGAAGACCAGATCGAGCGCGATAATCTGCGCGATGGCCGAAGCAAAGCTGATGGCAACGTTGCCCTTGTCATGATCGAGCAGAACGCCGCTTACCCCTTCGGGATCCATGTTGTGGTGGATTTCGGTGGTTGCCTTCCACAGCAGGAACAGCCCACCGGCGATGAGGATCAGATCACGCCCCGAAAAGGCCGTCTCGAAGCTGGGCTCGCCATGCAGGCCGGGATCGCCCGTCAGGCCAAGGTCAAACAGTGGCGTCTGCAAGGTGACAATCCAGCCGATCAGCATCAGCAGAGCGATCCGCATACCCAGCGCCAGCGCCAACCCGATGCGCCGCGCGCGTTGCTGCATTTCGGGCGGCAACTTGTTGGACAAGATGGCGATAAAGACGAGGTTATCGATGCCGAGCACGAGTTCGAGCGTGATCAGCGTGAGCAGGGCGATCCATGTTGCCGGATCGGAAAAAAGCGCAATGAGTTCCATCTGCACTCTCTGCCAAGTGCGCCCGAAACTGGCAAGTGCGGCTGTGCTGCCTTCGCACTGTTCACAGGCCTGTCAGCAGAAATAACTGGCCTATGTGCAGAAATGTCACGCATTGACCGCGTGAGTCTGAACGCTGATGGAATCTATTCGCATTTGGGCTGTTTTTGATCTATGTCCCGGCCTGCAGAGGAGAGCCTGAGCGTTTCCGCGCCTGCTTGATACTGTCGCCCGGCGGGCTTCGTCCGCACCGTCTGGGCAGAGATAGCTGGGCGAAGCGAAGGTAATACTAGGTTTATGGGTTTCGATAGAGGTCGTCGCGGACGTGGGCGCGACAAGCGGGATGGTTTCGGTTCTGAAGGCGGTTTTGACCCCTTTGCCGGCGGTAGCGGCGGCGGCGGTGGTGATCGCTTCGGTGGAGGCGGCGGTGACCGTTTTGGCGGCGGCGGCGGTGATCGCTTCGGCGGCGGCGGCGGCGGTGCCCCGCGTGGCGGCTTTGGCGGCGGTGATCGCGCTGGCGGTGGCGGCTTCGGCGGTGCCCCTCGTGGCGGCGGCGGTGATCGCGGCGGAATGCCAGCCCAGGTCGTTGGCCAGGGCAAGGGCGTCGTAAAGTTTTTCAACGCACACAAGGGCTTCGGCTTCATCCAGCAAGAGGGTGGCGGCGAAGACGTTTTCGTTCACATCAGCGCTGTCGAACGGGCCGGTCTTGAAGGCCTCGCCGAAGGTCAGGGGCTGGAATTCACTCTGGTTGATCGCGGCAGCAAGATTTCCGCCAGCGACATCTCGGTTGTGGGTGACGTGATCGCGGTTGAAAAGAAAGCAGAAGCGCCGCAGCGTGAGCTGACTGGCGAAAAGGCGACCGGCACGGTCAAGTTCTTCAACGCGATGAAGGGCTTTGGCTTCATCACGCGCGATGATGGACAGCCCGATGCTTTCGTTCACATCAGCGCTGTTGAGCGTGCAGGTATGCGCGAACTCAATGAGGGCGATCGGCTTGAATTTGACATCGAAGTTGATCGACGAGGCAAGTACTCGGCGGTCAACCTGCAGCAGCATCAGGGTTGATCCCGAGCGTCTGATCTCTGGTCTTTGACCACAGACCAGCGAATGGCATAAATGCTCGCAAATGGCGGCCCCCCAGCTCTTTTGAGCAAAGGGGGCCGCCATTTGTCGTTTCCGTTTCCTGTTTTTGTTTTTGAGAATACAAAGGATCGTTGCGATGTCGATCACTCCGCTGATGCCCGTCTATCCCCGGTGCGCTTTCCGGCCCGTCAAAGGCGACCACTGCCATCTGATCGGTGAGGATGGCCGCCGTTATCTTGATTTCGCGGCTGGGATCGCGGTCAATATTCTTGGCCACTCACACAAGGGCTTGATCGGGGCAATCCAGCGCCAGGCAGAAACACTGATGCACGTTTCGAACCTTTATGGCAGCCCGCAAGGCGAACATATGGCGCAGCGGCTGGTCGATCTGACTTTTGCCGATACGGTGTTCTTCACCAATTCCGGTGCGGAAGCGGTGGAGTGCGCGATCAAGACCGCGCGCGCCTATCACCAGCATATCGGCAATGATCACAAGTATGAGCTGATCACCTTCAAGAACGCCTTCCACGGCCGCACTATGGCGACGATCAGCGCTTCCAATCAGGAGAAAATGCACAAGGGTTTCCTGCCCTTGCTGGCCGGCTTCAAATATGTCGATTTCGATGATCTGGAGGGTGTAAAGGCAGCCATCGGCCGCAATACTGCGGGTTTTCTGGTCGAGCCGATCCAGGGCGAAGGCGGTATCCGCCAAGCCTCACAGGAGTTCATGCAGGGGTTGCGGGATCTTGCTGATGAGCATGATCTGATGCTGGTACTCGATGAAGTCCAGTGCGGCTATGCCCGCACCGGAACCTTCTTTGCCCATGAGCACTACGGCATTGCGCCTGACATCCTCGCCTCGGCCAAGGGTATCGGCGGCGGCTTCCCCCTGGGGGCCTGCCTCGCCACCGAAAAGGCCGCGCGCGGCATGGGGATCGGCGCGCATGGATCAACCTATGGCGGCAATCCGCTGGCCATGGCGGCGGGGGAAGCCGTGCTCGATGCCGTGGCGAATGAGGAATTTCTCGGTCACGTCAACACGATCGGCGAACGGCTGAAAGCCCGCCTTGAGCAGTTCATCGGTAATTACCCCGATCTCTTCGCCGAAGTGCGCGGGCGCGGGCTGATGCTGGGCGTCAAGATGAAGGTCGAGCCGCGCGGCTTCGTCGCGCATCTGCGTGACAATCACCAGCTGCTCACTGTCTCAGCCGGAGATAACACCCTCAGGCTGGTACCGCCGTTGGTGATCGACGATGCTCATCTGGATGAATTCATGGACAAGCTCTCAGCCGCTTCGGCGAGCTACAAACATGAGGAGCCAGCGTGATGACCCGGCATTTTCTAAATCTGTCGGACGCCGGCGGCCACGCCATGGCGGCTATGATCAATGATGCGATTGATCGCAAAGCCGCGCGCGCAGGCTGGCCTAAAGGCAAGCCGGATGCCGATGCACCGCTGGCCGGGCGCGTGCTGGCAACAATTTTCGAGAAGAATTCAACGCGCACCCGGGTCAGCTTTGACATGGCAATGCGCCAGCTGGGTGGCAGCGCGATGATCATGGAGGCGGGCTCGATGCAGCTTGGCCGGGGGGAATCGATTGCCGATACGGCGCGCGTACTCAGCCGCATGGTCGATGCGATCATGATCCGCACCGATGATCATGCCAAGATCGAGGAACTTGCAGCACACGCCAGCGTTCCTGTAATCAACGGCCTGACCGACCTTTCGCACCCCTGCCAGATCATGGCCGATCTGCTCACCGTGATCGAACACGGCAAGGCGCTGCCGGGGCTGGAACTGGCCTGGCTGGGCGATGGCAACAATGTGCTCAACTCGATTGTCGAGGCGGCGGGGTTGATGAAGTTCAACGTGCGCATCGGCGTGCCCGAAGGCTATGATTGTGATGGGGGGTTTGTCGCTGCGGCTCTGGCAGCGGGCGCCAATGTGCGCGTGATCCGCGATCCGGCAGAGGCGGTACGCGGGGCCGATGTCGTCGTTACCGACACCTGGATCTCGATGGGGCAGGCGCATGGCGAGGCCAAGCTTGCGGCGATGGCACCCTATCAGGTCAATAGCGCACTGATGGCCGAGGCCAAGCCAGACGCCCTGTTCCTCCACTGCCTGCCCGCACATCGCGGTGAGGAAGTGAGTGACATGGTGATCGACAGCGCGCAGTCGGTTGTCTGGGATGAAGCCGAGAACCGCATTCATGCTCAAAAAAGCGTCCTGCTCTGGGCTTTTGGCCAGCTGTGAGCGCAGAAAGGGCAGGCACAGTGGACGATACTTTTTTTGATCGAATCCTGTCCTTCACCATTCCGAGTCGCAATGCCCGGGGGCGGGCTGTGCGACTGGGACCGGCACTCAACATTATCCTGTCAGCGCATGATTATCCCCCGGCAATCCGCCATCTGCTTGGCGAAGCGCTGGTGGTTACCGTCCTGCTCGGGGCGCTGCTGAAGGACGAAGGGAGTCAGCTCACCATCCAGGCACAGACCGAAGGCGGGATCGTTGATTTGCTGGCCTGCGATTATCGCGGCGGGGAAATGCGCGGCTATGTGAAGTTCGATGCCGAACGACTGGCTGGACTGGGGGCGAACCCTTCGCTCTTCGCGCTGTTCGGCAAAGGCTATCTCGCGATTACGTTTGATGTCGGGACAACCGGCCAACGCTATCAGGGAATTGTTCCGCTCGAAGGCGATTCCCTGGCGCAAGCCTGCGAATCCTATTTCGCGCAATCAGAGCAGGTGCCAACGATTATTCGCGTGGGGGTGCGGACCGAAGGTGGCAATTGCACCGCCGGTGGCCTGTTGATCCAGCATCTGGCCGAAGGCGAGGAAGGTCGTGAGAGACTGCACGTGCGAATGGACCATCCTGACTGGGAGCATGTGTCTATCATGGGTGGATCGGTGAAGCATGATGAGCTGGTCGATGGCATTTTACCACTTGAACAGATTATCTGGCGGCTTTTCCATGATGAGGGAGAAATCAGGGTCGAACAAGGCGCGCTTCTTTCGCGCGGCTGTCGCTGCGACGAAACCTATTACCGCTCGGTTCTATCACGATTCCCTGAGGAAGAGCGCCAAGAGATGCGCGATGATGACGGTGTGGTCGCTATTGACTGTGCCTTCTGCTCAAAGCAATTTCGCATCGTCATTTAATTTCGGTTTATCGATAAAAAAACTCTGTTGGTCGCAACGTAACGAATTGCTATAATGAAGCCATATCGGGATTGCCCCTGTGGCGACCTCAGAGGAACTGTTTGTGATGAAGAAGCTTGGCTGGATCGCGCTATCGGCATTGGTGATGACCGGCGTAACTGCTGGCATTGATTCGCCTGCGCAAGGTCAGAAGCCTTCACTGGTCATGCTTGATCAGTTGGTGGATGGTCGCTGGGAGCTGCGCGCTCGCGGTGAGAAGCAGCACGTGGAGCGCTTGTGCCTGAAAAGAGGCGATAGCCTGATCCAGCTGAGGCATCCCGCGATGGGGTGCGAGCGGTTGATCGTTGAAGACTCGCCAAATTCCGTGACAGTGCAATATACTTGCCGTGGTCAAGGCTATGGCCGCACCCATATTCGCCGTGAAACCAATCAGCTTGTGCAGATTGAGACTCAGGGCATCGCAGGTGGTTTACCCTTCGATTTCGCCGCCGAAGGACGCCGGACCGGCGATTGTCCTGCTTAGAGTGATTTCGAGCCAGATGGGATCATCTGGCGACTCGAAAATCACGGCAAACAAGAATCTTGAGTGCTAATTTTGATGAAATCAAAGTCGGAATCACTCTAGCAGAATTGCCGTTCGAAGCCTGTCAGGCTAGCTCTGAATAATGGAAAATGGGAAATTTGCCTCGCGCCAAGCTGTCGTATTGCTCTCGGGGGGGCTTGATTCGATGGTTGCTGCCGGGCTGGCACGTGAGGCGGGCTTTCAACTGAATGCGCTGACCATTGATTACAATCAGCGCCATCGCCGCGAGATTGAGTCGGCCAAGCAGATTGCCGAGACATTGGGTGTTGCCCGCCATGTCATCCTGCCGCTCGATTTGCGGCAGTTCGGCGGCTCGGCTCTGACCGCTGATATTGCCGTTCCCAAAGGAGATGCCAGCGATTCAATCCCCGTCACCTATGTGCCAGCGCGGAATCTTGTTTTTCTGTCGCTGACTCTGGCTTGGGCCGAGGCGCTGGGATCTCGGGATATTTTCATCGGAGTCAATGCACTCGATTACTCTGGCTACCCCGATTGCCGTCCCGAATTTATCAGTGGTTTTGAGCAACTGGCGACACTCGCCACGAAAGCTGGTGTGGAGGGCAAAGGATTCACAATCCATGCACCGCTGCAATATAAGGGCAAAGCGGATATCGCGCGCGAGGCAGCGCGGCTCAACCTTGATACCGGGATGAGCTGGTCTTGCTACGATCCACAGTCCGATGGCTTGGCCTGTGGCACGTGCGACAGTTGCCGCCTGCGTAAAGCTGGATTTGAGCAAGCGGGGTTGATTGATCCGACACGTTATTCTGACGCTTAGAGCTTGATGAGATCGCGGGGATCACAACACCGCAGTGACAGTTTTCTCGTATCACATGCGCAAAGAAAAAGGGGCCGGATTGCTCCGGCCCCCAATTCATTTGCCAGATGGCGAAGCTTACATTCCCGAGCCGGGTCCGTAAGTGATCTCCACGCTGCGGTTCTGCAGTTCGCGAACACCGTCAGCAGTCGGTACGCGCGGGTTGCTTTCACCGAAGGCCTGACCGGTGATCGCACCAGAAGATACGCCATGGCTGGTGAGGTAACCCGTAACCGATTCGTTACGACGACCCGAGAGGCCAACGTTGTACTGAGTCGAACCCGAACGATCGGCATAACCAGCAAGCATGATCGGAACGCTGTTGCAGCTTCCGTATGCGGTGATGGCGTTGTCGAGGATCGAAGCCGCTTCAGGTGTGATGTCCGACTTATCCCAGTCGAAGAACACGATGTAAGGACCCTTGTTGCAGGCAACCTCAGGAGGTGCTGGCGGCGGCGGCGGCGGCGGAGGTGCCGGTGCCGGCGGCGGCGGAGCTGGTGGAGCAGGCTCAGGCGGAGCTACTGCAACACCACCGAAGTTGTAGGTTAGTGTGCCAAGAAGGCTGTGCGAACGCCACCTGGTGTTAATCGCGCGACCGCCAGAATCGATCATATCAACGTTGTTCACGTTGAAGTAACGATACTTGAGGCCGGCATCCCAGTGATCGTTCAGCGGAGCGCGGACACCCGCGAGGGCCTGCCACGCAAATCCGGTGTCCGAATCATTGATGAAGCCCGGGCCATTCCGGTTGATCGAGTTCTGGACGCTGACACGGGCAACACCGGCACCACCGCCGATGAAGCCCTGAAGACCATCATCGGGACCGAAATCAAGCAAGCCGTTGAGCATGAAGCTCAGCGCGCTGCTATCACCAGCAACATAGCTGTAGCTGCCGATGCCGCTCTGTAGAGAAGCAACCGAACCTGCCGCAGGAATGCGAACTGTAGTGGTCAGATTTTCCGGATCAGCTTCACGAAAGCTTGCTTCGGCTTCGAGCCGGAACATACCGAAATCGTAGCCAATAATACCGCCAAAATCATAGCCGTATTCGTGATCCTGCTTAGCCGCGCCTGCTGTCGTGCCAATGTTGAAGCTCAAATCTTCGACGATCATCGCGCCGCCATCGACTTCAACATACCACGAGTTGTCACGAGCCAGAGCCGGCGTAGCGAGGGCAGATGAAGCCAACGCCATCCCTATGACCAGTTTCCGCATTACGAATTCCCCTTTTTTGCAAATGAATGCCATCGAGTAGCAATCTGTCTATCGTCTTAGAAATCAAGGTGCAAGCGGCCAGAGACCCAAGCTGTTGCGCGAATGCCGCATTTTCCACCGCTAGGTCAACAAAATGAATCGGAATCGCGCCCTTGATATGAGCGAACTGTGTCGAATCGTGTTGAGAATCCGATCAGTCGCCTGAAAAAATCCCTACATCACGAAGCTTTTGCAACAAGTTAACAATCGTTGCGCGAGCTTCTGTATCAACCACCGAACCGCCGAAAGGTTCCACAGGGAAAATCGGTGCGATCCAGCTATTGTTGAAATACCGCATTTCCTGACCATTCGCCATGCTGGTTATGCGCATACCATCGCGCGGCGTGATGAATAACCACTGGCCAGACTGGCGGCAAGCGATCTTACCGGACTGTCCGGCCCATGCCCCCGAAGGATTGGTCCCGACAAGCCAGCACTGTCCGTCAATTGGCGTGGTCGGCGGCGTAGCGGCTTCACCCTGCACCGCACAATGCATCAGCGCATCAGCAAGTGAGAGAGCTTCGTTGACGAAAACCTCCTTCTGGGCCTGACCGGCAGGCGTGGCTGTGCTGCGGACCGCGCAGGCTCTCTGGCTCACCGGCAGAAAACAGCGTGGCTTGCGCGCCTGATGGCCAGGTCAACAGGTGCCGTGAGGGCTCGAATTTTGGCCTATGGTTGCGCGGGGCAATGGCGAGCAGGCCGCTATCCCCCTCAACCATCACGGAGCGCACCTCGCCAAGCGTTGCGCCGACCAGCGCGATGCGCGCGGTCGGATCATATTCGGCAATTGAGCGGACCCATTCGGCCCCGGCTCGTGTCTTGCCAAAGCCGCGCCCAGCCATGATCAACCATTGCTGCCAGTCTCCCACGGGCGGGTGCTGGCCGGGATGAGCCCATAATTTCCAATGCGTTCTGAGCGATTTTCGTTGCTGTTCGCTCATCATTTCCAGCTTGCTGCGGCGCTCCTGCGGATCAAGGCTCAGCAGATAGGCCGCGCGTTCAGCGCTTTTCATCGGCATCACCCAGCGGCGCTTCCAGCAGCAGTGCTGCGTTTGCGGCACCGCGATTGCGCATATCGTCAATCATCCGGTCAATCGAATCGAGCACATCGCGTTCGTCAGTCGTGTCTCGCAGGGCACGGGCACGGGCGACATCAGCACGGTGGGCAATCAGCAGGCGAATCGCACCGGTATTGTCATACTTGCGGCCACCTTCATCCGCAGCACCACTGCGCAAGCGATGGAGAACTTCCATTTCAAGGTTGTCGTAACCTTCGCACAAAGAAGCCAGCCACTGACGCATGAATTCGGCATCTTCACGCCGGGTCTTGTAAACCCAGCTGAGGCTGATCTCAGCCTTGAGAGCAGCCTCGGTGACATTGGAGGTTTCGGCAAGCGTATCGAGGAATGTCTTGCGCCAGTTCTTGGGCGCGCCAAAGCGGCGGCCCGGCAGCTTGGTGCCGTCCTTGGGCTTGGTCATGCTTGGGAAATCCATGTTGGGGGCGATGGAGCAATCCGCGGCCAGAAAGAGAGGCCGTTTCGAATCGGTCTGTCGCGATGTTCCTTATATGTACCCAAACAGCGTGACGAAGTCAAGATAAAAGAACCGTATAGGTTAATTTGTTGCATGCTTGCCCGATAGACAGGCTCCCCCTATTGAGGCCGCGAACCTAAACTTGCTCTGGACTCTTGGGGAATATACCGATGCTGCGCCGCTTGTACCAATGGACCATGGCCAAAGCATCGCACCCCCATGCCGAATGGTGGCTGGCGCTGTTTGCCTTTGTCGAGGCCAGTTTCTTCCCGATTCCGCCGCATCCGGTTCTGGGTCTGATGTGCCTCGCCGAACCGAAGAAGGCGGTGCGCTTTGCCGCGATTGCCACCCTGGCATCGGTGGCGGGCGGTATGCTCGGCTATGCGATTGGCTATGCGCTGTACGACACTTTGGGCGCGCAGATCCTTCACATGCTCGGCCTGACCGAGAGTTTCCCCAAGGCTGCCTGTTATTTGCGCGAATACGGCTTCTGGATTTTCGTTGCCAAGGGCGCGACGCCGATCCCGTTCAAGCTGCTGACGATCACCGCCGGTTTCATCGGCATGGGTCTGGGCACTTTCCTCCTCGGCAGCCTGATCAGCCGCTCGATCAGTTTCATGATTGTCGGCGTGCTGTTCCGCCTGTTCGGCGCATCGATCAAAGCCTTCATTGACAAGTATCTGGGTCTGGCCACGGCGGGTTTCGTGGCCCTTATCATTGCCGGTTTCCTGGCCGTGACCTTGATCGGCGGCGATGATCATAAAACCGATGCCAAGTGCGAGACGGTATCGGTAGCGGCTAAGGCCTGATCGTCATCATGGCGACCACCCCACCCAAGGCGATCACTCAGCCTTTGTTTTGGCTTCGCTGAGCGCTTTTGCCAGTGCATCCTGCATCAACGGAGTCATCACGGCATATGCCCTGTCTTTAAGGTGGACACCGTCAGCATCGGTGAACTCGGACCTTGGCGCTCCGTTCGCATCGGCTAACGGGCTATAGTAATCGACATAAATCAGCTGCTGTTCGCGCGCATAATCCGCAAGCCAGTGATTGAGCTGGCGAACCAGATTGATGGAATTGAGATCCTTGTTCACGACTGAATGATCCGCCGGCGGGATTGCGCCCAGAATCACGATGATCCCATTGGCCTTGGCGAGCATCACCATAGCGCGGATATTGTCCTGAAAATCCCTCGGCGAAGTGGGGCCAGTCTTTCCCGAAAGGTCATTTGTCCCAGAAAGGATGTGTACCGCTTTTGGCCGCAGGGCCAGAACATCGCGCGAGAAACGCAGCAGCAGATGTTGGCTGGTTTGCCCCGGAACCCCGCGATTTACTAAGCCGCCGGTGAACAGCTTTGGATCAGACTGTGCCCAGTTATAGGTGAGTGAATCACCCAGAAAAACAGTCTCTGCCTTGCCGCCATTGGCCAGAAATTTCCGGGTTTCAGCTGCATAGAAGCATATCCGCCCCCAATCACGCTTTTCATAACCTTCACCGGCAAATATCAGCAGCATTTCACGCGGCCGCGACCAGAAACTCTCGACCGGAGTGGAGCATTGCTCCTCAACCATGCCGGGATTGGGCGGGATCTGACTATCGACGACCATGCGGAACAGGCCGAAGATGATCACTGCCAGCGGAAAAGCCAGCAACAGAGCCTGGCGAAAACTTTTGCTGAGCCCGCCAGACATTGGCTCAGATAATCCCGACCGCCTTGCCCGCGCGCTCAAACATGCCGAGGATTGTCTGCACCTGTTCAACCGTGTGTTCGGCGCAAAGCGAGCAGCGCAGCAGGGTCATATTAGCGGGCGTTGCTGGCGGGCGGGCGAGGTTGACGTAAAGCCCCTCGTTGAGCAGTGCCTCCCACATGCCCGCGCCGCGCTCAAGATCGGGCATGATCACCGCGATGATCGCGCTTTGCGGGGTTTCGGTGCCAAGCTGGAAACCGAGGTCACGCAAGCCCTTGTGGAGGATCTTGGAATTCTCCCAGAGGTGCGCGCGCTTGTTGCCTGAATGCATCAGCTTTCGGATTGAGGTGGCGGCAGTGGCGACGACGCTCGGCGGCAGGCTGGCGGTGAACACATAGGGACGGCAGACCAGCCGCATGATTTCGAACTTGGGGTGGTTGGACACGCAGAACCCGCCGACCGTGCCAACCGACTTGGAGAAAGTGCCGATGACGAAATCGACATCGTCAAGGCAGCCCTGATCCTCGGCCACGCCGCGACCATTGGCGCCGATGAAGCCCATCGAATGCGCCTCATCCACCAAAACCATCGCGCCGTTCTCTTTGGCGACACGAACCATCTCTTTCAGCGGCGCAATATCGCCGAGCATCGAATAGACGCCTTCAAGGATAACCAGCTTGCCAGCGCCCTCGGGAATGCGCTTGAGGCGTTTTTCCATCGCCTCGATGTCATTGTGCTTGAACGGTACGACTTCGGCATCGCCCAACTTGCAGCCATCCCAGATCGAGGCATGGCTATCGATATCGAGCACGATGTAATCGCCCTTGCCAGCGATGGTCGAGATGATGCCGAGGTTGGCCTGATAGCCGGTGGAGAACACCATGGCATGATCCATGGCGTAAAATTCCTTAAGCGCCTCTTCCACCGCGCGGTGCCCGGCATAGGTGCCGTTCAGAACCCGGCTGCCAGTAGTGCCAGCGCCAAAATCATCGAGCGCCTGCTTGCCCGCAGCGATCACATCAGGGTCAAAAGTCATGCCCATGTAGTTGTAAGTGCCAAGCAGGATCGTCTCACGCCCGTTGCACATGGCGACCGTGGGCGAGAGCACCCGCTCCATCACCAGGCTGAAGGGATCGGTTATCCCGGTCGACAGCAAGGCTTCACGCTGGGCAATCAGCGGATCGAATTTGGAAAAGAGGTCAGTCATGGGTCTTCAATTCCTCTGCCTGCGGCAACCGGGCATCAACCCTGCAATTTGACAACGGCATCAACCAGTTGGCCGTAAGTCTCGATTTCCGCCTGCTGATTCATCGAGATGATGATGTCGAATTCATCCTCGATGGCAGCGACGAAATCCATCACCGTCAGGCTATCAAATTCAAGGTCATCAACGAAGCTGGTCGCATCGCTGACTTCAACACCCTTCTTGTTGAACGGCGCGATCTGGGCGCGGATTTGTTCGTCAGTGGCAGCGCGGTCCATCTCAGTTGCTCCTGAAGTCGATTGGCGGCCCATTGGCCGGGAATTGCGGCGCAAAAGCGGCGTCGACGGCCCAAGTCAAGCGCCGAGTCAAGCAATTGCCTTTTCAACGAGCGCTTTCACCGCTGCCATGAATGGCCCGATCGACACTGGCTTGGCCAGATAACCCTCGGCCCCGGCATCGCGAATTCGTTCCTCATCGCCCTTGCCGGCATAGGCGGTGACGGCCAGCACCGGAATGTGACGCAGGGTGGAATCCGCCTTGGCCTGCTCGATCAGTTCAACGCCCGAAATCTCGGCCAGCTGAATGTCCATGATGATCAGATTGGGGACAAATTCGCGCGCACGGGGCAACGCCTCATGCCCGTCAGCTACGCCCTCCACCGCGTAACCCTGACTTCTCAGGACATCGCAGAACAATTTGCGGTTGAGATCGTTGTCCTCGACAACGAGGATTCTCTTTGCCACTAGCTTATGCAGTCCTTTGCAGTCTTAGCACTCTGAACCTCTATGCCCTCGGAAAGGTACTGACAATTCTTCGTGATCCTTCATCCCCATCCAATACAGACCCGCAGGCGCTGGCGCTTGGTGCGCTCGGCTGGGTGCTGGAGAGTGTGAGCCGGGCAGAACGCCTGCTGGCCTTGACCGGACTTAGCCCTGATGAACTGCGAGCTGGCCTCAGTGACGGATCCATGTTGGGTGCGGTACTCGATTTTCTCAGTTCCCACGAACCGGATCTGATCGCAGCCGCTGAAGCGTTGGACGTCAAACCCGAAGAGCTGATTTCAGCCCGCGAAAGGCTCAGCGTATGAGCCGCCCACTGGTGATCACCGATTGCGACGAGGTGCTGCTGCACATGATCGCCCCGTTTCGTGATTGGCTAGGCGAGTCGCAAGGTGTTACTTTCACCATGAACGGCAATGATTTTGCCCATGCTCTGCGTTATACTGCGACGGGTGAACTGGTGCAGGGCAAGGAAATCTGGCGGCTGCTTGATCTGTTTTTTGTCAGCGAGATGCACCGGCAATCACCGATAAATGGCGCTCTGGCTGCGATGCAGCAACTGGGCGAACAGGCCGATGTCGTGGTTCTCACCAACCTCGGCGATCATTTCAACGAAGCCCGGACCAGCCAGTTGGCAGGTCATGGCTTTGATCTGAAGGTCTTTACCAATCAGGGGCCCAAAGGCCCGGCGCTGCAAAAGATCGTGGCCGAATATGGCCCCAGCCGCGCGGTCTTTATCGACGATCTGGCGCAGCATCATGGCTCCGTGGCAGAACTCTCTCCCCACGTTCACCGCCTGCACCTTTGCGGCGAACCGCTGCTCGCCCCGCATATCAATTGCGCACATCAGGCGGGCGATGCCCATGCGCGGATCGATGATTGGCAGCAGGCCTTGCCCTGGCTGCTCGAGAGGCTCTACGGTGAAGCCCATGTATGATTCCGAAATCGAAAGCCGCCTTGTCGCGCTTGGCCTTACCTTGCCGCAAGCTGCCGCCCCAGTTGCGGCCTATGTCCCCGTCGTCATCGCCGGAGGGCTTGCCCATGTCTCAGGGCAATTGCCTTTCGTGGACGGCAAGCTGGTAACAGGCCGACTGGGCGAGGATGTCAGCCTTGAACAAGGCACGGCAGCGGCGCAGGCCTGCGGGTTGATGATCCTGGCACAGCTGAAAGCCGCGCTGGGTTCGCTTGACCGGGTGGAGCGCGTGGTAAAACTAGGCGCGTTCATCAGTTCGACTGCAACTTTCACTGATCAGCCCAAGGTGGCCAACGGCGCTTCAGAGTTGATGGCCGCGGTGTTCGGCGATGCTGGCAAACACGCGCGCAGCGCCGTGGGAGTGCCCGTTTTGCCGCTGGGTGCAGCCGTGGAGGTGGATGCCATTGTCGCTGTTAAGTCCGCTTGATCGCTGGCTCTCGCCGCGCCCTGCCGCATCGCGGGTTGAATGGCTGAAGGGTGCCAGCTTTGCCCATCGCGGACTGCATGGGGCTGGCACGCCAGAGAATTCACCGACCGCTTTTGCCGCTGCCATCGAGCGCGGCATGGGCATCGAGTGTGATGTTCAGAAATCGAGTGATGATCAGGCGGTAGTCTTTCACGATTACGAGCTTGATCGGCTAACAGCAGAAACTGGGAAGCTATCGAACCGCAGTGCTGATCAGCTCGGGCAGATCATTCTGAACGGCAGCGGTGATGCGATACCGGCCTTGCGCAAAGTGCTCGATCAGGTCGGTGGGCGCGTCCCCATTTTGATCGAGGTGAAATCGCGCGGCGATCGCCCCGTTTCAGCCTTGTGCCTTGCCGTGCGGCGTGTGCTGGAAGGTTATCGCGGTCCGCATGGCGTGATGAGCTTTGATCCGCGCGTTGCCCGCTGGTTTGCCCACCATGCTCCGCTGACAGTGCGCGGGCTGGTTGTGACTGAAGAGAATGACAAGGCGCTGATCGGGCGCATCCGGCGGCATTTCTGGCTGTGGATCGCGAAGCCGGATTTCCTGGCCTATGATATTCGCGATCTGCCCAGCCGCTTCGCGGCTTCACAGCGCAAACGTGGAATTCCCGTCGCCACATGGACCGTGCGCAGCGCCGAACACCGCGAACGTGCCGCTGATCACGCCGATGCCCCGATTGCCGAGGGTGCGGGCGTGGCGTGAGCGGTTCGGCAATAATTGCCCGTCTGGCATCATCGGTCGGAGCACTACCCGCCGAGCAATGGGATGCGCTGGACAACTCGGGCAATCCCTTCGTTTCCCATGCATTTCTGTCATCACTGGAGGATTCCGGCAGCCTTGGCGGAGCTAGTGGCTGGCAGAGCGCACCCATCGTTATCGAAGGCGCTGATGGCAAGCTAGCCGCTGCTCTGCCCACCTATATCAAGCAGCATAGCCAGGGCGAATATGTGTTCGATCACGCCTGGGCGGACGCCTGGCACCGTTCCGGGGGCAACTATTATCCCAAGCTGCAGATCGCCGTACCCTTCACCCCCGCCACTGGCCCGCGCATCCTGACACGCGATGCCACGCTGGCACCGGCACTGCTGAGCGCGGCAGAACAGCTTTGTGCGCAAAACGGCTTCTCATCCGCCCACGCAACTTTCATCACGCCGGACCAGTTGCCGATGTTCGAAGTGGCGGGATGGCTGATTCGCAGCGACATTCAGTTCCACTGGGAAAACCGGGGCTATGCAAACTTCGACGACTTCCTCGCTGCGCTTTCATCGGCGAAACGCAAGAACCTGCGCAAGGAACGCGCAGCCGCGCAGGATGGCGTGGAAATAGTCCGGCTTATCGGGAACGAGATCAGTGAGGCGCACTGGGACGCCTTCTGGCACTTTTACCAGGATACCGGAGCACGCAAATGGGGCCGGCCCTATCTGACGCGCGCAGCATTCAGTCTGCTGGGCGAGCGGATGGGAGAGCATATCCTGCTGGTGCTGGCACTGATGGATGGAGACATCGTTGCCGGTGCGCTCAACTTCATCGGCGCCGAAGCGCTATACGGGCGCTACTGGGGTGCCGTGATCGACAAGCCGTTCCTGCATTTCGAACTATGCTATTATCAGGCGATCGATGCAGCGATCTCACTTGGCCTGAAGCGTGTCGAGGCCGGGGCACAAGGGGCGCACAAGCTGGCGCGGGGCTATGAACCGATGCAAACTTGGTCGGCGCATCACATCGTTCATCCCGGCTTTCGCGCCGCAGTGGCCGATTTTCTGGAGAGGGAGCGCGCCGGAGTTGTGACCGAGCAGCTATTGCTTGGTGACAGAACCCCGTTTCGCAAAGGTGGTTAGGCGGCCCTCAATATCAGGCAGCTTTGCGGCTGGTAGCGGAAATCCATTCACGAGCGCGGCGCTGAGCCTCAGCAATCTCGCGGGCGGTCATTTCTTCGGAAATATCAGCGCGGCACTGGGCAGCGTCTTCATATCCTACCACTGCCGCCAGATTGAACCACTTATGCGCTTCGATCAAATCACAGGTCGCACCGTGGCTGCCGGTGGAAAAGGCGACCCCGAGATCGAAATAGGCACTGACATCACCCTGAGCAGCGGCGGCAAGGCAGGTTGCCACCAGCATATCGCATTGTGTTTCATCTGCCGGAGTGAATTCGGCCGGTTTGATCCAAGCTGCGCTCATCTTCATTACCCCTGTTACCGGTCCCCATGGCCCGGCGTCTGAGGTGAAGCTGGAGGATTATGGTCAACAAAAGGTTAACGTGAAATCATAGTTTTTTAGCGGATGGCAAATCGCATTCCCGGCACAATTATTTTTTGCGTATTGTTACCTGATGGTTTGCCGCTTGTGCGGCGCCAGAGGCGCAACTATAGGCGCGCTCACATCGGCTGATACTCGGTTATCGGAAACATCCGAAACCGGCAGAAAGCTCCCGGCTGCGATTTGAGAGGCTACAGTTTTTATGCCAATTGCTTCGTCTGACGACATCGACATCCTGGTCAAGGCAAAGCGCGCCATCACGGGTGATTACGTCCCCAATGACAGCGAAGATTATATGAGTGAGGCACAGCTCGACTATTTTCGTCGGCTGTTACAGGCATGGAAACGTGCCATCCTCGATTCCTCGGCAGACACCTTGCAGCAGCTGCAGGAAGGCCCGATCCGTGAGCCCGATCTTAATGACCGTGCTTCAAGCGAGACCGATTGGGGTATCGAGCTGCGCACCCGTGATCGCCAACGCAAGCTGATCGCCAAGATAGACTCAGGCGTTCGCCGGATCGAAGAGGGCGAATATGGCTATTGCGAAGTGACCGGGGAACCCATCGGGCTTGGCCGTTTGATCGCCCGCCCGATCGCCACCATGACAGTTGAGGCGCAGCAGGCGCACGAGCGCCGCGAAAAGGTCTCGCGCGACGATTGACGTTGCGCCCGGATGCTTAGCGATTTTGTCACAGTTGTTAACCGGTTGTTTGCCAGCACCGCGTAAATCGCAGACTGAATTGGCTGTCCTTGATGTGTGTCGCGACATTTGGGCTGCATTCTGTGAGGTGCGGGCGTGAACTTGGGCGAACATGAGAACCGGCAGATCGCTCGCGACAGCTTGTTCGTCTTGGTCGCCTTGCGGCTGGATGGGCAACACACCGATTATCGCGTAAAAATGCGCAACCTCTCCACTGGCGGTATGATGGCCGAAGGGCCGGTTCAGGTGACGCGCGGCTCAGCCGTCTGGGTGGACCTGCGCAATATCGGCTGGACCGAAGGCAGCGTCGCCTGGGTGCAGGACAGCCGCTTTGGCATCGCCTTCAGCAAAGAGATTGATCCCAAGCGCGCACGTGCCGCAGCCGATGCTCAGCCTCTGCCCGATGGTTTCATCCTGCCTCGTCAGAAGAAAGCCGCAAAGCCCCGCAACGAAGGTCCGTTACGTAAAGTCTGAAAAGCGCTGGAACAATGGTCCGAACGACTGGTCCAGGCCACTTGCAGTCTGCGTAGGTCAGCCCTACCCCAATCCCATGCCGAGCCGCCTTCGCCTCTTGCCTGCCATCATCCTACTCACAGTGATGCCAGCATTGGCATCCTGCAAGCGTGAGTCCGATCAGGCGATTGTCGTCGATGTGATCGGCAGCGGCGGTGATCCGTTCGAAGCAGGGATCAGGCTTTCAACCGCAGGTCAGCTGGTCCGCGCCGCAACAGCAGAGGGTCTGGTTGGTTTCGATGCCGAAGGGCGGGTTATCCCGGCCCTGGCCGATCGCTGGATTGTGACAGACGATGGCCTCAGCTACATTTTCCGCCTCGGTGATGGCAAATGGTCTGATGGCAGCGAGCTTTCGGGCGAAAGCGCCCGCGATGCCTTGCGCCAGAAGATTGCTGCTCTGGCTGGCACCCCTCTGGGACGCGATCTGGCCGGAATCGAGGAAGTTCGGGCCATGACAGGCCGTGTTGTCGAGCTGCGCCTGACTTATCCCATGCCTGATTTGCTCGATCTGCTGGCCCAGCCCGAAATGTCCTTGGCGCGCCGCGGCAAAGCGACGGGACAATACCTGCTGAAACGGGAAGGCAGCCTGGCACTGTTGCAACCCAGATCACCAGCAAATCGCGGCATGGCAGAACAGCCAGGCTGGAAAGACAGCCTGCGTGCCATCAGCCTGCACGCCTTGCCGATCACTGCCGCGATCAAACGCTTTGAGAACGGCTCTAGCGGGATCGTCCTTGGCGGTCATTTCGAAGACTTCCCTCAGGCCCGCGAGGCAGCCGGACTTTCAGGAAGAGCGCTGCGCATAGATCCGGTTACCGGCTTGTTCGGACTTATCATCGTCAACGGCGATGGCTGGCTCGCCAATCCTGATGCACGTGAAGCGCTGGCCATGGCGATTGACCGAGAGGCGCTGTCAGCAGAGCTCAAGGTCAGTGGCTGGACTTCGACGACGCGGATGATTGCGCCAGGTGTCGCCGATGCCCCTCTCACCATCGGTGAGAGATGGGCGGGCTTCGATATTGGGCGCCGCAAAACCGAAGCTGCTGCCAGATTATCGAAATGGGTTGCCAAAGGTGGCCGGTCACTCACGCTGAAAATAGCACTTCCCATTGGGCTGGGGGCCGACGTGCTCTTTAATCGCCTCGCATCCGATTTCGGGGCAATCGGCATTAAGGCGGAGCGAACCGAACTTGATGAGAATGCCGATCTGCGGCTGGTCGATGTGGTTGCCCGCTATGGCCGGGCCGACTGGTTTCTGCAGCAGCTGTCCTGCGCCTCGGCGCGCGGACTTTGCAGTTCAGCGGCTGACAAGAGCGCCGATGCTGCCAGACAGTCCGCTGATCCCGCTCGCCGCGCAGCCTTGCTTGCTGAAGCCGAGGCCGAGCTGACCTCCGCCAATGTCTTCATTCCGCTTGGCTCGCCGATCCGCTGGTCGCTGATCCGCGATCCACTTCCGGGCTTTGCTGTCAATCTGCGCGGGCTGCACCCCTTGCCGCCGCTTGCCGCGCGC
This sequence comes from Novosphingobium sp. Chol11, assembly GCA_945906105.1. Classification (GTDB taxonomy): domain Bacteria; phylum Pseudomonadota; class Alphaproteobacteria; order Sphingomonadales; family Sphingomonadaceae; genus Novosphingobium. Next base: position 12,811 of record CAMDQO010000023.1, on the reverse strand, counting down.
ACCAAATAGAGGTCCACAGACGCGACAGACTCCTGACGATATGAGGTTTAGCGAATGAATGGACCGCAGACTGCCCGCCGCTTGGTCCGCCAGATACCGCTCGGGTCTGATCCTCATGAGGTGCGCCAGCGTGTGGAAGCACTGGAACAGCTGCTGGAGCGCAGCATCACCCTGCCGGGAATCCGCTATCGCGTCGGGCTTGATGCCGTTGTCGGGCTGGTGCCGGTTGTTGGTGATCTGGTAACTGCGGCAATCGGATTCTACTTAGTCTGGGAGGCGCGCAACCTGGGTATGCCGCGCTGGAAACGCTGGCGGATGGTCGCCAACATCGGCGTGGATACCGCGCTGGGATCGGTGCCGCTGGCGGGTGATCTGTTTGACGTGTTGTTCCGTTCAAACAGCAAGAACCTGCGGATCATCCGCCGTCACCTTGATCGTCATCATCCGCACAGCCGCGTAATTGATGCCGGGTGATTTGTCGGTCGAATGAGTCATTTTTCCGCGACTCGCCGGAAATCATACGTTTACGCTAAATTAACCTTTCATATTCATAGGTCATATGGTTAATTGATGGCAACACCGCTTACCAAGGTGTTGACGTGGTGCCGGGGCAAAGGGGGAATACCCATGCGAGTTCTGTTGATCGAAGACGAGCCTACAACTGCACGAGCTATCGAGCTGATGCTCTCGACCGAAGGTTTTAATGTCTATTCGACTGACCTGGGCGAAGAAGGCCTGGATCTGGGCAAGCTCTATGATTACGATATCATTCTGCTTGATCTCAATCTGCCGGACATGCACGGCTATGATGTGCTGAAGAAACTGCGCGTCGCCAAGGTGCAGACGCCGGTGCTCATCCTTTCGGGCATTTCGGAAATGGATTCCAAGGTCCGCAGCTTTGGCTTTGGCGCTGATGACTATGTCACCAAGCCGTTCCACCGCGAGGAACTGGTCGCCCGCATTCATGCGGTTGTCCGCCGTTCAAAGGGCCATTCGCAATCTATCATCCGCACCGGCAAGCTGGCGGTAAACCTTGATGCCAAGACCATTGAGGTCGATAGCGCCCGGGTTCATCTGACCGGCAAGGAATATGCCATGCTGGAGCTGCTTTCGCTCCGCAAAGGCACCACGCTCACCAAGGAAATGTTCCTCAACCACCTGTATGGCGGCATGGACGAACCTGAGCTCAAGATCATCGATGTGTTCATCTGCAAGCTGCGCAAAAAGCTGGCTTATGCTTGCAGCGGTGACAATTACATCGAAACCGTCTGGGGCCGTGGCTATGTCTTGCGCGATCCGGTGACGCAGGCCGAAGCCGCCTGATCATACGTTCTTGGCCGCCGAAAAGCGGTCCAAGTGGGGGCAACGGCCCGCTTCCGGGGGGAGGCGGGCCGTTTGCATTAGAGCGCATCTGGACAGGGTGATCCGCAACGCCTAGCGGCTCGGCATCATGACGGCATACAAATCAGGCGATCCCACCACCATTAACCGGCTCTATGGCCGCGCCAAGGGCAAGCCTCTGCGTGTCTTTCAGCAGAGCCTGATCGACAATCTGCTGCCCCGTATCGCAGTGCCCGATGAAGGGCCGGTGACAGCGGAAAGCCTGTTCGGCCGCGATTGCCCGCTGCATTTCGAGATTGGCTTCGGCGGCGGAGAACATCTGGCTTTCCGCGCCGACTTGCTGCCCGATCACGGGTTTATCGGTGCTGAGCCGTTCCTCAATGGCGTGGCGCAGGCGCTCGCCCATGTTGATGGCGATGGTGGGAAAAATGCCCAGCTCGGTAATGTCCGCATCCACCACGGCGATGCACTGGAAGTGCTGGAGCGCATTCCCGATGGCGCGCTGTCCTTCATCTATCTGCTCCACCCCGATCCCTGGCCCAAGGCACGCCACGCCAAACGGCGGATGATGAACGATGGGCCGGTGAATATGTTCGCTGCCAAGCTCAAACCGGGCGGCGAGCTGCGTTTCGGCACCGATCATGACGTGTATCTGCGTCACGCGCTGATGGTCATGCGCCGTCATACCGATCAGTTCGAATGGCTCTGCGAGAAGCCGCAAGACTTTCAGGTCCGCCCCAGCGGCTGGCCCCAGACCCGCTATGAGGCCAAGGCGCGCGAAGTTTACAACCATGAGGTCTGGTATTTTCGCTATCGGCGGAGGTGAGCTACACTAACCGGCGCAAATTAATTTCGCTTTGGCGACGAATTGAAAAACTCTCTCGCCATACTCCGCTTAAACTCTATCAAAAGAGTTGACTTCCAACAAGCAGGGGCGATTCGCGATGGACTTTGGTACATTTGATCTCGCCTATCTCTTGCCCTTCATCGCTGTCGGGTTCGCTGCGCAGCTGGTAGATGGCGCACTGGGGATGGCCTTTGGCGTGATTTCCAACACCTTGCTGGTTGCAGTGATGGGGGTGCCTCCCGCTATCGCATCACAGCGCGTGCATCTGGTCGAATGTTTTACCACGGCAACTTCAGGTATCAGCCACTTGCTCCATGGTAATATTGATAAGAAGCTGTTCTTCCGTCTGCTGGTCCCCGGCATGACCGGCGGAATTCTGGGCGCCTACGTTCTGTCCTCGCTTGATGCCAGCGTGGTCAAGCCGTTCGTTTTGCTCTATCTTTCAGGCATCGGCATCTACCTGCTGATACGCGGGATTGCCTATCCGCCCAAGCTGCGTGAGGCAAAAACCGTGGCTCCGCTGGGCCTGATCGGCGGTTTTCTTGACGCTGCGGGAGGCGGCGGCTGGGGGCCGGTGGTGACTTCAAACCTGCTGATTCAGGGGGCCGATCCGCGCAAGGTGGTTGGCACCGTCAATTCGGTCGAATTCTTCCTGACGATCACCATATCGGCGGCCTTCATCTTCCATCTTGGCTTCGCTGATGTCGCCGGGGCTACGCTCGGCCTGCTGATCGGCGGCGTTGCCGCTGCGCCTATCGGAGCATGGGCGGCCAAGCACTTCCCGACCAAGACCATGCTGATCCTGGTCGGTGCGGTGCTGACTCTGACCAGTGCTTACGGCGTATGGCAGGCCTGGGGCTGAAGTTTCAGCGCCAGACCCGCATCTGGCTTATGCCGCCTCAGCGTGTTTGGTATACATCGCGACAACATCTGCCGAAGTTACTGGTCGCGCAGACTCACCTTGAGCAAGCGGCGCTGCACCGCCCGTTGAAATCAGCGTCGTATCAACACCCGCCGCCTTGGCCTTGGCACGCAGAGCACCGACAGTCAGTTCCTCGCGCTTGAAATGCTCGAACGGATTGAACTTGTAGAGCCGCATGGCGTTCTGATGCGTAACTTTGTCGATCTGTGCATCGGTCAGGAATTGGGCTGACTTCCACAGTACTTCCGGCGCATTGGGCCACGGCGCATCCGAATGCGGATAATCAACCTCATAACAGACGTTGTCCTCGCCGATCAGGTCAAGGTTCCGCAGACCATAGGCATCATCGATGAAGCAGCTTGAAAAGTGGCGCTTGAACACTTCGCTGGGCTTCATATCGCCAAAATACTGGTTCGAATGGGTCCAGACATGGTGCTGTTCATGCGCATAGTCGGCGCGTTCCATCAGGTAAGGGATCCAGCCGATACCGCTTTCCGATAAGGCAATCTTCATGGTTGGATAGCGGTGCAGCGCCGCCATGTTCATCCAGTCCGCCGCGCCAAATGCCACCGCCATCGGCATGGTGGTGATGTTGGCCTCAATCGGCGATTCAGGCGAGCAGTGCGGTGAAACATTGCCAGTGCCGATATGCAGACAGATGGCGGTTTCGGTATCGGACACAGCCCGCCACAGCGGTTCCCAATAGTCGCTGTGAACCGATGGCATGCCGCCAAGCGCCGGATTTTCGCTCATGGTCACGGCAAAGCAGCCCTTGTCAGCCAGACGCCGCACTTCGCGCGCGGTTTCTGCCATGTCCCATAGCGGCAGAACCCCAAGCGGAATGAATCGGCCGGGATGCGAACCGCACCATTCATCGATATGCCAATCATTATAGGCGCGCATGTGAGTCAGCGCCTGAGCTTTGTCCGGAGCGTTGATGAACAGCCCGCCACTGATCCCGGCAAAGCTGGGGAAATTGAGGCTGCCGGCGATGCCGTTGATATCCATGTCACCAATGCGGGCATCAACATCCCAACAGCCCTTGCGCAGCTGATCGAGCGAGGTCGGCTCCATGCCATATTCCTCGCGGACACGGCCCGTCACCGCATTGAGCGCAACCGACTGGGTCTTCTTGCCCTGATAGTCCCAGTAATTGGAGCCGTTTGATTTGACTCTGAGCTTGGGTGCCGTGGCATAGGCCTCACCCGAAAGCTGATTGTCAAAAACCGTTCCCGGTTCGGTGATGTGATCATCGACGCTGATCAGCACCATATCGTCCATTTTCATCGCACGCGCTCCTGTGTTGCAGTGCCGGTACGACCGGCTTGCAGTTAGGATCACCCCGAATCGGGGAGCGGTTCAATGAAAAACATGAGGCACCAGCATCGACAGAGCGATAACCGCCCCGCCGATGCAGCAGTTTAGCCGACGATGCCGCCCGCAGCCAGCACGGCCAGCGTCAGGATATCCGGCGCAATCGCGGTCATCGGGGCGATCTGAACCGGTTTTTCCATACCCACCAGCATTGGTCCGATCGTGGCATTGCCGCCCAATTCGCGCAGCAACTTGGCCGAGATATTGGCCGATTGCAGCCCCGGCATGACCAGCACATTGGCCGGTGCCGAAAGGCGGCTGAACGGATAGTTGGCCATAACTTTGGGATTAAGCGCGGCATCAGGGGCGATTTCGCCCTCATATTCAAAGTTTGCGCCCCGCTCGTCGAGCAAGGCAACTGCCTCACGGATGTTATCCAGCCATTTGCCCGGCGGATTACCGAAGGTGGAGTAGGACAGGAACGCAACACGCGGCTCGTGACCCAACCTTCGCGCCACGGCAGCAGTTTCCGTGGCGATATGCGCCAGTTCCTCAGCGCTTGGCCGTTCGTTGATCGTGGTATCAGCAAGGAACACAGTGAAGTTCTTGCCGATCATGAGATGAATGCCGAAAGGCACTTCGCCCGCCTTGGGATCGATCACCTGCCGCACTTCACGCATGGTCTGCGCGAATGGGCGAGTGAAGCCAGAGATCATCGCATCGCCATGCCCCAGCGCCAGCAATGCCGAGGCGAAAACGTTGCGATCCTGATTGACCATGCGGCGCACATCGCGCTCAAGGAAGCCTCTGCGCTGCAACCGCTTGTAGAGATATTCGACCATCGCCCCGACATGCGGCGATGAAGCGGATGAGTGAATCTCATAGCTTTCAGGATCACCGACGCCCAGTTCAACCAGCTTGGCATGAACCGCCTTTTCGCGCCCGACGAGTACCGGAGTGCCATAACCGAAATCGCGGAACTGGATCGCGGCGCGCAGCACAACGTCCTCTTCGGCTTCGGCAAAGATCACCCGCTTGGGATTGGCCTTCACTTCCTCGTAAACGCTGGTCAGCACCGAAGTTGTGGGGTTGAGCCGCGCCTTCAGGCTGTGACGATAAGCGTCAAAATCCTCGATCGGCTTTTGCGCCACGCCCGAATCCATCGCCGCCTTGGCGACTGCGGAGGAGACGATTTCCATCAGGCGCGGATCGAACGGTGCGGGGATGATGTATTCGCGGCCGAACTGCCAGGTTTTGCCATAGGCAGCCGCCACTTCCTCGGCCACCTGTTCACGCGCCAATGCAGCAATGGCCTTGGCAGCAGCGATCTTCATCTCTTCGTTGATCGCGGTAGCACGAACATCAAGCGCGCCGCGGAAAATGAAGGGAAAACCGAGCACATTGTTGACCTGGTTCGGATAGTCCGAACGCCCGGTGGCGACGATGGCATCAGGGCGCACGGCCATGGCATCGGGCGGCGTAATCTCTGGATCGGGGTTGGCCATGGCGAAAATGATCGGATCCCTGGCCATGGTCTTGACCATGTCCTGCGTCATCGCACCGGCGACCGACAGGCCAAGGAAAATATCACAACCAACCACGGCTTCTGCCAGCGTGCGCTTATCCGTATCAATCGCATGGGCAGACTTGAACTGATCAACCCCGGCGCGCCCGCGATAGATCACGCCCTTGCTATCGCACATGGTGACGTTTTCGTGGCGCACGCCCATTGATTTGATCAGCGATGTGCAGGCGATGGCCGAGGCACCGGCACCGTTGACCACGACCTTCACATCCTCAAACTTGCGATTGGTGAGATGGCAGGCGTTGACGAGGCCAGCCGCCGCGATGATCGCAGTGCCATGCTGATCATCGTGCATCACCGGGATATTCATGCGTTCGCGAAGGGCTTGCTCGATCACGAAGCATTCGGGCGCCTTGATGTCTTCAAGGTTGATGCCGCCAAAGCTTGGCTCCATCATGGCGATGGCCTCGATCAGGGCGTCAGGATCTTCGCTGTCCAGTTCTATGTCGATCGAATCAACATCGGCAAAGCGCTTGAACAGCACCGCCTTGCCTTCCATCACCGGCTTGGATGCCAGCGCGCCAAGGTTGCCCATGCCCAGGATGGCCGTGCCATTGGTGATCACCGCAACCAGATTGCCTTTGGCGGTGTATTCAAAAGCGGCGGCGGGATCATCGGCAATGGCCTGCACCGGCACAGCGACGCCTGGCGAGTAGGCAAGGCTGAGGTCGCGCTGCGTCGCCATCGGCTTTGATGCGATGATTTCAATCTTACCCGGGCGGATCGTGCTGTGATAAAACAGTGCTTCACGCTCGGTAAAACGGACGTTGCTTTCATCGGCCAACGGTGAATCTCCCTTTGTCGCCCCGCCCCTAACCGCTCAATGCGCAAGACGATAGGGGAAAGCTTGGTTTCAACCCGTTTCCGAATCATCCACGGTGGGCCTATCTCACCCGCGATGCAATCGCCCACACCTTCCGCTGCTGTCACGCCAATGATGGTCCAATATCATGCGCTGAAGGCGCAGGCACCGGACTGCTTGCTGTTTTATCGCATGGGGGACTTCTTTGAGTTGTTCTTCGACGATGCCCGCGTTGCGGCACAGATCCTCGACATTGCGCTCACCAGCCGCGGTGAGCATGATGGCGCACCGATCCCGATGTGCGGAGTGCCGGTGCATTCGGCAGAGGGCTATCTGGCGCGCCTGATCAAAGGCGGTTGCCGCGTCGCTATCGCCGAACAGGTGGAGACACCCGAACAGGCGAAAAGACGCGGCGGCTCAAAAGCCTTGGTGGCGCGTGACATCGTCCGCTTCGTCACCGCCGGGACACTCACTGAGGAAGCCCTGCTCGAACCCCGCCGCGCCAATGTGCTGGCGGCGGCTTGCGAGGTACGCGGCATGATCGGGATCGCGGCCTGCGACATTTCCACCGGGCGGATGGAGTTGGAGGAATGCGCGCCCGACCAGATGGGTGCAGCATTGGCGCGGCTGGGGGCAAGCGAACTTGTTGCCCCCGATGGCTGGGAAAGCGCGCCGTTGGAGGCAGCCCCCCGCCCCGCGAGCGATTTTGCCAGCGATGGCGGAGAGGAGCGGCTAAAATCTATCCACGGCGTCGCCACGCTTGATGGTTTCGGCCAGTTCAGCCGGGCGATGCTGGCAGCCGCAGGTGGCCTGATCGGCTATCTCGATCATGTCGGGCGCGGAAAGCTTCCGCTGTTGCTGCCGCCGGGAGCGCGTTCGGGCGCTGCGCATCTCGTCATGGATGAAGCCACCCGCGCGAGCCTCGAGATCATGGAAGCGAGCCAGGGCGGGCGGCGTGGCAGCCTGGTCGAGGCAGTGGACCGCTGCGTGACGGGGGCGGGCGCGCGCCAGCTGGCAGAGGACCTCTCCGCCCCGCTCACCGATTTGACCGCGATCACCGCAAGGCTCGAACTGGTGCAATGGCTACACGATGATCCGCTGCTGCGTGACGATATCCGCACCGTGCTGCGGGCGCTTCCCGATGTCGGACGCGCGCTGGGCCGGATTGTGGCCGGTCGCGGTAGCCCGCGCGATCTCGGCCAGTTGCGTGATGGTCTTGCCGAAGCGCGGCGGCTGCGCGATCATCTGCTGCGGCGTGAGGAGCGTCCCGCGCTGCTCGATACGCTGCTGCCTGCGCTGGGCGGGCATGGCGCGCTGGTCGATCACTTTTCGCGCGCATTGGTGCCCAGCCCGCCAACCGAGCGTAGCCAGGGCGGCTTCATCGCCGAGGGCTATGATCACGGGCTCGATGCCCTGCGCGAAACGGCAGGCAATGCCCGCCGCGCCATCGCTGCGCTGGAAGCCAGATACCGCGACGAAACCGCAACCCCTTCGCTCAAGATTCGTCACAACGGCGTGCTCGGTTATTTCATCGAAGTACCGGCCAAGCACGCCGACCGGCTGATGGCCCCTGACAGCGGCTTTACCCACCGCCAGACGATGGCAGGTGCGGTGCGCTTCAATGCGCTGGCGCTGCACGAAGAGGCCAGCCGCATCGGTGAAGCAGGTGGCCATGCCCTTGCTGCCGAGGAAGCCCATTTCGAAGATCTGGTCGCGGAAGCCGTGGCCAATGCCCAATCCATTGCCCACACCGCCGCCGCACTCGCCCGGATTGATGTGGCTGCGGGCCAAGCCGAGCGTGCAGCCGAAGGCGGATGGTGCCGTCCGAGCCTGAGCAATGATGGCAGCCTGACGATCACCGGCGGGCGTCATCCCGTGGTGGAAACCGCGCTAGCCACAAGGGGTGAGCGCTTCATTGCCAACGATTGCAGCCTTGCCCCTGATGACCGGTTATGGCTGATCGGCGGGCCTAATATGGGCGGCAAGTCCACCTTCCTGCGGCAAAATGCCCTGATCGTGCTGCTGGCACAAGCGGGCGGGTTTGTCCCCGCTGAAGCAGCGCGGATCGGACTGGTGGACCGCCTGTTCAGCCGCGTCGGCGCTTCAGACAACCTTGCGCGCGGACGCTCAACCTTCATGGTCGAAATGGTCGAAACCGCCGCGATTCTCAGCCAAGCCACGACGCGTAGCTTCGTCATCCTTGACGAGGTTGGGCGCGGCACTTCGACTTATGATGGCCTCGCATTGGCATGGGCCGTGGCCGAGGCAGTTCACGGCGGCAATCGCTGCCGCTGCCTGTTTGCCACGCATTACCACGAGCTGGCGCGGCTGGCGGACAGCTGCGATGCCCTGTCACTCCATCACGTCCGCGCACGGGAATGGAAGGGCGATCTCGTGCTGCTGCATGAGGTGGCCGATGGCCCGGCAGATCGCTCCTACGGCCTCGCCGTCGCCAAACTCGCCGGGGTGCCTGCGCCGGTCGTTGCCCGTGCCAAAGCGGTGCTCGCTAAGCTGGAAAAGGGACGCGCCGAGACCGGCGGGCTTGCGGCGGGACTTGGCGACCTGCCGCTTTTCGCCGCCGCTGTCGCCGAAGCGCCAGCCCCGCATCCGGGCAATGTCCTGCGTGATAAACTGGCCGCTCTCGATCTCGATGCCCTGACCCCGCGTGAAGCACTGGAGCTGCTTTATGCGCTGAAACGCGAGGCTGACTCGGTATAATTCCTTAACGCACCCCGGTTATCCTTGCCACATCGTAAGCCGGGAGCCGTCGCATGATGCGTCTGATTTTGAGCAATCGCTGGCTAGCGCTGCTGTGGGTCTGCGGCACGCTTGCTTCCATATCCGCCTTTGCTGGCAAGGGTGGTAAAATCGAACAAGCGGTTGATCAGGTTCAGGAAAAAGCGCGGATGCAGAACCAGCAATTGCAGGCGCAGGCCATGAGTGAGCCGCATATCATCATGATCGACGAGGCCGAACTGGAAGGGCGCAACAAGGCCGAACTCCCGATTGGCGAAGGAATGGACCCTGCCCCGGAAACTCAGATTATCGAGTAGGCACTTTTAGCGAGTAGGCACAGGCACATCGCCTGAATAATCGTAAAAGCCCCGGCCCGTCTTGCGGCCCAGCCAGCCCGCCTCGACATATTTCACCAGCAGCGGCGCGGGGCGATAGCGCGGATCGCCGGTGGTATCGTGCAGCACCTTGATAATCTCGAAGCAGGTATCAAGCCCAACGAAATCAGCCAGTTCGAGCGGCCCCATCGGGTGGTTGAGCCCCAGACGGCAGCCCTTATCGATATCGACAATAGAACCCATACCGGCACCTAGGACGCATACCGCCTCGTTCAGCATGGGGATAAGGATGCGGTTGACCACGAAACCCGGCTCATCGCCAGCCAGCACCACTTCCTTGCCGAGACTCTCCGCAAAGGCACGCGTGCGAGCGGTGGTGTCAGCGCTGGTGGCAAGGCCCGGAATCACCTCGATCAGCGCCATCAGCGGCACCGGATTGAAGAAGTGCAGCCCGATAAAGCGAGCCGGATCAGGCACAGTGGCACCCATGCGGGTGATCGGAATCGAACTGGTGTTCGAGGCGAGAATGGCAGTAGGTGCCAGCACCATGCTGACAGCCTCAAAGATTTTGCGCTTTACTTCTTCGCGCTCGGTCGCCGCCTCGATGATGATGTCGGCCGCGCCCATCTGCGCATAATCTCCAACCGGGGTGATGCGGCCAAGCGTGACTGCGGCATCGGCGGCGCTGATCTTTTCCTTTGCGACTAACCGGCCAAGGATCTTTTCAATCCCGGCCTTGGCTTTTTCCGCCAGATCAATGCTGACATCGCAGAGCAGCACGGTCTTGCCATATTGCGCCGCAGTCTGGGCGATGCCCGAGCCCATCTGACCCGCACCGATAATCGCAACCGTCTTCATCGCCCATTTCCTTCGCAAGTGCAGCAAGCGCGACTAACCGAAGTGAAGGTGATGCGCCAGAGGGATGCGTCAAAACTCCAGCACCAGCGTCACCGCATCCCCCTCGCCCAGCCCTTCCGCCTTGCGGATCGCCGCCTTGACGGGGAGCATGTAGCCGCCCCCCTTCACCGGAAACACCGAGCTCGACCAGCGGCTCCCGCCAATCGCCGCGCGCACTTTCACCGAACCAAACCCGCGCGCGCCCATACCCTCCAGCCGCCGCATCAGCGCGGTGGCGGCAATGGCATCCCCTGCCGCGCCATCGATAGTGATGAAGAACCACGCGGCAGGGCCGTTGAGGCTGGTCCAGCGCCAGAGAGTCCCGGTGTGCATGATCCGCTCACACTGATTTTGTCGAGGGGTCATTTTGGGTTCACGCAAAGGCGCGAAGGCGCAAAGAGGTCGCTCCACGTGACGCAGGCACCAATCCAATCGGCCTCACATCTGAACAATCCGCAGCGTGACAATCCGCAGCATGACAAGGCGGCTTCGCCGCTGAACATACTTCTTTGCGCCTTCGCGCCTTTGCGTGAACCAATTGCTTTCTTCATCCCTCAGATTTCACCCGCCGCACCTGCACCGGGATGTTGCACACATCTGCGCCGCCCGCTGGCCGGATGAAGAAGGCATCTCGCCGGTTGGCGCGGGCATCGGCGTATTTGGCGAACGACGCGCTTTCGGTTGAGAGATATTCATAGTGAGGCAGCCCCGCCACTTCATTGCCCAGCCGCACCGACGAGATCCCCGTGCGCTCCGCCGCGCTCTCATAAACCCCCAGCGCCCCGGTGCCGCGCGGCAGCGAGGAGAGGTGCTCGATCCCCTCGATCACCCGGCCGATCAGCGCAATATTGCGATCGAGGTGGCGTGGCGCATGGCCGATCACGGTGTAAAGTTCAGCCCCCGAGCCAGTATCAGGCGAGTGGTTCCGCCCGACGCCGACCATGCCGTAGCAGTGGACGGGCCAGATTTCACCCGTCTTGCCAAGTCGGCCTCTTGCGTTGAGGTCGCCCGAGACCGGCCATCCTCTAGAAAATCCCGTTGGCCAACCGTAGGTTTCCCGACGGTAGATGCGATGTGCTGGAGACTTCTTGCCTTTCTTGGATTGCGGAATAGCGGTGATCGATAACGGCATGTTCCAGCCGCCTTCGCCAGACACAACCGTCGCCCATGGGCGGACAAGATGGCCGTGGACGATGGGATCGTCGATAATGTCTTCGGTAACGCCAGCAACATATTCACTCTCCGGCACCACCGCCAAACCCACCGGCAACGCCCGCGCCTTCTTCGCATCTTCCCCATCAGCATCACCCCATTGCACGACATAATTGTCCTGCACCCGGTTGACACTCAGCCCGTCCCACCAATGCGCCGCAGCCAGCTTGCGCACATTGCCGATCCAGCCTTGCGAAAACGGCGCTGGCATCAACTGGATCACCACGCGGCGCTGCTTGCCCCCATTTTTTTGGGCGCGATCAGGCGCAAGCTCCATCACCAGCAGATCGGACGGCGCGATTCCCACCCACTCGTCCGGTGCCGCCTTGGCGACTATCTCGCCGGGAGCCAGAGCAGGCTCGGGAGATGGCGGGGTTGCTGCACCAGTCAGCATGACCAGCGCGGCGGCGGCGAGGAATGGGTGCATCATCGCCCCATCCTGCCACGCAGATTACCCCAAGGCCACCCCAAGGCCACCGAGTCCTTGCGCCATGCCACAACCACGGCTAGGGCGCGCCTTCCAGAGCGATGGGATAGTCGCCTGATTCACGCTTCCTGCCCCGGCACGAAGCAATCAGGCTCTTGCGGAGCGGTGGCCGAGTGGTCGAAGGCGCACGCCTGGAAAGTGTGTATGGGTCAAAAGCTCATCGTGGGTTCGAATCCCACCCGCTCCGCCAGACCCCAGCACTAGTCACAGATCAAGGTACCTGACAGCAAGACCCCGGGTTTCGCGGACTTTCTGCGCCCAATCCGTAACAGGGCGGGTAATTCACCTGTGTCTTCGCCACATATATGCGCGGCTTCGCAAAGCCAGTCTCCT
>CAMDQO010000022.1 GCA_945906105.1 Novosphingobium sp. Chol11 | reverse complement strand
ATGAGGCCGACACTCCGCTAATCTACGCCGCCAACTGTCTCAAATATTCTGACGACGAACACTGACCAGCAATGTCGGCACCGACCTCATCACGACGATGAGCGAGGATGAGGAGATGAAGCCCGAGCCTGAGGCGCTGGCCACCGCGCTGCGCCCCGAATTGCTCAAGGTTTTCCCGCCTGCGCTGCTGGGCCGCCTGATCGTGCTGCCCTATTACCCGCTCTCGCCAGACATGATGCGGGCTATCGTCCGCATCCAGCTGCACCGCATCGTCAAGCGCGTGGCAGACAGCCACGGCATCATGTTCACCTATAGCGACGATGTCGTCGATCTGATCGTCTCACGCTGCAACGAAGTCGCCAGCGGCGGCCGCCTGATCGACGCCATCCTGACCAACACCATGCTGCCCGAACTGTCGATCGAACTGCTCAACCGCCAGATGAGCGGCGAGGAGGTGAAAGAGATTGCGGTGAAGGTGGACGGTGATGGGTTTGGGTATGTGTTTGGGTGAGGGTGTAAGTTATGGCATTTGAAAAATTTGGTGCTCAGACCGGCATCACCGGCATGGTCAATACCATGATCAAGAAGAACATGGATGGGGGGGCTTCAAGGAACGACGCGATCAAGCTTGCTTTGCTCGACGTAGGCAAGATCATGTTCGTGCCCAAGGGGCGCGCCATGAAGTTCCTTGGCCATTTTCTTCAAGGACGCGGCGATGCCGTGACCATAAATTGGTTTGATCTCGAAAAGGATGACAAGAACGTCAGGGCGAGACTGCACGCCGAACTGGTGAGACGCGCGCTTGGAATGGATACCATCAAGGAGAGCTTGGTAAAAAATACGATCCTGCAAGAGGACCGATCGGTTATCACGATCTTCCAGCATACCTATTCCAATGCTGACTGGTATTACGCTCTGGGTTCGTTTGACGTCAGGTTTGAAATCGCGAAACCGATCAGCACTCCACAGCCATTCGTGAATGTCAGGATATGGGGTCTTAACAAGTATCAGTGGTATGCGGATGAAAACCGGGTCACCCAGCGCATTCATGAGGTCGCTTCTGAGCTCGTGAAGGCTCGCAAGGCTGCATCCTTCTTCATCGAGATGAAGCCGGTTGAGATAAGCATTCCGATTAATGCGGATAATCTTTTTTATGCCAATGAAGGATTCCAGAACAATCCGAATGGCGGCCGAAGTATTTTAAGCGCCGAGCAGATGAAGTTGGCACGGAAAAAGGCAGAGGAGTTAGGTTATACTTCAATTTTGTTGAATGGATTTTGAGGTGACTGGTTTTAATATTATGGCATCCTGCTTTAATACAGGAGTGTCCTATTCTTCCTCATCCCCCAGATATTCAAAGGAAATCTCCGCCGCAGCCGTATCCAGTTCATCCAGCAAGGCTACGATATTTGGATGACGGCCGATGTTAAACCCTATCGCGTCAAGATCCTTGGCATTCGGAACCATATCGAGCAGTCGTGCGGCGATCTCCATATCGTCACCATCAGCAATGCGCTCAACCAGCGAGGTGCGGCGCTCGCGGATGGCTTGCGCAGCGTAGCTTCCCGAAGGATAGCCGTTGGTTGCGGCCTCGTCGAACATGGCCGCCAAGCGATCCAAGTCCATCAACAATTCGTCGATCGTCCGCGCGGGCATCAGTTGCTCCAGCCTGTTGAAATGGCGCTGTCGGGCGCAACTTTGGTAGCAGAGATACCGTCCTGAGCAATCCACAGCTGGTTGCCGCCGCCGCCAAGCACACTCTTGCCGTCAGAGGACATCTGCGGTGCGGCTTCGCCCGACCAGACTTTCAGACCTTCCTTGGGAACCTCGTATTCGACAAAGGCTCCGTCGCCGTTCCACTCGCCTTTGACCGCCGCGCCGGATCGCCAATCGGCTTCGGTCATTTTTGCCGGGTTCTCCGTCGTCCAGTAGCCGCCATTGGGGTTGCTTTCTGAATCGAGCACCCGGTAAATTTTTTGTCCGGGTTTCAATTCAACCGGTTCAGGATAGGATTTGAAGGTCTTGATGTGGTTGCCGGGAATGTCTGACCACCCTTCCTTTTTTAGTGGCTGGTGAACTTCACGCAATTTGGCACGGCGGATTTCACGCAAAGTTTTGGCATCAGCGCGTTTGGCGCCTGGCTCGGTTGTTTTTGAACGTTTGCCAAAACGAGGTGGTGATTTACCGGCAGCAGAGCTGGAGGGTGCCGGTGGTTTACCCTTGTCAGCTGTCTTTGCAGTCTTGGAACTCCCACTTCCACCACCACCACTCCCCTTATCACCACTCTTCCCGCCCTTTTTCGCCAGGAACTTCGCCATCAGCGCTTCCAGAAGCATGGCTCCCAGTGCGACGAAGGCTTTGGAGTAGGACATTGCCGCTTCGTTCAGTTCGGCTTCGCTGGCGGCGCCGGTGGCGGTGATTGTTGCGTCGATGAAATCGCTGAGCGCGAGCACTCCGGCGAGACCGGCTGAATACCAGGCCAGCGCGACGATGGCGGTATCAACCGCAGCGCCGCTGACCGGGTTGAGCTGGGCCAGCGCCACGGCGGCGAAGACTCCGGCCATGATCGCCAGCGCCTCGGGCTCGACCATCGCCTCAACTGCGGTGAGGACATCGCCGCGCAAGTGTTTGCAGCTGCGCGACATGGCTTCGCCGATTTTCTCGGCGCTGCTCATGCTCATCACATCGCGCGGGGCATCGGGGCGGGCCGCCGCCTGACTAATGGGGATGCGGTGTTCGAGTATCGCGCAGTCATGCGCGCCGCTCTCGATTGCCCAGGCCAGGTGCTGGCGCAGCGGCAGGCCGGTGATGCGCTTGACGGTGCCGCCCGGCAGGCGCGCGCGGCCTGATTGTCTATCGCAGCGGCAGCCGGATCATTCTGGGCGATCTGGCGCAGCATGTCAGCACCGCCGCGACTGTTGCGATAGCGGTTGAATTCGGGCGGAAGCTGCCCTTTGCTGGCGATCAGCAGCGTGGCTCCGGGGATCGAAACATGGACGACCTGACCCGAACCAAGATCAAACTTGGCTTCCTCGATGTTGCAGGGCGCATCGCGCAGAAAAGCCGCAGCAAGGCGCGTGGCGGCAAGCTCACGATTGAGCAGCCTGACCATTTCCTGTGACGGCAGCGTGGTGGATGATTGCGCTGGATAGAGCCTGCGCCATTGCTTGCGCAGTTGGCCCATCGCGGCGCTGTTGCGCGGAAATGAGCGCAGGACGGAGCGTAATTGTTGTTGATCGGCGGCCTTGTTCATCACGCCCGGGAACGCGCCCGGCGATCCGACAAGCAGCAACCCGTTACTGAGGCGGATTTCGATGAAACGCAACTGCCTGCCCCCTATGCCTTTCGGCTTGCCCTTGCAGCGCTCTTTGAACATTGTTTGCGCCGCGCCGCAAGAGTAACCCTTGGCAGCATCATCCCGAAGCCGGACAGGAACCCCGCTTGAATACGCCATACGACCGCGTCGCCTATCCCTCATCGGTGTTCACCCAGACCCATCCCGAGCGTCTTGCAGTGCTGGCCCTGCTGGCCGGGCTGGAGCCGGTGGACCCGCGCCATTCGCGGATTCTGGAGATCGGTGGCGGCGATTGCCTGAACCTGCTGTCGTTTGCGGCGATGTGGCCCGATTGTTCGGCGCATGGCTTTGACTTGTCGCAGATCGCCATTGAGCGCGGGTCGCGAATCGCCGAGGCGGCGGGGCTCGATAACGTCTCGCTGGCGGTTGAGGACATTATGGAAGCGCATCGGCGCTATCCGGCGGGATCGTTTGACTATGTCATCGTCCACGGAGTCTATGCTTGGGTGCCGCCCCATGTGCGCGAAGCCTGCATGGAACTGGTCGCACACGTGCTGTCTGATCACGGCATCGCCATGATAAGCTATAACGCCATGCCGGGTGGCCACGTCCGCTTGATCATGCGCGAGATGTTGTTCAACATTGTTGATGGCATTGATAATTTCGAAGAACGGATCGATGCCGCGCGCAGCTTTCTGGAGGACTATGCCAAGCCGCGCGAGGGCGATGAACCGCTGGCGATAACTTTGCGCCAGCAGGCTGAATCGATGCTGCAACGCCCGGATTCGGTGCTGTTTCACGATGAACTGGGTGATTGTTATTACCCGCAACGACTGATCGATGTTGTCCGCGCAGGTGAGGCGCTGGGGCTTAGGCATCTGACCGACGCAGGCCGCAACCGCCATCTCGATGGTTTCCTGCCCGACGGGGCGGAGGTTCCCGAAGACCCGGACGAGGCGGTGCTGCGTGCGGCATCGCGTGATGATTATGCGGCGCTGCGTTTCTTTCGCCATACGCTGTTCGTCAGGGCGGAGCAGGAACCTGATCGCACGATTGACGCATCGCGCATCGACGGCCTCTATCTCACCACCAAGCTGCGCCGGCAGGAGGATGGCAGTTTCGCGCTGGCGGGGGACACCATCGAGATTGCCGATGAGGAACTGGCCACTGCCCTGGAAGCCGCCGCCGCTGCCACGCCGCAACGGTTGGCGGTTTCACAAGTCGCGCGCAATCCAGAGCAGCTGCGCGTGGTGTTGCAATTGTTCGCCGAATGGTATGTCCAGCTCTATGTCCATCCTGCACCGTTTCCGTCAGTTCCGGGCAATCTGCCGCAGACCAGCCCATTGGTCCGGGCCTTGCTCGAAATGGGTGAGCTGACGGTCTGCACGCTTGATCATGCGCTGCTCAAGATTGAGCAGGCCGAACTGCGTGGTTTGCTGTTGGCGGCAGACGGCCAGACTGCAATTCCCGATCTGGCGGCGGCAGGGCACGGGATTCCGCCGGAGGATGTGGAAGCGGCACTGACAGCATCGGCGCAGAGGGGCTTGTTGCTGGGTTAGAGGCCCGCCGCAACTTGATGCCGTTCACATATATTCGGAGGCGTCCACCGGCGGCGGGGCGTTGAATTGCTCCAGCGATGTTGGCGCACCGATAGAGACCCACCAGGTGAGAGCAGCGGCGATCAGCAAGCAGGGAAGGATCCGCCAGGCCGGGGCCATCACGGGCGTGGTAACTGCGGTGGGCAGGTCTTTTGATCCGGTGATCATCGGCGGCACCAGACGGTCTTTCTTGACGAAAGTGTAAAACAGGATCGCCGCAATGTGCAGAACGATAACAGCGAGCAGGATGTTGAACCCAAGTTCGTGCAGTTCAGTCGCCTGTTCAGCTTGATCATACGAAACGAGATAATTGAGCGACCCGGTGACGCCGTCCACATTCTGCGCAATCAGTCCCAGACCGACATCAACGGCAAGCAGACCGAGCAGGAGGACAACGCTCCACCCGCCAGCCGGATTGTGCCCGGCAGACGTTTCACTTTCGCTTTTTGAAAGCCCGCGCAGATAGGAAATGACTGTGATCGGCCCGCGCACGAAGCTGGCAAATCGGGCAGTCGAGCTGCCGACCAATCCCCACAGCACGCGAAAGACGACAAGGCCCAGCATGACGAGGCCCAGAGTCATGTGCAGGTCCATCTCGCCATTTTCGGCGGTCCACCACAGCAGTGGCAGCAGGACGACAAAACTCCAGTGGATCAGTCTGACCGGCAGATCCCAAAGTTTGGCTCTCCGGCTATCCGAAGCCATCAATCTTTAGCCTTGAACTGATCGTGGCAACCCTTGCAGGTACCGCCGAGAGCCGGGAAGGCGGCTTTCACGGTATCAATATTATTGCTGTTGGCGGCCAACTGCATTTTCTTGGAGGCCGCGACCAGATTGGCGGCAGACTTCTTGAAATCGGCATTTTTTGCCCAGATTGCTGGGAGGGCATGGGTTTTTGCGCCAGCCTCAGGCCCGCTGCCCTTGGGGAAGTATCCGGAAACTTTGGACGAGCCACCAGCAAGCGCATTGGCGCTGGCCTTGATCATGGCCATATCGGGTGCAGGCTTGCGCATCTCGTCCATGATGCCCTTGAACGACTTGCCGATCACCTTGAAATTAGCCTGACGGGCAGCAATGATATCCGCCGGTTTGGCAGCATAGACGGCGGCTGATGCCAGGCCGAGTGTCAGCGCTGCAATCGCCGTGATTTTCCTGTTCATTCCTGAGGCTCCTTCAAGGGTTGCCTGCGATTAGGCCAAAGTTACCCTACAGGGATAATAAATTCTGGTTGATTGGCAAAAGTTTGGTGATTCCAGCACAGCAAATCGTGCCGGAATCACCCTGAACTTTTGCTTAGCTCACTTCTTGGCTGGAAGCTTCGAAAGGTCCGCGTCAAGCTTGGCCAGCATTTCATCCTTGATCATGTCAGGGGCGAATGACTGAATCTGCTTGAAAGTCATGCCGCGCGCCATGTCGATCTGCGGGTTGGTGGAAAAGCCTGGCATGTGCTTTTCGAGAACTGCCTTGGCGGCTGGATCATCGATCAGATCGCCGATGCTGGTATCAGCAGTGCTGTAACCAGCTGCAGCGGCGGGGGCAGCGGCGGCGGCCGGAGCGGTTTCGGCCATGGCGGGGGCAGCAGAGGCGGCAAGCAGTCCGGCGATCAGGGCAGTGCGAAGCATGGAAATATCCTCTTTTAGTGACGGTGTGCCCATGGCCACCGGTGGTTTAAGCCCCGATGAACGGGGGCACGGGAAAAACTAGTTCAAAATTTGACCGATCACGAATTCGGGCAGGCGACCGGTTTTGTCAAGATAAGTGACGTGCTACAAATGCTTCCGGTCATTTTACACTATCGTGCCCCTTGCGGAAGCCAGCCCACTCGCCGATGAACCCATGGAACCGACCGGAGTAGGATGCCACGCGATGAGAGATCTTGTGACGGTGGACTGCGCGGTCCGTCAACTTCAGGCCAGATTTAATGACGCCGTCTGGCGCAAGGATGCGCGTGATTTTGCCGCGTGTTTTGCTCTTGATGGTGAATGGAAGATAGCCGGATTGCATATCCAGTCTCGCCAGACAATCGAAGAGATGTTCGGCACGTTGCTGGCTCCTTATGATCAGGTGTTCTTTGATTCTGGCACGCCGCTGCTCGATATTTCCGGACCAGAAGTGGTCAGCCGCTGTCCTGCGGTGGAACAGGCCAAATTGCTCGATGGCTCATCCGTAATGACGATCGGGGTTTACCATGATCGCTATGTTGAAGAAGGCACGCGCTGGTTGTTTCGCCATCGCCACTGGTCGCTGCATTATCGCGGTCCTTCTGATCTTTCCGCTGATTTAGTGCCATCGCCAGACTATGGTTCGCCGCCGGGAATGCCAGAGCTTGATGAGCCAACGCTGACCAAGCGAAAAGACGTCTAACGCGCAGATGGAACCATCCCACCCGCAAGTTGAGGAAGCGCAAGTTGAGGAATCAGGCGTCAGCCCGACGGTCT
Organism: Novosphingobium sp. Chol11; assembly: GCA_945906105.1. Classification (GTDB taxonomy): domain Bacteria; phylum Pseudomonadota; class Alphaproteobacteria; order Sphingomonadales; family Sphingomonadaceae; genus Novosphingobium. The sequence goes on along the minus strand of CAMDQO010000022.1, from coordinate 39,059 downwards.
GGCGCTATGCCATGGCGAGCCGGGCGCATGTGGTTATTGATGCGGCTGCCTATTATTCGCTGATCCAGCTGGCGATGCTGAAAGCGCGCCAGCAAATACTGCTGATCGGCTGGGATTTCGATACGCGAGTGCGGCTCGGACCCGGTCGGCGCTGGTGGAACGTGCCGGAAAAGGAAGTGAACCCGGCACGGCTTGGCAGCTTCGTCGTCTGGCTGGTGAACCGGATAGAAGGCTTGCAGGTGCGCGTGCTCAAATGGCGATTCGGTGCGCTAAAGTTCATCTTTCGCGGGTCGATGGTATTTGATCTGCTGCGCTGGTGGCGGCATCCCTCGATCGACTTCAAGTTCGATTCCGCCCATCCGCTGGGATGCAGCCATCACCAGAAAATCGTGGTGATCGATGATCGCTTTGCAGTGTGCGGTGGCCTTGATGTCACCACGGACCGCTGGGACACGCCGCAACATATCGAAAATGATGAGCGGCGTCGGAAGGTCAACGGCAAGACGTATGGCCCGTGGCATGACCTGACCATGATGTTTGAGGGTGAGGCGGCCCGCGCTCTGGGAGACTTGAGCCGGGCGCGCTGGGCCCGCGCCGGTGGCCAACCAATAGCACCGTGCCATCCTCAGGCTGAAACGGCCTGGCCTGATAAACTGCGCGCCGAATTTCGCGATGTCGAGATCGGCATTGCCCGCACGGTTGCAGCCTGGGGCGGAGAGCCTGAGATCCACGAGATAGAGGCGCTGTTTTGCGAACACATCGCCCGCGCTCAACGCTTTATCTATGCCGAGAGTCAGTATTTTGCTTCGCGCTCGATTGCCGAAGCCATGGCCGAACGGCTCAGCCAGCCGCATCCGCCAGAGATTGTGCTGATCAATCCGCTCAGTGCCGAAGGCTGGCTGGAACAGACGGCGATGGACGGTGCGCGAGTGCGCCTGCTGCATGCTGTGGCCGAAAATGATCCGCAGCGCCGCTTGCGTATCTTCACACCTTTCACCGGCAAGACACCCATCTATGTTCATGCCAAGCTGATGATCGTCGATGATGAGGTGTTGCGCATTGGCTCGGCAAACATGAACAACCGTTCGATGGGGCTCGATACCGAAGCCGATGTGTTCATCGATGCTGCCCGCCCAGCCAATGACCGCGACGAGGTGCGTGAGTCTATCCGCCGGTTGCGCTATCGCCTGCTCGCCGAGCATTGCGGGATTGAACCGGCAGCAGTTGCCACGCTGATCGACAAATACGGATCGATGGCCGACATGATCCAATCGCTGCCACGAAATGGCAAGCGACTGGAACCTTTCCACTTGCGGCCACTGACCGAAACGGAAAAGGCTGTCGCTGATAGTGCGCTCCTCGATCCCGAAAGGCCCGAAGAGCTGTTCGAACCGATGAGCCGCAGGCGCGGTCTGTTCCGGCGTGGGGGTTTCCTGCGCCGACCTGCTTAGTAATTGGGGCCTGCTTGAGATTAGGCCCAGCCTAGTGACCAGATTTGGGAGTTTGATTGATGGGATGCGACAAGGATCATAAGCATGATCACGACAGTAATGGAAAGCTGATCGTTCCAGATGCCGTGCAGGAGGCTATCCGCACTCTGATCCGTTGGTCAGGCGATGATCCAGAGCGCGAAGGCTTGATTGATACGCCAGCCCGCGTTGGCCGGGCGTGGAAGGAATACTGCCAAGGCTATGGTAGCGATCCGGCGCTCCACCTTGCACGCCAGTTCGAGGAGGTTGGCGGCTATAATGAGCTGGTATTGCTGAAGGACATTCCGTTTCAGTCGCACTGCGAACACCACATGGCACCGATCACCGGCAAGGCGGCCATTGCCTATATGCCGCGTGACAGTGTGGTCGGCATTTCCAAGCTGGCACGCGTGCTTCACGGCTTTGCCGAGAGACTGCAAATTCAGGAGCGACTCACCGCAGAGGTCGCCCAGTGCATCTGGGACAATCTCAAGCCGCATGGTGTCGCCGTGGTGATCGAGGCGCAGCATGGCTGCATGACCGGCCGCGGGGTGCGCACACCAGGGGTCGGCATGATCACCAGCCGGTTGCTCGGCTGCTTCCTTGACGATCCGCGCAGCCGCAAGGAAGTGCTGAGCCTGATGGGGTATTGATGGTCCGCACGATCACGATCTATGCAGGGCTGCTTGGACTGGTTGCGGTCGGCTTGAACTGGCTTCAATATCGCAACCTCGTGCGTACATTCCCTGGCGAGGCGTTCGCCGCCGTGATCGCTCTTGGCGGTCTGATAGCCGGCGTGTGGCTGGCACGGGCGCTGACACCACGAGCAGCGCCAGTCGGAAGCTTCCAGCGCAATGAGCAAGCGATCCGTTCGCTTGGACTAAGCCCGCGCGAGATGGAGATACTGGAGACACTTGCTGTAGGCGATTCGAACAAGGAGATTGCCCGGCGCCTTAGAATCTCGCCAAACACAGTCAAGACACATGTTGCACGAGTCTGCGAAAAACTTGGGGTTCAGCGCCGCGGGCAAGCCGTTGAGAAAGCACGCTTCCTGTCACTCATTCCCTGACCGCCTGAAAGGATGAATCCGCCCCGATCATCCATTTGGGTGATAGCGCGATGGGTGCTTTCCTGCTTTGATAGACGGGTAATCAAAGCAGGAGGCTATGATGCCGGTTGTTGGAATGGGTGGCTATTTTTTCAAGGCTGCTGATACGCAGTCGCTGAAGGCTTGGTATCGTGATTATCTGGGTGTGGGCGGTGGAATCGGTCAGGATCCGGTTACCGGCCACACCAACGAATGGGTGTGGTATTGTCAGGCCGGGCCAATGGTGTTCGAGCCATTCAAATCGGACAGCGACTATTTCGCCCTTGAAAAGCAGGCGATGATCAACTTCAGGGTGAGTGATCTTGATGGCTTGCTGGCCAGTTTGCGTGCTGCCGGAATCACTATATTGCGAGAAGAAACCATGGAAGGCGTAGGTCGTTTCGCCCGCATCCACGACCCCGAAGACAATCCGATCGAACTGTGGGAACCAGTCTCGACACCACCGGTGATCGCGTGATGGCAGGGGCAGCGCGCTATTCGCTGGTCTATGGGGCGATCGCGGGGGCAATTGTTGTTTCCGCAATCGTCGCGACCATAGTATTCGATCTACCGAGCCATTCTCATTCGGAATTGGTCGGATACCTCATCATGCTTGCAGCATTATCGCTAATTTTTGTTGGTGTGAAGCGTTTCCGCGACGTCGAATGCGGTGGAGTGGTGAGTTTCGGCCGTTCCTTCGCTGTCGGGCTGGGGATATCAACGGTGGCAGCGATCATCTATGTGATTGGCTGGGAAGCTTATCTGGCAACGTCTAATTCCACCTCAATGGCGGACTATATGGCGAGCTATTCTGCGCAAATTCTCACCGAATTGCGAGCTTCCGGAGCGAGCGAGAGTGTTGTTTCTGCCAAAGCTGCCGAGATGCGTGAAATGACGGAGATGTACGCTAACCCGTTTTTCCGGGCGCCGATGACATTTCTGGAGATATTTCCGGTCGGGTTGTTCGTCTCACTGGTCTCGGCGCTGATTCTCCGCAACCCGCGGATGCTGCCGAAATATGCCGCTAAGTGACTGGGTCGGACAGTGACTGGGCCGGATAAATTCTAAACTGGCCAGCCGAACCGGCGACCTGCGGCGATCAACAGCAAGTAACCTGCGATAGCAAGGACCAGAAAGGCAATCATCGCCAGCGGGATGGCTACCCCGCGCCGCAGCAGCACGATCAGCAATATGAACGCGGGAAGCGAGGCGTTGACATAGAGGGTTGAGGACAGCGCCAGATCGGCGATCTTGGCGGAATTCCCGGTATCGCGCCACAGCCACATCATGGTGAGGATCGAGGTCAGCGGCAGGCTGACCACCAGTCCGCCCCAGCCGGGGCTGCGCCGCGCCAGTTCGGAGGCAGCGGCAATCAACACGCCCGAAACGAGCGCCTTGATTGCGAGCTGCCCCCAAAGCATCAGATCAAAGCTGATCGAGCATATATTCGGCCGAGCTGACCTTGAATTCGCCCGGACCTTCGACGTTCAGTTCCTCGACGACGCCATCGTTGATCACCATCGAGAAGCGCTGGCCGCGCTGGCCCATGCCAAAGCCGCTGCCATCCATAACGAGGCCGACGGCCTGTGCCAGATCGCCATTGCCGTCAGCCAGCATAGTCACATCGCTGCTGCCGTCGCGGGCATTCCATGCGCCCATGACGAAAGCATCGTTGACGGCGGTGCAGGCGATTTCATCGATGCCCTTGGCCTTCAGTTCGGCGGCCTTTTCAACATAGCCGGGCAGGTGCTTGGCAGAGCAGGTGGGGGTGAAAGCACCAGGCACCGAGAAAAGCGCGACTTTGCGTCCGGCGAAATAGCTGCCGGTCTGAACTGGCTCATTGCCGTCAGCGCCGACCTTGGTCAGCTTGATGTCGGGAAGCTTGTCACCTTTGGCGATGGTCATGGTTCTTGTCCTTATGTTGGAAATTGAATTCGTCAGGCTTCATATGATGCGCTGCGACAGATTCGCAACAGGTGGTTGTGCTTAATTTCGCTTTACTGCGCTCCTTCAAGGCCCGGTAAACCAAATGGCGGACTTTGGCCTCAGCAAGTGAATCGCTTGCTTTGGGGAGACAGGGTCATGCAAAAACATTTCAGGAGAATGGCAACGTGCATTGCCGCAACGGGATTACTCATCGCCATGCCCGCGCAGGCGGGAGTAATGGGGTCGGCGGGGGCCAGTCAGGCGGAGAAGCTGCGCAAGCTGGATATCATGCTGATGGTCACCGGTCTGCGTTGCCGCACCACCGAGAGCAACTTTACGGCTGACTTCGCTGCATTCGAGGCGGCGCATATGGCCGATCTCAACGCTGCTTCAACCGCCATGCGCGATAGCATGGTTCCCAGATTTGGCATCAGCGGTGCCAATCGCGCGCTTGACCGGATCAGCACGTCGATGGCGAACCAGTATGGCACGGGTCATCCCTGGCTTAATTGCGCGGATCTCAAGCAAGTCACGCGCAGCCTCGCCCGGATGCAGGGGCCGCAGGCGCTGGTCGAAGCGGCTGATCAGATACTGTCAGAAGTGGGCAGCACCAGCCATCTGGCCTGGGCGAGGCGTTAAGATCAAAATATCATATAAAGATATCTTTATATTCATTCCATGATTGGCTATGGGCGGTGCCAGTTCAGGTGCCGCCCTTGCTCTGTGCAGGTCTGGTGTGCGCCGCCTTGCAGGAGATTTGCCCGTGGCCACCGTGCTTGATACCAAGAATGACTATGTGATCGCCGATATCGGCCTGGCCGAATTTGGCCGTGCCGAGATCAATATCGCTGAAATCGAAATGCCGGGGCTGATGGCTCTGCGCGCAGAATTCGGCGCTTCTCAGCCGCTCAAGGGCGCGCGGATCACTGGTTCGCTGCATATGACGATCCAGACCGCGGTGCTGATCGAAACGCTGACCGCGCTGGGCGCTGAAGTGCGCTGGGCCACCTGCAACATCTTCTCTACGCAGGATCATGCCGCTGCTGCCATCGCCGCTTCGGGCGTGCCGGTTTTCGCGATCAAGGGTGAAAGCCTCGCCGATTACTGGGATTATGTCGGCAAGATCTTCGATTGGGACACCGATGGTGCGGGCACCCAGACCTGCAACATGATCCTCGACGATGGCGGCGATGCCACCATGTTCGCGCTGTGGGGCGCGCGGCTGGAAGCAGGCGACACCATGGGCGAACCGGCCAATGCCGAAGAGATCGAGTTCCAGCGCGCTCTCAAGGCCTATATCAAGGCCAAGCCCGGCTATCTCACCATGTCGGTCGCGCACATCAAGGGCGTTTCCGAAGAGACGACAACCGGCGTTCACCGCCTTTACCAGATCGCCAAGGACGGCAAGCTGCCGTTCCCTGCAATCAACGTGAATGACAGCGTCACCAAATCGAAGTTCGACAACCTTTATGGCTGCAAGGAATCACTGGTCGACGCAATCCGCCGCGCCACCGACGTCATGCTCGCTGGCAAAGTCGCCTGCGTTGCCGGTTTCGGTGATGTCGGCAAGGGCAGCGCCCAGTCGCTCCGCAACGGCGGCGCGCGCGTGATGGTAACGGAAGTCGATCCGATCTGCGCTCTGCAGGCGGCGATGGAAGGCTTTGAAGTTGTCACCATGGAAGAGGCGGTTACCCGCTGCGATATCTTCTGCACCGCCACCGGCAACGAAGATGTCATCACCGCCGAGCACATGAAGGCGATGAAGAACATGGCCATCGTCTGCAACATCGGGCACTTCGATAGCGAGATCCAGATCGCCGCGCTCGACAATTACAAGTGGACCGAGGTCAAGCCCGGCACCGATCTGGTCGAATTCCCTGCCGAAGATGGACAACCTGCCAAGCAGATCATCGTGCTGGCCAAGGGTCGTCTGGTCAATCTGGGCTGCGCCACCGGCCACCCCAGCTTCGTGATGAGCTCCAGCTTCACCAACCAGACTCTGGCGCAGATCGAACTTTACACCAACCCGGCACAGTACAAGAACGACGTCTATGTCCTGCCCAAGCACCTCGACGAAAAGGTCGCCGCGCTGCATCTGGAAAAGCTGGGCGTGAAGCTCTCTGTGTTGTCAAAGCGTCAGGCCGATTACATCGGCGTGCCGCAGACCGGCCCGTTCAAGCCGGATCATTATCGGTATTGATGATGGGCTTGGTGTGGGTTTCGACAAGCTCAGCCTGAGCGGGATTTAAGAAATGGGGCGGGGGAGCAATCCTTCGCCCCATTTTCCTTTTGGGCCAGGCTCAATCCGCATGAAACGCTAGCGGATGGCCGCGCAACTGCTCGTCGCGGGTGAGCAGCTTGCGCCCCGTTTCCTGAGCGATTGTTAGCAGCAGATCGTCAAAGGGATCTTTGTGAGCGAGTGGTGTACTGAGGGCCGAAGCGCAAATTTCGGCTGAAAGTGGTTCAACAGCGATCCCAAGGGCTTGGACAAGGTCAAGCATTTCTCTCGGATCGACCGGCCCTTTGCGCGTGCCGGATCGAAAAAACAGATTCCATTTGATCCGGGCTTCCCAAATCGAAACTGCTGAAATTATGAGCTGATTGTCCGGATTGGCCAGCTGGCCAAATTCTGCGTTCGAAAGCCGTTCACGCTTGATAGCCAGCCATACGGCAATGTGCGTGTCGAGGAGGAGCCTCAATCTTCAAGCCCCAGAACCTTGCGGCTATAGGCAGGATCATCGAATTCGGGTGGCCACAAATCGACCTCGATTTTGTCGAGTCCGCGACTTTTTAGATAGGCATCCGCAGCCGCAAAATTCAGTTTCGATTTCTTTGGTTTTGAGGGAACCAGATCGACCACTGCTTTTCCGTACTTTGTAATCGTCACGGACTCGCCGCGTTCCGCTGCGGCAACCGCCGCTGAAACCTTGGCCTTGAACTCGCGGATAGACATTTCCATTAGAGAAACTCCTCGATCCCAGTGTTATCACCTGTTAGGTGTGACTACAAGTAGTCACCGATTGCCGCCTTGCCTTCCGCACGCTCCTCCCATAGCGAAGCACAATGCTTCTCAACCAGACCGCGCTGGCACTGATCGGACTGCTGATGGCCGCATGGGCCATTGCGGCGGGCTGGGTCATGCTGGCGGCGCGCGGCAAGCTGAAGCGGGCGGAAGCCGGGCAGCGTGGTGCCCGTCGGCTGGGCAAGATGGTCGACGAATCGCCCGCGCTGCCGCTGCTGGTGCGCACTGACGGCCGGATCGAAGCGGCACCTAAACTCGCCGGATGGCTGGGCCTTGATGCCGTGCCGCAATTTCTTACCGAACTGGCGCATGAGGGGCGTGGCTTGCCACCCGAACAGGTGGCAAGCTTGAACGAGGCGGTGTTGCGCACCCAGAAAACCGGCGCGCCGTTCCGCATGGTGGCGACCCCGCTTGGCTCCAGTCGCAGCCTCGCGCTGCGCGGCCATCTGGCGGACCCGCAGGTTTCGCCCGGCGGTGCGGCGTTGGTCTGGGTGTTCGATTTTTCCGATAGTGAAAGCGAACTGGTTCAGCTGCGCGGTGAAGCGGCGCGCGCGCGTGCGGATTTTTCGGCACTCGTCGGCCTGATCGAAGCCGCGCCGATGCCGATGTGGTTCCGCTCGCCCGAGGGCAAGCTGCGGCTGGTGAATAACGCCTATGTTACAGCGGTTGGCGGTGCATCTGCCGAAGCTGTCGCCCTCGCCGGGACTGAGCTGGTCGAAGTGGCTGGGGGGCTGTCAGCGGCGCAAGTGGCGGCGCAAGCCATGGCACGGCGGCAGCCCTCAGAACGCATGGTGGCGGCAACCATTGGTGGGCAGCGACGGACCTTGCGCGTGTCTGATCTGCCGCTGGGTGATGAAGGCGTGGCGGGCTATGCCGTCGATGTTGAGGATATGGAGGAGCTGGCCCGCTCATTCCGGGCCTTTCGCGATGCCCAGCGCTCGATGCTCGATCAACTGTCAGCCGGAGTGGCGCAGTTTGATGCCAAGCATAACCTGACCTTTGCCAATCAACCCTTCCAGCGTATTTTCGCGCTGAAACCGGCGGTCATGCTCGACCCCCCACCGTTCGAGCGTTTTCTCGACATCGCCCACGATCTTGGCCGGGTGCCTGAAGCACGCGATTTCCCGGCATGGCGGCGCGAAAAGGCCGCATGGTTCCAGGCCGGTGAAGCGCAGGAAGAGGCCTGGCCGCTTTCTGATGGCACGCATCTGCGCGTGGTTGCCCAGCCGATGCCCGATGGCGGGTTGCTGCTGATCGCCGAGGACCGGACCGAGCAATTGCAGCTATCTTCCGCGCGTGACACGCTGCTGCGCACCCGCACCGCCACTTTTGACAGCCTGTTCGAATCGCTCGCGGTGTTTGCTCCCGATGGGCGGATGCAGCAGTGGAACCGGCGCTTTGCCGCCGATTGGGGGCTCGACAGCACCTTTCTCGATACGCACCCCAAGGTCGATGCACTGCTTGAACGCATCGGCGCAAGGCTGAAACGGCCGGCTCAGGCGAAGTCCGTGGGGGAGGCCGTGCGCGCCGCCACGCTGGATCGCAAGCAGACTGGCGGGCGGGTGACTTTGGCTGATTGCCGCACGCTCGAATTCGCCGGGGTGCCGCTGCCCGATGGTAATGGCATGCTCACCGTGCTCGACATTACTGACAGCCAGAAGGCTGAAGTAGCACTGCGTGAGCGCAATGCCGCGCTGCTGGAAGCCGATGCGGTGAAGACCCGGTTCCTCGCCTCGATGAGCTACGAATTCCGCAATCCGCTCAATGCTATCGGCGGCTTTGCCGAACTGCTGGAGGCCGGGATCGGCGGCGATCTAAACGATCAGGGCAAGGAATATGTCAGCGACATCCTGACCTCGGTCGCCCGGCTGGGCGAGCAGATCGAATCGGTGCTCGATCTCTCGCAAAGCGAAGCGGGTATGTTGCCGTTGGCGAGCGAAGAAATCGAATTGCTGCCCTTTGTGACCAAGCTGGTCGAGGAGCGGAGCACGAGGATTCGCGAAGGCGATATCACACTTGATCTGCGCGGCGACAAAGGGGCAGGACGGATCACCGGCGATCGGCGGCGACTGGCGCGGGCCTTGGGTCATCTGCTCGATAATGCCGTGGCCGCGACGCCGCGCGGAGGCCGTATCCTCATCGAGCTGTCGCGGCTGAAAAACAACCGCGCCCGCGTGGTCATTTCCGACAATGGTGCTGGCATGGATTCGTCCTCGCTGGCGCGGGCGCTGGGTGGGGTGAAGCTGGGGCCGGATGGCACGGTGCTGGATCGCCGACAAGGCCTTGGCCTGCCACTCGCCCGCCAGCTGATTGATGCCCATGGTGGCAGTCTGGAACTGCTCTCAGAGCCGGGACAGGGCACCACCGCGATCATCGAACTGCCGTGAGGCTGTTGCTACCCGATCTGGAAGCCATGCAAGTGCTTGGCAGTGCCATTGCAGTGGCGTTGCAAAGGGGTGATGTTGTTGCACTGTCAGGAGGGCTGGGGGCGGGCAAGACCACGCTGGCAAGGGCGGTGATAGCCGCGTTGGGCCATCAGGGGGAGGTGCCTTCGCCCAGCTTCTCAATTATTGAAACCTATGACTCAGATTTGCTTCGTATCCCATTGGTTCACGCCGATTTTTATCGCCTGAACCATCCCCGCGAAGCCGATGAGATTGGCCTCGACGATTACCGCGATGGCGCCGCACTCATCGCTGAATGGCCCGAGAATGCCGGTGGCTTCGCCCATGAGGCAGCTTGCCTATCGATTCACCTCGAAACTGCGGATTCAGGCAGGATTGCCATTGCCCAAGCAGGGCCGGATTGGTTAGGGCGAGAGCCATGGACGTGAAATTGCCCCTCGGCATTGATGCCTTCCTTGCTGCCGCTGGCTGGAAAGCTGCTGCTATCGAACCCTTGCCCGGCGATGCCTCGTTCCGGCGCTATTTCCGCATCCGTTTGGGGGAGAAAACCGCCATGTTGATGGATGCCCCACCGCCGCATGAAGACCCCGGTCCGTTTCTGCGCGCCGCTCGCTGGCTTGACGATAATGGCCTGCGTTCGCCGCGCATTCTGGCTGCCGAACCGGAAAAGGGCCTGATTCTCCTCGAAGATTTCGGCGAGGTGCGGATGCGCGATTATCTTGACGCCTGGCCCGATGACGAACGGGAAATTTATGTAGCTGCGGTTGCGGCACTCAAGCAGTTGCACCGCCTGCCACCGGGCCCCTTCCTCGATTACAGCCTCTCCGAATATCAGCGCGAGGCGCGGCTTTTTGTCGATTTCTACTGTCCGGCGCAAAATCTCTATGTCGATGGCCGCAGCTGGGGAGCGGCTTGGGAGGAAGTGCTCAAGCATATGATCCCTCGTCAGCGCCCCGGGGTGACGGTTCTGCGCGATTATCATGCTGAGAATATCATGCTGCTGGGCGGACTTGAGAAGCAGGGGTTGCTCGATTTTCAGGACGCGATGAACGGTCATCCGGCCTATGATCTCGTCTCACTGTTGCAAGATGCGCGGCGTGATGTTTCGCCCCAACTTGAGGCTGATATGTTAGAGCTTTACCTCACCGATCATCCAGAACGTGCTGATTTTCTGGCTGATTATGCCCGGTTAGGGGCGCAGCGCAACGCCAAGATCATCGGTATTTTCGTGCGGCTGTGGAAGCGTGACGGCAAACCGCGCTACCTTGCCATGATCCCCCGAGTCTGGGCACTGCTGGAGCGCGATCTTGCTCATCCGGCGCTTGCTCCGATGGCGCAGTGGTTTGCTGCCAATGTGCCCGCCGAACTGCGCAGCACCGGCGGCGGCGAGTGGAATCCATGAATTCGCGGCCGCTGGCTTCCGACACAGCGATGGTCATGGCAGCCGGACTGGGCAAGCGTATGCGTCCGCTCACCGCCACCCGCCCCAAGCCGCTGGTCCACGTTGCGGGCAAAGCGTTGATCGATCACAGCCTTGATCGGCTGGTCGAGGCCGGGATCGCCAAAGCGGTGGTCAATGTGCATTATCTGCCCGAAGCGCTTGAAGCACATCTGCATAAATACAAAGGCTTGAATGTCACTGTTTCAGATGAACGTGAACTTCTGCTCGAAACCGGCGGCGGCATGGTCAAGGCTAAACAGCACCTGCCTGATCCGTTCTTCTGCCTCAACAGCGATAACATCTGGCTCGATGGCCCGCGGAATGCCTTTGTCGAACTGACTGCGGCCTGGAATGCTGAAAAGATGGACGCATTGCTGTTGCTGGTGCGCCATTCGGCGGCGTTCAATTACCGGGGAACGGGTGATTTCAATCTCGATCCGCTGGGCCGCATCAGCCGCCGCCGGGCGGGGCGGGTGGCACCCTATATCTACACCGGGATCCAGCTGGTTTCCCAGCGCCTGTTGCGCGATGCGCCGGAAGGGCCGTTTTCCACCAATGTGCTGTGGACCCGCGCCATTGAAGAGGGGCGGCTTTACGGCTGTGTCCACACTGGCGAATGGCACGAAGTTGGCGATCCTGCTGCCATTTCGCCAACCGAATTGCGGTTGACGGGTGGCTGAGCCAACAGGCCCTCAGCTTTACTCGATCGCCGCGCATCGCGGCTTTGCCGATGCGCTGGTTGCCGGGCTTGTTCCGCGCTATTCCGAGAAGGACGTTGGGCTGGCGCGGCTGACCTTGCTGCTGGCCAGCCAGCGCGCGGCGCGCACCGTAACCGAAGCATTTGTGCGGCATTCAGGGACATCTGGCCCTGGCGGATTGCTGCTGCCGCGCATGGTGGTGGTGGGCGATCTTGATCTTGACGAGACGCTGGGGCCACTGCTCGATCCGCTGGGAGCAGGGGCGGATATTGCCCCGGCGGTTGATCCTGTCCGGCGCTGGTTGCGGCTGGCAGAATTGTTGCGCGCACAAGAGCACCAAGCGGCACCTAAAGGCGCAGCGCTGCTCAGACAGGCCTATGAACTCGGTCGCACCATGGACAAACTGCTGGTTGAAGGGATCGAACCGGAACAGCTGATCTCCGATGAGCTTATTGGCATCATCGGCGAGCAATCTCAGCACTGGGTTGAAAGCACAAAAACCTTCCTGCTGGTTCAGAATGAATGGCTGAAGGAACTGCAAGCCAGAGGTGAACAGGATGCTTCGTCGCGGCGCAATGCCCTGTTTGATCATGCCGCGCGGCGCTGGCAGGAAGCGCCACCTGCACAGGTAGTGGTTGCCGCCGGTATAAGCAGCGCTTCTCCTTCGCTGGCCCGCTTGCTGCGCGTTGTATCCGAGCTGCCAAGAGGCGCGGTGATTCTGCAAGACCTTGACCTGTCGCTGGATGAAGAGGTGTGGAAGGCACTGGGCACTGCTGGTTCACCGCAAAATCTGGGCGATCCCCCGATCAGCCCTCGCGATGCGGTGACTCATCCGCAGTATCACCTCAAGTTGCTTCTGGGCCGGATGGGAATCAATCGCGGCGAGGTGCAGCCGTGGCACCGCGCCGGGCTGAGTGCTGCCCCGCCAGAGCGCAGCCGCGCCATCTCCAACCTGTTTTTGCCGAGCGAGGCCAGCGCGCGCTGGGTCAAGCTGGAGGCGGGCGAACGCCGCCTTTCGGGCGTCCGCCTGATGGAAAGCGCGCATCCGGGCGAAGAGGCGCAGGCCATCGCCATCCTGATTCGCGAGGCGCTCGAAGTGCCGGAAAAGCGTGTGGCCTTCATCACGCCTGATCGAGCGCTGGCAGCGCGGGTTATCGCGCATCTTGAGCGATGGGGGATCAAAGGCGACGATACTGCGGGTCTGCCGCTGCCCCAGACCACAGCTGGACGATTGTTCCTGCTGCTTGCCGAAGTTGTGGCTGCTCAGGCCACTCCGGTGCCGCTGCTGGCCTTGCTGGTGCACCCCTATGTTGGCGAACATTTTGGCCGCGCCGAATGGCTCGATCATGTCCGCCAGCTTGATCTTGCCCTGCGGGGCCCACGGCCGGGTGCCGGACTGGAAGTGTTGCGCGCACTTATCAGCGGCGCAATCATCAGCAACAGGGAAAAGCACGCCAAGGGCATCACCGCCTGGTGGGATCAGGTTGAAGCGGTGCTGGCGCCGCTGCTGGCCTTTGGTGAGGAAGCGCCGCTTGCCGAAATGCTGGACCAGCTTGCCAGTGCTGCTGATCTGTTGAGCGATGGCCGGGCCTGGGGCGAGGCAGATGGCCGCGCGCTGACCCTGTTTATCGAGGAACTGCGTGAGGCTGCCCGCGCTGTTGGCACACGTCTTGATCCTGATGCCCTAGCCACCGTGCTGCGCGATGCGATGGACCGGCAGGCGGTGCGCCCGCCATGGGGTGGCCATCCGCGCATCGCCATTTACGGATTGATCGAAGCGCGGATGAGCCGCGCTGATCTGGTCATCTGCGGTGGGCTTACCGAGGGCGTCTGGCCAGCCGCGCCCGCTCCTGATGCCTTGCTTGCGCCCGCAGTGCTGCGCGCCTTGGGGGTGCCGGGGGCGGATTTCCGCATCGGCCTTGCCGCACATGATCTTGCCGCTGCGCTTGGTGCGCCCGAAGTGGTGCTGAGCCACGCCCGCCGCGACGATTCTGGCCCGGTGATTCCGTCGCGTTTCGTACTGCGGGTGCGGGCGATGCTGGGTGAAAAGCTGCTTGAGCAGCATATCGACAATCATGCGGTGGTTCTGGCGCGCGAGCTGAACAATCCGGTGCTGGTGCCCGCGCATCCGCAGCCAAAACCGTGCCCCTCGCCGCAGCAGCGCGATGTGGCGATTGCGGTTACTGGCCTCGACCGGCTGCGCAGCGATCCCTATCAATTCTACGCCAGCGAAATCCTGCGGCTGCGCGCACTCGACCTGCTCGATGCCGAGCCGACGGCAGCGTGGAAGGGGACGGCGGTCCACACCATTCTTGAGCTCTGGCACAAGCAAGGCGGCGCTCTGCTGCCGATTGCCGAGGCAGAACTGGCGAAGATGAGCGCCCACCCGCTGGTGCGCGGGCTGTGGTGGCCAAGGTTGGTCGCCGGACTGCAATGGATCGAAGACGAGATCGCAGCGCTGGAAGGCCAAGGCCGAAAGGTGCTGGTCAGCGAGGCCAAAGGCGAACTGACCTACAAAGGCGTGAAGCTGAAGGGCCGGGCTGACCGGATCGATCTGCTTCCCGATGAAAGTCTGGCGATTGTCGATTACAAGACCGGCAGCCCGCCCAGTGCAAAGATGGTGCAGCAAGGTTATGCTCTTCAGTTGGGTTTGATCGGGTTGATGGCCCGTGATGCTGCCTTTGCTGGGGTTGCGGGTGAGCCGACTCGCTTCGAATACTGGACGCTCCAGCGTTCAAAAGACGATAAAAACAGCTTTGGCGATGTGATCACGCCGTTGCTGGTCGACAAGAAGCGGACCGGGATAAAGCCCGAAGACTTTCTCCCCGAAACCGAACGCTTCCTTACCGAGGCCATCGATCAGTGGATCAAGGGCGATCATCCGTTCACCGCGCGGCTTAACCCCGATGTTCCGGGCTATGCCGATTACGATCAGCTGATGCGGCTGGATGAATGGCAGGGGCGGGGGAAAACCGAATAATGAGTAAGGTCCATCCCCTGATGGATAATCAGCGTCAGGCGGTTGATCCCGCCGAGACGGTGTGGCTCTCCGCATCGGCTGGAACGGGTAAAACGCAGGTGCTTTCCGCCCGCGTGCTGCGCCTGCTGCTGCAGGATGGCGTTACTCCCTCGCAGATACTGTGCCTCACCTTCACCAAGGCCGGTGCTGCCGAAATGGCGACGCGGGTCAACGAGGTGCTGGCGAACTGGGTTCGCATGCCCGATACGGCGCTGTTCAAGGATCTGGAAGCGATCGGCGCACCAACAGGCCCGGAAATCCGTGCCCGCGCCCGTACGCTGTTCGCCTCGGTGCTCGATTGTCCCGGCGGACTGCGCATCGATACTATCCACGCCTTCGCGCAGTGGCTGCTGGCCGCTTTCCCGCAAGAGGCCGGACTTTCTCCCGGCACCCGCGCGATGGAAGATCGTGATCGCGCGCTGCTTTCCCGCGAAGTGCTCTCCGACCTGCTGCTCGATGCCGAGGCGCGCGGCGATAGCGAATTGCTCGATGCGCTGGCTGCGCTGTCATTGCGGATGAAGGGCACAGCGGACGTTGAAAGCTACCTGCTGCGCTGTGCCTCGGCGCGCGCCGCCTGGTTTGAGCCTGGTGTGTGGCAGCAGGGAAACTTGCGCGGTCCGGTCAATCGCCTGCTCGGTCTGGCCGAAGATGCCAGCGAGGCGGAATTGGCGGGGTTGTGTAGCGATGAAGCGTTTGATGTCGAAGCTTTGAGGCTTTGTCATTCTGCCTATAACCAATGGAACGGCATAAAAGGTCAAGCTGGGCGCGTTGTTATTGCTGATTGGTTGGCCGCCGATTGTGGAGGCCGACTCGAGCAGTTTGAAGCCTTATTCAAGGTTCTATTCACGCAAAAAGATACGATCAAAGATCAGAAATCATTAGAAAAACTTGAGTCTCACTTCGGTGAGGCTGCACAATCAGTGCTGGATGATGCCTTGCGGCTGCGCGATCAACGCAGCCTGATCCGCCTTGCCGATTTTCTCACTCCGGCGCTCACTCTCGGCCGTGCTTTTGCGCGGGGCTGGGACGAGGCCAAAAGCCGCGAAGGACTGATCGATTTTGACGATCAGATCCGCGCCGCCGCCGAATTACTGACCCGTAGCGAACTTTCCGAGTGGATCCGCTATAAACTTGACCGCCGCTTTGATCATATCCTGATCGATGAGGCGCAGGATACCAATGCTGCGCAGTGGGAGATCATCAAGGCGCTGACCGGCGATTTTTTTTCCGGGGCCGGCCAGCATGATGACATTTTGCGCACGCTGTTTGTCGTGGGCGATTACAAGCAGGCGATCTTCCGCTTTCAGGGCACCAGCCCCGAGAATTTCCAGCGCGCGAGAGATCGGGTGGATCGCGAGATGATGGGAGCGGCGGATAATGCTGCTGCCCAGCTTGATGGCAGAAATGCGCGCGGTTTGCAGAAGCTCGGCCTTGGCCAGTCATTCCGCACGGCTAATGAGATACTCACCTTCGTTGACCGCGCGATTGCCCACATCGGTCATGCGCAATTCGGCCTGAAAGAAGAGCCTGTGCAGCATAAGGGGCAGGATCGCCCCGGCCTTGTCACCTTCTGGCAGCCGGTTGGCATGGCTGTCGAGGATGACAGTGACGAGGGGGATGCAGATGAGGATAGCTGGCTGTCCCGTCCTGACCGCGATCTTGCGGAACGTATCGCGCGGCAGGTGCATGGCTGGATTGAAAACGGCTTCCCCTTAATCAAGGACAAGCACCGCCGCGCTGGGCCGGGTGATGTCATGATACTCGTGCGCAAGCGCAAGGAACTGGCAGGGCTAATCGTTGCGCGGCTTCATGCCGCCGGAGTGCAAGTGGCGGGCGTTGATCGGCTCCGTCTGGGTGCGCCGCTGGCGGTGAAGGATCTGATTGCGGCGCTCCGCTTTGCCGTCCAGCCGCTCGATGACCTCAGCCTTGCCGCGCTGCTGGTTTCGCCGTTGATCGGCTGGAGCCAGGAGCAGTTGCTAGAACATGGCTATAGGCCGGAAAAGCAGCACTTGTGGGCGCACCTGCGCAAATCGCGCGATTCCGTTGCTGTTGCAGCGGTTTCGCAGCTGATCGAGCTACTGAACAAGGCCGATTTCGGGCCGCCGCAAGCCCTGCTGCACTGGTTGCTGGTCGGTCCGTGGCAAGGCCGTAACCGCCTTGTCGCGCGGCTGGGGCGCGAGGCGAACGACCCCATCGATGAACTGCTCAACGCCGCCCATGCCTATGCGATGAGCGACACCCCCAGCATCACCGGCTTCCTCCACTGGTTCGATGCCGGCGATGGCGAACTGAAGCGCGAGGCCGAAGGCGCTGGCGGACTGGTGCGGGTGATGACGGTGCATGGCTCCAAAGGCCTGCAGGCGCCGATCGTCATTCTCGCCGATGCGGCGGATGATCCTGATCGCTCGATGCCGGTGTCACTGGAGCTTGCCGACCCGCGCGGTGAAGCATCGGGTGGTACTATCCATGCGCCAAAACTGCCGTTACCGGCGCTACGCAAAGAGGAGAAGCTAGGCCCGGTTCTCGCCGCTGAAACCAAGGCCAAGGCCGAGGAGCGCGAGGAGCATTGGCGGCTGCTTTATGTCGCCATGACGCGCGCTGAGGAGGCCTTGTTCATCACCGGATCGCTCGGCTCAAAGGATAAAGGCGAACCGGCACCCGATAGTTGGTATGCCCGCCTGACCGAAGTTCTGGGCGACGCTGAATGGATCGACGACGCAATCTGGGGCAAGCGGCTGGAACATGGCAGCCAGCCAGAATTGCCACCGCGCATGGCTGAATCGCCGGAATTTCCCCTGCCAGCCCCGCGCCCTCCGTGGCTGGTAACGCCGCTGGCCGCCGAACCACGCCCGCCGCGCCCGCTAGCCCCATCATCACTGGGTGAGGACGATAGTCCCGATCCGCCCTATGCTCCGGGCGCAGGTGCCGATGCGGCGCGGCGCGGGACTTTGATCCACAAGCTGCTTGAGCGCCTGCCAGAAATCGCCGGGTCAGAACGCGAGGCAGCCGCACTGCGCTGGCTTTCGCGTGCTGCGGCTGATCTGCCTGAGGCAGCGCGCAAAGAAATGGCCGCATCGGCCATCGCTGTACTGGCGCAAGGAGATTGGGCCGCGCTGTTTTCACCGCAAGCGCTTGCCGAGGTGCCGATTGCCGCGCTGGTCGGGGGTCAGGTGGTTGCGGGAACGATTGACCGGCTGCTGATCACGCCCGAACAGATACGCCTTGTCGATTTCAAGACTTCGCGCCGTCCGCCTGCATTTCTCGGAGAGGTTCCCACCGCGATCCTGCGCCAGATGGCGGCCTATGTTGCGGCGCTCGAAGTGGCATACCCCGGCCGCACGGTGCAGGCCGCGCTGCTTTACACCCAGACGCCCATGTTGATCGAAATTCCGGCGGAAGTTATCGCAGGTCACAAGCCTGCATTGTCCATCAGCGAGTAAAGCTTTTGATCTGGGCCATTGCGCCTCCGTTTCGAACACCTAGATTGAACCCAAGCAAACAGGAGTTTTCCCATGTCCACCATCGCCGTTACCGATGCCAGCTTTGCCGCTGACGTTATCAATTCCGATAAGCCCGTGCTGGTCGATTTCTGGGCCGAATGGTGCGGCCCCTGCAAGATGATCGGGCCGAGCCTTGAAGAGATTTCCGAGGAACTGGCCGATCAGGTGACTATCGCCAAGGTCGATATCATGGAGAACACCGATATCTCGGCCAAATATGGCGTGCAGTCGATCCCGCTTATGATCCTGTTCAAGAACGGCGAACCCGTGGCGCAGAAACTGGGCGCAGCACCCAAAAGCCAGCTCAAGGGCTGGCTGGAAAGTGTTCTCTAGCTGCATCAAGCGTGATGTCGTCCGCTGGGAAAACTGGCGGAATTCCGGGGGTTTTGCTGCCTCGGCAGGGTAACACCCCGGACAGGGGTGTCCGGCCTTGAATCATATGCATTTCAGCAAGTTATGCCAAAAAAGGTGACACATCGCCGCTTTTGAAAAAAAACGCGGCCTGCCGGTGCGTTCAGGTCTCGCCTGCGCGCCTGAAGGATCGTGTGGACGAGGTCAAAGAGCAAGGATGATCATAGCCTATGAGCGCCCTGTAGGACAGGGTGATAAAGTGGTGCGGATTAAACATGCGATGCGCTAAATATCTGCCATCCGCGCTGCGAGTTCGTCCCACAGGGCCGGGCTTGCCGCGCCGATCAGGCCGGGCCTCAAGTGTTCATCCACCCGGTAGGCTGAGCCATCGGGCCGCGCCGCTTTGCCGCCTGCTTCGTTGAGCAGCAGCACCCCCGCCGCATGATCCCAGGCCAGCGTGCGCTCGAAAATCGAGACATCGTTCTGCCCCAGTGCAAGGCGCGGCCATTGTTCGGCGGCGCAGCGCGGGATGTCGACACAGGTGTAATGCGGGGCGATTTTCGTCTTGAGAGCCTCGCGCTTGGCCGGATCGGCGAAAACCAGAGAAATCGCGGCAATCGGCGGTTCTGCACCACTGGAGCGAGCATGAATGCGCGTCCCGTCAACAAAAGCACCGCCGCCGCGTGTGGCATGGCAAAACCGCCCGGTCAGCGCATCGTAGATCCACCCGGCAATCGTCTCGCCCTTCTCGGCCAGCGCGACCAGCACGCCGAACGGCGGCTTTCCGGCGGCGAAATTGTTGGTGCCGTCGAGCGGGTCGATAATCCAGCACAGCGCATCGCCCAGCCGGTCCATAACGGCGGGATCGGCATGGGCGGCTTCCTCGCCAACTATGGCCGCCTCGGGCAGCAGCTTGGCGAGGCCGGTGGCAAGGATGGCCTCCGCCTCATGATCAGCCACGGTAACGACATCATCAGCCGCCTTGGCATTGATCTCATGGGCGGCGAGTGTCTGAAAGCGCGGCAGGATGGCGCGCTCCACCGCCTCGCGCATCAGGGCGTGGACGCTCTTGGTCAGTGCATCGCTCAAGAGCGATAATCGGCGTTGATCGAGATGTAGCCATGCGTCAGATCGCAGGTCCACACCGTGGCGCGGCCTGTCCCAATGTCCAGATCGATGGTGATCGTCACGTTCTGACCCTTGAGGTGCGCCGCCACCGGCGCTTCGTCATAGCCAGCCACCGGCAGACCTTCGCGCGCCGCCCAGGTGCCGCCGAAGCCGATCGACAGCTTGTCACGATCCGCCGGTTCGCCTGCCTTCCCGACAGCCATGACGACGCGGCCCCAATTGGCATCCTCACCAGCTATGGCGGTTTTCACCAAGGGTGAGTTGGCCACTGACAGCCCGACTTTACGGGCGCTTTCGTCACTCACCGCGCCGGTCACGGTGATTTCGATGAATTTCTGCGCGCCTTCACCATCTTTGACCACCAGTTGTGCAAGGTTGCGGCATATGTCGTTCAGTGCGGCGGCAAAGGCGTCGGCGCCGGGACAATCGAAGCAGTGGATCAGCGCATTGCCCGCTTTGCCTGTGGCGAAGGCGAGCACGGTGTCGCTTGTCGATGTGTCGCTGTCCACCGTGATGCAACTGAATGTCGATCTGTTTGCGGTGGAGAGAAGTTCCTGCAGGAAGGCAGGTTCCACGGCGGCATCGGTGAAAATGTAGCCCAGCATCGTTGCCATATCGGGCGCGATCATGCCGCTGCCTTTGATCACGGCGCTGAGGGTGATGGTTTTGCCGCCGACCATCGCCTGCGCCGTCGCGCCTTTGGCAAAGGTATCGGTGGTGCCGATGGTATTGGCGACATCTTCCCATGAACATGGTTCGGCCTCCAGCGCCGCCGCCACGCCTTCGCGTGCCTTGTCCTTGGGCAGCGGCACGCCGATCACGCCAGTGGAGGAGACGAAAACCTCGGCCATGGTGCATTCGAGGTGATCGGCGACCTGCTCCATGATCTGCTCCACCGCCTCACGCCCGCGATAGCCGGTGAAGGCGTTGGAATTGCCCGCATTGACCACCAGCGCCCGCGCGTGGCCCGCTTTGACCTGTTCGCGGCCAAGTTCGACTTCGGAGGAGCAGCAGACGTTGCGCGTGAACACCCCTGCGACTGCGGTGCCTTTATCAAGCTCGATATAAGTCAGATCGCAGCGTTCCTGTTGAGATTTGGCCCAGTCCTTGTAGCCAGCACGGGCAATGCGCAGGGACACCCCCGCGATTGGCGGCATGGCGGGGAAGGGCGAGGCGAGGGGGGAAATGGCTTCGGACATGAACCAGCCTTTATTGCCGGGGCGGGGATAGGGCAAGCATTGCCCTTTTTCCCTGCCGTGTTAGCAAGATGCAGGGTCTGGGGAGAATTCGCATGTTGTTTCTGTGGGTTGCGGTTGCCGGGATTGCTGGCTCTGATGGCGGCTCAGGGGATAGCAAGTCAGCTTTGCTGCAAACGCCGCCGCCGCCGGTGATCTATGCACCGCCACCGCCACCGTCACCACCACCGCCGCCCTTGCGCGGAAAGGCCGCCATGCCAACACCGCAATCAAATCCGGGCGGCTGGGTAACAACCAATGACTATCCTTCATCGGCTTTGCGCAACGAGGAAGAGGGTGTTGCCAGATTTCGCCTTACAATCACTCCTGTCGGTGAGGTGAGCGCCTGTTTTATCACGCAAAGCAGCGGTTCGGCAGCGTTGGATGAGACCAGCTGCCGCTTGGTGAGAGAACGCGCGCGCTTCTTTCCTGCCAAGAACGAGAAAGGCAAAGCAGTTGAGGGAACCTATTCTAATTCGATCCGCTGGATGATTCCACAAAGCGTTCCGCAGCCAAAGGTTGGCAGTATGACGATGAGCTTCATTGTCGAAAAAGATGGCCGACAAAGCGATTGCCGCGTCATTCGCACGGAAGCAGGCATGGTTGGCCAACTTCCGCTTGGCCCTATGCCGTGCAGTAACCGCCTGATCGATCCGCCGTTCACCGATGCCAAAGGCGAACCGGTTCGCAAGCGTGTGGTGCAGACTATGACCCGTTCGTTAGAAGATATGATTGATTGACAGTTACATCGCGGGCTGGACCTTCTAATGGCTAAACCCTATATCACCCCAGCAATGACCCGTATCTTCCTTACCCTTCTTGCCTTGCTCACCGGCTTTGCCGCGCAGGTTTCACCTGCCCAGGCGCGGGTTAGTGCGGATGTGGTGGCGGAAATTGGTGCCATTCAGCGTGCAGAAATCGGCACGAGGGCTGCGGTTCAGGTGGTTCAGACACTTGGCTTTGCAGCAAATCGGGCTGTGCCTGAGCGCCAATCAGCGAGCGCGAAACTGCCGCAGCTTCTGGTCTATCACCCCACTGTCAGGCTTGGTTCAGACCGTAGTCTTGATTAGTTTGCGCTGATTTTTCAGCCATTTGCCTAGCGCGTCTCGATCACGAGAGAGCGCGGCACACCCCCCATATTGTTTCAGTTAAACGTCAGGAATCGCTATGATCGGCGCAATCGCCAAGGCCGTGTTCGGCTCGTCCAATGATCGTTACGTCAAATCGCTTGGCAAAATCGTCAAGCAGATCGCTGATCTTGAGCCACAGTTTGAGGTGATGAGCGACGAGGAGCTTCAGGCCCAGACTGCGAAGTTCCGAGGCCTGCTCGAAACAGGCAGCAAGCTTGAGGATATTCTGCCCGAAGCCTTCGCCACGGTGCGCGAAGCGTCAAAGCGCGTGCTGGGAATGCGGCATTTCGATGTGCAGATGATCGGCGGCGTGGTGCTCCACCGCGGCGAAATTGCCGAGATGCGCACTGGTGAGGGCAAGACGCTGGTGGCAACGCTAGCGGTCTATCTCAATGCCATCGAGGGCAAGGGCGTCCACGTCGTCACCGTCAACGATTACCTCGCCCGCCGCGATGCTGACTGGATGGGGCAGATCTACAAGTTCCTTGGCCTGACAGTGGGCGTCATCGTGCCAAACCTGGATGAGGAACTGCGCCGCGAGGCCTATAATTCCGACATCACTTACGCCACCAACAACGAACTTGGCTTCGACTATCTGCGCGACAACATGAAGAATGAGCGGAGCCAGATGGTCCACCGCCCGTTCAACTACGCGATCGTTGATGAGGTCGATTCAATCCTGATCGATGAAGCGCGCACGCCGCTGATCATCTCTGGCCAGACCGACGACAAGACTGACCTCTACCTTTCGGTCGATGCAGTCATCAAGCAGGTGACGCCCGAGGATTATGAGGCGGACGAGAAGACCAAAAACATCACCCTCACCGAAGACGGGGTCGAGCGGATCGAACGCCTGCTGGAAGCTGCCGGGCTGCTCGAAGGCTCAAACCTTTATGATGTCGAAAACACCCAGGTGGTTCACCACCTTGACCAGAGCCTCAAGGCCAATGTCATGTTCAAGCGCGACATTGATTACATCGTCAAGGACGACAAGATCGTCATCATCGATGAGTTCACCGGCCGCATGATGGATGGCCGCCGCTGGTCGAACGGCCTGCATCAGGCGGTGGAAGCCAAGGAGGGCGTGCAGATCGAGCCTGAGAACCAGACCATGGCCTCGATCACCTTCCAGAATTATTTCCGCATGTATCCCAAGCTGGGCGGCATGACTGGCACGGCGGCGACCGAAGCGGCGGAATTCTTCGATATCTACAAGATGAATGTCGTCACCATCCCGACCAATGTGCCGGTGCTGCGCGACGATTCTCAGGACGAATTCTACAAGAATACGCAGGACAAGTTCCAGGCTATTGCCCGCCTGATCGGTGAGCGCGCGGCCGATGGCCAGCCGGTGCTGGTCGGCACGGTATCGATCGAAAAGAGCGAACTGCTTTCCGAATTTCTCGACAAGGAAGGCGTCAAGCACTCCGTGCTCAACGCCCGTTTCCACGAGATGGAAGCCCATATCGTGGCGCAGGCCGGAAGGCTTGGCGCAGTGACTATCGCCACCAATATGGCGGGTCGCGGCACCGATATCCAGCTTGGTGGTAACTATGAATTCCGCATCAACGACGAGCTTAAGGATATGCCCGAAGGCGCGCCGCGCGATGCCGCCGTGGAAAAAATCCGCGAGGAAGTCGCCGCCGAAAAGGCAGCGGTGCTCGCCGCTGGTGGCCTCTGCGTGATCGGTACCGAGCGCCACGAAAGCCGCCGCATTGATAACCAGCTGCGTGGCCGTTCGGGTCGTCAGGGCGATCCTGGGATGTCGAAGTTCTACCTCTGCCTTGAGGACGATCTGCTGCGCATCTTCGGTCCGGACACGCTGTTCAGCCGCATGATGAATTCCAACCTTGCCGATGGTGAGGCGATTGGATCGAAATGGTTGTCCAAGGCCATCGAGACCGCGCAGAAAAAGGTGGAAGCGCGCAATTACGATATCCGCAAGCAGGTTGTCGAATACGATGACGTGATGAACGATCAGCGCAAGGTGATCTACGATCAGCGCGCGGACATCATGGATTCAGAAGCGGTTGACGATGTCGTCGTCGATATGCGCGAAGAGACGGTAAACGCGCTAGTCGGCGATTCCTGCCCGCCGGGATCATACCCTGAGCAATGGGATGTCGAAGGGCTAAGGGCGCGCGCTGCCGATGTTCTGGGCGTCGATGTCCCGCTTGATCAGTGGATCGAGGAGGACGGGATCGATCCCGAAACGGTCAAGGAACGCGTCGCTGAGCTCGCGGCTGATCAGATGAACGCCAAAATGCTCGATAGCCAGGACATCTGGCGGCAGATTGAAAAGAGTGTGCTGCTGGAACGGCTCGATCACTACTGGAAAGAACATCTCTCCACGCTCGATGCCTTGCGGCAAGTGGTATTCCTGCGCGCCTACGCCCAGAAAACACCGATCAATGAATACAAGCAGGAAGCCTTTGGCCTGTTTGAAAAGATGCTCGAAGTGATCCGCGAAGACGTGACGCGTATCCTTTCGACCAGCCAGTTACAGTTCCAGCCGCCGCCGGAATTGCCAGCTTTGCCAGACTTCCTCACCGGTCATTTCGATCCCTTCGCGGCAGATGGCGAAGGCTTCGCGCCAATGGTGGGATCAGAAGCAATGATGGCAACGCTGGGTTCCAAAGCTCCGCCGGTGGCGGGCGAAGATCCCTATGCCGGGATGGGCCTGTCGCGCAATGCACCGTGCCCTTGCGGTTCGGGAGAGAAATACAAGCACTGCCACGGGGCGGTGGCTTGAGGCATTGACCCTTAGCCGCGTATGATATTCGGATACTGGACACGCGGTTCCAGCTTGTGCGTAGCGCGATAGGAAGGCGGCTGGCGGCCACTTTCATCGGTGAAGCCGTATTTCACTGCCATTTCCGCGCCAATCACCGTCTGCCCGGACAAGGCGTTAAGCTCTGGATCGTTGAACAGGGCCCAGACGACATGGCCGGTGAATTCGGGTGTTTCGACCCGGTCCCACAGATAGCCCCATTTCTGCGGATCTGAGGCGATGACCTGTTTGAGCCGATCAGTGAGCAGAGCCCCCATCCATATCGACAGCGCAGAGACTCCAGTTCCGGCGAAATCAACAGCCATATCGGCGGCCATCTTGTCCTGCCCGGCCTTGTGTGCGCCATAGCCGGGACCATAGACGTAATGCACACCGCCCGAACCCGAGGTGTTGATGATCAGGCCGCGCCCCTGCGCCACCATGATTGGTGCGGCGTGCCAGGATGCGACATAGGTGCTGCGAATGCCAACATTGATGATGTCAGCCAGGCTGAGCGACTTTTCCCAGAACCGTCCTGGCGTGGTCAGCTCATCATAGATGGCAGCGGCATTGTTTACCAGAATGTCGAGCTGACCCTGCTCACGCCTGACCTGTTCAAACAGGGCTGCAACCTGGTCATCATCAGCATGATCGCAGCGCACGGCAATACCCAGTCCCCCCGCCGCGGTGACGGCCTCTGCCGTCTCGTAAATGGTGCCGGCCAAGGCATGATCGCCCGCCTTTTCAGAGCGTCCGGTGACATAGACCGTGCAACCGTGTGCTCCCAGGCCAATGGCAATCCCGCGCCCGGCACCACGGCTGGCGCCAGTGACAATGGCTATGGTTCTGGCAGAAGTCATGCATGGTCCTTTTGGTCAGGCCGACTTGCGATTCGGCAGCATATTTGCCGAAGCTGATTTAAAGAAAATTGTCGCTTAATTTTTCAACGCACCAAGGCGGAAAAATGGCTCCCTGAGTAGGATTCGAACCTACGGCCAAGTGATTAACAGTCACCTACTCTACCGCTGAGCTATCAGGGAGCAGTCCGGTCTCCCGGACAGGGGTGCGCCTATAACAGTGCTGTGGTGTTTGGCAAGCGAGTTTAGCTGCAAAATTGTTGCCGGTGAGGCTTATGCTCAGACCAGGAACTGTTCGGCAAAGATGCGCTCTTCAAGGCTCTTGCCCGGATCGAACAGCAGGGTCAGTTGGCGTTCGCGGGCGACGGCGATGCGGACTTCGGCAACATCGCGCACTTCCTTCTGGTCGGCGACAGCGGCGACCGGGCGTTTGTCAGGCTCCCGCACGCGGAACACCACTTCGGCGCTGTCAGGCAGGATCGCCCCTTTCCAGCGGCGCGGACGAAACGGGCTGAGCGGGGTGAGGGCGAGCATGCCCGAACCCAGCGGCAGGATCGGGCCATTGGCTGAAAGGTTATAGGCTGTGGAGCCTGCGGGCGTCGCCACCAGAACACCATCGCCCGCCAGCTCTGCCATGCGAACCTTGCCGTTGACCTTGACCTCCAGCTTGGCGGTCTGGCGGGTTTCGCGCAGCAGCGAGACTTCATTGATGGCGAAATGGCGCAATTCCTGACCATCGCGGGTGATCGCCGTCATCATCAGTGGGACAACCGCCACCTCACGCGCCCGCGCCACGCGATCAGCGATGGTGCGCGTGCTTTTGTGGCGGTTCATCAGGAAGCCGACTGTGCCAAGGTTGAGCCCATAGACCGGGCGGACCTGACCCATATCGAGCATCTGGTGCAGCACATGAAGCATGAAACCATCGCCGCCGAGCACGACCAGCACATCGGCCTGTTCAGGCTGAACCCAATCATGCGCCGCGAGCAAGGCCTCGGCACCTTCCTGTGCCTTGACGGTGTCTGATGCGATCAGCGCGAGTTTCAGGTTCTTGGTCATGATTATTGTTCTCGGTATCGTTCGCGGCACGCTTTGGCAACGAAGCAACCGCGCATTGAGGTTTTCGCAACCCATGGCGGCTAAAACCCGCAACAATGGACTTGCTGCATCATGAGGAACGCGACGCTTTGACTGGCCTGATCGGGCCGGATACTGCGCGCCGACGGCTGGAAGGCTGGCTGGCCGAAGGGCCGGTTCATGCCCTGCTGCTTGCCCTGCCGCGGCTTGATGCGATCAATCTGGCCTATGGCAAGGCCGATGGCGATAGCGTTCTGGCGGAAGTGGCGGCGCGTATCGTGCACTTTGCCGGTGCCGAATTCGATTCGCCGTGGCTGGCGGCAAGGCTGGGCGGATCGAGCTTTCTGATTGCGGCGCGCGAGGCTTGCAGCCGCGAACGCTGGGCGCTGCTGGCTGAGGGACTGGCGGAGGCCGTGGCCCGGCCGATTGCGGGGTCAAAGGAAAGCTTGCGGCTGTCTCCGCGCATTGCCCTGCTGCGCGCGCTGGAGGAGGAGAAGGTCGAATCGGTGCTCGACCGGCTGGTGCAAGCGCAAGGCGCTCTGGGCAAGCGCAGCGGCAAGCGGTTGATCTGGGTTGATGGCGGCGTGACCCGCCCCGGCAGGAGCGCGGCGCGGCTTGAGGCGGATCTGCTCAAAGCGATTGACCGCGACGAGATCGAAATACTGTTCCAGCCGCAATTCGGCCTGCCGGGTGATCACCTGACCGGGGCTGAGGCCTTGGCGCGCTGGCAGCATCCGCAGCTTGGCCGGATCGGCGCGGGCGCGCTGTTCGCCATTGCCGAGCGCGCCGATCAGGTCGCGCCGCTTTCGCTCCACATCGCGGCCAAGGCACTGGCGCTGGCGGCGACGTGGCCAGAGGGCTTGCGCCTGTCGATCAATGTCACCGCTGCCGATCTGGCGGCAGAGCGCTATGCCGGGGCATTGCAGAGCGTTGTGGCTGACAGCGGCTTTCCGGCAGCGCGGCTGACCCTGGAAGTGACTGAACAGGCTTTGCTCACTGATATCGAACTGGCGCGGCAATCGCTTCAGCAACTGGCAAATTCGGGGATGCGTATCGCACTCGATGATTTCGGCGCGGGCTTCTGCAACTTTCGTTACCTGAAGCTGCTGCCGCTCCATTATCTGAAGCTGGACCGCTCGATGGTTGAGGGCATTGCCGGCGATCCGCGCGATCTCGCCGTGCTGCGCGCGATTGTCGCCATGGCGCGGGCGCTGGAGCTGGATGTCATCGCCGAAGGCATCGAGGAAGAAACTCAGCGCGCGCTGGTCGAGGCCGAGGGCTGCGCCAGCTGGCAGGGTTTTTTGCGGGCTGAGCCGATGAGCGCAGAGGCGTTCCTGACGCTGACTGCTGCCTAAACAAAAACCCCGCCCGGATCGCTCCGGACGGGGTTTGAAGTTCCCACAAGGCAGGGCGTAATTACACCCCGGCTTGTGCCGCCAGCACCGCGAGCAGCAGCAGCGCGACGATGTTGGTGATCTTGATCATCGGGTTGACGGCGGGGCCCGCAGTGTCCTTGTAAGGATCGCCCACGGTATCGCCGGTCACCGCAGCTTTGTGGGCTTCGCTGCCCTTGCCGCCGTGGTTGCCGTCTTCGATGTACTTCTTGGCATTGTCCCATGCGCCGCCGCCCGAGGTCATCGAGATGGCCACGAACAGACCGCCGACGATCACGCCGAGGAGCAGAGCGCCAAGCGCCGCAAAGCCATTTTCCTGGCCTGCAACTGCGGTGATCACATAGTAAACCGCAATCGGCGCAAGCACCGGCAGCAACGACGGAATGATCATTTCACGGATCGCCGCCTTGGTGACCAGATCGACCGTGCGGGCATAGTCCGGCTTGGTCTCATAGGTCATGATGCCGGGGTTCTTGGCGAATTGGTCACGGACATCCTTGACCACTTCACCAGCAGCGCGGCCCACGGCGGTCATGCCCATCGCACCGAACAGGTACGGGAGCAGAGCACCGAGCAGCAGCCCGACGATGACATAGGGGTTCTCAAGGCTGAAGTTGACATTCAGCCCGGGGAAGAACTCCTTGAGGTCATTGGTATAGGCTGCGAACAGTACCAGTGCGGCGAGGCCTGCTGAACCAATGGCATAGCCCTTGGTGACAGCCTTGGTGGTGTTACCCACAGCATCGAGCGCATCGGTCTTGGCGCGAACGTCATCGTCAAGGCCGGCCATTTCGGCAATACCACCGGCATTGTCGGTGACAGGACCATAGGCATCGAGCGCAACGACCATACCGGCCAGCGCCAGCATGGCAGTGGCAGCATAGGCAATGCCCATCAGCCCAGCGAGCTGGTAGGCGATGATGATGCCTGCGCAGATCACGATGGTCGGCATCGCGGTCGATTCAAGGCTGATCGCCAGACCCTGAATGACGTTGGTGCCGTGGCCGGTTTCCGAAGCCTTGGCGATAGAGCGCACCGGGCGATAGTTGGTGCCGGTGTAATACTCGGTGATCCAGATGATCAGGCCGGTGATGACCAGACCCAGCAGCGAGCAATAGAACAGCGTCATGCCAGTATAGCCGGCGCTGCCGATTGCCGTGTTGATGCCGCCAAGCGCATGATCGATTGCCCACCAGATCGCGCCGACTGAAAGCACGGCAGTTACCAGGAAGCCCTTGTACATGGCGCCCATGATGTTCTTGCCGCCACCGAGGCGAACGAAGTAAGTGCCGATGATCGAAGTGACGATGCAGACGCCGCCGATCAGCAGTGGCAGGGCCATCATGGTCTGCAACTGATCGCCGATGCCCTTGAGCAGCAGCGCGGTGAGCACCATGGTGGCACCGACGGTGACAACATAGGTCTCGAAAAGATCGGCAGCCATACCGGCGCAATCGCCAACATTGTCACCGACGTTATCGGCGATAACAGCGGGGTTGCGTGGATCGTCCTCGGGGATACCGGCTTCAACCTTGCCGACGAGATCGGCACCGACGTCAGCGGCCTTGGTGAAGATACCACCGCCGAGACGCGCGAAGATCGAGATCAGCGAGGCACCAAAGGCGAGGGCAACAAGGCCATCAACCACGGTGCGATCATCGCCGCCAACGCTCTTGCCGAGCGGGCCGGTCAAGTACCAATAGAACACCGAGATCGCCAGCAGCGCGAGGCCAGCCACCAGCATGCCGGTGATGGCACCCGCGCGGAACGCCAATGTCAGGCCTGCCTGAAGCCCGGTTTGCGCCGCAGCTGCGGTGCGCACGTTCGAGCGTACCGACACATTCATGCCGATAAACCCGGCCGCGCCTGAAAGCACGGCACCGATGATGAAGCCGGTGGCCGAAACCGTGCCGAGCGTCATGGTGATAATCACCGCGACGACAACGCCGACGACAGCAATAGCGGTGTACTGGCGCTTCAGATAGGCATTGGCGCCTTCCTGAATTGCTGCGGCGATTTCCTGCATCTTTTCGTTGCCGGCTGATGCACTTAAAACTTGGCGGCTGGTAAAAGCGCCGTAAACAATGGCTACCAGCCCCAAGATAATGGCTATCGTGACGAGATCCACGCGATGCCCCTCCTGTTTTGAAATCCTCTGAAAAGCGCCCCGTCCTGCTTGGCCGGAGTCACCCGGACGCGTGGCTATCGGTGCGGGCAAGGGCGCGCAACCCCAATTCGGCCCAATTCTTACGGTTTTCCATCAGTGATGTTCAAAACCCAGGTGTTCGGACGGGGAAATCGGGGTGCCATCGAGCATAATGGTGGATTCGCGCCGTGCTATCGCCTCGCCGATCATGGTGGCGGGCACAGCGGGTTCGGCTCCAGCGGGCAGGGTGAACAGCAGCTCGTAATCATCGCCCCAACGCATTGCTTCGGCGCGGCGGGCTTCAGGAGTGGCGATGGGGACAAGCGCACTGTCTATGGTGAATGTGATGCCGCTCGCCTTGGCCATGCGGCTGGCATCGAGCAACAGTCCGTCCGAGACATCCATCATCGCGGTGACTTGCGGGGCGAGAGCCAGCCCTTCAACAAGGCGCGCTTGCGGGCGGCGATAGGCGAGGCTGTCTCCGGTGCCAGAGCGGAGTGCCTCAAGCCCGATCATCGCCGCTCCGATTGTGCCGGTAATCCACAGCGCGTCACCGGGCTTGGCGCCGCTGCGCGAAGGCACCGGGCGCACGGTGGCGCGGCCGATCGCCGTCAGCCCCAGTGCCTGCGGCCCGCCGCCGCCAACCGTATCTCCGCCCAGCAAAGGAACGCGGTAATGATCGAGCGCCGCCTTCAGCCCTTCAAGGAAACGCTGGTCATCGTGCCCGAGCGTGTAGCCCAGCAGCACGCCCACAGGCTCTGCCCCTTTGGCGGCGAGATCGGAAATATTGGTGGCAACCAGCTTCCACGCGACATCGGCGGGGTCTTGTCCGGGCAGGAAATGGACGCCTTCCACCAGCATGTCATGGGTGAGAACCAGCGCCTCACCGCCAAATTCAAGCACGGCGGCATCATCATCCAGCCCGCGCGCGCCGGGATGCGCGGCGAGGGCGCGAAGGGCGGCGATGAAGGCGGCTTCGCCGCTCAGCGCACGCTCTTGGCAATGGCATCGAGCACGCCGTTGACGAATTTCGTCTCGCGCGCATCGAAGAAGGCGTGGGCAACATCGAGGTATTCGTTGATCACGCTGCCGGTCGGCACATCGGCGCGGGCGATGAGTTCGTAGGTTCCGGCGCGCAGGATCTGATGCATGGTCTTGTCGAGCCGTGACAATGACCAGCCATCGGCGAGTTTGCTGGCGATCATCGTGTCGATCTCATCCTGACGGGCGATCGCGCCCGATACCACATCGTCAAAAAATGCGGTTTCAGCCTCGGCGAACTGCATGTCCTCAATCTCGGCGCCGAGCCGGTGCCGGTGGAATTCGTCGAGCAACTGGGGCAGGCGGGTGGCTTCCATCTGATACTGGTAGAGCGCCTGAACCGCCGCCAGCCGGGACGCTGCCCGTGATTTCTTTTCGCCGCTCATATTCCAAGCCTTACTTCGATTGAGCGCGCGTGCGCGGGCAAGCCTTCGGCATCAGCGAGTGCGATGGCGGCGGGGCCGATTGCTTCAAGCGCGGCGGCATCAAGCTGGATGAAGCTGGTGCGCTTCATGAAATCGAGCACCGACAGGCCAGAGGCAAAACGCGCGCGCCGTCCGGTAGGGAGAACATGGTTCGGCCCGGCGATATAGTCACCGACGGCCTCGGGCGTGTGTCGGCCCAGGAAGACGCTGCCAGCGTGGCGGATCTGGTTGAACAGCGCTTCGGGATCATCGGTGGCAATCTCGACGTGTTCGGCGGCCAGCGCATTGGCGAGGGCGGGGGCTTCATCAAGGCTGGCGACTTCGATGATCACGCCATGCGTCTTCCAGCTTTCATTCGCCACGCGCGCGGTGGGCAGCATGGCGAGTTCAACGCCGATGCGATCCGCCACAGTATCGGCAAACAGCGGATCGTCAGTGATCAGGATCGATTGGGCAACCGGATCATGCTCGGCCTGGCTGAGCAGATCGGCGGCTATCCAATCGGGATCGTTCTTGCCGTCAGCGATCACCAGAATTTCGCTGGGACCAGCGACCATATCAATGCCGACGACACCGAACAGCTGGCGCTTGGCCTCGGCCACCCAGGCATTGCCGGGGCCGGTGATGACATCGACCGGCTTGATCCGCTGCGTGCCATAGGCCAGCGCGGCCACAGCCTGCGCTCCGCCCACGCGCCAGACTTCGTCCACCCCGGCGAGGTGCGCGGCGGCGAGGACCAGCGGATTGATCACGCCTTTAGGGGTGGGCGTCACCACAACGAGGCGGCCAACGCCCGCAACCTTGGCGGGTATGGCGTTCATCAACAGCGACGAGGGATAGGCCGCGCGGCCGCCGGGAATATAGAGCCCCGCCGCATCAACCGCATTCCAGCGCGCACCGAGGCGCACACCGGCAGAGTCAGTTTCATCGCGGTCAGTCGGGCGCTGCGCCTCATGGTAAGTGCGGATGCGCTGGGCGGCGAGTTCAATGGCAGCGCGCAGATCGGGCTGGAGTGAGTCAAATGCCTCGCGGCAATCTTCAAGGCTGATTTGCCAATCGTCGTCGCTGGACAGCGTGTGGCCATCGAATTTCGCGGTGAGTTCCGCGAGCGCTGCATCGCCGCGATTGCGCACATCGGCGAGGATGATCTGCACATCGCGCGCGACATCATCATCGCTCTCACGCCGATCATTGACGAGGCGTTGGAAAGCCTTGTCAAAGCCCGCATCCTTGCTGTTCAGCCGCAGCATCAGGCGGCTTTCTGGCCGGAAACGATGGCGCGGAAGGCATCGACCAGCGAGGCAACGCGCTCGTCGGTCTTGAGTGCAGCGCGGTTGACGATGAGCCGCGCGGAGACGGGCAGAATCACGCTGGTTTCCTCAAGTCCATTGTCCTTGAGCGTGCGGCCGGTTGAAACCAGATCGACGATGCGGCTGGCAAGGCCAAGCCCTGGGGCCAGTTCCATCGCGCCGTTGAGCTTGACGACCTCGGCCTGAATCCCCTGTTTTTCGAAGTGGCGGCGGGTCAGGTTGGGGTATTTGCTGGCGACGCGCAGGTGGCTCACCGGTCCGGCATTCTGCTGACCCGAAGGCTCTGCGACAGAAAGGCGGCAGTGGCCGATATCAAGGTCAACCGGGGCGTAAAGCTCTGAAAAGGCGAATTCTTCAACCACGTCAGAGCCTACGATCCCAGCTTGCGCTGCGCCATGCGCCACAAAGGTCGCCACATCGAAAGCGCGCACGCGGATGATCCGCATGTCACTGTCTTCACAGGCGAAGGAAAGCGCGCGGCTGTTCTTGTCATGGAACTCGGCATCAGGCACCACACCGGCGCGTGCCATCATCGGCAGCGCCTCGTCGAGGATACGGCCTTTGGGCACGGCGAAGATAAATGGCTTGGACATTGGGCGGCGCATTAGGGCGATAGGGCGGAAAGGGCAACCGAATGGCGGCGGAAAGTGGCGCGATCATGCATATGGCCGATGTCGGACAGGCGCTGGAATGGCAAGCAGGCCATGCCGACAAGAACGGCGCGCCGTGTACCGGGCGATTGATCCGCGGCTTCGTTCCGCTGCTGGAGAGCGGCACGCGGGTGGGTGAGCGGATGCAGAACTGGCCGGGTCTGAGCCTTGAAGACGCGATGCCTTTGCGGCTGGCGGGCGGCTTTCATCACCTTCATCTGACCGGCACGGACGACCGGTTGGGGCCGATCTATGCGGGCGCAATAACGGATCAGGCGGCGATTGACGCCATCGTCCTCGCCGTTGCCCGTGACCATGATTCACGGCTGGTCGGTTGGTTCGATGGCCCGCCGCAGACCAACGAAGCCGGGCGGTCCGCCGGGATCATGGCCGGACTTTTGTGGCTGGCAGAGCGGTTGGGGCCGCGCTTCGAGCTGAGCGAGATCGGCTCCAGCGCTGGAATCAACACGATGATGGAGCGGTACGCCTTTGATCTGGGCGGGGTGAAAGTCGGACCAGCGGATTCGCCCATGCAGATCACCCCCGATTGGCGCGGACCACCGCCGCCAGCAGGTTCGGTGGAAATCACCGCCATTCAGGGTTGCGATGTTGCGCCGATAGACCTGTCCGATCCGGCAGCGGCATTGCGGATCAAAAGCTATGTCTGGCCCGATACGCCAGTCCGCTTGCAGCGCATCGATGCGGCCATAGCCTTTGCAGACCAGAAACCGCCACATTTGGCCAAAGCGGATGCGGCGGATTGGGTTGAGATGCGGCTGGCAGCACCGCAAGAGTCTGGCGTCACCCGCGTGTTGTTTCACTCGGTCGTCTGGCAATACCTGCCGCCCGAAGGCCGCGCACGGATCGAGGCGGCGATGGCGGCGGCGGGGCGCCGTGCCACGGCTGAACGCCCGCTGGCATGGGTGCAGGTGGAAACCAACCGGCAGACCTTCCGCCACGAAATCCGCGTCCGCTCATGGCCCGGCCCGGCGGAGTGGCAACTGCTGGGTGAGGCTCATGCCCACGGTGCCTGGGTGGAGTGGTACGGAATTTCGCCCGATACCCCCTAGCCCTTTCCCCCCCTCTTGGTTACATGGGCCGCCACGAATCTCCCCGCAGACCTTGAAAGTGGCGCATATGGATATCCCTCTCGGCCTTACCTTTGATGACGTGCTGCTGCGTCCGGCCGAGTCCGATATTGTCCCTTCGATGGCTGACACTCGCACCCGGCTGACGCGGTCTATATCCTTGAATATACCAGTTATTTCCTCAGCGATGGACACCGTGACCGAGGCTGATATGGCGATTGTCATGGCGCAGCTGGGCGGCATTGGCGTGCTCCATCGCAATCTCACCACCGAACAGCAGTGCGCTGCCGTGCGCGCGGTGAAGCGCTTTGAGAGCGGCATGGTGGTCAATCCGATCACGATTTCGCCCGATGCCACACTGGGTGAGGCTCAGACGATCATGACGGTGAACCGCATCAGCGGCATCCCGGTGGTGGAAGCGGGCGGCAAGCTGGTCGGCATTCTGACCAACCGCGATGTACGCTTTGCCGCCAATCCGGCGCAGCCGGTGCGCGAGTTGATGACCCATGAAAATCTGGCGACGGTCAGGATCGGCACCGGTCAGGAAGAGGCACGGCATCTGCTCCATGCCCGCCGGATCGAAAAGCTGCTGGTGGTTGATGACAGCTTCCATTGCATCGGCCTGATCACGGTAAAAGACATTGAAAAGGCGGTAAATTACCCCAACGCCACTAAAGATGAATCCGGCCGCCTGCGCGTTGCTGCTGCCACCACCGTGGGCGACAAGGGCTTTGAACGCACCGAAGCACTGCTGGCGGCTGAGTGTGATGTCATCATCATTGATACCGCGCACGGGCACAACAAGGACGTTGCAAGGGCGGTAGAGCGGGTCAAGAAGCTGTCGAACTCGGCGCAAGTGATCGCGGGCAACATCGCCACCGCCGAAGCCGCCAGAGCTTTGATCGATGCCGGGGCCGATGCGCTCAAGGTCGGGATCGGGCCG
The DNA here is from genome assembly GCA_945906105.1 of Novosphingobium sp. Chol11. GTDB lineage: Bacteria > Pseudomonadota > Alphaproteobacteria > Sphingomonadales > Sphingomonadaceae > Novosphingobium. Next base: position 2,947 of record CAMDQO010000022.1, on the reverse strand, counting down.
GGCTCGATCTGCACCACGCGCATCGTTGCCGGTGTCGGCGTGCCGCAACTGACGGCTATCATGGATGCTGCTGAAGAGGCGGAAAAGTCCGGCGTGCCGGTGATCGCCGATGGCGGTCTGCGCACTTCGGGCGATGCCGCCAAAGCGCTGGCCGCCGGTGCCTCGACGATTATGGTCGGGTCGCTGCTCGCCGGGACATCAGAGGCTCCGGGCGAGACGTTCCTGTTTCAGGGCCGGGCTTACAAAAGCTATCGCGGTATGGGTTCGGTCGGCGCCATGGGCAGCGGCTCTGCAGACCGCTATTTCCAGGGTGACATCAAGGACCAGATGAAGCTGGTTCCAGAAGGCATCGAAGGCCAAGTGCCGTTCAAAGGCCCGGCCAAGGATGTCATCCATCAACTCGTCGGCGGCATCAAGGCGGCGATGGGCTATACCGGCTCCGCCACTATCGACGATCTTCGCACCAAGGCGCAATTTGTGCGCATTACCAATGCCGGCCTCCAGGAAAGCCATGTTCATGACGTGTCGATCACGCGCGAAGCGCCTAATTATCCGTCACGTTAGGGCTTTGACATGACCCCCGCCGCACGCGTTCAGGCGGGGATCGAGATCCTTGACCTCGTCATCGCCGCTGCCCGCAGCAATGGCGCTCCGGCGGACCGGATCATCACCGAATGGTTCAAGACCCGCCGCTTTGCCGGGAGCGGGGATCGCCGCGCTGTGCGTGAACTGGCCTATTCCGCCATCCGCGCCTGCGGGGAAGTGCCGATCAGTGGCCGCTCGGCGATGTTGCAACTGGCCCATGCCGATCCAGCTCTGGCCGCGCTGTTTGATGGATCAGCCCACGGCCCGCAGCCCATCGTTGCGGGTGAACCAAGCGCGTCTGGCGGCATCTCGCCGTTCTGGCTGAAGAAAGCGCTGGCCTCATCGGGCATTGAAGGCGCTGAGGCGAAAGCGCTGCTGGGCCGCGCGCCGCTTGATGTACGGATCAATTCGCTGAAGGCGGGAACGCTTGAACTGCCGCTGGAGGGTGAGAAAACCGTCGCCGCTCATGCCCTGCGCTTTCCTTCGGGCACCCAGATCGATCAGTGGGAAGCGTTCAAATCTGGCGCTATCGAGGTGCAGGATAGTGGCTCGCAGCTGGCCTGCGAAGCGGCGGCTGCCAAGCCGCGCGAACTGGTGGTCGATCTGTGCGCCGGGGCCGGGGGCAAGTCGCTCAGCCTCGCTGCCGCCATGGACAATCGCGGCACCATCCTTGCCTGCGATACTGATCGCCGCCGCCTGTCACAACTTCCCCAGCGCGCAGCACGGGCTGGGGCGACGATTATTGAGCCGCGCCTGCTTAATCCGCAGCGTGAGCAGGCGGCGCTTGATGATTGGCAGCGCCGTGCTGATCTGGTGCTGGTTGATGCGCCGTGTTCTGGCACCGGCACCTGGCGGCGCAATCCCGAGGCGCGCTGGCGGCTGAAGCCTGATGGGCTGAACAAGCTGATCGCGCTGCAATCGCACCTGCTCAATGTCGGGTCCAAACTCGTGCGTCCCGGCGGGCGGCTGATCTATGTCACCTGTTCGCTGCTCGATGATGAAGGGGCTGGGCAAGTCGGCGATTTCCTCGCGCGTAATCCCGGCTGGCGGGCGGAATTGCCCACGCTTGGCGCAGGCGTTTCGCGCGGACCGGGTATGCGGCTCACTCCGGCACATGATGGTACGGATGGCTTTTTCATCGCACGTTTATTTTCGGTGTGATAGCTTGATGCGCATATGACCACGAATGAGCCTGAAATCCGGCCCACGGTCAGGGAGTTTTTGATGCGCTACACACCTGCCGCGCTGGCCCTTTCACTTGCCTTCGGCCTTACCGCCTCCGTGCTCTATTCCGCGCCGTCCTCTGTGCTCGACCCGCGCGCCTCTGCGCTGGTTTCCGAAGGGCGCGGTGCGGTGGCATCTGGCAATCTTGAGCAGGCGGTTGACAATTTTGAGGCGGCGCTGGCGATCCAGCCGGGCAGCGTTACCGTGATGCTGGAACTCGCCGATGCCACCCGCCGTCAGGGCATGCAGGGCAAAGCGCTGCATTATTACCGCGTCGCGCTGGTGCAGGATCCTCAGAATATTGAAGCGATCACTGGCGAAGGCACGGCGCTGGTGGAAAAGGGCGCGGTGGAAAAAGCCAAGCGCTCGCTGGCAAGATTGACCACTCTGTGCGGCAAAACCTGCCCGCAGACCAAACAGCTCGCCCTGGCCATCGCCAAAGGACCAACGCCGCGCATGGTCAGCGCCGATGAGGTGAAGCCGACACCGGTGGTTTCGCAGAATTGAGGGCGAAGCTTATTCTTAATAGCGGACGCTCAAGTTATCAGAACAAGCCGGTCAAATGAGACTTAGAATCCTTTTCGCTGTTCTATGTGCCCTGCCTCTGAGTGGCTGTTCGTATGGATATGATCTGATTGCCGTTGTTATAAACGGACGCGTTGCCTTTGTGGTTGATCCACAATCTAGCCAAAGCGCTTCCTGTGTTCGGAGCATTCACGTTTCCACGGATGAAGCAGTGCGAGCAAAAGCCGCGCCGGGCGATGACAAGCAGCTGGTTGCTCGAGGAGTATTCTGGTGGAAGGATACAGAGGTTGGTGACTGTTTGAACCCGTTCCCTGTTTTTTATGGCGCGCATCTGGAAGGGATACCGTTCGTATATCGGGATAATAGTAGAAGCTCAGTTGACCCAAAACCTCTTCAAATCGGCGTGATATATGACGTTGATTCCAGCGGTAGTGGGTCCGGATATGGCGGCGGTCGTTTCCGTATTGACGTGCTCCCCTGAAATGTGACCAGAAATGAGTAGAGTCCGACACGCAAGGAGTCGGACGCATGAAGCGCAGCAGGTTCAGCGAAGAGCAGATTATCGGGATCTTGAAGGAGCAGGAGGCGGGCATGCCGACGGTGGAGGTATGCC
>CAMDQO010000021.1 GCA_945906105.1 Novosphingobium sp. Chol11 | reverse complement strand
GCCTATCCCCTGCTGTTATTACAGCGGGTTATCACCGTCAGCCTTGAAACCATGAAAATCGTGCGCGGTCTGCCAAAGCTGGAGATTGATTGAAGGCAGCGGGGGCAGCCCGATGAATTATGGTAGCAATACGCGCGCGCGCGAGGCGGTGAATTATGCCACTTCCTAAAAGGGGCAGTTTGCGCATTCCGCGCGCGCGCGACTAGGGAAAACTAGGGCTTGTGAAGCGTTTGCTGGACGCATCGCCAGCGCGCGCGAGGTATTCCTGCACCAATACGCGCGGGCGCGTGCGCGATGGCTGCGGATTTCACCTAACTGCCCTAATCTGATGCGCAATCGGCGCGGCTGGAGGCGGGCCGCTGGTTTGCAAAAGTAGTAAAAAGTAGCCGTTACGATCCAGCGCCAATGGCCAAGCAAGAGGGCTAATTCGGCGCAATACGCGCACGCGCACGAGGTCTAAGGTGTGGCAAGATATGGCAAGTTTTTCGCCGCGATGCCGTGCGCGATACGCGCTATAGGTCGCTGCCCATGCTGGAGAGTGATTAAGCCATGCCCCTGCCCCTGATTATCCTTGCCGCATCGATCTGCATTGCCAGCGTGCATGATGGCGACAGCATCCGGCTTTGCGATGGCGAACGCATCCGGATAGCCAATATCGATGCGCCCGAAATGCCGCAAAGCCCCAAATGCGAACGCGGGCGGCGCGGCTGGTGCGACTATCGGTTGGCCGCGCAAAGCCGCGATGCCTTGCAGAGTTTTATTCTCAGCGGGGCGGTTTCAATCCAGCGCCAAGGGCAGGACGCTTACGGGCGAACGCTGGCCCGCGTGACGGTCAACGGACGCGATGCGGGCGAATACCTGATTGCCAATGGGCTGGCGCGGCGCTGGCGTTGAAACGGCGGATTGGCGAATATGTGCAACCGATACCAACCGGGCGAGCGCCAGAATATAAACCGCCTTTTCAGGGCGAGGGAATCGCGCCCGATCAACGCCGGTCCTGATACCGTCCACCCGAAAGAACCGGGGCTAGTTATCCGGTTACAGGATGGCGAGCTGGTGCTGGAGCAAATGACTTGGGGATTTCCGGTGGTGCTGAAAGGCAAACAAGGCCAGCCGCTCAAGCCCAAGCCGGTAAACAATGCCCGATTTGACAAGCTGGGCGCGTTCTGGAGGCGCTGGGCGTCCGATCCGCGCCATCGCTGCCTTATCCCCGCCGCGCGCTATGCCGAGGCCGTGGGCGAGCCGGGGCGCATGACGGAAACGTGGCTATCGGTGAAGGGCGAGCCGGTATTCGCGTGGGCGGGCCTGTGGCGTCCCTCCGATGAATGGGGCGACTGCTACACTGGCGTGATGACGGACAACGCGCCCGAACTGGCATATGTGCATGATCGATCCCCGGTAATCCTGGAGCCGCACCAGTGGGAAACGTGGCTAACCGAACCGCTGGCCAGCCTCTATCAATTTGACCGTCCGTTTCCAGCCGAGCGCATGGCGGTGGAAGCGACGGGCCAGCTATGGGCGCGGCGGTAGGTGAAATCGCAATTTATGCCGACATCGCGCGCGCGAGGAATGCGACGCGATGGGACGGCATTTGCGCGATGATCAAACCGAGGGATAGGGGGGTGTCCAAAGTCTGGCCGCTACAGACGCGGGACCGCTGCTGGACCGCTGAATTATCGCTAATACAGATTTTCCCCCGCGCGCGAGGCGCGAATCTGTCCTGCCTGCGAAACTACGCGCGAAAATCGCTCTGGTGCTTACTATGTGCTTGCTAGGGAGAAACTAGGGCCGGTCAGGCTGGGAAAAATTCGCCATAAGCCTTTGAAAAATATGGTGCCGCTTAGAGGATTCGAACCTCTGACCCCATCATTACGAATGATGTGCTCTACCGACTGAGCTAAAGCGGCATTTCCGGGCTGGGCGTTAGCTGCGGCAGAACTGCCGGGCAAACGCTTTTGCCGTGAGAATATGGAGGCCCGAGCCGGAATCGAACCGGCGTGCGCGGATTTGCAGTCCGCTACGTAACCACTCCGCCATCGGGCCGTGCACCTTGCGGTTAGCCCGCAAGGCAGCGCGCCACTAGCCGAGGGGCGCGCGATGCGCAACGGGATTCGTTCTGGTTCAGCAAAGCTGAAATGAGTGCGGCACCGGCCCGCTCCCCCGTAAGGCGGACAAAAACGCCTTAGCTGATCCGCTCGAACGAAATCTGCCGACGCTCCAGATCGGCACCGAGCAGGCGGACCGTGAGCGGAGTGCCCGGCAGCGCACCGTGGGCAGTAACGCGGGCGACGATGGGTAGGTCGCACAACTGGATGCGCGCGCCATTTTCGCCGATGTCGGTGACAACGGCTGAAAAACTCTCCCCCTCGCGGCCCGAAATCATGACGCATTCACTGAGATCAATCACCGCGCGTTCTACCTGGCCATCACGGGCATCGGCCTTGGCCATCACCGTGGGCAGGCTCTGGAAGGCATCGAGCACAGTTTGCGGCAACAGCTGGCCATTGGCGACAGCGAGCGCGGCTTGCACCACATAGCGATCCGCCAGCCGTCGCAGCGGGGCGGTTGCATGGGCATAGGTCGCGGCCATGGCGGCGTGCCATGGCCGCGTTTCGGCAGTGTAAGGCACATAGCTCGCGCCGTTCCCTGCGCGCCGCACCGCGAGCATGAAGGCGGCATCGCGCGGGCGGGCAGGATCGAGGCGCTTTTCAAAATCGGCGAGCGCCATCGTTTCGGGCCAATCGAGGGCAAAGGCCTTGGCAGTGCCGCGCAGCCGCTCGATCGCGCGCGGTTCGGGGGGAGCCATGACGCGGAACAGACCGGTGCCAGCGGCATAAAGCGCGTCAGCGACCGCAAGATTGCAGGCCAGCGACAGCGCGGCGTTGCGCTTTTCAGCCAGCAACGTCGGCCGGAAGGTCAGGCGGTAATGGCCATCACCATCGCGCTCGACCTGCTGTTCGGGCGGATCGACCCGTGCTGCACCGCGCCGATCCTCAGCCGCTGCGATCCGGTTTGCGACATCGGCAAAATGGGCTGGCAATTGATCATCGCGGACATTTTCATAGGCCAGCTTGGCACGGCTGCGGATCAGCGCACGCGTCGCCCCATCGAGTTTGACCGCGCCATCTGCGGCGATGCGCACGGTGAAGATCACCGCAGGGCGGCTGCCATCGGGTAGCAGGCTGGCGGCGTTTTCGCTGAGAACCTTGGGATATTGCGCCGCCTTGCCATCGGGCAGATAGCAGGTCGTGCCGCGCTTCCAGGCTTCGACATCGAGCGGATCGCCATCGCGCACGAACCAGGCGACATCGGCGATGGCATAGTGCAGCAGCAGATCGCTGCCTGATGCTGTGCCAGATGCTTCGATGGCAAAGGCCTGATCAAGATCGGTTGAACTGGCCGGATCGAGTGTGATGAAGGGCATTGCAGTACGGTCAACATGATCGCTGGGCTGGCGCTGCGCTGCCTCTTTGGCGGCCTCTTCGACTTCCGGCGGGAAGGCGCTTGGCACCTTGTACTGAGTGCGGATTGCGCCCAGCCCTTCGGCAAGCGCGGAGTCTGGATCGTGGAGGGCTTTCATCGCAACGAGGCTTGCCAAGGCGGGACGCTCACGGCAAGTCTGCACGAGCAATCATGCCCCGTATCAAGCCGCGCGGCATAACGAACCAATTCAAATAGGAGTAATGCCGATGTACAGTCACAATATGGTCGGATCGAACGATACCAACCGGTCAAAGGTGTTCTACGATGCCCTGTTCACCGCCATGGGCGGCAAGGCCGGGATGCAAGATGACAAGGGCCGGCTGATCTATATGAACAATGGCGGTATGTTCATGGTCACTCCGCCGATCAATGGCGAACCGGCGAGCGCGGGCAACGGCTGCACCATCGGCTTTACCATGGACAGCGCCGAACAGGCCGATGCCTGGCATGCGGCGGGCGTGGCCAATGGCGGCACCAGTGTCGAGGATCCTCCGGGCTGGCGTGAAGCAAGCTTTGGCCGTCTCTACCTCGCCTATCTGCGCGATCCTGATGGCAACAAGCTGTGCGCCCTGTTGCGCGGTTGATGCCGTAGTTTGGGCAAACAGCGCTGGACGATCAGCGCTGTTTGCCCGCCGGGCCTTATGGCATCACGGGCAGCGGAGAATTGCCCATGGCTGATCGGTCCGCGTTTGAGATGCTGCTTCCCGCCGAGGCTGCCGCACGGCTTGGCTCCGGGCCGATTGATGCGCGCGCCTATCATGATCCTGACTGGTTCGAGCTTGAGCGTGAGGCGGTGTTCAAGCGCAGCTGGATCCACATCGGCCATGTCTGCGAAGTGCCGGACATCGGCAGTTTCATCCGCCGCGAGCTTGAATTTGCCCGCGCCTCGCTGCTGATCGTGCGCGGTAAGGATGGCGAAATCCGTGCTTTCCACAATGTCTGCACGCACCGCGGCACCCAGCTGACCGATGCCGAGAGCGGCAAGGGCAACAGCTTTTCATGCCGCTATCATATGTGGACCTTTGGCAGCGACGGCGCGCTGCTTTCCGCGCCCGATTTCGAGAAGTTTGGGCTGGAGAAGAAAGACTGCGCCCTGAAGCAGGTGCAGCTTGAGACCTGCGGCGGGCTGATTTTCGTCAATCTTGCGAAAGCGCCAAAGCAAAGCCTGCGCGAATTTCTTGGCCCCATCGCTGATGAACTGGATGCGCTGCCCATCGCGCGCGCCATCGAGTTTCACGAATATACATTCGAGATTGCTGCCAACTGGAAGATCTACGTCGACAACTTCCAGGAGAATTATCACCTGCGCTTCATTCACACGCGCACCGGGGCGGCGACGATCTCTGACGAGAACCCACTCGGCTATCCGACGCACTACGGTTTTTCAGGGCCGCACCGCGGGCAGACCTTGTGGCGCAACCCCAATCCGCCGCCGACCCCGACGGTGCAGCTAATGGCGATGACCAAGGCCATGCAGGCCGGTGCGCGCGATGGGTTCCCTACGCAAAAGACCGATTTCAAGCTGTTCCCGGCGATGTTCGTGCTGGGGCTGGGTGGCTATGCCTTCACCCACACCATCTATCCGCTGACGGCGGGCAAGACGCGCGGTGTGATCCGTTATTACTGGCCGAGCAAGGCTGACAGCGCCAGCACGCGCTTTGCCCGCGAATATGCGATGGCGGTGGTGCGCGATATCCATGCCGAGGATCGCGGCGTGGTCGAGGCGGGGCAAAAAGGTCTTGGTCGCGGGGTGCTGGAGCATATCCATTTTCAGGAGCACGAGGTGCTTTGCCGCCATCTCAACGAACAAGTGCGGGCCTGCGTGGATGCCTATCTGGCTGAGCGTGTTTAGGGATCAACAAATACCCCGGGGCGCTTTTCCATCTGGCTCCGCACCGCTTCCAGCTGGTTGCTGGAACCCAGCAGGCGCTGTTGTGCGATGCTTTCAGCGATGAGGATTTCATTCGTCGAGGCATCGGCGCTGCTATTGAACAGCGCCTTGGCGGCCCGTATCGCCGAGGGATTGCGCAAGGCGATCTCGGCGGCAAGCGCGGTGGCGCGGGCGAGCGGATCGGCGTGGCAATGGGTGGCAAAGCCATGGGCGAGTGCATCTTCGCCTGAAAACTCGGCGTTGGTATAGGTCAGTTCGCGCAACACATCCTCACGCACATGGCCGCGCCACAGGGCGAAATGACCCATGTCGGGGACAATGCCCCATTTCATTTCCATCACCGAGAGCCGTGCATCTGGAGCGACAATGCGGATATCAGCGCCGGCGGCAATTTGCAGTCCGCCGCCATAGCAGACGCCGTGGATCGCCGCGATCACCGGCACCGGCAACTTGCGGAATTGCATGGCCAGCTGCTGAAAACGGTTGGCGTTGCCATGGGTGCGGCTGGCCAGCGGCGCTATCTCGCCCAACCCACCTGCAAGGCTGGCAAGATCAAGGCCGGCACAAAAGCTGCGCCCTTCGCCCGCTAGCACCACACAGCGCAGCCCCGGCATAGCAAGCAGCGCCTCACCTGCGGCGAGCAGCGCGTCGATCATCGCCGGGTCGAGCGCATTCATCTTGTCGGCGCGGGCCATCCGCAACTGCGCCACTCCGTTTTCGGTGATCGTCAGCGTAATGCGGTCAGAGTCCTGCAATTCATGCCTCATGCGGTCGGTTCCTTGCGCGCGGCGGGAAGGTAGCCTTCGATGCGCAGGTACTCGTCCCGTATCGGATGCTTTTCTGCAAGGGGAATGGCGCTGGCCCCCTCAGGTGCCAGAGCATAACTGCCTTCAGGTGTCGTTCGCACCACGCCGCCCAATCCCGCTGAGGCCAGTTTGGCGCGCAGACGGCAGACGTGAACGGCGAGACTGTTGGTTTCTGGTCGAAAGTTTACCCGCCAGACTTCGGATAGCAGTTCGAGCGTTGTGACGGCGATGCCGGGGGAACGCGCCAGTCGCCAAAGCAGACCAAATTCACGCGGATGCAGGCCCAGTCGTTTTCCCTGCACGATGCCGTCGCGCAGCAGCAGATCCAGCTCGAGCGGACCATGGAGCAGGCGGCGCGGCACGCATCCCATCGCACGCGCCAGACGTTGCGTGCGTTGCTCCAGTTCGGCCAGCGAGATAGCGCTGCCCAGCACCTCGCCAAAACCCAGAGCCAAGGCCTCCGCACGTCGCACGCTGCTATTAACGTCGAGCAGGATAGTCCGGGCGCGGTTTTCGTTATCGGGTAATGCGGTGGAGATGTGCGAATCGCTCAGCAGCGCCGGACACAGATTGCCCGTCACCGCCTCTTCGCTCAGCAGCGTCCAGCCGCGGCGACGAAGGTCAAAGACTTCGGGAAGCGGGCTAGGAGAAAGCCAGCGGAATCGCCGCATCCCAGCCTCCAGCCCATAGCTGGATGCGCGGTGATGACAGTAATGCTGCCGTCATTGCCAATGGCATGTCCGTTCCCCCAGCTTCGCTTGTGTCCCCCCGCATCTAGGACACTAGCGAAAGCTGGCGAACTCGCCAATCAGGCGGCGCTGCTATTTACACCCATTGTGGATAGATAGCGTTTGATGTTGCGTGCCGCTTGCCGCAGCCGCTGTTCATTTTCCACCATGGCGATGCGGACAAAACCTTCGCCTTCTTCGCCATAACCGACACCGGGTGCCACCGCGACTTCGGCATGGATGAGCAACTGCTTGCAAAACTCCAGACTGCCCATGTCTTTCAGCGCGGGCGGCAGCGGAGCCCAGGCAAACATCGAGGCCTTGGGCGAGGGAATCTCCCAGCCCGCCCGGCCAAAGCTTTCAACCAGCACATCGCGGCGTTTCTGGTAAAGTTCGCGGTTCCTCTCGACGATATCCTGAGGGCCGTTGAGCGCTGCACAGGCCGCCGCTTGAATAGGCGTGAAAGCACCATAATCGAGGTAGCTTTTGACCCGGGTCAGCGCGGCGATCAGCTGCTTGTTGCCCACAGCAAAGCCGACTCGCCAGCCGGCCATCGAGAAGGTTTTGGACATCGAGGTGAATTCGACCGCCACATCCTTGGCCCCAGGCACCTGCAGGATCGAAGGCGTGGGATTACCGTCGTAATAGAGTTCCGAATAAGCGAGATCGGAAAGCACCCAGACCTTGTTCTCCTTAGCCCAGGCGACCAGCCGCTCGTAAAAGGCGAGGTCGACCGTTTCGGCGGTCGGGTTCGAAGGGTAATTGACGATCAGCACCGATGGGCGCGGCACGGTGAAGGCCATGGCCCGGTCAAGCGCGCGCCAGTAATCCTCATTGGGCGTTACCGGGACTGATCGGATCGTCGCCCCGGCAATGATGAAGCCAAAGGTGTGGATCGGATAGGAAGGATTGGGTGCCAGCACCACATCACCCGGCGCGGTCATCGCCGTGGCCATCGAGGCAAGGCCTTCCTTCGATCCCATGGTCATCACCACTTCGGTGTTGGGATCAAGTTCGACGCCAAACCGGCGGGCATAATAATTGGCTTGCGCCTTGCGCACGCCGGGAATGCCCTTGGAGGCTGAATAGCCATGCGACGCCGGCTTTTGTGCCACTTCGCACAGCTTGTCGATTACGTGCTGCGGAGGCGGCAGATCAGGATTGCCCATGCCAAGGTCGATGATGTCCTTGCCCGCCGCACGGGCCGCGGCGCGCATGTCATTCACTTCGGCGATGACATAGGGCGGCAGTCGCTTCATGCGGTAAAATTCTTCGGACATGTGACCTTCCTGATTGGCGGCAACCATTGCCGCAGCCCCTCTATCGGGGAATGTTGCGCGCTGCACCAGTCTGTTTCAGCGGACCAGTCTGTTTCATCAGGGCGGCGTGTTTCAGCAGAGTAGTGCTGGCCAGCAGCGGAAGCAGCCAGGCGAGCCAGGCATTGCCCGAATAGAACAGCTTGAAGTGCTGCCCTTGCGCAGAAATTGCCCACAAGGCGAGAGTGAGCCGGAAAAATACTGCGCCCGACATGACGGCAAGCATCATGATCATGCAGGCGCGGTGCTGGCGCCTATGGCCTTGCGTCATGTGCCAGATCCCGGCGGCCAGCAGCGCCAGCCAGACGCTCGCCTGCGCGGTGAAGCCCGCCGCTGACCATGTGGTGACGGGGGCGATCCACGCCACCGGATAGGCGGTCAACCCGGCCACCAGTACGTCGATGGCGGCAATCACTCCGGCGATGCGGTGCCACGGGTGAAGTCTGCGCAGGATTAACGCCAGTGGCACCAGAAACAGCGCCATGCCGCCCGTGAACATATGCAACGGAAAGATCAGCGGCAGGGCTTCCAGCTTGATCGACAGCGATTCGGAAAAATCGTCGTGCTCAAAGGTCTGGTTCAGCGCAGCTACAGCAACGAGGATTACATAGAAGGACAGTCCTGATAGGACCATCAGGCGCGCAAGACGCCAGAAAAGGTCGCGACGATTCTGCAAACCGGAACCGGAGACGGACATGAAACTTGTATTCCACCCATCTGCACGCTTGTCGATGCGCCATCTTGCCTTTGTCGCTGTCGCCTGTGCTGCCGCTACGGCAGCCTGCACCGCGCCTGCCGCCGCCGCATCTGGCTCATCCCCCTATTACGGACGCTGGACGGTGACTGATGCCGATCAGGTGTTTTCGGCCAAAGGCCGCCTTTACAAGTCGTTCGATGTCGCCCCTTGTGGCAAGGATTTCTGCGGTGTCAGCGTTGCCGCAAACGGTAAATGCGGGGTCACCCTGTTTCGTTTTCTGGGCAAGAACAGCCGCGGGAATAACACCCTGCGTGGTCATGGCATCTGGGGCAATCAGAAGAAGAACCTGCGCATTGATAGTCTGCAATCGGGAGATGGCCCCGGTGGACGCGAGCTCGATCTCAATCTTGGCGATGGCTACAACTTCAACGAGCGCGACGGCAGTATGCCCAAATTTTATGCCAGCTACAACCGGGTTGGCGAAGCGCGCTGCATGACCCGCTAACCCTCCGCGCTTAATTATGCGCGCAGCACGACAATAATTGTCGGCTTCACGCGACTTGCGCTAAGGTGCCCTGCGAACAGGGAGCCTGCGATGTCTGATTCTTCCAAAACTAACGGCGCGCCCGACACTGGTATCTTCGGAGAAATGCTGAAGTTGCAGGCCGAGGCGACACAGGCAATGTTTGGCCAGTTTGGTCAGTACATGGGCGGTGCGGCGGTGAGTGAGGCAGACACGCAACCGGCCGGGGATGAATTTGCTCAGTGGGCGAGCGTGGCGCAGCGCTTGCAAGCGCTTTGGCAGAACTCCCAACCTGGAGAAGTGACGACATCCGCTTCGCCAAAGACGATCACCGATCCCGCCGCCTGGCAGGGGCTGGTCGAAGGCTGGTATCGCCAGATGCCGCTGGCCAGCCCAGAGGCGCAGAATCAGCTTTGGCAGGACAGCCTCAAACTGTGGCAGGGGGTGCTCGGCCAGTATAGTTCAGCGGACAAGGACGCCAACAGCGCGCCGGATCTGCCGCGCAAAGACCGCCGCTTCGCTGATCCGCGCTGGCGTGAACAACCGGTTTTCGCGCTGATCCACCAGACCTATCTGCTGTTTGCCGAACAGTTGACCCAGCTTGCTGAAAACACCGATGGGCTGGAGCCTGATCGCAAGGAACAGCTGCGCTTTGCCACGCGCACGCTGATCGAAGCGCTGAGCCCGGCGAACTTCCCGATGACCAACCCGGTGGTGCTGGAAAAGACTCTGGAGTCGAAAGGTGAAAACCTCGTTCAGGGCATGGAGCATCTGCTCACCGATCTAAAGCGTGGCCAGCTCACGCATACCGATCCCAATGCCTTTGAACTTGGCCGCAACATCGCCATGACCCCCGGCAAAGTGGTCTATGAAACGCCGCTGTTCCAGCTCATCCAGTACTCGCCGACAACCGACAAGGTTCTGGAAGTGCCGCTGGTGATCTTCCCGCCATGGATAAACCGCTTCTACATTCTCGATCTCAATCCCGCCAAAAGCTTCGTTCGCTGGGCTGTCGAGCAGGGCGTGACCACTTTCATGGTCTCATGGAAATCTGCCGATGCCTCGATGGCCGACCTTGTCTGGGATGATTATATCGCCGCGCAGATCGAGGCGATTGACCATGTCCGGGCGCGTCTGGCTGTGCCTGCGGTTCATACTATCGGCTATTGCGTTGCGGGGACTACGCTCGCCGCAACGCTCGCCATATTGAGCCGCAATGGTCAGGCCGACAAGGTCAAGAGCGCGACCTTTTTCACCGCGCAGGTTGATTTTGCTGAGGCGGGCGATCTCAAGAACTTCATCGATCAGAACCAGCTGGCCCTTGTCGGTGCCATTGCCAAGGATGGCTATGTCGATGGCCGCGTTATGGCCGCGACTTTCAATCTCTTGCGCGGATCGGATCTGATCTGGAACTATGTGATCCAGAATTACCTGCTGGGTGAGGACTACCCGGCCTTTGATCTGCTGCACTGGAATGGGGATACCACCAACCTGCCGGCCAAGTGGCATCAGGCCTACCTCAAGGATCTGTATCGCGATAACCGGCTGGTCGTGCCCGATTCGCTCACCGCCTGCGATACGCCGATTGATCTGACCCGGATTGCCACGCCGTGCTTTATCCAGGCCGGGCGCGAAGATCATATTGCGCCGCCCGAAAGCGTGTGGTGCCTGACCCAGCAGCTTAGCGGACCGTGGACTTTTGTGCTCGCCGGATCGGGGCATATCGCTGGCGTCGTCAATCCGCCCGCCGCGAACAAATACCAGTACTGGATCAATCCCGAACCGGGGACGACGCTGGAATCCTATATTGCCGGGGCTGAAGAGCATCCCGGCAGCTGGTGGGGCCATTGGCTGGGATGGCTGCACGATCAGGATAATGCCGAAACCGCCGCCAAGGGCAAACGTGTCCCCGGATCAAAGGGCGACACAGTGATCGAGGACGCACCCGGACGCTACGTCAAGTCGCGCTGAATCGCGGCGACGGCAGTACGGCATGACACTTATGTTGCACTGCAACAAAAGTTCTTGACTTTGCACACGCACAAACTATTTGTGCAATGCAGCAAAGCAGGATCAAGTCCATGTCTGATACACCGCAAGTCCAAATTCCTGATTCGGCCGAGAAAGCTTACGCCGCCGCAGCCGAAACAGTTGTGCTGCCGGCTTTTCTCACTGACGACAGCAAGCCTGCGCTGCCAAAGGCAGTGGCCGCACCGGTAACAGTAGCCGCACCGGACAAAGCAGAGCCAGCCCCTGTTCCGGCAAAGGCCGTTGTTGCTGCCAAGCCGGCCAAAGCAGCCAAGGCTGCGAAGGCTGCGAAGATCGCAGTTGTTGCTCCGGCAGCGAAAGCGCCAGCAAAAATCGTCAAGAAAACCAAATCGCCGAGCATCAAGCCACTGGCTGCCAAGCCTGTGGTCAAGAAACCAGCCGTAATTTCCGGCACATCCATCATCGCAAAATCAAAGGATACCATCATGGCCAAGACCACCGATTTCACCGCTACCATCAAGACTGCATTCGTTGACGCGAAGGACAAGGCTAAGGCTGCTTTCGAAAAGGGCACTGCCGTTGCCACCGAAACCACCGAATTCGCCAAGGGCCACGTTGAAGCCACCGTCGAATCGGGCAAGATCCTGGCTGAAGGCCTCAAGACCCTGGGCACCGAATATGTTGCCGAGAGCAAGGCCGCTCTCGAAACCCTGACTGCCGACGTCAAGGAACTCGCTGCTGTCAAGTCGCCGACCGACTTCTTCCAGCTGCAAGCCAACCTGATGCGCCGCAACTTCGAAGCCGCTGTCGCCTATGGCACGAAGAGCACCGAAGCTGCGACCAAGCTGGCCAATGAAACGTTTGCACCGATCTCGGCGCGCGTCAGCCTGGCAGTGGAAAAGCTGAACAAGGCTGCTTGAGCCTAGTTCTTCGCTGACGGAATTTCCCCGTCGGCGCACCGATCAGGGCCGGACAGCTGAAAAGCCGTCCGGCCCTTTCGTGTTCAAGCCCGGCCTTTTCGCTTTCAAGAATGCGGGATCATTCTTGTTTCGTTAAGCGGCTGACCCTACTTGTCCTGCTCCCCGCGGTTACGGTATTATTGCTAAATGAACCTGCTCGTCCCCTACACCGATTCACGTCAACTGCGCATTCGCGCTGGCCAGAATGACGATCAGGGGCCAGACGGGCAGGGGCCAGACGATCAGCGACCAGGTGATCAGGGTGAACTGGGCGTTGCCACCAAAACGCGCGCCAAGCCCAAAAAGCCGAACCAGTTCAAAGTACTGATGCTCAATGACGATTACACACCGATGGAATTCGTCGTGCTCGTGCTCAAGCGGTTTTTCCAGATGGATCTGGAACAGGCAACGCGGGTGATGCTCCATGTCCACCAGCGCGGGGTCGGGGTCTGTGGGATTTTCCCTTATGAAATCGCCGAGACCAAGGTCAATCAGGTGATGGATTTTGCCAAACAGAACCAGCATCCGCTGCAATGTACTCTCGAAAAGGCCTGAGCGCAGGCCACGGCGCTGTCGAAAAGACCTGAGCGCAGGCATCATGCGCAGTTTGCTTGCCAGCGCCAGCCGCTTGACCTAGGCAATTCCCTGAAGCGCCCGGCAATTTTCGGGCACCTCTCCCCCGAACTGGATATGGCCAGAGCCTCTTGCTGAAATCTCTCCCCGCCATTGACCGGTATATCCTGCGGCTGGTGCTGATGCCGATGTGCGCGGTGTTTCTTGTCGCCGCGTCGCTGCTCATTCTCGACAAGATGCTCAAGCTGTTCGATTTTGTCGCGACGGAAGGCGGCCCGGTCAGCGTCGTGTTCAAGATGCTGGCAAACCTGTTGCCCGAATATGCCGGTCTGGCGATCCCACTGGGGCTGCTGCTGGGCATTCTGCTGGCTTTCCGCAAGCTGGCGACGTCAAGCGAGCTGGATGTCCTGCGCGCCGTGGGGCTGTCTTATACGCGGCTGCTGCGGGCGCCCTATATGATCGCCTTTGCGCTCGCCTTGGTGAATTTCCTCAATGTCAGCTACCTCCAGCCGCTGTCGCGCTATTATTACGAGCAGCTCCAGTTCGAGCTGAAATCGGGCGCGCTAGGCGCGTCGATCAAGGTGGGTGAGTTCACCACGCTGGCTGACCGTATGGCGCTGCGCATCGAACAGAGCCGTGAAGATGGCCGCCAGTTGATCGGCATCTTCGCCCGCCTGTCCGATGGCAAAGGGCAGGTGCTGTCAATCTCGGCGCGCGAAGGGCGCTTCATGGCACTGAAAGATGCGCCGGATACCATCGTGCTGCGGCTGAGCGACGGCCAGATCGTGCAGGAAACCAATGGCGTCACCCCGCGCGTGCTCAGCTTTTCACGCCATGATCTGCCGATCGAACTGCCCGCGATTGAGGCCTTTCGCCAGCGCGGCGGCAAAGAGCGCGAATATATCCTGCCCGAATTGTTGAGCATTGGCTGGGCCGATCAGGTGAGCGAAAAGGCGCGGGCTGAGGTGCGGGCCAGTTTTTCCTATCGCATGGTCGAAGTGATCATGATGCTGTTGATGCCGCTGCTGGCGGTGGCGCTGGCCATCCCGCCCAAACGATCAACTTCGGCGCTTGGCCTGTTCGTGTCGATTGTCATGGTGGTCGCCTATCACAAGGTCAACGAATACGGACAATCCGTGGCCGCACTGGGCAAGGTCGGGCCACTTGTCTCTCTGTGGGCACCCTTCGTGATATTCGCAGCGCTGATTTTCTGGATGTACTGGCGCGTCGCCTATGTTCCGGGCGGCCAGCCGATTGGCGCGCTAGAGCGGCTTGCGCAAGGGATCGGCAAGTGGCTAAGCTCTTTCTTCAAGCGTAATCCTGCGGTGCGCAAGTTGGCGGGGCTTGATCCGGTGGCGGAGAATTAGAGTGGGACTGGACTTTTTCCCCTCACGCACGCTGACATTCTATCTGGTCAAGCTGTTCATCACCCGCATCATCGCGGTGCTGATCATGCTGGTGCTGGTGCTGCAGGTGCTCGATCTGCTGACCGAGAGCGGACAGATCCTTGCCCAGCCCGGCAATGGCCAGGCCCAGATGTGGACCTATGTCACGCTGCGGACACCGCAATTGATCGCGCGCTTCCTGCCCTATTCGGTGCTGCTGGCGACCCTGTTCACTTTCTGGCCGCTCAACCAGAACAGCGAGGTTGTCTCGATGCGCGCGGCAGGGCTTTCTGCCCATCAGATCCTCGCGCCGATGTTGCTGACCGCACTGGTGGTGGCGCTGGCGAGCTTCACTTTCAACGAACGGGTGGTCACACGTTCCACTGCCACGCTCAAGGCCTGGCAGGCAGTGTCCTATGGAGTGATGCCCAAGACATCGGCGACGCGCAACAACGTCTATCTGCGCGATGGTGACAATATTCTCATGGCCGCATCACTCACCGGCGCGGGCAATGCCATCGTCATGACCAATGTCACCTGGTATCGCCGCAACGCCCAGTTGATGGTCATCAGCACGATCAAAGCCCCGCGCGCCACCTATGCGGCGCCCGGCTGGCGGTTGGAACAAGCCTCTGAATTCGATGTCCAGAGCGCCCAATCAAAGGCCTTGGGCGCAGCGGTTGTCGCGCAGTCGGTATCCCCGCAGCAGGTGTCGATCAGCAAGGTTGATGCCGATGCCGAGAATATCTTCGAACTGGCGCGCTCGATCACCGCTTTGAAGGCCGCAGGGCGCCGCACCGCAGAGCTTGAGGGCAAATGGTGGCACAAGATCACCGCGCCGCTGTCTGCCCTGCTGATGCCGCTGCTGGGTTCGGTGGCCGCCTTCGGCCTTGCCCGATCGGGTCAGCTGCTGGTGCGCGGGGTGATCGGCATGATGCTGGGCTTTGCCTATTTCGTCTTCGACAATGCCGCGCTCGCGATCGGAAATTTCGGCGGCTACCCGCCGCTCATCGCCGCCTGGGCGCCGTTCACGCTGTTCTTTTTGGTTGGTGAGACGGTGCTGGTGCGAACCGAGGAGTAGATTAGCCTCAGCCCAGCCACACTACCTCAGCGGCATTACCCCAGTTTCATCGTGCTGCGCGCCAGCTTGCCGATCAGCGGCAGCAATCCGGGGTAGCTGGCCTTGGCATAGGTTGAAGTGCCGCCGAGATGCGCCGAGATGCGGCGGTGAGCCTCTCCCAGCGCATGATAGGGCAGGCTCGGCAGCAGATGATGCGTTGCGTGATAGCGCAGGCCAACCGGTGCCCACAGTGGTGTGAGCAAGGCAGATGTTAGCATGGCAGATGGGGGGACATCGACCGAATCGAGAAATTGCGCGGTCACAGTCATGGCATCACCGTCATTGGCCCACAGATGCGCCACAAGAGTGCGGATCTGATTGAGCACGGCGGTGGCTGAAACCACTGCCAGACCGATTGCCAGCGGGTGCCAGTCCCACACCACGGCACTGGCGATCAGGAATATCGCCCACAGCGATGCGCCCAGTTCCTGCCATGTGACCATGCGGGCAAATTTGCCCTCGGGGGGACGGCGGCGAAAATCGGGGTTGATCGATAGTGACGAGGCGCGTTCCCACACCATTCTGCGCAACGGCGGAATTACTACCCCCAGTGGCACCAGCACTGCCGAGCGCACCAGCAGTGCCACAGGCAGGATCATGGCGATCCCGATGAACAACGGCAGCGACCACGGCTTCATCAGCGCCAGCGGCAGGTATTCGGGGTCTTCCGCAGTGCCATAGCGGGTGCGGGCGTGGTGCAGCGTGTGAACCCCTTCATACATCAGCGATGGGGTGAGCAGAGGAATGCCGACCAGCAGATTCCACACCAAACGGAAACCGGGCAGCGCCGTTTCGTGGATATGGGTCAATTCGTGGATGAACAGCAGCGCACGGTAGAGCGCCAGGGCAGCGATGACCCCCAGTCCAACCGAAATCAGCGGGTCAGTTTGCAGGATCGCGCCGGCCAGCGCGGCATAGCCAAGCGCTGCCGAACCCAGCATGTCGGGCCAGTAAACGGCGGACTTGGCAGCGGAAATGTCACGGGTCAGCTCCACGGCTGCGCGCAGCATATCCTTGTCATCAAGGATCGGCACTGCGCTTGGCCGGGCTGATACTTGGGGGGGCTGATCAATCAATTCCTGCGCAATCATGCAATTTGTTCCATGCCCGAGCCCGTGGTTCGATTGGCCAATTTCGCGCGGTTCAGCTTGACAAGTCACCGTGACCAAACGCAGTTCGGCGACCATATTTCCTCTGATCCCAAAGCAAAGGCAAGATCGTGGCTCACGACAAAGTAGTGATTGCACCCGTTTCGAGCAAGGCTGACCTCGAAGCGTTTGTTGACTTTGGCTACCGCATCAATGCGGATGATCCGAATTTTGTCCCCGAGCTGCGCGCGAACGAGCTGGGCAAGTTCACCGCTGGCAAGAATCCGTTTTTCGAACACGCCCGTGTCCAGCTGTTCCTCGCGCGCCAGAGTGGCGAAATAGTTGGCCGCATATCGGCGCATATCGATGAACTGGCGCTGACCCAGCCGGTGGAGCAGGGCATGGGCCCAGGCACCGGCAACTGGGGGGCTCTGGAAACTCTGGATGAAAGCGTGGCGCTCCAGCTTATCGCCAAGGCCGAAGACTGGCTGCGCGGGCAAGGTATGAACCGGGTATTGGCGCCGATGAACCTCTCGGTCTGGGAACAGCCCGGCCTGCTGGTGAAGGGCCATGATCACCCGCCGATGGTGATGATGGGGCACAATTCCCCGCGCTATCAGCCCTGGATCGAAGGCCAGGGCTATGGCCTTGCCATGCAGCTCAACACCTATGATCTCGACATCAGTCTTGAATTTCCACCGCTGATCCAGCGCATTGTCGCCTCAGGCGAAAAGAACGCGCGCATCCGCATTCGCGAGGTCGTGCTCAAGAATTTTGATCAGGAAGCCGAGGTGATCTGCCACATCCTCAACGATGCCTGGTCAGACAACTGGGGTTTCGTCCCCTTCACCGAAGCCGAGATTGCCTATACTGGCAAAGAACTGAAGCCGCTGGTCAAGTCAGACCTGGTCCGTATCGCCGAATATGATGGCGAGCCGGTGGCCTTCATGATGGCCCTGCCCGATCTCAACCAGATCCAGAAAAAGGTGAACGGCAAAAACGGCAAGCCGTCGCTGCTCGGCTGGATCAGGCTGGCGCTGTGGTTGTGGAAACCAAAACAGGCGGACATGCGGGTGCCGCTCATGGGCGTTGTAAAGCGGTTGCAAAGCTCGCGCATGGCGAGCCAGCTGGCCTTCATGATGATCGAATACAGCCGCCGTTCGGGCTACAACCGATACCATGGCAAGCGCGCTGAAATTGGCTGGATTCTTGAGGATAATAAAGGGATGGTAGCCATCGCCGATGCCATCGGCAGCAAGGTCAACAAGGTTTATAATATCTACGAGAAGGCGCTGTAACTCTCACTATACCCGGTGACAGTGGCAAAAACAGACTGTCCTACACGGTCGGTAATCCGCATGGTCTTCAGGCTCTTTCACACCCTGAAGACCAATTTGCCGCGAAAACGGGGTAAGTGTACCCTTTTCCGATCCAAGCTGTTGAAGTATAAAGTTATTCAACCCGGACACGGTGTCCGCTTCTGTCAGGTTAGTCCTGACTCCGGTCAATCGCTGTGGTCACCGCCACGTCCAGTGTCACATTGCCCAGAGTACGCATGATATCGGGCAGCATCTCGACCGCCACGAGCAGCGCCAGCGGCGCAATCGGCACACCCATGGCATTGGCAATAGGGCCAACCGAGACGACGAAGCTCAGGGTTCCCGGCAGCGATACCGAGCTGAGCGAAACCAGCACCGCGACAAGCGCACCCGCCCCCAGCGCCCAAGCCGAAAGCGGTGTGCCGGTGAGGTGCGCGGCATAGATCGCCACGCCCATGTTCATCGCCGGACTGGTCGCGCGGAAAATCGCCACGGCCAGCGGCAGAACGAAATCCGAAGTCGCTTCGCGCAGGTTCAGCCGCCGGATCGCAGCCAGCATGGCGGGCAGGCTGGCCAGCGAGGACTGAGTGGAGATGGCGACGGCGTAAACCGGCACCAGCGCGCGGGCGAAAGCACCGAGCGGCTGGCGGCCAAGCACAACGGCGAGCAGGAAGCCGCCCAGCAGCACGACAAAGCCCGCCGCGCTCACCACCAGGATGTAGTGCGCCAGCGCGCCGATGGCATCCGAACCGCTGCTCGCCGCCAGCGGCAGTGCGAGGCCGAAGACGCCGATGGGGGCGAGCATCAGCACCCAGCCGACGATGACCATCATCGCGCCAGCCAGCCCTTCGAAGAACAGCCCGAGCTGGCGGCTTGGCGCTTCGCTGATGCGGGTTGCAGCGACCGCGAAAACCGAAACAAACAGCACGATGGGCAGCATGGCCCCGGCGGCGGCCGAGGCGAAGATGTTTTCCGGCATCATGGCCAGCAGCACTTCGGCAAAGCCCGGCACTGTGCCCGCACCACCACTTAGTGCCGATGCGCCGCCGCTCAGCGCAGCAATAGCGCGCTCGGGGATCGGGAAGGCGACTAGCAGGCCGGGAACCAACAACGCCGCCATGGTGGCGCTTGCCAGCAGGACGGTCAGAAACAGTCCCACCGCGCGCCGCGCCAGCTTGCCGCCGCCTGCCGCCGCCAGCGTCTGCGAGATGCCGGTATAGACGAGGCCGATGACCAGCGGCAGGATCGTTAGTTGCAGAGCGCGCAGCCACAGGGTGCCGGCGAGGCTGCCATATTTCAGCACCGGTGCGAGCAGATCAGTGCCTTGCAGCACCATCCCGGTGACAAAACCCAGTACCAGCCCGGCGAAAGTCAGCGCCGCCGGAACTTTGATCTCGAGGAAGCCTGAAGCCGCTTGTTTACCTGCGCCCGGTGCTTGTTGTCCTGCCATATCGCTTCCCGCCAGTTGAGCTGGGGTGACATTAGCGGCGGCTTGCGCCATGGCAAATGGCGGGAACATATTTAGCGGGAAATGCGGGAAATGGGACGCAACTATTTCGGCACTGACGGCATTCGGGGCCGCACCAATGCGGGCGTGATGACTGCCGAGATCGCGATGAAAGTCGGCATGGCGGCGGGTACGCATTTCTTGCGCGGCGATCACCGCCACCGGGTGGTGATCGGCAAGGATACGCGGCTTTCGGGCTATATGCTGGAAAACGCGATGGTCGCTGGCTTCACCAGCGTCGGCATGGATGTCGTGTTGCTTGGCCCGATGCCGACCCCTGCCGTGGCGCTGCTGACGCGCGAACTGCGCGCGGATGTCGGCGTGATGATCTCGGCCAGCCACAACCCCTATGAGGACAATGGTATCAAGCTGTTCGGCCCCGATGGCTTCAAGCTGTCGGACGAGGACGAGCTGGCGATCGAGGCGATGCTCAGTCAGCAGCTACCGCTCGCCGCCTCGCCCGAAATTGGCCGTGCGCGCCGGATCGAGGATGCGCGCGGGCGCTATATTCACGCGGTGAAGGGTTCGTTGCCTGATAACATCCGCCTCGATGGCCTCAAGATCGTGGTCGATTGCGCCAATGGCGCGGCCTATCAAGTCGCCCCCTCGGCGATCTGGGAACTGGGGGCAGAGGTGCTGACGATTGGCGTCACGCCCAATGGCAAGAACATCAATGACAAGGTTGGCTCCACCCACCTCGATCTCGTCAAGGAAACCGTGGTCGCCAGCGGGGCCGATATCGGCATTGCGCTGGATGGTGATGCTGACCGGCTGATTGTCGTCGATGAAAAGGGCAAGACGGTCGATGGCGATCAGATCATGGCGCTGATCGGCACGCAATTGGCTGCGCGCGGCACCTTGCGCGGTGGTGGTGTGGTGGCAACAGTGATGTCAAATCTGGGGCTTGAGCGCTATCTGCAAGGGCAAGGGCTGACTCTCGAACGCACCAAAGTGGGTGATCGCCATGTGCTTGAAAAGATGAAGGCCGATGGCTTCAATCTGGGCGGCGAGCAATCGGGCCACATGATCCTGCTCGATCACGCAACGACTGGCGATGGCACGGTGGCGGCGCTGCAAGTGATCGCCGCGCTAGTGCAATCGGGCAAGCGGGCGAGCGAACTGCTCCACCTGTTTGATCCGGTGCCGCAGCTGCTCAGGAATGTGCGTTTCGCGGGAGGAAAACCTCTGGACAATGCGCGGGTCAAAGCGGTGATCGCCGAGGCTGAGGCGCAGCTGCTCGGCAAGGGCCGTCTGGTCATCCGCCCCTCGGGCACCGAACCAGTGATCCGCGTGATGGCCGAGGGCGATGATGCGGCGGAGGTTGAACAGGTTGTCGAGGCGATTTGCGATGCGGTGAAGGAAGCTGCGGCATGAGTCTTGAAATGCGCCCCGATTGCGAACGCTGTGGCTGCGATCTGCCCGCCGAAGCCCCCGGAGCCTTCATTTGCAGCTTCGAATGCACTTTCTGCGTGGAGTGCTCAGAGGCACTCGATGATCGCTGTCCCAATTGCGGCGGTGAGCTGATGGACCGCCCGTCCCGCGCCAAGCAACACCATGCCAAGAGCCCACCCTCGACGGAGCGGAAGTTCAAGGGATGATCCCCCGCGTGCTCACCATTGCCGGCTCCGATTCCGGCGGCGGCGCGGGGATTCAGGCCGATATCAAGACCATCACCATGCTTGGCGGCTATGCCATGACCGCGATCACCGCGATCACCGCGCAGAATACGCTGGGGGTAAGCATGATCGAAGTGCTGTCGCCCGAAATGGTCGCAGCGCAGATCGAGGCTTGCGCGTCCGACATTGGTGTGAATGCGGTAAAAATCGGTATGCTGGGGTCGGCGGCCAATGCCCATGCGGTGGCCGATCTGCTGGAAAATGCTGGAATTCCGGTGGTCTTCGATCCGGTAATGATTGCCACCAGCGGCGCGTTACTTGCCGATGCCGAGACGATTGCCGCTTTCGCGCGCCTGATGCGGATCGCCACGCTGACTACTCCGAATTTGCCTGAACTAGAGGCACTGGGTGGTGAGGAGGCCGTGCTGGGTTCGGCGCAGAATCTGCTCATCAAGGGCGGCCATGGCGGCGGCGATCAGATCATCGACCGCTTGATCTCAAAGGATGGCGAACTGGCCTGCTGGGAGGATTCGCGCATCGAAACGCGCCACACCCACGGTACTGGCTGCACATTGGCCAGCGCGATTGCCACTGGCCTTGGCGAAGGCATGGGCCTCACCGAAGCGATCGCCCGCGCGCGGCTGTTTGTGCGCTCCGCCCTGATCGCCGCCCCGGGATTTGGCGCAGGGCATGGCCCGCTGGGGCACGCGCAGGCGCAGGTTTAGGGCTGCGGCCAGAGTTTAATCCAGCTCGTAAAACCGCTTGATTTCGGCCCAGGCCTCCTCGGCCGTTTCCACCCAGGTGAACAGTTTGAGATCGTCTGGGTTGATCACGCCTTCCTCGGCCAGCGCCTCGAAATTGATCACCCGGTTCCAGAACTCCTTGCCGAACAGCAGGATCGGGATCGGCTTCATCTTGCCGGTCTGCACCAGAGTGAGAAGTTCCATGAACTCGTCGAGCGTGCCGAAACCGCCGGGGAACACCGCCACGGCGCGGGCGCGCAGCAGGAAGTGCATCTTGCGCAGCGCAAAATAGTGGAAGCGAAATGACAAGTGCGGCGTGACGTAATTATTGGGCGCCTGCTCATGCGGCAGCACGATATTGAGTCCGACCGTCTCCGCGCCGGCATCCACGGCACCGCGATTCGCCGCTTCCATGATCGAAGGCCCGCCGCCCGAGCAAACGACGAATTGCCGCATACCTTTTTCGACAATCGCCTGTTCACTGGCGATTCGGCCCAGATTGCGAGCTTGCTCATAATACTTTGAATTGGCCACAAGCCGTTCGACCACGGCCATCCGCTCGGGCGTGGTCGCAGTTTTCAGCGCAGCCTCAGCCATTTCGGGTGAAGGAATCCGCGCCGAGCCATAGCAGACCAGCGTCGAGCCGATCTTGGCTTCCTCCAGCAGCATCTCGGTTTTCAGCAGTTCCAGCTGAAAACGGACCGGGCGCAGTTCTTCACGCAGCAGGAATTCGGTGTCACTGAAGGCCAGGCGATAGGCTGGATCCTGCGTTTGCGGGGTCAGGTGGGGCTGCGATTCGGCGAAGGAGGCTTCCTGCTCCGCCTTGTAGAAACGGCGCCGATGCAGCCGCTTTTCATTTTCTTCTTCTGTCATTTGCCAATTCTCGGTCAAAGCGCGCGGTGTGTCAAAGCATCGATCGGCCGCACGTGTAAACGCAGCGCGCCGCAGCGGCGTTTGACTAAACCATGCATGAAAGCTGGATGCCCCGCGAGGACTCGAACCTCGATAAACGGTATCAGAAACCGGTGTCTTACCATTAGACGACGGGGCAGTGCGGTGGCGCGCTCTAATCCCGGCAATATGGCCGGTCAAGGGTGTTTGCATCCGCCGCGCTCGGCCAAGACTTGCTCAAGCCCCCCGACGGGTCTAGCAATGCCTCTGATACCCCGTCCTTTGGCGGGAAAATCAATTTGAGTGAATTGACCATGGCGGAACAATCTCCGCCGGCGGCGCACAATGAGGCTGGAAGGAGCGAGGCGACAGTCAGCGACGTCATGCCGGAGAGCGATCCGGGATGCACAGGTCCGCAGGCCAGTCCGCAATCCAGTCAGGAATCGAGTGTGCGTATGCCCGGCGGTCGACCGGAACAAGGCGGCAGCTTTGCCAGTGCGCAGTCGCGTGTGTTTTCTGGCGGCTTCCATCCAAGACAGGCCTATGCCGCGATTGATCTTGGCACCAATAATTGCCGCCTGCTGATCGCGCGCCCTTCAGGCAGCAATTTCATCGTCATTGATGCTTTCAGCCGGGTCGTGCGTCTGGGCGAGGGACTGGCGCAATCGGGCCGCTTGTCGGATGAAGCGATGGACCGCGCGCTTGGTGCTCTCAAGGTCTGTTCGGAAAAACTGCGCAAACGCAACGTTCATCTCGCCCGCTCGGTGGCGACCGAAGCTTGCCGCCGCGCCAGCAACGGCCAGGATTTCATTGACCGGGTGCGCGAGGAAACCGGCATCCACCTCAATGTCATCACCGCGCAGGAAGAAGCCCGGCTGGCGGTGCTGGGCTGTCACATCCTGCTCGAAAGCGGTGAAGGCCCGGCAATGATCTTTGACATCGGCGGCGGCTCAACCGAACTGGTGCTGATCGAAAGCACCGATACGGTGCCACGCATCCTTGATTGGCAGTCTGTGCCTTGGGGTGTGGTCTCGCTTTCGGAAACTTGCGGACCAGAACTTGATGGCGCCGAGGAGCGCAGCCAGCGCTATGAGCAGATGCGCAGTCTGGTGCGCGACAGCTTCAGCGATTTTGCGACGCGAATCGCCCCGATGCGCAGCAAAGGGCCTTTGGCAGAGTTGCGCTTGCTGGGCACCAGCGGCACCGTGACGACGCTCGCCAGCCTGCACCTCGATCTGCCGCAATATGATCGCCGTGCCGTCGATGGCCTCATTGTGCCTACCGAATCGATGCGGTCGATCAGCCTGAATCTGGCCGGTATGTCACCCGCTGAGCGACGCGAACTGCCCTGTATCGGGCGCGAAAGGGCAGAACTGGTTGTGGCAGGCTGTGCGATTCTTGAAACGATCCTCGATCTGTGGCCTGCCGACCGGCTGGGGATTGCCGATCGCGGTATTCGCGAAGGTATCCTGCGCAGCCTGATGGCGGCGGGTGGCCACCCCGAACATACACGTGCCGATCATGCCCGTGCCGTCGTCCAGCGATTGCGCGAAGCATGAGCCGGTCAGGCCGCGATCCGGGCGAGAAGCTGAAGACCGGGAAAGGCCGCACCGCCAGCTCGGCACGCTGGCTGACGCGGCAGATCAATGATCCCTATGTCAAACAGGCCAAGATCGATGGCTATCGCAGCCGCGCCGCCTACAAGCTTGCCGAACTCGATGACCGGTTCAGCCTGCTCAAGGGTGCTGAGCGGGTGGTGGACCTTGGCATTGCGCCGGGCGGCTGGAGCCAGATCGTGCGCCAGCGCAGCCCCAAGGCGCGGGTGGTGGGCATTGATCTTCTGCCTACTGATCCGATCGAAGGCGTGATCATCTTTGAGATGGACTTCATGGCGGATGCGGCCCCCGCTGTGCTGGAAGAGGCGCTTGAAGGCGCGCCGGATCTCGTGCTGTCGGACATGGCGGCCAATACCGTCGGCCACAAGCAAACCGACCATTTGCGCACCATGGGCCTGGTTGAGACTGCGGCTGATTTTGCCATTGCGACGCTGGCGCCGGGCGGTGCCTTTGTCGCCAAGGTGCTGGCTGGCGGGACCGATGCCGATCTGCTGGCCCTGCTCAAGCGGAATTTTATGGCGGTGAAGCATGCCAAGCCACCGGCCAGCCGCAAGGGCAGCTCCGAATGGTATGTCATCGCCCAAGGCTTCAAGGGCCGCGAATCACCCTGAGTTCGAAAAGAACCAAGCCAAACAAAAAGGGCAGCCCCTTGCGGAGCCGCCCCTTGTGATTCGCAATGACGCCTGAATTAATGCTTGGCAGCTTCCGGCGCAGCCGAAGCGGCGGCGCTGGCTTCCGGTGCCCCATCTTTTACAGCGCCTTCCTTGACCTCCTCGGCAGGTGCAGCTGCCGGAGCAGCTGGCATCGGCAGGTTCGAACCTTGCGCGTTCAGATAGGCGATGACATTGGCGCGGTCAGCACCGTCGCTAAAGCCTGCGAACGACATTTTGGTGCCGCTGACCATGGCCTTGGGGTTCTTGAGCCAGCTATCGAGCGTCGCCCAGTCCCACTTGCCGCCAAGCTTTTTCAGATCCTCGGAATAGGCAAAGCTGCCACCGGCAACGCCTTTGCCGACGATACCAAAGAGATTCGGGCCGATGCCCGCTGCGCCGCCAGCCGTAGCCGTGTGGCAGCTTTTGCATGACCCGAACTTGGCTTCACCCTTGGCGATGTCGGCAGCGGCAAGCCGTGCTTCGATCGGCTCTTCCTTGGCTTTGCCACCGCTGGAAACCACGCCCTCGATGGCATAACCCATCTTTTCAGGGCGATGTTCCTTGTCGGCAAGGAAGTACCGGCCGCTCAGGCTGGCAAGCCCAAGTGCGACTATGCCGGAAAACAGAACCCAGCCAAAAGTAGTATTGGTTCGATCGTCCATCGAATGATGCCCCGAATATTGCGCCAAAAGCGTGTGAGGCGCGCTCTAGTCAGCCGGATTGCCAAGCGCAAGAGCCATTGCGGCTTCTTGTGAACACGCCTAAGCGCCGCCGCGATGCATAGCTACCCTACACCCGCCCTCGCCGTGGTCGAAAAAATGGTCGCTGCGGCGACTGCCGCGCCTGCGCGCGCTATCGCTTTTCAGGGCGCTCCAGGCTGTAATGGCCACCGCGCGGCGCTGGAATATGACCCGGATTGCCTGCCATTTCCGTGCTTCAGCTTTGAAGATGCGCTCGATGCCTTGCGGGAAGGCCAGGTTGACAGGGCCATCATTCCGATTGAAAATTCGCAGCATGGCCGGGTCGCTGATATTCATTTTCTGCTGCCCGAAAGCAGCTTGTCGATAGTCGGTGAATATTTCATGCCGATCCATCATGCCCTGATGGCTTTGCCGAGTGAAGATGGGGGCGAGGGGCCTTACACCGCCGCCTATTCGCACCCGCAGGCGCTCGGTCAGTCGCGCCGCTATCTGCGTGAGCGGGGCATTGTGCCGATGTCTTACGCTGATACGGCTGGGGCTGCGGCCTATATCAAGGAGCAGGGCGACCCACAGGCCTGCGCCATCGCGCCGATGATCGCTGCCGAGCTTTATGGCCTCAAGATCATCGAAGAAAATGTCGAAGACGCGGCGGACAATATGACGCGCTTCGTCGTGCTGGCCCGCGCGCCGCTCGATCCTGCGGATCTCAAGGGCGAAGTGGCGATGACCACACTGGTTTTCGAGGTAAAAAATATTCCCGCCGCGCTGTATAAGGCGATGGGCGGCTTTGCCACCAATGGCGTCAACATCACCAAGCTGGAAAGCTACCAGAAGGGTGCCAGCTTTGCCGCGACCCGGTTTTACGCTGATATCGTCGGCGCGCCGGGTGATCCTGCGGTGGACATGGCGATCGAGGAACTCGCGTTCCACTGCAAGGACTTGCGCATTCTTGGCTCTTACCGACAAGGCAGGCCGCGCGGTTAACCATGGGCGGCTTGCGCCGTCCCTTCCGCCATGCCACCTAGCAAGGGTGAGTGGGGTTGCTACTGCAATAAAGGGCTCGAAAGCCGCAGAAGCGCCGGGGGACTGGCGCGCCGTTCGCGATGCCGGTGATATCCAGTTTGCACCACTTGATATCAAACAACTGCCAAAGCCCGAATCGGTGCCACGTGAAACCCCGGCATGGCTGAAATGGCTGGGCGACTTGCTGGCTGATATCGGCAATTTCTTTGGCGACCTGTTCGGCATACCTGGCCCGGTCATGCTCAAGGTTTTGATTGGCATCGCGGTGATCTTCGTGGGCCTGATTGCCTGGCGGATGCTGGCCCCGCTGATGAGGGCGCGCAAACCAGAGGTCGATCAAGAGGCGATTGAATGGACGCCCAATCGCGATGCCGCCAAGGCGCTGCTCGATGATGCCGACCGGCTTGCTGCCGAGGGCCGATTTGATGAAGCGACTCACCTGCTGCTCCAGCGCAGCGTAATTCAGATCGCCACCGCCCAGCCTGATTGGCTCCACCCGGCAAGCACCGCGCGCGAAATTGCTGGGCTTCCCGGCTTGCCAATTCGTGCGCGAGCGGCGTTTTCGCTAATCGCCGCGCGGGTTGAACGCAGCTTTTTTGCGCTGATACCGCTCGATGCGGCAGACTGGCAGGCGGCGCGCAGTGCCTATGCCGATTTCGCCCTGACCGAGATCCGGGCCGAGATCAGCACATGAGCGGTGAAGGCACTGCTTTGGCCGGACCGCAAGTCGGCTCCAATCCGTTCAGCCTGCGCGCGGTGCTGGCCTTGGTGCTGATCGGCTCGGCGCTGTTCGTGGCGCTGCTGTGGATGATCGGCTCTGGCATGACCGGCGGATCGACCAATGATGGCGGGGCTCATGCCGGCGGCAAAGGGCTGAATGGCTATGCCGCCTTTGCCGATCTGCTGGAGCGGCAGGGTTATTTCGTTCGCCGCCTGCGCAGCCAGACCAACCTCAAGGACGAGGGCTTGCTGGTGCTGACCCCTGAAGGCGGGGCCAATGCCAAGGAAATCACCAAGATCATCGAGGATCGCCGCCGTAAGGGCCCGACCTTGCTGATCCTGCCGAAGTGGAACGTGCTACCGGCAAAATTTATGGGGCAACAGGCCAAGGATGCCAAGGATGGCTGGGTTGTGCCGATGGGCACCTCGGCCGCGGGCTGGGCGAATGAGCTGGAGGGTTACGCACTGGAGCCTCGGGATGGCGGTGATCGCAAGCAACCGATGCGCTGGCAGGGGCTGGGTAGGGCAGGCAGCCTGCCTGATCCCAAGGTGCAGTTTCTGGAAAGCACACAGCTTGTTCCATTGATAACCGGCGATGATCAGGCTGTGCTGGCCGGATATTGGCAGGACGATGGTTATTACCCCGATCTCGAAGCCGCAGCCGATGCCGTCGATGCAGGCGGCGAAGATGAGGAACTGTTCCCTCTGATCGTCATTGCCGAGCCCGATCTCATTAACAATTGGGGCATGGCCGATCAGGGACGGGCGATGGCGGCACTGCGGCTGGTCAGTCTGGCACAAGGCGGCAGGCTTGATCCGGTCAGTTTCGACCTGACACTCAACGGCTTTTCGCGATCTTCCAATATGCTGACACTGGCCTTCAAGCCGCCGTTTCTGGCTGCGACCTTATGCCTGCTGCTGGCTGGGCTGGTGGCGGGCTGGCGCGCTTTTCGCCGTTTTGGGCCGCCGCTGGCCGTGGGGCGGGCGATTGCCTTCGGGAAACGCGCACTGGTAGCCAATGCCGCCGGACTGATTCGCCGATCAGGGCGTTTCCATCTGCTGGGTACGCCCTATGCGGCGATGATTCGCGAGCGGCTTGCGCGAACGCTGGCTTTGCCGCGCCATGCCGATCCCTTGGCGACCGAGGCGGCGATTGACCGTGCGCTGACCACCCGAGCACCCGAATCAACGCCATTTTCCACCATAGCAGCGCAGCTTCGCGCCGCCCGCCGTCCGGGCGAACTTCTCCGCGCCGGACGCGCACTCCATTCCCTCGAAAGGACACTCACCCGATGAGCGAACCAGTTCCAACCAGTCTTGCACCAACCAGTCTTGCAGACGTCCGTAACCTAGCCGATGCCATCCGCACCGAAGTTGCCAAGGCCGTGGTCGGGCAGACCGAAACGGTCGAGCATCTGCTGATCGCGCTGTTTTCGCAGGGGCACGTGCTGCTCGAAGGGCCGCCGGGAACCGCCAAGACTTTCCTCGCCCAGTGCTTCGCCGCCTCGCTCGGGCTTGATTTCGGGCGCATCCAGTTCACCCCCGATCTGATGCCGGGCGATATTCTGGGCTCCAACCTGTTCAATTTCCAGACCAGCCAGTTCACCCTGACGCGCGGACCGATTTTCTGCGATCTGCTGCTGGCCGACGAAATCAACCGCACCCCGCCCAAGACGCAGGCGGCCTTGCTTGAGGCCATGCAGGAACGCCGGGTGACACTCGATGGTCAGGCGCATCAGCTGCCGCCGCATTTCATGGTGGTGGCCACGCAGAACCCGATCGAAAGTCAGGGCGTCTATCCGCTGCCCGAGGCCCAGCTTGATCGGTTCCTGTTCAAGCTGCTGGTGGCCTATCCCAGCCTTGAAGAGGAAGCGCGCATCGTCACCCGCTTTGGCGAACGCGCCGGACCACCGCGCATCGCCGATTTCGGCATTGGTGCGGTGACTGATGCTGCTGGCCTTGGTGCCGCAGCCCAGGCGGTGAAGGGCGTGACGATTGCCGAGAGCGTCGTTGATTATGTCGTGCGGCTGGTGCGCGCGACGCGGGATAGCGCCGATCTTTCCGCCGGGGCCAGCCCGCGCTCGGCGGTGCTGCTGGCCAATGCCGCCCGCGCCCGCGCCGCGCTGGAAGCACGCGATTATGTGCTGCCCGATGATGTCAAAGCGCTGGCCACCGCCGTGCTGCGCCACCGTCTGTTGCTGTCGCCCGCCGCCGAGATTGAGGGCAAGCAGGTTGAGGCACTGGTGGCCGATCTCGTTGCCCAGACCGAAGCGCCGCGTTGAAGCTACCTTTCGCCTCTACAGGATCGGGCATCGTCCCGACCGTGCGGGCGGCGCTGCTGGTGGCGCTGGCCGCGCCGCTGGCGCTGGTCGTCGCTGCCGCCGCACCGGGGGCATGGATCGCCGCACCGGCGCTTGGCCTGACCTTGCTGGTGCTGGTGATCATTGATGCGCTGGTGGCGGGCAAGCTGATGGACCTGCGCGTGCTGGCACCCAGCGATTGCGAAGTCGGCGATGCGGCAAAGATCGTCGTGCTGGCCGATATAGCCGGACGGATCACCAGCCGCGTCGAAGCATCGCTGATGCTCGATCCGCGTCTGGCACCGGGCGGACGGCTTGACTTGGCACTGGGACGCGATCCGGCAAGCGAGACCTGGCAAGGCACGGCGGAAGTCACGCCCAAGCGGCGCGGCACCGGCGAGATCACGCGGGTCTGGCTGCGCTGGCAGGGGCCATTGGGCATTGGCGCGCGGCAACGCATGGTCGATCTCGACCAAGCGGTCCGCGTGTGGCCTAACCTTGCCATTGTGCGTTCGCCCGCCTTGCAGGCTTTCCTCAAGGATTCGAATTTCGGGCATATTGCCCGGCGGATACGCGGTGAGGGTACGCAGTTCGAGGCACTGGCCGAATACCAGTCAGGCATGGATCGCCGCCGGATCGACTGGAAGGCATCGGCCCGCCACGCGCACCTCTATGCCAAGGAATATGAGGTTGAACGCAATAACCAGATCGTCTTCGCCTTCGATTGCGGGCAGGCGATGTGCGAACCGATTGGCGGCATGGCGCGGATTGATCGTGCGGTTTCCGCCGCGCTCGCCACTGCCTATGTCGCGTTGAAAGGCGGCGATCGTGTTGCGCTGTTCGGCTTTGCCGCAAGGCCCGAACTGGCCAGCCCGTTCATCAGCGACACGCGCGATTTCCACCGGCTGCAAAGCGCCGCTGCGGGGCTGGATTACCATGCGCAGGAACCCAATTTCACCCTCGCGCTGGCAACACTGGCCGGGCGGCTGGCGCGACGCTCGCTGGTGGTGATCTTTTCCGATTTCACCGATCCCACCAGCGCTGAACTGATGGTCGAAAGCGTCTCGCGCCTCGTCTCGCGCCATCTGGTGATCTTTGTTACCCTGGCAGATGAAGAACTGGAAGATATTGCCGCCGCTGAGCCC
The DNA here is from genome assembly GCA_945906105.1 of Novosphingobium sp. Chol11. Taxonomy (GTDB): domain Bacteria; phylum Pseudomonadota; class Alphaproteobacteria; order Sphingomonadales; family Sphingomonadaceae; genus Novosphingobium. The sequence goes on along the minus strand of CAMDQO010000021.1, from coordinate 17,251 downwards.
GCCGGGATGCCCGAGCTGGCCATGGCGGTTTCCGCCGATGGCCTGCTGCGCCAGCGCGCCCTTGTGCAGCAGCGCCTGCGCCAGATCGGCGTTGAAGTGATCGAGGCGCCTTACAGTCAGGTCGGCACGCGGCTGATCGATGCCTATCTGGCGGTCAAGCGTTCGGGGAGGATCGGCTGATGGCGACAGGAGGTCTATGGGGCGCCGGGCTTTTCGGCGGCAAGGCAGCCCTGCAGGAAGCCGCGATCACTGCTGCGGCGCTGCGCTCTGACCGCTTTCGGCAAGACCGCGAGGGCGATTGGAAGCGGCTGGAGGCCATCGTCAGCCGCATGGAATCGGGGCGGCTGCGGCGGATTCCCGATGCCGACTTGCTGGCGCTGCCGGTGCTTTATCGCACCGTTGCCTCCAGCCTTTCGGTCGCGCGTGAAACCTCGCTCGATGCGGCGACACTGGCCTATCTCGAAGGACTGGTGCAGCGCGCCTGGTTCCTCGTCTATGGCCCGCGTCAGTCGCTGTGGGGCTGGTTCAAGGGCTTCCTCGGCGGCGGGCTTTCGGCGGCGGTGCGCGGGATCTGGTTCGATATCCTCATCGCTTTGGCGGTCATGGTGGCGGGCACGGCAGTGGGCTGGTTGCTCGTCGCGGGTGATCCCGAATGGTATGCTGCCATCGTTCCAGGTAATTTCATGGATGTGCGACAGCCCGGTGCCAGCCATGAAGCGCTGAAGGGCACGCTGTTTGGCAACACTGGGCAGGACGGGTTGTCGATCTTCGCCGCCAGCCTGTTCAGCCACAATGCGCAGATTGCTATTTTGGCCTTCGCGCTTGGCTTTGCCTTTGGCATCCCTTCGCTGCTGCTGCTGGTCCAGAATACCGCGCTGCTGGGCGCGATGCTGTGGCTCTATGATGGACAGGGGCTGCTGCTCGATTTCACCGGCTGGCTTTCGGTTCATGGCACAACCGAGCTGTTCGCTATTCTGTTGGCAGGAGCGGCAGGGTTGCATATCGGCCGCAACATCGCCTTTCCCGGTACGCGCGGGGTGTTGCAGGCTGCCAGCGAGGCGGGGCAGCGCGCGGCGACAGTGATGGCGGGCGTGGTGCTGATGCTGGTCTTCGCCGCCATGCTCGAAGGGTTTGCGCGCCAGCTGGTGGATAGCACGCAGGCGCGGCTGGCCATCGGTGGTTCGATGCTGGCGATCTGGTTGGGCTATTTCTTCGCCTTTCGCGGACGCGGGGCAGAAGCGTGAGTGCGGCAACACTGCGTCCCGGCTTGACCGACCGGCGCACCCGCACCCTGGTGACACCCGAGGGCATTGCGATCAAAATGGTGGTCGCCAGCAGAGGTGCGCGGTTTGGCGCCTTGGCGATCGATCTGGTGCTGATCGTGGTGCTGATTTTCGCGACGACAGCAGGTCTGCTCGCTGTGTTTGGCGGCATTTCGCAAGCCGATCGGATGACAGCTTCGAAAAGCGGTGTCGGGCTGGCGGTGCAATTCCTGTTTATCCTGTGGCTGGCGGCGATGTTTCTGTTCCGCAACGCCTATTTCCTGTTCTTTGAGCTTGGCCCGCGCGGCGCGACACCGGGCAAGCGGCTGGTCGGCATCCGCATAGCCTCACGCGATGGTGGGCGGCTGACGGCGGAAATGGTGCTGGCGCGCAATCTGCTGCGCGATCTGGAACTGTTCATGCCGATCTTCATGCTGCTGGCAGCGCGCGGCGGCGATATGGGCGGTGCAGGCATTGCCGGACTGACCTGGTTCCTGATCTTTGCGCTGTTCCCCTGCTTCAACCGCGACGCCCTGCGCGCCGGTGATCTGATTGCCGGAACCTGGGTGGTCGAAGCCCCCAAACGCAAGTTGCAAGCAGCGATGTCACTTGGCGGTGCCTCACGCGGGGAGGCCAGCGAAACGACAGGTGCTGCCTATCGCTTTGGTGAAAAGGAGCTGTCAGCTTACGGCGAATACGAGCTGCAAACGCTCGAACGGGTGCTGCGCGAAAACCGTCGCGAGGGCATTGTCTCGGTGCATGAGGCGATCTGCACCAAGATCGGCTGGGATCCGGGCACAGGCGATGAACGCGCTTTCCTTGAGACCTATTACACCCAGCTGCGCGCGCGGCTGGAAGGTAATATGCGGCTGGGTAAACGCAAAGCAGACAAGTGGGGGTAAAAAGAGTCTTCCCCGCCCGGGCGATGCCGGACGGGGAGCCCCAAACCCTGAACTATGGCCTACTTCTTGAAGCGCAGCTCACGCAGCAGCATTGATCCGGCCTGCTTGCGGTACTTGGCGCGATCACCCGATTCTGTCTCAAGCTGGCTGACCGTGCGCTGCATATAGGCGCGGTATGCCTCATCGCGCTTCTGTTCTTCGGCGGCATCGGCCAACCGCGAAAAGCGCGTGATCAGATAGATGTCAGGCTCACCTTTGCGTCCATAGACATTGGACATAACCTCGTAGCTGGTAATCCAGCCTTGCGATTTGGCGAAATCCTGGCCCTTCTTCCACAGTCCGGCCACGTGATTGAGATAGTCAACACTGTGGCCATCATCGATTTGAATTCCACCAATCTCGACATAGTCACCCTGATCCATGGGATAGGCATTTTGAGCAAATGTTGGTGTTGCAAAGGCAAGACAAAGCGATGCAGCCGCAATGGCTGCGCGACGAACGTAGATCATCATTTGGCACTCCCGAATATCGATGATGCGACCAGAGCCACAAGCAGCTCTTCTTCCCACCGATCGCCCTAGGATCGAACACCAGTCCAATCCGGTCCCGGAACGGGCGCAGGCTAAAGTCCAAACATTGCAGAGTCAAAGGACAAGAATAAGCTTAATTCAATGCTTTGCTAAAGCTTCATCCTTGAAGATTGCCACCTCGTGCAGACCTTTGCTGTTGGCGCGGGCGCGGTACATTCCCGGTGTGCTGAACGAAAACACTGCTTCGCCTTTGGGAGTTACTACAATCACTCCGCCATCCCCGCCCAGAGCGCCAACTTCGGCAATCACGGTGTCAGCGGCCTTTTGCGCGTTCTCGCCGGTGAAGCGCATTCGCGCGCAGATTTCATGCGCCACACCTTCACGGATGAAAAACTCACCCGCCCCGGTGGCGGATACAGCGCAGGCCCGGTCATCGGCATAGGTTCCCGCGCCGATCAGCGGCGAATCGCCGATGCGGCCCCAGCGCTTGCCGGTCAGCCCGCCGGTTGATGTGCCCGCCGCGACATGGCCCTCACCATCCACCGCCACAGCGCCGACCGTGCCATATTTGAGATCGACATCGAACCAGCCGAGCTTCTTCGCTTTCAGTTCCTGCAACTGGCGCCAGCGTTCGGGCGTGGCAAACCAGTCAGGATCAACCTGCTCGACACCCTGTTCGCGGGCAAATTCCTCGGCCCCTGCGCCTGACAGGAAAACGTGCGGGCTTTTCTCCATCACCGCGCGGGCCAGCAGGATCGGGTTTTTGGTATGGGTCACGCCGGCGATGGCCCCGGCGGCACGGGTCTTGCCATCCATGATCGCTGCATCAAGCTCATTGGTGCCGTTATACGTGAACACCGCGCCGCGACCGGCGTTGAAATGCGGATCGTTCTCCAGCACGGTGATCGCTGCCTGAACTGCATCAAGGCTGCTGCCGCCTTCGCGCAACACTTTGCTACCGGCCTCCAGTGCGGTGTTCAGGGCGGCGCGATATTCGGCATCCTTTTCAGGAGTCATGGCCGCGCGTGTCATGGTTCCAGCGCCGCCATGTATGGCGATGCTCCAGTGCTTTTCACTCAATGTTATGCCTTCCCTGGCGGTGGCTGGCGATGTGCCTAGTGCAACAAACAGCGCTACGATTGCCAAACGGCGGACCATACTTGTCATCATGCAGCAGGAATAGCCCAAGGGCGCGATGATAAAAGGCTTGCGCATTATCGAAGACGATCTGTCCGGCCCAGAGGTCGCTGCACTGCTGCAACTGCATCTGGACGAGATGCACCAGTGGTCGCCGCCGTGCAAAGTCCACGCGATGCCGATCGAGCGGCTGCGTGAGCGTGATGTCACGTTCTGGTCTGCATGGCACGGCGAAAGCCTGACCGGATGTGGCGCACTCAAACATCTGGATGACGGGCACGGCGAAGTGAAATCAATGCGCGCCCATCCTGATTATCGAGGGCGCGGCATCGGCAAGGCAATCCTAGCCCATCTCATCGCCGAGGCGGCGGCGCGTGGATACCGGCGGGTAAGTCTGGAAACCGGATCGTCGCCTGAATTTGTGCCAGCACGGCGGCTTTACGAAAGCCACGGTTTTGCTCATTGCGGGCCGTTTGGTGGCTATCAGGAAGATCCTTTCAGCATTTTCATGACGCGGTCAATTTGAGGCGGGCAATTTGAGGGGGCTATTTTGACAGAGCTTATCTTGCGGGCTGCGACACCAGCCGATGTGCCCGCATTGTCACGCCTGGGCATCGACAGTTTTGTCGAAAAGTTTGCCCATCTATACTGCGCGGAAGACCTCGCCGCATTCCTCGCTGAAACCCTTTCGCCCGAAGCTGTCGCCGCTGAAGTGGCAGACCCGGCGCGGCTTTATCGCTTGGCGGAGCGGGATGGCGCGCTCGTCGGCTATTGCAAGCTCGGTCTCACTTGTGGCTTTCCCGAATATGCACGGGGGCGCAACGTCATCGAACTCAAGCAGCTTTACACCGCACCCGGGGCCACCGGCGGCGGCATTGGCAGGGCCATGATGGATTGGGCCTTGGCCGAGGCAGCGGAGCGCAAGGCAGATGAAATGCAGCTATCGGTGTGGAGCGGCAATGATGGGGCGCAGCGGTTCTATACGCGCTATGGCTTTGCCAAAGTAGCGGACATCACCTTTGCCGTCGGCGAACAGCTCGACGAGGAATTTCTCTTCGCCAGAATGTTGCCCTGAAACTTGCTTGGGACTTGTTCAGCAGTTGATCCGCGTCTAGCGGCTCGGCGCAGATGGTTTTCTCATCCCGTTCTTTCAAAAGCCTGATCTGGCTGCTGCTCGCCGCCGCATTGATGGCGCGAGCGGTTGTGCCTTCGGGCTGGATGCCGGTTGCCGACAAGGATGGCTTCCGGATCGCGCTGTGTACTGGCACCGGGCCAGCCTTTATGACGCTGGGCCGCGATGGCCGTCTGCATGAGGAAGCGCCAGAAAAACCGGCACCTCGCGATCCCTGCCCCTATGCGCTGGGCGCTGTGCAGGCGGCTAGTTTGCCGCCAGCAATCGAATTGCCGCTGCCGCCAATTGCAGCGCAAGCGCTAACCCCGGCTGCTCTGGCTGAAGTGGCCATGGCACTCCGCCGCTCCTTGCGTCCACCGGCAAGGGGGCCGCCGACACTCGCCTGAACCGAACTCTTTCAATCCGTTCAAGCGAGTAGATACCCATGAATAGACTGCTTAACGGCGGCGCCTTCGCGCTGCCTCTGCTGCTATGCGCCATGCCGGCGCTGGCCGATGAAACTGCCATCAATCCTGAAATCGTCGCCCTGGGCCATCGCGCCGATGCGCATGGTCCGGCAGGCACGATGAGCGACCATGTCCATAAAAGCGGCGATCTGATGATTGGCCTGATGTGGATGCACGAAGATTATGGCGGGCTGACCCAAAGAGACGGCACAAGCGTGACTGATGCCGATGTGGCTGCGGCGGGCTATTCGGCCACCACACAGTCGATGACGATGGACATGGCCATGCTGCACATCATGTGGGCACCCAGTGACCGCGTGACCTTCATGGTGATGCCAAGCTGGATGAAGATGGGCATGACGATGAGGGGGCTGCCCGCCGCTGCAATGGCAGGTGGCCACACAGGCCACACCTTGATGCCGGGCCAGACCATGTCGCACAGCAGCGAAGGTATGGGCGATACCCAGTTCGGCGCGCTGGTTTCGCTATTGCGCAAGGCTCAGCTTTCCGCTCATGCCGGACTGATGATCTCTGCCCCCACGGGCAGCGTCAGCCGCAAGAATGCCAACGGCACCTTTGTGCATTACATGATGCAGGGTGGCTCGGGGACATGGGACATCAACCCCTCATTCACCCTGCACGGCAGCGGAAAATCATTCGGCTGGGGTGCGCAACTTGGTTATGTTTTCCGCGCTGAGGAGAAGAACGCCAGCGGGTTCCGTTTTGGCGACAAGCTGGCGGCCACGGCATGGATCAGCAAGCCGCTGTCACCGCGCTTTTCGCTTTCCGCGCGCATGGCCTATGGCAGCGAAGGCAAGATTGAGGGCCACTACAGCGGAGCGCACAACCATTCCTCACCAGTGGATGTGCAGGTCAATTATGGCGGTCAGCGGCTGGATGCCGGGCTGGGTGCCAATCTGGTGATCGGTGATCGGTTGCGGCTGGGGGCGGAAGTTGCGGTTCCGGTCTGGCAAAAACTCAATGGTTACCAGACCCCCCGGCGCTATAGTGGCAATATCAACATCAGCACGATGTTCTAAGGCATCGGCAGGCGGCGGGTCATGCTTCTTGTAGTTTGCCCCGCCGCCATTGCGCCCGTATAGAACGCCCATGTCATCCATCAGACCTTGGCGCGATATCGCGCGGCGCAGTTCCCGGCAGATCATGGTCGGCAATGTCCCGGTGGGCGGCGATGCGCCGATCACCGTGCAGACCATGACCAATACGCTGACATCCGATGCCCGCGCGACGATCGACCAGATCCGCCGCTGCGAGGATGCCGGGGCCGATCTTATCCGCGTGTCCTGCCCTGATGCGGAGAGCACGGCAGCGCTGGGGGAAATTGTCCGCGCGGCGCAAGTGCCGATCATCGCCGACATCCATTTCCATTATAAACGAGCGCTCGAAGCAGCCGATGCGGGCGCGGCTTGCCTGAGGATCAATCCGGGCAATATCGGCAGTAGCGAGCGCGTTGCCGAAGTGGTGCGCGCCGCCAAGGCCAATGGCTGTGCGATCCGCATCGGGGTCAACGCCGGTAGCCTTGAGAAAGACCTGCTCGAAAAATATGGTGAGCCTTGCCCGGAGGCACTGGTTGAATCGGCGCTCGATCACATCAAGCTGCTGCAGGACCATGATTTTCATGAATTCAAGGTGGCGGTCAAAGCCAGCGACACGTTCCTGGCTGTGGCCGCCTATATGAGCCTGGCCGAAGCGGTCGATTGCCCACTGCACCTTGGCATCACCGAAGCAGGCGGCTTGATTGGTGGCACCGTGAAGAGCGCGATCGGCATCGGCAACTTGCTGTGGGCCGGGATCGGCGACACCATCCGCGTCTCGCTTTCGGCCGAACCCGAAGAAGAAGTGCGCGTCGGCTTCGAGATTCTGAAATCACTGGGGCTGAGGACGCGCGGCGTACGGGTCGTCTCGTGTCCTTCTTGCGCGCGGCAAGGTTTCGATGTGATTCGCACCGTCGAAGCGCTCGAAAGCCGCCTCAGCCACATCAAGACGCCGATGAGCCTCTCAGTGCTCGGCTGCGTGGTCAACGGCCCCGGCGAGGCGCGCGAAACCGATATCGGCATCACCGGCGGCGGCAATGGCAAGCACATGGTCTATCTCGCCGGCGTCACCGATCACCACGTGCAAAGCGCCGACATGCTCGATCACATCGTTGCACTGGTCGAAGCCAAGGCGGCAGAGATCGAAGCGGCGATGAGCGATGCGGGGGCAGCTGAGGCGGTGGCCTAAACCCAATTTTACCCCGTTGGTAATTCGCTAACCCCTTCGCGGTAGGTTCACCTTCATGAATCGCACCGTATTCTTTGCGCTGTCGGCGGTTGCCTGCATGGTGTTGCTGGCTCAGGGCAGCGGCGCACTGGTGGAAGCTGCTGGTGAGCCAGCGCCTGAAGCAACGGCCACGGCCAGAGCCAAGGCCATGTCGGCGCGCAATGTGGCGGAGGAGGGGCCGACGATCATCAATCGCGACAGTTCCGGCCAGTTCCACCTCAATGCCAAGCTCAATGGTGAAGAAGCGCCGTTTCTGGTCGATACCGGTGCCGATATTGTCGCGCTGACGGTGGCGACAGCCGAAGCCGCCAGGCTGCCGGTTGATCCTTCCAACTTTCAGCCGCTGATGCAGACGGCATCGGGCACCGGCAACGGCGCGCGCTTTGTGGTTGATGAGTTTCACATTGCCGGGCGTGAATTCCGGGATGTCGAGGTGGTCGTGCTCGAAGGGCTCGATACCAACCTGCTCGGTCAGTCGCTGCTGAAAAAGCTGGGGCGGGTTGAGCTTAAGGGTGATCGCATGGTGATCGGGCACGATTGAAGCGGTCCTCGATCCCGGTTAGGTGCCGTGAATGACACATACCATCCGGCCCGCCGTTCCATCCGACCTGCCGCTAATTGCCGCGCTGATTCGCGATCTCGCGGTCTATGAGCGGTTGGCGCACGAAGTCCGTTTCGATGAAGCCCAGCTGGGCGAGCACCTGTTCGGTGCGCGGCCCATGGCCGAAGTGGTGATTGGCGAGATTGATGGCGAAGCCCAAGGCTTCGCGCTGTTTTTCCATAATTTCTCGACCTTCGAAGGCTGTCCCGGAATCTATCTGGAAGACCTGTTCGTGCGGCCAGAGGCGCGCGGTGCCGGACTGGGCAAGGCTTTGCTCGCCCATCTTGCAAAACTTGCCGTGGAGCGCAGCTGCGCGCGGCTTGAATGGTCGGTACTGGACTGGAACGAACCCGCCATCGGCTTTTACCGCAAGCTGGGTGCGCGGCCGCTCGATGAATGGACGGTTATGCGCGTTGATGGGGCAGCTTTGGCCGAACTCGCCGCCTGATCGCTGTAAAAGAGCGTTTCATCGCAGGCACAGGCTATTTCACCGCAATTTTACGCGAATCAGCCAAGTCCTGTATTATCCTGTTTGCAATGAGTGGTGCGATCAACAGACGTGACTTGCTGACCGGGGGTCTGGCCATGGGCGCTTCGCTCGCGCTGCCCGGTCGTGCGCTGGCACAATCGCTTCAGTCTGATTTCGACCGGGCCTTCGGGATAGCGCCAACAGCGGTTCCTCCCACCGAGCCAATCATTGCTCCGCCGCAACCGGCGTTGCCAACGGTGCTGGTGCCGGACCCCGCCTATGACCGCAAGGTGTTGGCCCTCGCGAAGCGCCAGCTTGAGCGCGCTGGATCGTCGGTCTGGCGGCGCGATATTGTCGGCATTGCCGATTTTGCTCGCCCCTCCACCTTGCCGCGCCTGCACTTCGCCAATCTGGAAAACGGCACGGTCCGTTCGTTCTATGTCGCCCATGGCCGCGGCTCTGACCATGAGCATGACGGCTGGCTGAAATCCTTCTCAAACGTGCCGGGTTCCGAAGCGACTTCGCGCGGGGCCTATGTTACGGCTGAATGGTACAAGGGCAAATATGGCACCTCGATCCGCCTCATGGGGCTGGATCCGGATAACCGCACCGCGCTTGAACGCGCCATCGTCATGCACCCCGCCCCCTATGCCTCGCCAACCTGGATCGAGAAATGGGGCAAACTCGGCCGCAGCGAAGGCTGCTTTGCCATGGCCCCCGATCAGTTCAACGAAGCGCTGTGGAACCTTTCAGGCGGACGGTTGCTCTATGCGGATCGCATCGGCGAGGCCTGAAGCGCTTCGCTCACACACCCGGCTTGTCGATCGCGATCACCTTTTCCTCGCTGTTGCGCTGGCCGGTTTTCAATGCGCGGGTCTGGGTGAAACTCGCCAGCACCGGCGCATCGCGGCCATAGATATCGGCGAAGCTGGAAAGCACGCCATTGATGTCCTTGGCCATGGTGAAATAGCCGATGTACACCGGCATGGTCCGCGTCATCGGCACCTTGGTATAGACGCCAGAACCGCTGATTACCGCCGCCTCGTCCGCCGTCTTGCCGCCTCCGATGATCGTCAAGGCAATCGCCAGTTCGCGCGCGCGCTCGGTGCGGACGCAGCCGTGGCTGAGTGCGCGGAAGGTCTGGTTGAACAGCCCGCGTGATGGCGTATCATGCAGGAAGATGGCGTGCGGGTTGGGCATATCAAGCTTCATCAGGCCGAGTGAATTGCCGGGTCCGGGTTGCTGGACCATGGTAATCGTGCCGTTGGCGCTCTTGGTCATGGTATAACCGGCGGCCTTGGCTGCGGCGACGCTGCCATATTTGCGGCCAAGCCCTTCACCGACGACGATAGACTGCGGCACGGTCCAGGTCGGGTTGAAAATCACCCCTTCAACCAGCTCGGAAAGTTGCGGCGTGGCCGTCTTGCCCGGCTTGCCGACAATGGTGCGATAGGTGCGGACGATCTTGTCCTTGCGCACCAACCGCAGCTGAAACTCGGGCACATTGGTCATCAGGTAATATTCGCCCAGATCGCGGCTCAGCCAGCGCCAGCGGTCCATATTGGCGCGGATCATCGCACGCCGCTTGGTTTCGGCAGCGGGCGTTGCTTCCAGTGCGTCTTTCAGCACCGCGTAATCGGGATAAGTGGGGTTCAGTGCGGCCAGCGTTCCGGCAATGTCATGGCTGAGAAGCGCACGCGCCATCACCGCCTCAGTGGGATTGAGGTCCATGTCCTTGTCAAAGGCGAACCATTGCGCCCGCGCCTTCATCGGCGTGCGGCCATCGCGCAGATCCTCGGTGAGCCAGGTAAAGCTTTTGGAGGCGAGCGCATCAAGCGCAGCACCTTCACCGGCGGCGATAGCGGCTTTGAGCGCGCCCGGGTTATAATCGACGGGGATCAGACCCTCGCTGTCAATATCCTGGATCACCGCCAGCAAGGACTGCGCATCGGTGGCGGACCAGTGCATTACCGGGGCAACCGGAGGTGTGGGGGCAGGCTTGGGTGTTGCTATCGCTGGTTTTGCAGGTGCCGGGACCGGCGTCGGCGCGATTGCCGGCACTGCTGTTGGAGCAGATGACGATGGAGTCGTGGCGACGGGCGCCGGGGTCATCACTTGTGCCTGAGCGGTCACGCCACAGCCTGCGAGGCCTAGCCCGATCAGAGTTGCCGATGTCAAAATCCGATTTCGACTGCCAATCATAGTGAGATCCTGCTGTTTTGGGCTGACGTTCTGAATTGCTTCAGGATTGGCCTGCTTGCCCTAGCCCCATGCCCGTTTCACCGCGCTGCATCAACCACCGAGGGTTTACCAGCGATGAATCATCTGCAAGTGCCGCTTCGGCAGCAGGTGACTGGGGCGCAGGCCCGCACTATGGGGCAGCATGGCCCGTCACCACCGTCTGTTACCCATTCTCGCGACCGTTCTCGGGATCGCCCTGTTTTCGATCATGGACGCCTTCATGAAGCGCGCCTCGATCGGCGGCGGCGTTTACAGCGCCATGTTGTTGCGAAGTGTCATGGCCGGAATCGCAACGGCACTGCTGTGGCGTGCGGGCGGCGGGCGCTGGCCGACTTCGCCCGTGCTCAAACTCCATGCTTTGCGCGGGTTTATCTGCTGCATCATGGCGGCGAGCTTTTTTTACGGCCTTGTCCGCACACCCATGGCGCAGGGCATGGCGCTGTCATTCATCGCCCCGCTGATCGCGCTGTACCTTGCCGCCGTGCTGCTTGGTGAACAGATCCGGCGTGAGGCCATCATCGCCTCGGTGCTGTGCTTTGCCGGAGTGCTGATTATCGCCGCAGAGCGAATCAGCTCAGCCCCGATGGGGGCAGAGGCGGCCAAGGGCATTGCCGCCGTGCTGCTGTCCGCCGTGCTCTATGCCTGGAATATCATCCTGCAACGCCAGCAGGCCCAGCTTGCCTCCCCCATCGAGGTGACGGCATTCCAGAATTTCTTCGTATTCCTCACCCTGCTGCCGTTCCTGCCATGGCTGTGGCAGATGCCAAGTGCGGCAGGAATCGCTGACATCACCGGCGCTGCCTTGCTGGCAACAGGCGCCTTGATGCTGCTGAGTTGGGCCTATGCCCGTGCCGAGGCACAGGCGCTGGTGCCGATCGAATATACCGCCTTCATCTGGGCGGCGCTGATGGGCTGGCTGTGGTTTGACGAAGGCCTTACTGTCGGCACGCTGGGCGGCTTGGCGCTGATCCTGATCGGCTGCTGGATCGGCACGCGCGGACCCAAAGCGGTTGCGGCGACCTGAACCAGCAAATCTCATGCCCATTCGCTCGATTTCCGCAGCTTCTGCCTCTTGACGCACGGCCCCTAAAGGGCCATCGGCGGCGCCGACAAACGGTTCTGCTGCACCCGCGAAGGGGCGCGCGCGGCAGGCCTCCAGCATCAGGAGATCAAGCGGCATGACTCAGGTCGGACAGGACTCGTTCGGAACTCGCAGCACCTTGAAGGTAGGCGCCAAGGAATACGCCTTCTATTCGCTCAAGAAGGCGGCGGCGAAGATCGGCGATGTTTCGCGCCTGCCGTTTTCGATGAAAGTGCTGCTGGAAAACCTGCTCCGTTTTGAAGATGGCGGCTTTACCGTATCGACCGGCGACATTCAGGCGCTGGCCGACTGGCAGAAGAACCCGGTGACGGGTGAGGAAATCCAGTACCGCCCGGCGCGCGTGCTGTTGCAGGATTTCACCGGGGTTCCCTGCGTGGTCGATCTCGCCGCGATGCGCGATGCCATTGCCAAGCTGGGCGGCGATACTTCACGGATCAACCCGCTGGTTCCGGTCAACCTGGTTATCGATCACTCTGTGATGGTCGATGAATTCGGCCATGCCAAGGCCTTCGAGCAGAACGTCGAGATCGAATATCACCGCAATATGGAGCGCTATGACTTCCTCAAGTGGGGCTCCAAGTCGCTCAACAATTTCTACGCGGTGCCCCCCGGCACCGGCATCTGCCATCAGGTGAATCTGGAAAACATCGCCCAGACCGTCTGGACCTCGACCGATCAGGACGGCACCCTTGTCGCCTATCCCGATACCTGCGTCGGCACTGACAGCCACACCACGATGATCAACGGCCTTGGCGTGCTCGGCTGGGGCGTTGGCGGGATCGAGGCTGAGGCGGCGATGCTCGGCCAGCCGGTGTCGATGCTGGTTCCCGAAGTTGTCGGCTTTAAGCTGACCGGCGCGCTGAAAGAAGGCGTGACCGCCACCGACCTCGTGCTCACCGCCACGCAGATGCTGCGCGCCAAGGGCGTGGTCGGGCGTTTCGTGGAATATTACGGACCCGGCCTCGCCTCGCTCAGCCTTGCTGACCGCGCGACGCTGGCCAACATGGCCCCCGAATATGGCGCGACCTGCGGCTTCTTCGGCATCGATGACAAAACGCTGGAATACCTGCGCCTCACCGGCCGCGAGGAAGACCAGATCGCGCTGGTCGAAGCCTATGCCAAGGAGCAGGGCCTGTGGATCGATGCCGATGCCGTCGATCCGATTTTCACCGATACGCTTGAGCTTGATATGGGTTCCGTAGTCCCCAGCCTCGCCGGGCCAAAGCGCCCGCAGGACAAGGTGGCGCTCACCGAAGTTGATGACGTGTTCAACGGCGATCTCGCCAGCGTCTATAACAAGGTGCAGTCGCGCGTTGCGGTCGAAGGCGAAGATTTCGACATTGGCGATGGTGACGTGGTCATCGCTGCGATCACCTCCTGCACCAACACTTCGAACCCCGGCGTGATGGTTGCCGCAGGCCTCGTCGCCAAGAAGGCCAACGAACTGGGCCTTCGCCCCAAGCCCTGGGTGAAAACGTCGCTGGCTCCTGGCAGTCAGGTCGTCACCGATTACTTCGCCAAGGCCGGCTTGACCGAGCATCTCGATGCCATCGGCTTCAACCTCGTCGGCTATGGCTGCACCACCTGCATCGGCAACTCCGGCCCGCTGGCCGAACCGATCAGCGCTGCGATCAACGGTAACAACATCGTTGCCGCCTCGGTGATCTCGGGCAACCGCAACTTCGAAGGCCGCGTATCGCCTGATGTGCGCGCCAACTTCCTCGCCTCGCCGCCGCTGGTGGTCGCCTATGCGCTCAAGGGCACGGTGATCGAAGACTTCGTCACCACCCCGATTGGCACCGGTTCCGATGGCAATGATGTCTATCTCAAGGACATCTGGCCCACCAACGATGAAGTCGCCACCACCATGGCCGCTTGCATGGATCGCGCCATGTTCCAGGCGCGTTATGCCGATGTTTACAAGGGCGATCTGCACTGGCAGGCGATCAATGTCACCGGCTCGGAAACCTACTCATGGCGCGCGGGCAGCACCTATATCGCCAACCCGCCCTATTTTGAGGGCATGTCCATGACCCCGGCCCCGGTCTCCGACATTGTCGAGGCCAAGCCGCTGGCGATCCTCGGCGATTCGATCACCACCGATCACATCAGCCCGGCGGGCAACATCAAGGCCGATTCGCCTGCGGGCAAGTGGCTGATGGAGCATCAGGTCGCCAAGGCGGACTTCAACTCATATGGCGCGCGCCGCGGCCATCACGATGTCATGATGCGCGGCACTTTCGCCAATATCCGCATCAAGAACGAGATGGTTCCCGGCATCGAAGGCGGCATGTCCGTGGTCGGCGGCGAGGTCATGTCAATCTATGATGCGGCGATGGCGCACAAGGCCAATGGCACGCCGCTGGTCGTCGTCGCGGGCAAGGAATATGGCACCGGCTCCAGCCGTGATTGGGCGGCCAAAGGCACCAACCTGCTCGGCGTGCGTGCGGTGATCGTCGAAAGCTTTGAGCGCATCCACCGCAGCAATCTGGTGGGCATGGGCGTGCTGCCACTGCAGTTCAAGGACGGCGAAAGCCGCCTGTCGCTGGGCCTGACGGGCGATGACAGCTTCACCATAGTCGGTGTCGCGGGCCTCCAGCCGCGTCAGGATGTGGAAGTGCAAGTCACGCGCGCAGACGGCTCCAGCTTCACTTTCACCGCTCTCTGCCGCATCGATACCGCCAACGAGGTGGAATACTTCACTAACGGCGGCATCCTGCAATATGTGCTGCGGAAGTTGGCGGCCTGAACGGCCAGATGATCATTGCCATCGAAGTCATTGGGTGGGCAGCGGCGCTGCTCATCCTTGGTGCCTACATTCTGATGTCGGTGGGCAAGCTTACGGGGCAATCGACGACCTTCCAATGGATGAATGTCGCCGGTGCGGCAGGGTTTATCGTCAACTCTGGCTGGCACGGGGCAATCCCGTCGATTGCGCTCAACATAGTATGGTGCGGGGTCGGGCTGGCGACGCTCTGGCGGCTGCATCTCAAATCCTGACAGCCATTGAGCGCGGGCATTCAGCCCCGGTAAAGCCGCAATGCCCATTCTGCC
This sequence comes from Novosphingobium sp. Chol11, assembly GCA_945906105.1. Lineage (GTDB taxonomy): Bacteria > Pseudomonadota > Alphaproteobacteria > Sphingomonadales > Sphingomonadaceae > Novosphingobium. The sequence continues at coordinate 2,092 of CAMDQO010000021.1, read as the reverse complement.
CGAACCACCTGGGGGCAGGAGGGAAAATCCATGAAAACTGTAACGCTGCTGTGCGCACCCGTGGCGCTGTGCCTGATCGCCATGCCTGCCGTCGCCAATGATCGAGCGTCTGCCAATCCGCAGATCGACTATCCCGGCTTTTCCGCGCTGGTGGGTGATCTGGAGAAGGTGCGCACCAAGCACCGGCTGGGCTGGGACGCCTTTGCCGCGCGCGCCAGCGCTCAGGGTGCAGTGCTGCTCGATGCCCGGTCAGCCACGACCTATGCGCGCGGGCATCTGAAAGGCGCGATCAACCTGCCCTTCACCGATTTCACCGCCGAAGCGCTGCGTGAGGTGCTGGGCGATAATCCGCAGCGGCCGATCTTCATCTATTGCAACAACAATTTCCGCGATAATCGCGCGCCGGTGATGATGAAGGCTGCGCCACTGGCGCTCAATATCCCGACCTTCATCAACCTTCACGGTTATGGCTATCATAATGTCTGGGAACTGGCCGATGTGATCGGCACCAGCGACCCCGGTGTTGACTGGATCGCCAAAGGCGCTTGAACCACACGAGAGAAGGGGCGCGGATCTTGGTGATCCGCGCCCCTTTTCGTTTCGCGATATTGCTGCCTGGTGGCTCAGGCCTTTTTGGCGAGCCGCTTCCTGCCAGCCAGCGTTGCCGCAGCTGCGCCGAACAGCAGCAGCATGGGCGGAGCCGGAACTTCGTGGCCGCCAGAGCTGCCGCTCGTAGAACCGCCAGAAGTGCTGCCCGACGACGAGCCCGAGGTTGACGAGCTGGTCGAGGATGAACCCGAAGTGCTGCCGCTTGACGAAGTGGAGCCTCCGGTGGAACCTGTTGAACTGCCGCTGGACGAACCACTCGAGCTGCCCGACGAGCTGCCGCTTGAACTTCCCGAGGTGCTGCCACCCGTGCTGCCGCCTGAGGAACCTGACGAACTGCCTGAAGAGCTGGTCGAAGAGGACGAAGAGCCGCTCGACGATGAGCTGCCAGAGGATGAACCGCCCGAACTGCCCGATGAGGAACTTCCCGAAGAGCCGGAGCTTCCACCCGAGCTGCCCGAAGAGCTGGCGCCAGATGATCCGCCGTGACCGCCTGACGAACCACCATGGCCGCCAGATGATCCGCCGTGGCCACCGGAGGAACCGCCATGGCCACCTGAGGAACCGCCATGGCCGCCCGAAGATCCGCCGTGATCGTCCTTGCCTCCTGTCGAGCCGCCGCCCGAGCTCGAACCCGAAGAGCTCGATGAAGATGATGAACTGGACGACGATGACGAGCTGGAAGAGCTGCTGCTCGAGCTGGAAACATTGCCCGATGAAGTCGAGACGTTGCCCGAAGAGGTGCTGACATTACCCGAAGAGCTCGAAACATTGCCGCTCGATGAGGACACGTTGCCCGAGGAAGTGCTAACATTGCCCGAGGATGTCGAGGTCGAGGTTGAAACACCGCCGGTCGAGGTGGAAACCCCGCCCGTGGTGGTCGAGCTGCTGCTGCCACCGCTGGAGGTCGAACCACCAGAGGTCGAGGTCGAGCCGCCCGAGGTTGATCCGCCCGAAGTGGAAGTCGATCCGGTCGAGGTGATAACCACGCTGCCGCCGCTACCGCCCGAACCGCCGCCGAAGAAGCCGCCGAAGAAGCCGCCGCCAAAGCCGAATCCGCCCGAGCCGCCAATCACCACCGTGCCGCCACCCGAACCGCCCTGGGGCATCGGTGGCATCGGCGGCATATAGGGCATCGGCACCATGGCCATCTGCTGGGCCGGAGCGCAGCATGACGTCTTACGGACGATCTTGCGAACGCGCTTGACGCGGCGTGGTTCGCTGCGCGTGACATAATAGCGCTTGGCATGTTTGGGTTGCGCCTTAACGGCAACGCGCTTTTCATGCTTCACATATTGCGGGCGCGCAGTCGACGGGCTTTCCGCCACATGCACCGCTCTGGACTTGTAACGGTTTTGCGCCGGTCACTTGAGAGTTTAACACTCGCTCAAGGAGACCGACGAGATGATCAAGCATACGGAAGATTTCAAGCGTGAGGCGGTTCGGATTGCTCTGAGCAGCGGGCTGTCACGGCGGCGGGTTGCGT
>CAMDQO010000020.1 GCA_945906105.1 Novosphingobium sp. Chol11 | reverse complement strand
CAGACCGAAGCTGCCATCTTCCAGTACATCAACGGGTTCTACAACACCCGCAGACGCCATTCATATCTGGGCAGCATCAGCCCCCTCGCATTCGAAGCCAAGGTGGCATAATGAGATAGGTGACCGGCACAAAACCGTTACAAGTCCATGCACCATCAAATGCCGGGACCAAACACCTAGGTAGCTTCCGAGGTGGCACGGCGAAATGCCCAGCACGTCACTGGCAAATCGACAGTATCGACTACCGGTTACCCCAACCACAGACTTGCTGCGCCCGCTGCTTCCGTGAGGGTTTATCGCCAAGCTCGCCCCCTACGGTCTGGCCAGCTTCCGGCGTGACAAACGCGATGCGCGCCTTCGCCGGCACCTTCACCGGCAACGGCTAGAACAGCCCGCGCTTCAGCAGTTTCGCATAGGCACTGAAAACCGCGGCATCGTCTGATTGAGCAGCACCATAACGCTGGCTAAGGTAGCTACGCGCGCCCATCAGCATGTGGACGACGACCTCGAGTTCGGCCTCGCTGAAGTCGGCGAGTTCGCTGCGGTCGCGCGCCTTTGATAGGATTCGCTGAAAGGGCCCGGCCATGTTGGCGATGTGGCGGCGGAAGGCATCTGGCGCGGCAAACTCGGCTTCGTTGAGGATGCGCAGGAAATCAGGATTGTCACGTAGGTAGTCGAAAAATGCCCGGAACCTGGCGATTTCCCGAGCCAGCTCTGGGCGGATCGCTGCAGTCCGATCCTGGATGAAATGCACCATTTCCTCGCCCAAAGCAGGTAACAATTCGTCCAGCAACGCCTGACGACTCGGGAAGTGCTTGTAGAACGTGCCCTGCGCTACTCCAGCTGCCATGGTAATTCGCGCAATCGAAGCTTCGGCATAGCCCAGTTCGCCGACGATTCGCGCCGCCGCATCAAACAGCCGCTTCCGCACTGCTGCACTGCGCTCTGCCCTGGAAGGCTTGCGGATGGGTGTTTCGGCGTTCAGCGTCCATTCTCCGCAATACTGGAGCGCAGCTCTCGCTTGAGTACCTTGCCCGAGGCGCTCCGGGGGAGAGATGCGGCAAAGATCACCCGGTCGGGTACCTTGAAACTCGCAAGGTGGCTTCGGCAGTGGGCTCGGACATCGTCCTCGCTCAACTGTGCGTCCGGCTGTAGCACGATCACGGCTACCGGCCTTTCGCCCCAACGTTCGTCGGGCGCGCCGATCACCGCGCAATCCTGCACCTGAGGCAATTGCTGAATCACCCGCTCCACTTCCGAAGAAGCGATGTTTTCGCCACCCGAGACGATCATGTCCTTCATCCGGTCGGTAAGAGTCAGGAAGCCCTCCTCGTCTAGGAACCCTGCATCGCCGGTGCGTAACCAATCGCCCCAGAAGCTGGCAGCGGTCTTTTCGGGAGCGTTCCAGTAGCCTTGGGTCACTTTGGCTCCGCGCAAGCAGACCTCGCCCTCTTCGCCCGGTGGCAAGGCGTGTCCTTTCTCGTCTCGGATCTCGATATCAACCTGCGACAAGGCGCGACCCACTGAGCCGATCTTCTCGAGCTCGCGTCCCCGCTCCATCAGCGTGTCGCCGCCGCAGGTTTCGGTTAGGCCATAGGCGTCGATGTAGCGGGCATTGGTAAAGGCTTCGGAAAAGGCGTGGATGCGCGCCTCGGGTGTGCGTTCGCCGCCGCCGATAACCCATTCGAGACTGGAGACATCTCGCGGGGACTGCTGTTGTGCGGTGAGCAGCGCGCCGACCATTACCGGGGCGGTCCAGGCGGCGGTGAGGCGCTCGGCTTCCATCAGATCGAGCGCGTCGATGGCATCGAAATCGCGCTGGATGCAAAGCATGCCTCCAGCCCATAACACGGCTATGCCGGGCAAGTCGAAAGCGCCGACGTGATGGAGCGGCCCGGCCATCAGCAAGCGGGTGCCGGGGGAAAGACCCAGCTCGACGATGTGGTCAGCAGATTTCGCATAGAAGTTGCGGTAGCTGTGCATAACCCCCTTGGGGTGGTCGGTGGTGCCCGAGGTGTACATGATGCGCATCAGATCGGTGTCATAAACCGGGGCCATGCTCTCGTCGCCCGCTGCTTCGGCAAGAAGGCTGGCATTATTCTGGGCCTGAGACGTGACGATGATTACCTCTGGAACAGCCACGTTCCATTGCGCCAGCTCCTCGTCACAGAACAGCAGAACCGCACCGCTGTCACGCAGGATATAATCGATTTCGGCTGGTGCGAGGCGGAAGTTGATTGGAACCAGCACTGCTCCGGCATGGCTGACGGCCAGCGCGATCTCTATAAAGGCGGTGCTGTTTTTCATCAGCAGCGCTACCCGATCACCGGACTTTGCCCCGTGCGCGCGGAGCATGGCGGCGATGCTGCGGATCCGGTTCCAGAGCCCGCCATAGCTGACATGTTCGCCCGCGAAGGCGAGCGCAATTCGATCCGGATTACGGAGCGCATGGTGGCGCACCAGCCGGGACAGATTGGCCATCGCTCATCCCTCATTATGAATAGTGACTCATAGTTCATAATCGATTATCGTTGTGCTCGCAAGCGGAAGGGATTCGCGTTCATGCCAAGACAAGGAGCCAATGCGGGAGATCAGTTGGCGCAGTTGCTGCGCCACTACGAGCAGCTGCTCACTGTACGCCGCTGCGAGGAACGCTTGCAGCGGCTTTTCGCCGAGGGCGAAGTACCCGGCTTCATTCACCTGAGCATCGGCCAGGAGGCGATCTCGGTAGGCGTGATGAGCGCGTTGAGTGACTCAGACACTATTGCCTCGACACATCGCGGCCATGGCCACGCGCTGGCCAAGGGCATGCCGCTCGAAGGCTTTTTCGCTGAACTGCTGGCACGCGACAGTGGTGTTTGCCGTGGGCGCGGCGGATCGATGCATGTCGCCGACATGAGCGTTGGCATGCTGGGGGCGAACGGGATCGTCGGAGCGGGGCTGTCGATCGCCACCGGCAGCGCGCTGGCGCACAAATTGAAGCGGAGTGGCAACATCGCCGTCTCGTTCTTCGGCGACGGTGCGCTGGCCGAAGGCCTGCTGCACGAATGCGGCAATGTGGCCGCGCTGATGAAATTGCCGATCCTGTTGGTTTGCGAGGCCAACGGCTGGAGCGAATTTTCGCCTGCGGACCGCCAGATCGCCTTCAACCTTGCTGACTGGAGCAAGGCTTACGGTATCGAATATCGCAAAGCCGACGGCAACGATGTGCTGGCGGTGGCCGAAGCTGCCGAAGTGCTGATACATGCCGTGCGAGACGGCGAAGGACCGGCCTTGCTCGAATGCACCACTTCGCGCTGGCGCGGCCATTTTGAGGGCGATGCCCAGAAATATCGGCCGCAGGACGAGGTCCAGGGCCGCGATCCGCTAGAGGTCGCAGCGGCTTACCTTGCAAGAGAGGGCGTTGGCGAACAGCACCTTTCGCAGATTAGCGCGCGGATCGACGCCGAAGTCGAAGCCGCCATCGCAGCCGCCCGTGCGGCACCACCTGCTAATTATGAATCGGGCTTTGCCGATGTCTATACATTGAGCGCCGGCTGATGGCGGACCTGAGATATGGCGCGGCGATAAGCCAGGCACTCACTGACGCGATGGCTGAGGATCCCTCTGTGATCGTCATGGGCGAGGATATTGGCGGTGCGGGCGGCTCGTTCGGCATCACGCGCGGATTGCTCGACAAGTTCGGGCCGGAACGGGTGATCGATACGCCGATCTCCGAAGCCGCGATCGCCGGCATGGCAGTCGGCGCGGCGATGAGCGGGCTTAAACCCGTACTCGAAATCATGTTCATGGATTTCGTCACGCTGACGATGGACGCGCTGGTCAATCAGGCAGCCAAAGCCCGTTTCATGTTTGGCGGGCAAGGATCGGTGCCGATGGTGCTGCGCACACCTCATGGCGGCGGCCTCTCCGCCGGGCCGCAGCATTCGCAGTGCCTCGAAGCCTGGTTCGCGCATGTGCCGGGGCTGAAGGTAGTCTGTCCCTCCGGCCCGGCCAATGCCTATGGTCTGCTCAGGAGCGCAATTGCTGACCCGGACCCGGTGGTATTCATCGAACACAAGGGGCTGTATGCGAAAAAGGGGCCAGTGCCCGATGTGCTGACCGTTATTCCTCTCGGTCAGGCAGCGACGCTGCGGCAGGGTGATCGGGTGACGGTGGTGAGCTATGGCGCCGCCGTGGCGCTGGCGCTTGCGGCAGCGGGCCAAATGGCAGACGAAGGCGTCTCGGTTGAAGTAATCGACCTGCAGACGATCCAGCCATGGGACGAGACGGTGGTGCTGGCCTCTCTAGCAAAAACTGGCCACCTCGTCATCGTCCACGAAGCGGTCGAGGCATTCGGTGTCGGCGCCGAAATCACCGCTCGCATGGCCGACATTGGCTTCGCCCACCTCTCAGGTCCAATCATCCGCGTCGGCGCACCGTTCATGCCGGTGCCATTCGCCGCTGAACTGGAAGCCCGATACCGCCCTTCGGTCGAACGCGTTGTCACGGCGATCCGCAAGACACTCGGAAAGGAATGACCATGTCCGATGAAGCCGTAGTCTATGAACTCAAAGGCGCTACTGCCGTCCTGACGATCAACCGGCCGGGGACGCTCAACGCGCTTGACTTGCCGACGTTGGAAGCGCTGGAGGCCACAGTGCGCCGGGCTGATGCCGATCCGGCGGTCAAGGTCATCGTCCTCACCGGCGCGGGCCGGGCCTTCGTTGCGGGCGGCGACATCGCCGATCTCGAAAGCCGCCAGGGTCTCGCGCATTATCTGGAATTCGGCGAACGCATTCATGATGTCTTCCGCCAGATCGAACAGCTCGACAAGCCGACAATTGCCGCGATCAACGGCTGGGCGCTGGGCGGAGGCACAGAGTTGCTACTTTGCACCGACCTGCGCATCGCCGCACAATCAGCGATGCTCGGTCTGCCCGAAATCACACTGGGCTTGTTCCCTGGCGCAGGGGGGTCACAGCGGCTGATGCGGCAGATCAGCCCCTGCAAGGCGCGCGAGATGATGTTCCTGGGCGAACGCATCACCGCCGAGAAGGCCGAACGGCTAGGACTGGTCAACCAGGTGGTCGAAGATGGCGAAGCCCTGAACGCGGCGATGGTCATGGCCGATAAGCTGGCCGCAAAATCTCCTATGATCCTCAAGCTGTTGAAGCGCACGCTGCGTGATGGGGCGGAAATGCCACCTTCCGCCGCGTTGCGTCACGAGCAGGCGATGATTGGCCTGGTACTCGACAGCAGCGATGCACACGAGGGTTGCAACGCCTTCCTGGCAAAGCGGCCCGCCAATTTCGAAGGATGCTGACATGACAAAGAATATCCTCATGCCCAAGCTTGGACTGACCATGACCGAGGGCGAAATCGTCGAATGGAAAGTCGCCGCCGGTGACCGGGTGCAAGTCGGCGATGTGCTGTTCGTGATCGAAACGGACAAAAGCTCGAACGATGTCGAGGCGCTGGACGCAGGCGTGATCGAGGCCTTGCTGGCAAACGAAGGCGATACCATCGAAGTCGGTGCGGTCGTTGCCACACTGGTCGAAGACTGAACAGGAACGCTCCAATGCAATTCGATCCTACCGAAGAACAGACCATGCTCGCCGACACCGCCCGGCGGGTTGGCGAGAAGTTCGGACTCGATTACTGGCGAGAATTGGATGCCAAGGGAGCTTTCCCCTCTGAAATATGGCAGGCGGTCTGCGAAGCAGGGCTGTGCGGGGTGGCGATCCCGGAAGAACATGGCGGCTCGGGACTCGGTATGCTCGATCTGGCCATCGCGGTCGAGAACCTGTGCGCCGGGGGCGGCGGGGTGACGCTGAGCCAGATGTTCATGCTCAACCCGATCTTCGGCGGGGTGACGCTGGCGCGGCTGGGCAATGATGACCAAAAGGCGGCGATGCTGCCGGGTCTTGTCTCCGGCGAGTTAATGTTTGCCATGGCGCTGACGGAGCCGAATGCCGGCAGCAACACGCTGGAAATCGAGACATTTGCCGAAGCCGACGGTACCGGCTGGCGGCTGACCGGACAGAAGATCTGGATCACCGCCGTGCCACAGGCGCACAAGATTTTGGTGATTGCACGGACAAAAAAGCTATCTGATTCAGCGGGTAAAACTGATGGCATCAGTCTGTTTGTCATCGATCGCGACCGGGAGGGCTTGACCCATCAGGCCATCGACAAACTTGGCACACGCACCCTACCCTCCAGTATGGTGTTCTTTGACAACGTGCGGGTCGAGTCGACAGAACTGGTCGGCACGCTGCATGGCGGTTTCAAGCAGTTGCTCGACGTGCTCAATACCGAGCGGGTCGTCACCACCTCAGGCCTCGTCGGTACGGCGGAAATCGCCACCAAGCTCGCCATCAACTATGCCAATGAACGCAAGCTGTTCAGGGGCCAACCCATCGGCTCCTATCAGGCGATCCAGTTCCCGCTCGCCGAGGCTCACATCCAGACCGAATGCGCGCGGCTGATGAACTACAAGGCGGCGAGCCTGCACGACAACGACCGGCCCTATGGCAGCGAGGCCAACATGGGCAAATGGCTGGCGGGGCACGCAGCGGGCCAGGCAACTGACCGGGCGATCCAGACGATGGGCGGGATGGGCTATTCGAAGGAAGCCCATGTCGAACGATTGTGGCGTGATGCACGCCTGTTCCGCATTGCCCCGGTGTCGGAAGAAATGGTGCTCAACTTCGTGGCACAGCACGATCTCGGCATGCCGCGGTCATATTGAGGGCAGGCTGACGCGACTCTCCGCGAAATTACCCTTGCGCCTCGAGGAACTGCTCGAGAAAATCGAGACGGTCGTTCCCCCACCACATCTCATCGCCGACGAGCATGATCGGAACACCGAATACGCCGCGCTTCACGGCTTCTTCGAAAATGGTGTCGTATCGCACTTCGGCGGCCGGTGAACCGACGTAACCAAGAAACTCCTCAGCATCCCAGTCCAGTTTCGCAGCCAGCGTTGTCAGCAGTTCGTCGCTGTTCGGATCGCCGCCCTGCCCCCAGGTAGCCTCATAGGCCGCACGGACATAGTCACGCGCCATGCCCCGGTCCTGCGCCAGCAATGCGCCGATGTTGATTCGCTTGGTATCCTTGCTCTTCGGTACGCCACCGAAGGGCAGGCCATATCGCGCGCACCAGCGCTTGAGGTCGGTCATCAAGTAGCGGATTTTGGGCGGGATCGCCAGATTTGGCGGCCCAGTGTTGCCCGCCGACAGCTTGGCTCGGATCAGGTCGATCGGGCAATAGTTGACCGTGCAGCCATGCCTTTCCGCCATTTCGGCGAGCCGGTCCGAGGCGAGATAAGCGTAAGGACTCCACAAATCGAAATAGAAGTCTATCCGGCTCATGCAGCGATTTCCATGAAGCCGCAGCCAGTCACCCATTCGTTGACCGCCTGGTATTCGATCACTTCGCCCTTGAACTGATCAATGAAGCCGAGCGCGACCAGCCAGTTCTTGATTTCCAGCCCGCCGTTGCCCGATTCGCGGATGATTTCCTCGTCACTCAGCGCGATGATCGCTTCGGCGTCGCCTCGCTCGACTGCGGCCATGATCATCTTGTCCCATTCGACATTGACTCTGCCCATGTCCTTCATGCCGACCCAGTGGCTGATCCCGCCAGTGCCAAGGATAGCCACTCGTTCGGAGCCCTCCCAAGCTTGAACGGCAGAGCGCATCTGCTGGCCAAGCCGGTGACAGCGGCGGTTAGAAATCAGCGGCTCGACCCCCGAATTGATCAGTACCGGTATCGCGCTGATGCCGGGCTTGTCCTGGAAGCACAAGTGGATCGGCAGCGAGGTTGAATGGTCGAGCGTGATGCTTTTCGCTACGGCCCAGTCCACGCCATTGTCGAAGCCATGCTGCATGATGTGCGAGGCTAACGGCTGGTTGATGCGGAAAGGCTCCTGCGGTAGCCCCACCCATGGTTCTATCGGCCCGGCAGCCTCACCCACCACGATCAGGTAGCGCGGCAGGCAGCTAGGTCCAAAGACAGTGTAGTGATCGTCGCCAATGACGATAACCGTATCCACTTCGATCTCTTCCAATCGCCGGGCCACATGCTTGAAACCATCACGAACCGCGTCGCCTTGCTCCTTTGAAGGCGCTTCGGGGTTGGCAGTCACCAACGGGTCATGCGGAAGCAGGAAACCGCCTACAATCTTGGCCATCTTGCAAACTCCTCAATACAGAATCAATGAATCAGGCGGGCGCGTTCATACGCCCCAGATATTCTCCGAGCGAAGCGAACCCGCCCGAGACCGCCACCCAGAACAGCATCACAAGCATGTCGCTGTTGCCCATCGCGGAGAGCCCCTGGACGTCCTTGCCCTTGATCATCGAGTGTTCGGCATCGCTCAGGGGAAAACGAGCGAGAAACCCGTCGGGGTCGGCCATGTAAGCCTGCATTGACCCTGGTCCGCTGGTAATTTCCCAGAGCGCGCGTTCTGTTGTGAAATGCGACATAGACTATCTCCAAAGCAATTGATTTGCGCTTTGCCTCAAGGCGTTGACAGACCTCCGACCTATTCTGCTGCTACCGCCTCAAGCTGCGCGGTATACTTCTTGTGCAAAGCGGCAGCACGGCGACCGGATTCGCGGGCACCTTCCAGATAAGGCTCGGGGACAATGTGATAGGGAGGGCGCACCGGCCCGGCGTTCATCCAACCGGCAGCATTCATCCGTTCTTTCTCGAGTCCGATGTTGTACGTCGAAAATTCCTTGAAACTGCCATTGGGGAATAGAGTCGCCAGCGCATGGCCGATCTCCCCGGCCATGGTCTTGGCCGCGCTCCAGTCGCCGCTGACTTTGGCCGCAGCAATCGTGTCGCGGAACTGTATGACTGTCGCCGGCCCGCAGACAGCGTTGTTTGTCCAGAAAGCATTGCAGAAATCCGGCTCCATGCGCGCCGCGCCATAGTATGCCGCGTCGATGGGCAGGAACTTGATCTGCCCGCGCGTTGCGGCAATGTCTTGAAGCAGGCGGTCCATGCTGTTGTACTTACTCGAAACAACCTGCGGGATCGACGCCACCTGAGCCCAGAAGGCAGTGGGGAAATCGAACTTGAAGGCTTCGGCGTTGGCATAGACGCAGATCCCCATGTCGGGGCAGGCCTCGGCCACATCACGATAGAACTGCACTGCCACTGGTACGCTAGGCGCGCACCACATCGGCACGCCGAGCATCGTGCCGTCAGCGCCCATGTCGGATGCGATCCGCGTCTGGCGGACGGTTTCTCGGGTATTGAGCGAGGTGGTGCCGACGAAGACCGGAATTCGACCCGCTGCGCTGTCGATCAGAGCGGCCATGAAGGCGTGTTGTTCTTCCCAGGTCAATGTGGCGCATTCGCCCAATGTGCCCAGCGCCAGGACGCCATCGACTCCCGCAGCAATCAGGCCTTCGACCACGCGCGCGGTTTCGTCGAGATCAACCGTGTCCTGCTCGCGCCAGTCACTTGCGTTTGACTTTGCCGGGGTTGGCATGATGGCCCAGGCGCCAGTCACTCGTTCTGTCGTAATCAGAGGCTTTGATTTCGCCATTACAGGAATTTCCACTTCGAGATTTGCGGAGCTGCCCACTGGCTGCCACCGAGAACGAACTGTCGATCAGCTGGCGACGAAGATACGCCCTGCAACACCAATCGCATAGCTAATATCCTAGCAGGCTAGTTTCCCGAGGGCAATGGAAATCCCGGACGACCTTAGCGAAATATTCCAGCTTATGCCGTCTAGATCAGCGAACCTGGCCACCGGTGCGAACCAGAACGGCCTCGGTATCGAGGCGCGCAATCCGCCAGTGACCGTCCTCTTCACGCCGGACGATCATGTCCCCATCCCCAACCAGGGCCGGGTCAACCGGACTGCCCCCGGAAAGGCTGCTGAGGGCCGTATAGTAGGTCATTACAAAACTGACGATCGCACTGTCGCCTGCCGTGAAGTAGACGCACAGGTTTGAGATCACATGGCGATGGACCGGTACACCCGCCGCCGATGCTTTCAAACTGGCTAGGCGATCTTCGTAATACTTAACCACTTCTGCGCGCCCCTGATAGGAATTCCCGGGCACACTGTAGGCGCAGTCCTGTGTCACCATCGGCCCGGTGCCGAGGCCGTTGTTGTCATCAAGTTCCTTTGCCCAGGAATTGATCATCTGGTTGATCATCAGCACGTCAACCGCCTGTGCCGGATCGAAATTAGCCATTGGTCTTGCTCCATTCAGGTGGTGTTTAACCGATGACCCCCGCCCGTGTCGGTTTACCGCGAACATGCTCTTCCATAAGCTTGCAGGCGCCTGCGCCATCACGCCGCGCGATGGCCTCGACAATCGCCGCGCGCTGCGCATTGGCGACCACGAAGCCATCGCCGCCGCCGATCTGTTGCATATTGCCGTTGAAAAGGAAGAACTCCGACATCCGCCAGTAGCGCGAGGCGCGTTCCGCCTCGTATTTGGAATGCGACATCTGGTGCAGCTGCTGGTGAAAATCAGCCACCAGTTCTACGAACGTCGTGCTGACCATTTGCCCTTTCGTCGGAGAGACCTGTGCTATCCGCTGCTGGGTAAGCCGCAGGAACTCCAGTTCATGCGGCGAATGGCGATCAGCCGCGAGCGCCGCAATTGCGCCTTCGACATGGCCGGCGATGAAGAAAAAGTCATCGATCTCTTCCAAAGTCGGCGCGATCACCCGGCAGCCGACTTGCGGGGTGATGACGAGGTATCCCTCCGCGCGCAGGTAATTCAGCGCTGCCATAACAGGCGCGCGGCTAGCACCAAATTCGTTGACCAGGTCATTGGCGAGAATCTCGTCGCCGAATTTGTAAGTTCCCCTGACAAGCCGGCCTTCGATCTCGCTGCAGATTGCGCCCGATTTGCCGGAGAGGCCACGCGTTTTAAGCTTGTTATTCAACATCTTGTTCCAGCCTTTGCGTGATTGTCAGGCAGGTGCGTTTCCGCGCAAATTGCCCCATAGCCCCCTCATTCCCCGGTCGTGACAAGAAATTCAAGCCTGCATCCGCTTCAACACTTCCCTGTGGGCTTGCGGAGTCATGCCGGTCCAGCGCTTGAAGGCGCGCCCAAAACTCGATTGCTCTGCATAGCCGAGTGCATAGGCTACCTCGTCGAGCGACAGGTCGAGCCGGCCCAGACAGGTATTCGCGGCATTCATCCGTTGCCGCTCGACGACTTCGGAGAACTTCAGGTTCAGTTGACAAAGCCGGATGCGCAAACTGCGCGGCGACATGCCAAGTTTGTTTGCGCACCAATCAGCCGAACAATGGCCCGACTGGAACGAGGCCCGGATGCAGTCCTCCAGCCGATCAACCAGCGAAAGCCGCGCGGCGTGGTGCACGCGCACGAGATAGCCGTCCAACAACTGGAACAACTGCCGGCTCGCGCCCGCAACGGGCTGATCCAGCAGGCGCGTGGCAAAGGCGATTGCATTCGCCCCGGTGGCCTTGCGAAACGGGCAGCCGAACCGGCGCTCGATCTCGGCGATGTCGTTCTGCCGGGTGACGTTTGCCAGAATGACGTAGAGCGGTTGAAACCCAGCGCCGCCGACCTCCCTCAAGAGCTTGGCGATCAGCAGGCCGCCTTCATGCATGATCTGGCAGCCGTCAAAATCCTGCACCATCGCATTGCCGCCAAAGCGCAATTCGCAGACTTCAGAGCCCTCGACGAGCTCCAGATAGGATACCGGCGAGTGAACCACCGGCAGATACTTGACGAAGCAGCGGATCGCCTCGCCCAGCGTGGGAGCCGCACGGCAGATTGCCGCAACCAGACCAAACACATTCGGGCCTTGCAGGTCCGCCAGATCAAGGCCGAACAGCGACCGATCAAAGCGGCTGCTGCAATATTCGAAGACGCTTCCTAGCGCCTTGCAGTCCACAAGGTAGTCCGCATCACCGATCGCTAGCGGATCTATGCCAAACCTGCCCAGTATCTGACGCGAATCGCCTCCAAGGCGATAGATCAGATCATGAAAGCCATTGAAATTGGCGGCGCGCATCTGGCCCGGCGCTGGGAGCGCATCCAACGGCCCGGCAAGACTGAAGAAGGCTGTATGTTGCATTTCTACCCCCTCCCCGATCAAGGCCTCTGGCCAGCCGCCGCGCGTATGCAGGATGGTGGCATGCTAGTATCATCATTGCCCGGACGCAAATCTCACCTCTCAGCGTCAGTCTGGCCGAGGAACCCGGATACCTGACGGGCAAACTCCCCCGCATGTTCAATCTGCGTCCAATGGCCGCAGCGTCCAAAAACGTGCAACTGGCTGTTGTCGATCCACTCCAACAGGGTCAGCGAAGTGGACAGCGGAATGACCCGGTCATCGCGTCCATGAACCAAAAGAGTGGGGTGCGTCAGGCTGCGAATGTCGGCCTCCGGATGGGCCATCGCCTCCACCCAGCGCTGGCGCGGCGCGGGAAACATGCTGGAAAACGCTTCCGAGATCCCCGGCCGCACGCTGGCCTCGTGGCGCATCTGTACCAGAGCATCACCGACCAGTGATTGGTCGAAAGCGAAAACCTTCATGATAGCCCGCATGTTTTCCAGCGACGGCTGATAGCCCCAGACTGCATCAAGGCCTTCGGTAAGCTCGAAAGGCACGCCGACGCTGCCCATCAGGACCATACGTTCGACACGTTCGGGACGGGCGATCGCCAGGGCCAGTGCCATCGAACCGCCGAAGCTGTTGCCGATGACGTGGACCCGCTCGAGCCCCAGCGCATCGAGCAGCGCGATAATCTGGTCGAGCCACATCTGCCGTGTGAATTGGGTGCCCTCTGGCGACGTGGTATAGCCGAATCCTGCCAGATCGGGGGCGATCATCCGCAGACCGTCGTGCTTGCCTTGCAAAAGCAGCCGCCAGTTGGCCCATGCGCTCACCCCTGGCCCGGAGCCATGGAGCAGCAGCACCGGCGCGCCTTCGCCAATGTCGTGGTAGTTGGTCTGGATGTCGCCGGTGGCAATGGTGCGGCCAATCTCAGGGTTCTGCGTGGCGGTGTTCATCGGCTGATTTCCTGACAGGTCGTGTTGTTCAATCCAGCGCCTGAGCGACGCCGCTGGCTTCCCCTTCCAGTCGCACCCAAGGATGAGGCACCCCCGGATCGGTAGCGTCGATAAAGCCACGCAGCAGATTTTTCAGCGCGGTGCTGTCCCACAGGCCCAGCTTGTCGATGAACGCGGCTTCGGTCGCCTTTGCCGCAGCCAGTGCCGCCAGCGCGCGTTCCATCCCGACATCATTCAGCCCGACCAGTGCTTCGCCGTTTTCGGCTGTCCGGCGCTCAAGCAATCCCATGACCTCAAGTTCGGCGAGCGCCCTGGTGGTGTCGGCAACATCTTCGTCGATGAACATCGTCAGCGCCAGACTGTCTGCGCTGCGCCAATTGTTGTGCGCGAGGGTCACTAGCAAGAGGAATGCATTGTCGGTGAAGGCGCGGATGGCCGCATCCTTCTTCAGTTGGGCCGCGAACTGGAAGCGGGCGCGCCACAGCAGGTAGCCGAGGAAATCCTCGTTGAAATCGCTGCCCACGAGCGCGGATGCGACCAGCGGCTCCCCGCTAGACTTGCGCGCAGCGAGGGCATATTTGCCGGCTTGGAAGACCAGAGGCGTGTCATCGCTGCTGACCAGATCGACGACCTCGCCGACAAAAATGATGTGATCCCCGCCTTCATAGCGATGCACCGTGCGGCATTGCATACGCGCGCTGCAATCCGCCAACAGCGGCGTGCCGCCGAGCCCATCGTCCACCGCGAGCCCGGCAAATTTGTCTTCCCCGCGCGAGGCAAACCGGTTCGACAGATCTTCCTGACCGGCAGACAGGATATGGATCGCGAAATGGTCTGCGCCGGTGAACACATCGAGGCTGCGAGCGCTCTTGGCCAGGCTCCACAACACCAGCGGCGGATCGAGCGAGACCGAGCTAAAACTGTTCGCCGTAACCCCGATCCGCTCGCCGTCTCGGGCGCGCGCGGTGATGATCGTCACGCCGGTGGTGAACATTCCCATCGTCCGCCGGAAAGCGCCGGAATCGAAACTGGCCTGCCCGGCGTCCATGCGGCGATCAGCCCAAGAAGCCGCGCACGTCGGCCAGCGCCTGGTCGAGCTTCTCGATCTGCAGCACGTGTCCGCAGTCATCGAAGAGTTTGACTTGGCAATTGCCGATGCCCGCCTCGAATTCGCCCGCGAGCGCTGCCGGCATCAGCCGGTCCTGCTTGCCCCACAGGACCAGAGTCGGCGCGGTGATCCGGTAGAGCCGGCCGCGCAGGCCGTGCTCGGGGAAAGGCCACATCCACTTGCCCGCGCAACCCAGCGTCCAGACATTCTGCGCGATAGCCTTGGGAATCTCCGCCGGATTCTCAGGCAGCGCAAACATCGCCTGCGCGCCTGGCAGCGAGGGATCGTGGAAGACGAAGCTGGGGATCTTTTCAGGCGCGGATGAATAGAGCTCAGCCACCGCCGGCGGGGCATCGTCGCGCCACAGGCCCGAGGGTGCCAAGCACACGAGCTTGCTGAACAGGTCTGGGTAGGCCGCCGCTAGATCGCAGGCAATCATTCCGCCCATCGACTGGCCGACAGCAACCGCACCCTTGAGCCCCAGCTTGCGCAAGACTTCCTCGTAGATGAGGATCAGGTCGGAATATTCGTCGACCTTGTAGATCGCATAGGCATCGCCCGGCGTGGTTCCCGGCAGTTCGGGCGCATAGACAGTGTAGTCCCGCGCCAGCCCGTCGACGAACGCATCCCAGTAGAGCCCCGCTGCGGGGTGAAAATAGACCAGCGGCGGGCCATTGCCGGCAATCCGCACCCGCATCTTGATCTGGTCGTTCCATACGCTGACCAGCTTGTCGCGCTGAGGGCCGGTGGTGTTCGTGGTGTTGCTCATTATGCCTAACTCCGAATCTTGTCTGGTGCCGAAGCGCTATTTGGGCCGGGCAATTACTTGGGCAGTCCGGTGGGCCACCATTTGTGTTCCCAGTTCTCGTCGGCAAATCCCGCGTCCTGCCAGGCTGCCCGCAGGCGCGGCATGACTTTTTCGGCAAGCAGGCTGATGTTCTGCTTGGTCAGTTCGGTCGGCATCGAGCCATGCTGAACCATGAGCAGGAGATTGCCGATGCGCCTCTCCTTGACCAACTCGATCAGTTGCTCGGCTACCGTATCGACCCCACCAACGATGCAGGCCTGCGCATCGACGATCTGCTCGTAAGACGCGGTGCGCATGATCGGGAACATGCCAAAATCGCCTGGATCCTTCACCACGTGTTCCACGCCGTTGATGTCCATATAGCCCGGTATGCTCAGGCTCGACATCGGGATCGAGCCAAGCCCGGTATTGAACGCAGCCTTGACATGCGGCCCGTAAACCCGGTGCGCTTCCTCGTCGGTTTCAGCCACTGCAACGCATTGCAGGAAGGCAAGGCGATAGGGATTGCGATCTCGTCCGCGCTCTTCGGCCATGTCCCAATAACGATCAAACACGCGCCCAGTGAGCTTAGGGCCGAACCAGCTGAAATAGAGGAACACCTGATCGCGGTCGAGAATGCCCGCCAGCGTGTTTGGATTGCCCACCGCAGGCGACCAGACCGGCATCGAGGGCTGCACGGGACGCGGCCAGATGTTGACGTTGGAATACTTGTTGAAGCGGCCGTTCCAGGCGAAGGATTCCTTCGACTTCATCGCCTTGTCGATCAGCGCGATATTCTCGGCGAAACGAGGGCGCGTATCGATAGGCGCGATGCCGGCGTTCAGGTTGGAGTCCCAACTCAGCGAGATCGGGAAACCGGCGATCATGCGCCCGCCGCTGATCTGGTCGATCACCGAATATTCCTCTGCGATGCGAAGCGGTTCCCGCGTTTTGCCGAGTGCGCGTCCCAGGCAAGCGAGCGCCGTGGTCAGTCCTTCCGACTGGGTGGCATAGGCAAGCGCCGCCATCTGCATGTTAGGATTGGGAAGGATGTCATAAGAGGCCTGGCCGTGTTCTGTCGTCCCCACACCATCGAAACCGCAGCGTGCGGCATGCAGCATTTCGTCGAGGAAATGGTTGTGATCCTGATGCATCAACTTCGGGTCGACGAGGTCGAAATAGGGGGTCGTCACGATCGAATCGTATTTCGACGCAAAATCATTGGGCAAATGCCGGTATGGCAGCTGCTGGAACGAGAGTACTTTCATCATGTCCTCCATTCGCCTGCACTCTGTCCGCGTCAGTGGCCTGGTCGGCACCGGGAGGTCAGAGTTTCCCCTTCGAAGGCATCAGCCAGGGAGCGCGGGCATTGCGTCATTCACATCTAGTGCCGGCCAATTCGCGGCCCGCGCTGCATTTCAGATCAGGTTCAAAATATTGGGATGCCCCATGGTCATCCCGCCGTAATTGCGAGCATAGCCATTGGCATTGAACGCCATGTGGTTCGTCGCGCTCTGAATGTCGCGGAAGGTTCGCTGGATTCTGTCACCGGCGAGGATCGCATGGGCACCGCTGTTGGCATAGAGTCGCTGCGCCACTTCGGCGCAGGTATGCACAGATTTTGCCGCTTCCCAGAAGTGCCTGGCCTTGTCGATTACCGGCTGCCCGTTGCTGCTTTCCACGGCATCATAAGCTGCCGACAGGTTGGCGTGGCTCAGCAGTCGCGCGCAGCGGATCACATAATCGGATTCGGCAATAGAGCGGTGGGTGTCAGGATTATCGGCAAAGCGCGAACGATCCATCGTGGCAATGCGCGTCGCGCTGCGTTCAATGTATTGCTCAAGGATGCCGCGCGTCATGCCGTGGACGGCAGCGGCGAGCATTTCCATGAACACCAGTCCGAACGGCAATTTGTAGATCGTGCTGGAACCCGCTGCTGGTGGTGGCGCGGAGCCGAAGATCGGGTGGTGGCGCCGTGCGGGTACGAACACGTTATCCAGCACGACCGATTTCGATCCTGTGCCTGCCAGCCCAAGCGTGAACCAGTCATCGACAATCGTGTAATCCGTGCGCGGAACGAAGAAACCGCAGTGCGCCGGAGCCTCGCCGGGGCCACCGGGAGGCCGAATTCCGCCAAGAATCGCCCATTGCGCATGATCACAGCCGCTCGAAAATG
The DNA here is from genome assembly GCA_945906105.1 of Novosphingobium sp. Chol11. Taxonomy (GTDB): domain Bacteria; phylum Pseudomonadota; class Alphaproteobacteria; order Sphingomonadales; family Sphingomonadaceae; genus Novosphingobium. The sequence continues at coordinate 32,694 of CAMDQO010000020.1, read as the reverse complement.
GCCAGCGCCCGTTCAGCACGAAGCCGCCCTCTGCAGGTCGCACTTCCCCGGTGGGCGCATAGGCCGACGAGAGAAGCACCGAGGTGTCCTTGCCCCAGATTTCCTCCGCGACATCGTCGGCCAGAAGCTTCACTTCCCACTGGTGAAGCGCCAGAACGGAGATCGCCCAACCGCTGGAGCCGCAGGCCGACGCGATTTCACAGATCACGTCGGTCAGCACTTCGACGCGCATTTCATAGCCGCCATAGGCCTTTGGCTGCAGGATCTTGAAAAAGCCAGCCTCCTTGAATTCGGCAATCGTCTCGTCGCTGACCAGACGGTTGGCTTCGACGCTCGCGGCTCGTTCCCGGAGGCGTGGTTTCATGTCCCGCGCCCGGTCGATCAACTCCTGTGGACTTGGCAAGCCGCTCATGCTTCGCTCTCTTCACTGTTAGTGCTGGGTCAATCCCGGACGGGAAAGAGCCTCTGACTCGTTGATTGCGGGATGCAACATTCTAGCATATAAGTAAAGCGACCCTAGCCCGATAATCTCGTAACGCGCTGGCAACAGGTATATTTTACTTGTTGTACGATGTGTTGACAGGATTAATCGGGGAAGGATGGGTGGCCGACCCCGCAATGAGAGGAGTTTCACGCACCATGGAGTGCATCACTGATTCGCCGATAGATGCCGGAAGCGCTGACGGGCAAGGCTGGGACGCCGACTACGATGTCGTCGTCGTCGGTTCGGGCGCAGCGGGCATGACCGCTGCGCTGATCACCGCCAACCTCGGACTGCGCACCGCCATTATCGAGAGTTGCGCAGTGCTGGGCGGGACGACGGCAGTTTCTGGCGGCGCGGTCTGGGTGCCAGCCAATCATCTCATGGCTGAGCGCGGCTATCCCGATTCGCTTGCGGAAGGCTTGCAATACCTCGAGGAAACGCTCGGTGAGCACTTCGATCCTGCCTTGGCACAGGCCTATCTGGAAACGGGTCCGAAATTGATCCGCTATCTTGAAGCCAATTCCCGGCTCGCCTTCCGTGCCGGTCCGCTCCCGGACTATTACTCCAACCGACCCGGCGGGAAAGTCCGCTATCGGGCGCTCGATCCACTCCCGCTGGCGGCGCGTGAACTGGGCGGGGACATCGACCTTCTGCGCGCCCCTCACCCGCAAACGGTGATCTTTGGAGCGACTTTCACGACCGACGAGGTCGCGACGATCCTGCGCAAGGACAAAGGCTGGATAGGCCTGATTGCCCGGCGTATGGCCCGCCATTACCTCGACCTGCCCTGGCTGATCCGGCGCGGCACCTCGCCCCGGCTGACGCTGGGCAATGCTCTGATCGGCAGGCTGATGCTTAGCCTGCGCGATCGCGAGGTGCCGATTCTGACGCAGACCCGGCTGGAGAGTCTTGTCCGCACCGAGGGCCGCATTGCGGGGCTCGTCGCGATCCGCGACGGCAAACAAATGCGCCTGCGCGCCCGGCGCGGCGTGATCCTTGCCGGCGGAGGCTTCGGGGCGAATCCGGAAATGCGGGCAAAATTCCTGAAACGTGCTCCCGATGTTGCGCGCGGTGTTGCGCCCGCCGACATCAACACCGGCGAGGCCATCGCTGCCGGCATGGCCGTGGGGGCGGCGACCAGTTTGATGGACGAGGCCTGGTGGATACCGGTTTACCGCCTCGAAAGTGCAGCGCTCACTTGCGGCATGTTCTTCGACCGCGCCTTCCCCGGCTGCATGATCGTCAACCACAAAGGCGCGCGTTTCATGAACGATGGGTCCAATTACGATGAGGCCGGCCGCGCCATGGCCGATGCTGCGGCCACCCCGGATGAGCCGAGCTTTTACATCTTCGACGAACACTATCGCCGCAACTATCTGGCCGGTCCGATGCTGGCGATGCCCCGCGCTTTTGACGCGATGCTACCCGAAGATGTGAATCGCATCGTCATCAAGGCCGATAGCCTGTCTGAACTTGCCGGCAAGCTGGGCATTGATCCGGCAGGGCTCGAAGCCGGAGTGGCCCGGTACAACGCTTTTGCGCAAAGCGGTATCGACGAGGATTTCCATCGCGGCGAAGAGACCTACGAACGCCACTACAGCGATCCGAAGCACATGCCCAACAGCACGCTTGGCTCCATCGGCAAGGCGCCGTTCTATGCCATCGCGATCCACGTCGGCGATATCGGCACCAAGGGCGGCCTTGCGACCAACTGCGACGGGCAGGTGATCGACGAGACCGTAAAGCCCATACTAGGGCTCTATGCGGCGGGTAGTTCAGCAGCTTCGATGATGGGCCGGACTTACCCAGCAGGCGGCGTGACAATCGGTCCGGCCATGATCTTCGGCGCACGCGCCGCGATGCATCTGGCCGGCAAGTCGATCTGACGAGAGCCGCCCGTCAGGCCGACAGGTCCTGCATGATCCTCGCCCGCGCCTGCGCAACTTCGATAAAGCGGTTGACCGGATCGCCCGCCGATGCCCCGCCGTCGACGACCAGTTCCTGCCCGGTCATCTGCGCCGACATGTCGCTGGCAAGGTAAAGCGCGGTGCTGGCGATATCCTCCGGCGTGCCCCGGCGCTTCAGTGGCTGCGCGGCGAACCGGATGGGTAGCATCGCCGCCTGGATACTTTCGATCATCTCCTCGGTCATCCCCTGTCCGGGAAACGCCGACATCTCGGTCTGGATGTTTCCCGGCGAAATGCAGTTCACCCGAATGCCATACTGGGCGAAATCAATCGCCATGCATTTGGTGAAATGGATGACCGCCGCCTTGGAGGCGCGATAGACAATGATCCCGCATCCCGCCTGGGAACCGCCAATGGATGCCGCATTAATGATCGAACCGCCGCCGTTCTCTTTCATATGGCGCGCGGCGCGCTGGGTGCCCAGCATCACCCCCAGCAGGTTGACCTCCATCACCTTGTGAAAGTCGGCCAGATCGTCATCGACAAAATGCGGATGGACAGCTTGCGAAACCCCGGCATTGTTGAACATGACGTGCAATCCGCCGAATTCGCTTACCGCAAAATCGATCAGCGCCTGCATCTGGTCTGCCTGAGAGACATCGGTCAGCAGGAACCGCACAGCATCGCCTAGCTGCGCAGCCAATGCCCCGCCCCTGCCCCCATCCCTATCGGCAATTACGACCCGGGAACCTTCGGCGACAAATCTCTCGGCGGTTGCCCTGCCAAGGCCATTGGCGCCCCCGGTTACAATGGCAACTTTGCCTGCCAGAAGCTGTCCCATGGCTACGACAAATGCCTGCGTGAAAAAGTCAGTTCCAGATTTGATATTGTGTGGGTGGCAAGCGTCGGCTGATATCTGATCTCGTCGAGCGGAATGGCCAGCCGGATATCGGACATGCGCCGCACGATTTCACGCGCGGCAACTTTCAGTTCCATTCGCGCCAGCGCGGACGCTGCGCAACGATGCACGCCACCACCGAAGGCAAAGTGCCGCCCGAGGTTTGAGCGTTCGATATTGAATTCTCGCGGGGCGGGAAATTCCTTCTCGTCGTCGTTGGCCGATGCATAGAGCAACAGCAGATGTGCGCCGGCTGGCAGCAGCACGCCGCCCACCTCCACCTCCTGCGTCGTCATCCGCGTGATGCCGCGGACTGGCGGATCGATCCTGAGCACTTCTTCGACAAAGCGTGTTACAAAGCGATCATCATCGACATTCTCGCTAAGCTGCCTGGCTACTTCGGGCTGGGTGGCGAGGATAAAGAACATCGCCGTCAGCGCTGTTGCTGTGGTTTCGTTGCCGGCAATCAACAATGCCCGGCAAAGCCCGACTGTCTCGCCGAACGACAAGGCCGGATTGGCTTCATCGTCGGTCCGCGCATGAACCAGATCGGAAATCATGTCCTCACGGCGGGCGGCCTTGCGGTCATTTATCTGCTCTATGATGAACCTCTGCAGCTCGACCAGATCCGCCGCAAGCCCTTCGAAGTCCTCGCGCGTGGTCATGCGGCTGATCTGATTGGTGAAGGCAAGCGCCCACCGCTGGACAGTCTCGGAAGGCAGATCTACCCCCAGCTGCTTGCAGATGATCGCGCTAGTGATCGGCACCGCGAAGTCACTGAAAATCTCAGCTTCGCCCCGATCGAGCAAGTGTTCGATGACTTCGCTGCATATCGCGACAATCTCAGGCTCAAGTGTTTTGACCCGGTGCGCCGTGAAGGCCCCGTCTAGCAAGCGCCGGACCCGGGTATGTTCGGGCGGATCGGTCATGATCGCTTCCTCGAAAAAGCCGCCAGCATCGCGTTCGAGCCGGGCCTTCAACTCCTCTTGGAAGCCCTGCGCATACTGCGCCTTGAACCCCTTTTTGACTGAAAAGGTCAGCGGATCGCGAAAGACCGTCTGCAAGTCCTCGTAGCGCGAGACCAGATACATGTTGAGCTGTTTGTCGAAGTGGATCGGATCGCGTGTCCGGATCGCTTTGTAGAACGCATTAGGGTGAGCGAGGATCGCCGGGTCGGCAAGCGTGGTTGCATCAATATCGATCGCCGCGATCTGTTCGGATTCGCTCAGCGGGTTAGCCATGGTCATGTCCTTGTACAGTTGTTTTCTAAGCGCCAATTTCATTCAGCGCAGCAATCAGCCAGTGATCCCTGATTCCTTGAGGCTCGCCCTTGCATCGGCCGACAGGCCAAGGATGTCGCGTAGAACATAGTCTGTGTCAGCGCCCAGCCAGGGGGCATCATCGCAAATCTGTGCTGGCCGCGAAATCTTGGCCCCGGGTCCGACAATCGGCCGGATTGTCGCATCAGGCTGCGACACTTCGGGAAAGAAGCCGCGCTGCCAGAGCTGGGCATCCGTGACGAGATCCATCGAGTTGCAACTCTTGCCCGCAGCCACGCCCCTGCCCTGCAACACCCCCACCATACCATTGCAATCGCGAACAGAAGCCCAATCGGAAACCAACTCGTCCAGCGCATCCTCATTGGCCTTGCGCGCGGCGAGATCGGCGAAGCGAGCGTCTCCGGCTAGCCCTTCCTGGCCCATCACGTCAGCCAGCGCCGCCCAGCCTGCGTCGCTAGAAACGGCGATGCTGATCCAATCTCCGCCCCTGCAGCGATAGACCCCGTGCGGTGCCATCTCGGCATGCCTGGTTCCGTCGCAGGTCTGTTCGGTGCCGTTGAGGGCAAAATCCATCATGGTGTCGGCGATCATCGTGGTCATGCATTCCACAGCCGAAACATCGACGAATTGCCCGATCCCGGTGCGCCGTGAATGCAGCAAGGCGACTAGCCCGGCATAGGCTGCCGCTGTCCCATAGCTGGAATCGCCATAGCGCATATTGATACCCGTGGGCGGCTGGTCCTTGTAGCCAACTTGCGCGCTGAGTCCGCCGATCGCGCAGAAGCAAGGCGCATAGCCGGTCTGATGCGTGAGTGGGCCATCATTTCCATACATCCCCATAGTGACCTGCACGATGCGCGGATTGACGGCGCGCACTGCATCCCAGTGCAGCCCTAGCCGCTCCATCGCGCCGGGCCGCAGATTGTCGATCAGCATGTCAGAGTGGCTCAGCAGATCGAGCACGAGATCTACCCCCGCTTTCGACTTGATATCGATCTGCGCGCTGAGCTTCTGCGGATTGACCGACATGAAGCCGCGTGCCTTGTTGATGTCGCCGGTCAGTGTGTCAAACCGGGTGAAATCGAGCGCAGCGTTGGTCTCGATCTTAATCACTTCGGCGCCCATAAAGGCGAGGTGCTTGCCGGCTTCCGGGCCGGCCCATATTTTTGTGAGCTCCACCACGCGCAAACCTTGTAGCGGGCCGCCGCGTTTCAGGCTGGCCATGTTCAGCGCTCCCCTGCAGCGACTGACGACAGGTAGCGCGCGCTATCCTGCCCCAGCAGCGGCGCGGGTGCCGTGATCGCGGCAGGTGTTTCGCTCAGCCGGTAGGGAACCGACGGGTATTTCAGCGTGCCCAGCACCGGGTGTGTGACATCAACGAAATATTGCCGATGCCGGTATTGCGGCGAAGCCATCACTTCGACCGGCGTATTCACCGGCACGAGGGTAATGCCGAGCTCCTGCGCCTCGTGCGCCGCATCGACCTTGTTACGCCCGGCGAGCCAAGTGCGCAGACCGTGCCGGGTTAGTTCGATTCGTTCCGGCGTCAGTCCCTTCATTAGCCAATCAGGCGGGAGATCGCGCGCCCATTCGGGATCGCCGATCATCTTCCGGTAGGCGGCCCACTGATCCGGCGTCGCCATAAAGACGTAGATAAAGCCGTCCATGCAGGGAAATATCCCACCGGGACCATGCATGTCGAACCCACCGCGCCAGTCGGTCACATCCATCTCGCCGGCAACAAACTGAGCCACGACATAATCGGCGCGCGACACCATGACTTCATGCATCGAGACATCAATGAACCGACCGCGTCCGTCACTCTCGCGATCATACAGGCTGCCGGTGATAACCATCGCAGCTTCCAGCGCCGCTTCGTAATGCGAAAAGAAGCGCCCTGGCCCCTTCAATGGTGGCATGTCCTCGAACCCGACGCCGGGGGTGTGAAATCCCCAACCGCTTGAGTGAAACACCGTCAGATCCTCGGCGTGCTTGCGCTCGGCTGGTGGATTCTGGCCATAGGCGGTTATTGAGCACAGCACGAGGCTAGGCCACTTGTCGTCGATCTGCAGCGGATCGAGGCCGACATTGGCCAGCCAGCCCGGCGCATGATCGTCGATTACGATATCGACCGCAGCGAAGAGCTGCATCAACGCGTCCCTGCCCGCCGTAGTTGTCAGGTCAAGTGCTACTGAGCGCTTGTTGGTGTTGAGGTAGCCAAACAGTCCGCTGTGCTCGATGCTCTCCCCCTTCATTGCAAACGGTCCAAGACGCCGGGTCGGACTGCCAACGCCTGGTCGCTCGATCTTGATGACCTCCGCGCCGAAATCGGCAAGCAGCTTGCCACAGTACTCGCCGCCAACGCCCTCCGCGAGTTCAAGTACTCTGTAGCTGCTCAAGGCGTTCACTGTGAACTTCACTCCCCTGGGGCTGGAAGTCCCCGTCGCTCGTTGCTGCGGCAGGCCCAGCGGCGCGATGTTGGCACGGATTATTCCCGAAGTTTCGACAGAAGTTCCCTGACCATCGACTGGATTGACATGTGCCGAACGACAACTGGGTCAAAGGCCTTCTCAATCGCGATTGCGCCCCGACACGCTCAATCGCCAAGAGGGAGGTATCTTGTCCTCGCCGCTTTTGACCGCCTTAGCCAGATCACCGCTCATCGTCTCCATTCCTAGCGTCTGGTCACCGGCGTCAGGCCGGGCAAAATGCCCCAGCGTTTCGAACACCGAGGTCAATGTGCTGCCGAAGTATTCGCCGCGCTGCTGCTTATACAATTCAAGGAAGGTCTTCTGCATCACAATGCGGTCGGAAGAGCCATTGTGGGCGCATGCCATGGCGTATTTCTCGATCTCGGCTTCGAGATCAGCGCGGGGCACGACCTGGTTGAGGAAACCGCACGCAAGCATCTCTGCGGCGGTGAACGGTCGTCCGGTGAACAACATCTCCTGAAACTGGCGCAGTCCCATGGTCTCTATCCAGGTCCACATGCGCGGACCCCAGCCCATGTAACGAAAGGCAGCGTGTCCATAGAGTGCATCATCGGACGAGATTACCAGGTCGGCGTCAGCCGCCTGATAGAAGTGCCAGCCATAGCAGTAGCCCTTCACCTCGACGATGCTGATCTTCTTGAATTCCTGAAGACTGCGGCATCCCCCGCGCGCGCTGGCATAGTGGGAATTGACGTGGAACAAGTTCCGGAACGTGTCCGCCGGCGGATATTTGGCGCCCGAATCCTGATCGATGCCAAATTCGAACAGTGGGTCGTCGCGCATTTTGCGAAGCATTTCTGGAAGATCGGCGCCGGTGCCAAAGTGTTCACCAACCCCTCTGATCACCAACACTTTCACTTCGTCATCGACATTCGCCATGTGCAGCACTTCGGCAAAACGCATGCGCATCGCCGTATCTGGGGCATTCATCTTTTCTGGACGATTGAGCGTCAGCCAGGCGACCTTGTTCGCGGTATCCTTTTCGTATGTGAGCATGTCTTCGGTAGTGCGGGGTTCACTTTCCGGCATGAAGTTTGTCCTCTCTTGTCCGCCGCTTTGCTGCTTGAGGGCGGGGCTATCAAGTTGCTGGGTTGCTGGCCAGATCGAGCCAGTTGTCGACGATCATGTATTCTTGTCTGCCGTCCATCAGCGCCTAGTGGCCCCAACACTTGCGGCCCGCGCCTACGCCCATGTCGGCAAGGCTGGCATCAACCCGGATCGCGATGTTCAGCACCGCAACTGTGGAACCGGCCCCGCGCGAATAAGCATCACGCTGTATCCAGGCCAGTTCTTCATGAGATGCGTGAGTCATATGGACTTACCTCGATGTCTTTCTGCGAATCACCCCATACAGAGCATGTTCGCTTGGACCTAGTCTCCTAGAATGTTAGAGATCAGATGGCGTTGTATGTCAGCTCGCAAAAGCAGCCGAAGGACAATCCCGCCAATCGTTGAAATAGCGCCCCAGCAACAGGATCCTCCCGTGACCAAACAATCCTCCCGCATCACCCCTATGACGCTTGATAAAGTCCCTGACGCAGACCTGGCCATGTTCGGTGGTCGGGAGAATCCCCGTAACCAACTCAATTTTTTTAAGGTACTGATTCAAAATCCGGTCCTTCTGAAGAAGTATGAGCCGCTGGCCATGCAACTGGGGCGCGAACCATCGATCCCGTTGCGCGACAAGGAAATCCTGATTCTGCGCACATCAACCTTGTGCGGGGAAACCTATGAACTGGCGCATCACTTTTTCATTGCCCGGCAAGCGGGAATGTCGGACGAGGAAATCGAGGAAGCCAAGCGCGGTGGCAGTGGCCTTTCACCATTCGAGAAAGCGTTGGTAAGAGCCGCCGAGGAACTGGTGCGCGATCACTGCATAGCGAATGAGACCTGGGCGGTGCTAGCTGATCGCTACACAAATAGTCAGCTCATCGAAGTGGTGTTCATGGTTGCTAACTACACGCTGCTGGCGATGATCAGCAACAGTCTGGGAATCTACCCTGAAGATCAGGTCGAACATTCATGGAAACCGAGTGACAAGGTTTGACGCGATCTGATTAGCTCAAATGCTCGAGAGATTACTGCTACATCAGCCCTGCGGGTTTTCCATGGCATGCTTGTCAAATGCGCGCTGGGTGGCTTGTTGCATGGTTTCGAAATATTCCTGCGCATGCTCGCCTTGCCAATCGAAGGACCTCTGCCGACTGGCATTTGTGTCGTTAATTTCTGGCAGCACGTAGCGCATCAGCAATTCCAGCGAGCGCTTCTTGTGCTGGGTACCTGCCCAGTTCTTGTCGAACAGCAGCAAGGTGCCGAAATCGGGGATTTTCGCCTCGAGCCGACGGATCTGCGCAATCGCATCATCCGGTGTGCCAACGATGATCTCGCCACTTTCGACCATCTGTTCGAGCGTAACATCGAACGGGGAAGCGGCGATATGAGCTGTCTGGTTCACAAAATAGCGTTGCGTGATGGCAAAGCCCTTGCGCGCCTGATCCATTGCCAGATCACGCGTTTCGGCGATGTGCATGTCGGTGGCGCAGCGAACTCTGGCCGGGTCCATCGTCCGGCCGTGTTTTACAGCGGCCGCTTGGGCGATCGCCCAGTTGCCGGAAAGTGCATCGTAGCCATCTGGGCTGGTAGCGGCGAGGCACAGGAGCGCCGTGTCATGCTTGGCTGCGAGCGTGCCGCCGCTCGGCGTGAATGCGCTGGCGAGGGCGATTTCGATGGAGTCCTGATAAGGCGTCAAGTGGCAGTGCGCGTCATGCAGATCGTACCAGCTGGACTTATCCGTAACCATCTCGCCGGCGAGCAGTCGCTTGATCACGCCAATGCCCTGATCGAGCTTTTCGCGCGATTCGCGGGCGTCCAGCCCCAGCATGTGCGAATCTGCGGTGAGGATGCCTGGTCCCGCCCCGAAGATCACGCGGCCACGCGACATATGGTCGAGTTGGGCAATCCGGTTAGCGGTCATCAGCGGGTTATGATAAGGCACCGTGATAACGCCGGAGCCCAGCATGATGCGGCTGGTGCGCTGGGCGGCGGCCGCGATCATCAGTTCGGGCGACATAATGATTTCATAGCCACCTGAGTGATGCTCGCCGAACCAGACCTCGGCCAGACCCAGTTCGTCTGCATACTGCGTAATATCGAGGTCGCGCTCGAGCGCCAGTGTCGGGTCTTCGTTCGGCGCATGGAACGGGGCAATGAAAAGACCGAGACGAAGCTTGTTCTTGCGCTTGGCCAATTTTGCCTCCTTGGTTATCGACATGCCTGAAAATGAATTCATGGGGAGCCCGGTCGTCATCAAGCTCTAGACGCTTAAAAACTTAGCGACGTTGGCCCCGACGATCTTGATGGCTTTCTCGACACCGACCGATTCTACCACCGAACGAATTGAAGTGCGGGTGTAGCCAAGCGTACCCTCGTTATGCGGGTAGTCGGTGGACCAGAATGCGCGTTCAACACCGATGCGATCAATCATTTCGAGACCCAGTGGATCGACCATGAACGAAGCGCTCATGTTGTTGCGCCAATGATACTCCGGATCGTGTTTCATCGGCAGGTTGTAGGTGTGCTTGATGCTGGCATCGATGTGGGTGGCATCCTGCAACGTGGAGACTGCCCAATTGATCCCGCCCTCGAACCAGCCCACCTTCAGCCCCGGATGGCGATCAAGGATGCCGCCAAACACATATTTGCCAAACATCTCGCGGAACGAATGGACCAACTGGATCAGCCCCATCGCCACACGGTTATGCTCATCATGGCCGAAGTCGCCCTCGCCGATGTGGTGCGCGACGGGAGTTCCCGAGGCCTCGATCTCTTCCCACACCGGGATCATCGCCTTGCCGCCATAGTCGATATTTGTGCCATCGGCGAAAGTGAATGGATTGAGCGGCATCAGGAACGTATTCAGCCCCAGTGACTTGAGCTGCTCAAGACTGCGCCGAGTTCCCGCCGGATCCCACCAGTTGATCAGCCCAACGGCATGGAGCCGACCTGGTGCCCTTGCCTGCCATTCGGCAATGTACTCGTTGTAAATCTGGAAACACATTTCGCGCAGGGCGTGGTCGGGAAAGGCCAATGTACCCAGCACCTCGTTGGGAAACACCAGCGACTTGTCCACCCCTTCGGCATCCATGTCGGCCAGCCGCGCCTCGACATTCGCCGCATCGCAGCCCGGCCGCCGCTCAAAATGGCTGACGACTTCGACGAAAGCCGGTGGCAGGAACGATTTTCCGTTCATGCCGATCTGGAAAACACCTTCTTCATCGCGCCACAGACGGGGAGCGTATCCCTTTAGATGTGCTGGAAAGTTGTTGTAAAAGATGTCCTCACCAACCGAGACATGATCGTCGGCAGAAAACACCAGAGTGCCGGTGGGTAGGCCGGTTTCGCCTTCGGCCTGCGCGATGCGGTCATTCGGGGCACCGTGCCCCTCGGACGGAAAGATTTCGGTGGTGATTGCATCGAGCATCGGCGTTTCTCCGGGTCAATCTCAGCCTGCACCCTAAAGCGCAATGCCGCGAATTTCTCGACAGGAGTTTCCAATCCATCGACCGTAGTGACAGAGTCCGGCCTAGTGGGGGACAAGCGTGATCGTTCCGTCTGGACACTAAAATTCTAGGATGCAACAAGGCGGCCCAAGTAGGCGAACCGAATGAGGACATGCACTGTGACACCCGGCGGCAAAACCATATCCAAGCTGCGTGCGCCAAAGGACTGGCAGTTCACACCCGAGCAACTGACGCCGATCATCGCCGCGAAGCACCCGGGAGCCTACCTCTCACGAGTTACGCTGATCAACGGATCTGAGGGTACCAGCAGCCGGGCCAGGATCGGCCTTGAATATGCACGAGGCACAGGGCCGGCAGCGGTCTTCGTTAAATCCCAAGGCGATATCTGGCACCGACTGCTGCATTTCATGACCGGCAATCTCTACCGGGAAGCTTTGCTCTATGGCTCGGGCGTGACGGTCCCGGTTGAGCATCCCGCCGAATATTTCGGGCAGGTCGACCGGGCCAGGCTCAACGAACTGGTCATCATGGAAGACCTCTGCGAACGCGGTGTTACCCTGCATGACGCCACCCAGCCAGTCAGCGTTGAAGCGGTTGCCCTGGGTCTTCGGGCCTTGCCCGGCTCCACAGCACCTTCTGGGCTTTCACCGCCGAGAGCCAGCCTACGCTTGACTGGGTGGAAACATGGCGGGCGACACTTAGCTTCCGCATGATCCTGCGCGGCACTTGCGGCAAGGGCATCGCCAATGTCCGGCCCAGCCTGCCCGATCAGATTGCCGAAATGGGTTCTGCCGGGGTCGAGCGCGCATGGACTGACTATATCCGGACTGTCGGTAAAGGGCCGTTCACTCTGCTGCATGGCGATGCCCATGTCGGCAACAGCTATATGCTGCCCAGCGGCGAATTCGGATTCCTCGACTGGGCCTGCGTGCGCCGTGGCAACTGGGCTTTCGATGTTGGCTATTTCCTCGTCAGCGCGCTGGATGTGGCCGAACGCCGGAGGCATGAGCGCGAACTGGTCGAGCAATACCGGCAGGCGCTCGAAGTCCCCCTGCCCGACCTGCCCTCGCGCGACGAAGCATGGCTGCGCTACCGGTCGACCCCGGCCTATGGCCTGGCGGTTTGGCTGGCGACTTCTTCCAGCGCGAACTACCAGAGCCACCCGATCTGCTCCACCAAAGTCAAACGCTATGCCGCCGCCTTCATGGACCTCGACACGCCCTCGGCGCTCGCCATCCTGGCTTGATTTGCCCTCAACTCTTGTTCGCCCAAGCCGGTTGCAGAGCCATTCCTAAAATGCTAATATTTTAGAAATGGCTTTTTGGATTTGCGGCAGCTTGGCTCACATCGAACATCTCGTCACCGATCTTGTCAGCAAGCAGTCCTTTAGCTGCCACGATGGCGAATCGCTGCTCAGCGCAGCAGTTCGTTCGGGCCACCCAATTATCCGGGTTGGCTGCCGCACGGGCGGTTGCGGATTGTGCAAGGTCAGGATTTTGGGTGGCGACTACCAAACAGGCAAGATGAGCCGGTCACATGTCAGCGAGGCCGAAGAACTTCAGGGCTATGTCCTGGCCTGCCGGACGCTACCCGCCGGCGCGCTAGAATTTCACAGCCGGACCGATTGAACGTGAAAACAAGGGAGTAAAGATATGAAAAAGGGAGTGATGCGGCCGGGACACGTCCAGATCAGGGTCATGGATATGGCGGCGGCGGTTCGACACTACCGCGACATCGTTGGCCTGGTCGAAACGCACCGGGATGCTTCGGGCCGGGTCTATCTCAAGGGCTGGACAGAAAGCGACAAGTTCTCGGTGGTGCTGCGCGAAACAGATCGTCCCGGGCTCGATTTCTTCGGCTTCAAGGTGGTCAGCGATGCCGTGCTCGACAATCTGGCAGCCGAGCTGAAAGCCTACGGTTGCCAGGTCGAGGAAATTCCCGCCGGTGAACTCGATGACTGCGGCCGCCGGATCCGCTTCGATTCGCCCACTGGCCATGACTTCGAACTCTATGCAGAAAAGACTCGCACCGGAAAATGGGGCGTTGCGCAGGTCAATCCCGAAGCCTGGCCACGCGATCTCAAGGGCATGAAAGTCAGCCGGCTCGATCACTGCCTGCTCTATGGCGGAGACCTTGACGGCACGCTCGATCTGTTCACTTCGGTTCTGGGCTTTGAACTCGCCGAGCAGGTGATGGACGGCGACTTTAGAGTCGCACAGTTCCTCACCTGTTCGATGAAGGAACACGACATCGCCTTTATCCGCAATGCCGACGACGGCAAGTTGCACCACGTCGCTTTCCACCTCGACAGCTGGGACGAAGTGCTGCGTGCCGCCGATATCATCTCAATGGAGGACGTCCCACTCGACATGGGACCGACCCGTCACGGACTGACACACGGCCAAGTGATCTACTTCTTCGATCCATCGGGCAATCGTAACGAAGTGTTCTCAGGCGGCGACTATTTCTATCCCGATCAGGAAGTCGTGACCTGGACTGCCGACAAGCTGGGCAAGGCGATCTATTATCATTCGCGCGAGTTGAATGATCGCTTCCTCAGCGTCCTGACCTGATGTGGAGGGGCAGGCGCAAGTCTGCCCCATCGCACTCAGCCGCGCGGCGGGGTGAGCGCCATCACGCTGCCGTTGCCATCCGCGCCGACGTAAAGTTTGCCGTCATTCCCGGCGGCAAGGCTGGCGAATGACAGCATCGGCCCGCTCATGTCGCCGACCGGACCCAGATTCCGGCGTGCTACCGGCAGGTCGGAGATGATCACCTCCCGCCCGCTACCGTCGGTGTCGAACCGGACCATCTCGCGCGCGGCAACGTCAATCACATAAATCGAGTTTCCAACCACAGCGATGCCCTCGGGAAGCTGGAGCCCATCAGCAACCGTTTCGGCGCTGCCTTCACGCATCCTGACCACCCGCCCCGCCCCGCTTTCGCTCGCATAGACCGTTCCGTCCGAACCAATCGCCACGCCCGACGGCCCATCGAGGCCGGAGGCGAGCACTGTCACCTGACCGTTCTCCAGCGCCATCACCCGTCCGCCGCCGAACTCGGCGAAGACCACGCGGCCGGAGCTGTCTGTAGCGACGCCCATCAGCAGGTCATAGCCATCGGCCAGCACTTCGTTTTTCTGCTGAGCGGGGGTCCATCGGCAGACCTCACCGAACGATGCCGTGACAAACCATGCACCGTCACCGGCAGCGGCGGCTCCGCGCAAGGCTCCTGGATAGCCGGGCGCGCCCAGCATCCCGGCCATACCGACCTGACCGTTTGCAGGCCCCACATAGGCATAGCTGCCATCGGCGACGAACAGTGTACCATCCTGATCAAAGGCGATCCCCATCGGCCAGAGCAGTCCGTTTTCGCTCAGCGCGCGCAGCTTGCCAGGAGCCAGGATCTCGTGGATCGAACCGGCCGTATGCGAGGCGAACAGACGCTCGCCAATAAAGGTGCAATTGTCGAGGCCGGGGCCGATGTCAGCGAGGACTTCACGGCTGCCGCTGACCGGATCGATACGCAGCACCTGCCCGCTGGCCATCTGGGTTGAGACGATGCGACCCTTGCTATCAAATTTCACCGAATCGGGCACACCAAGGTCGCCGACGATCACTTCGCACTCGCTGCCGTCCAGATTGACGCGCCAGATCTCGTTCGTGCCCATAACCGGGAAATAGAGCTTGCCGTCTGGTCCAATCTCGAAGGCATTGGCCATCGGCACATTCTCGAGGATAATTCTCGGCGCACCGCCGTTGCGGTCCAGTTCCATAATCCGCGCGCCAATGCGGCATTCGCCGACCAGCAGGCGGCCTTGCTGGAAGGTGATCGGGTTGGCGCCGGGAATGTCATCGCGCAGAATGCGAGTCGCGCCGCCGGTCGCGCGTATGCTGACCCGGCTTGCGGTAAATTCTGTGACGTAAAGATTGCCCTCTTCGTCGAAGGCAATGTCATCCGGCCCGGTAATCTCACCGCCGGTATTCTGCAGATGCTCCATCTCGCCGGTGTCGAGATCGATCGCGCTCACCCGACTACCGGCGAGCTGGGCCACATAAAGGCGCCCGTCGGCACCTGCCCGCACACCGTTCGCCCCAAATAGGCGGCTCGGCGGGATCACATAGCCGGAGGTCCAGCCACCATGCAGCACAGGCCCACCGCCACCGAAGCGATCAACAGCATTTGGCATTCCACTCTCCCAACCAATAAACGACTTGCAGCATGTTTCTAACCTACTAGCGTTCTAGTCAACTCGAAGCGATCAAGCTATAGTTATCGGCAAAGTTTCTTCGCCATCCATCCGGGCAGAATGCAGCATGATGATCGAAATTGAATCAGATATCTTGGGGCGCGAATGGCAGCATTTCGTCGATGGCAATTTCACCGTAGGGAGCAGCGGCGAACGCTTGCGCGAGCGGGATCCGCGCACTGGTGAGGCCAGCTTCAATATCGCCCGCGGCACCGCAATGGATGTAGACATGGCCGCACAGTCCGCTCGCCGTAGCCAGCAATCATGGCGCGTGCTGAGGCCGGTGGAGCGCGGCCGAATACTTGGCAAAATCGCAAGTGTGATTCGTGAGCAAGCCGATCTCTTCACTGCAATCGAGCAGATTGAGACCGGCAAGACGCGCAGTCAGGCGGCTGGGGATGTCGAAATTGCTGCCCGCTATTTCGAGTATTACGCCGGGCTGGTCGAGATGGCTTGCGGCGAAGTCCTGGGGCTTGGCGAAGACTATCATTCATACACCATGCGTGAGCCCTATGGCGTCGTCGGCCTGATCCTTCCGTGGAACGCGCCGATCAACCAAGCTGCTCGCGGCATCGCACCGGCGCTGGCGGTCGGCAACACGGTTGTCGTCAAACCTTCCGAATTCACTTCGGTATCACTGCTGCTACTTGCCCAGACTGCCACAAAAGATGCAAGCCTGCCTCGAGGTGTGCTCAATGTGGTTACTGGCACCGGGCCTGAGGTGGGAGCCGTGCTTGTCGCCCATCCCGATGTGCGCAAGATTGCCTTTACAGGATCGTTGCGCGCAGCACGGGAGATTGGCCAAATTGCCGCCGATAGGATTCTGCCGTTGAGTCTGGAACTCGGCGGCAAGTCACCGAATCTGGTCTTTGATGATGCCGATTTGGAACTGGCGCTCGATGGCGTGATAAGGGGATTTACCCTCTATGCCGGGCAGGCATGCTCAGCCGGATCGCGCTGTCTGGTGGAGCGCAGCATCTTCGAGACTTTCGTGGAGGGACTGCGGCAAAGGATCGCCGCGCTTAGGGTCGGGCCGGGTGAGGATGACCTGATCGGCCCGATCATCACGGAGGCTCAGCATGCCAGGGTCCGGGCGATCTATCAGACGGCGGCGAGCGACAGCAGCGGTCAGTTCCATGCCGCACCCCTGCCCAAACATTTGCAGGACAGGTTCATACCGCCGGCTATTTTCGTGACCGAGGAGGCCGATAATATCCTTGTGAAAGAGGAAGTCTTCGGCCCCATGCTGGTGGTCATGCCGTTCGACAGCGAGGCCGAGGCCGTTCAACTCGCCAATGACAGCGAATACGGCCTGGCCGCCTGCATCTGGACAAGCAATCTGAAACGCGCACATCGCTTGGCCGCAGAGATCGAGGCCGGTCAGATTTATGTGAACGAATATTTCGCCGGCGGGGTGGAAACGCCCTTCGGAGGGTACAAGAAGAGCGGATACGGTCGCGAAAAAGGATTGGAAGCCTTGCGCCAATATACGCATCTGAAATGCGTAACCATACGCCTGTGAGGCCTCCGTTACTTCGCGAAACCCTTAGAAACCGTTGAATGGCCGGGCGTCACTCTTCTCATATAGACCCAAGGTTCCAACTCGCGAAATCTCGAGCTTTGTGCAAAATATCTGAGCCATACCAAATCCCTTATCCCCGAGCTTGTCGAAGGGTTGATTTACTCCGTGAGGCCGAATGAACGGCATCACGTTCACGCGCCCGTTTCTTGTCATCGCCGCCGGTTTGTATCCACCTATGTCTCTAGGCAGCTGAGTAAAGGGGGCATCGCACGACTCCATAACCATAAAAGTCGTGACAGATATCAGGATTATAGATCGTATATATGAATTATGCTTGCCGCGGATGCTGATTGATGCCATCCCTCGGCATCAATCAGGCGAAAGCACGAACCAGAGGAGCAGTGATGTCCGAGTCCGGCAGCGTCGATCGCGCCTTAGCTATTCTGGAGCTGTTCGAGCGCGAACGGCGTCCACTGTCGCTCAAGGAACTGGCCTATTTCTGCGGTATTCCCTCAAGCACCTGCCACAACCTGGTGCATACGCTGCTCAAACGGTCTTATCTCTACCAGTCCGGGCGTCGTAAGGATATTTACCCGACGCGACGTCTGCACGACATGGGCGTGACGATCCTGGCCCATGATCCGCTGCTGCAGCGCGTGGAACCGATCATGGAAAATTTGCGCGATACGACGCGCGAAACCGTGATCCTGGGTAAGCGACAGAAGGACGTCATCGTTTATCTCGACGTGCTCGAGAGTCCCGAAGTGATCCGTTACAGCGCACGCGCGGGTGACACCAAGCCTCTCCATTCGACCTGCATCGGCAAGTCGATGCTGGCGATGATGAAGCCGGTCGACATAGCACAATGGCTCGCCGAGCATCCGGTACCGAAAGTCACCAGCAATACAATTACCGATCCTCAGTCGCTCACGACGGACCTCAATGCCGGCAGGCAGCGCGGCTATTTCATGACGCGCGGCGAAAACGTCGCAGATGTGAGCGCGCTCGCCGTGCCAATCAGCCTCAACAATGAACTTTATGGTCTTGCCGTCGCCGGACCCAGCCACCGGATTGACCCCCGATGCGATGATCTCGCGCTAGCCCTTAAGCGCGCTAAGTTTAGCCTGCTGGAGCTTGGCCTTGCTGGGCAAGCCTGAGGGACGCGGAACACCACATGACACTTCATTTCACCCCTTCCGACGACCTTCGTCACACCATAGAATGCGGTGTGATGACCGTCACGATCGACCGACTGGAAAAGCGCAATCCGCTCTCACTCGGCGTGCTCGCTTCGATCCAACGGATCTTTACCGAACTGGCCGGAGACGAGCGGCTTCGCGTCGCCGTGATGACCGGTGCGGGCGACAAGGCCTTTGCCTCGGGCGGAGATCTGGGTGAACTGGCGGGATACCACAGCCGCGAGGACGCCGAAGCGTTTTCCCGGCACGGCAAGGCCGCGCTCGACGCCATTCGCATGTTTCCCGTGCCGGTCATCGCCCGCCTCAACGGACTGGCGCTCGGCGGCGGAGCTGAGCTCGCGTTGGCCTGCGACCAGCGCTATGCTGCGGCGCATGTGAAGATCGGCTTCATTCACGGCAGGCTTGCCATCTCGCCATCGTGGGGTGGTGGCAACGACCTCGTCCGTGTCATTGGCCCCGCGAGAGCCATGCGCCTGATGGCTACCGCTGCCACGCTCGACGCCGCCGAGGCACAGGCCATAGGCGTGATCGACCTCGCCTGCCCGGAAGGCGAGGATTTCGATGCCTGGTTCGCCGAACAGGTCGCACCCTTCGCCCGCCATCCCCGCCAGGTGACGCGTGCCTACAAGGCGATAGCGAACGGTTCGCGAGGACAGGGACGCGGCGAGATGGACACAGTCGAAACCCACCATTTCGGTGAAGTCTGGGCTCACGAGGATCACTGGACCGCCGTTGACGCCCTCGAAAGGAAGAGCAAATGAGCATCGAAACGCTCGACAGCGGGCTGAACCAGCCCCCGCATCCCAGGTCCGAAACCTCATTCGGTGTGCCGATCCCCGCCTTCATCGCGCCGGAAGGCACGGAAGCGCCTGGTCAATATCCGTTCACCCGTGGCATCTTCCCTACCGGCTACCGCAGCAAGCTATGGACCTTCCGCCAGTATTCGGGCTTCGGTAGTGCTGAGGAAACCAACGAGCGTTACAAGTTCCTGCTGGACAACGGTACAACAGGCCTTTCGGTGGCACTCGACCTGCCAACCCAGTGTGGCTACGACCCCGACGACGTGATGTCACTGGGCGAAGTCGGCAAGGTCGGCGTCTCGATGTTCAGCCTCACTGAAGCGGAGACAGTATTCCGCGACCTGGACCTGTCGAGGATTTCCACCAGCTTCACCATCAACGGCACCGCCGCGATCATCTATGCGATGTATGTCGCGGTGGCAGACAAGCAGGGCGTGCCGCGCGAAAAACTGACCGGCACGATTCAGAACGACATCCTCAAGGAATATGTCGCAAGAGGCACCTGGATCTTCCCGGTGCGGCCGTCGATGCGGCTGATCGCCGACACAATACTGTTTTCCAACAAGGAAACCCCTCGCTTCAATCCGATCTCCATCGCCGGCGCGCACGTGCGTGACGCGGGCTGCTCGGCGGTTGAGGAAATGGCTTATACGCTGGCCAACGGTCTGGCTTACGTTGATGAATTGTTGCGCCACGGGGCGGATGCCAATTCCTTCGCCAAGCGCCTGTCGTTCTTCTTCTACGTCCACATGGACCTGTTCGAGGAAGTGGCGAAGTTCCGCGCCGGCCGCCGCATCTGGGCAAGGCTGATGAAGGAGCGCTACGGCATCACCGACGAAAAAGCGCAGATGTTCCGCTTTGGCGTGGTCTGCGGTGGCTCTTCGCTGACCGGCGTCCAGCCGTACAATAACATTGCTCGCGTCTCAATCGAAACAATGGCCGCCGTAATGGGCGGCGCGCAATCGATCTTCACCTGTGCATATGACGAGGCATTCCAGATCCCGACCGAATTCTCGGCCGAGATCGCGCTTCGTACACAGCAGATTATCGCCCATGAATCAGGCGTCGGCAAATCGGTCGATCCACTCGGTGGTAGCCATTATGTCGAATGGCTGACCGACAAAACGGAAGAGGAAATCCTCAAGGTCATGGCCAGCCTCGACACCTATGGCGGAGTCGAAAAAGCAATCGAGGACGGCTATCTCCAGATGAGGATCGCCGAGGCAGCCTTGGCCCGCAAACGGAAGAAGGATTCGGGCGAAACAGTCGTCGTTGGCGAAAACTACTTCGCCCACCAGGACAGCAGCGCAGTCGACTACGGAGAAGTATTCAAGTCCGATCCTACCACCGAGGCGCGCATCCGCGAACGCCTGATGACCCTGCGCAAGACCCGCGACCAGGCCAAGGTCGCATCCGCACTTGCCGCCCTAGAAGCCGCAGCCCGCACGCCCGCAGTCAATGTCATGTCGTCACTCGTCGAGTGCTGCCACGCCTATGCCACCGTCGGCGAGATGGTCACCACGCTGAAAGACTGCTGGGGCGAATTCGCCGAACCGGTGAGATTGTAAGGAGCCATCCGATGAGCAAACTGCATGGAAAGCGCATCGTCATCGCCAAGCCCGGCCTCGATGGGCACGATGTCGGCGCCAAGATCATTTCCCTCACCCTGCGTGATGCGGGCGCGGACGTCATCTATACGGGTCTCAGAAAAACGCCTGACTACATCGCCCGCGTCGCGATAGACGAGGGTGCCGACGCGCTCGGCCTCTCGATCCTCTCGGGCAGCCACAACGCGCTGGTGGCTGCCACGATGGATGCTCTGCGCAGGCTGGGCGGCACTGACATCAAGGTTTTCCTTGGCGGCACCATCCCCGCTGAGGATCATCAAGGCCTGAAGGATTTGGGCATCGCAGCCATCTACACCGCAGAAATGAAACTTAACGACGTGGTGTCGTCGCTGGCGGAGAAGCTGGGGTGAGTCAGCCCGGCCCGCTGGCGGGCATTCGCGTGCTGGAAGTTTGCCATATGCTGGCGGGCCCCTACTGTGGGATGCTGCTGGCCGACCTCGGTGCGGAAGTGATCAAGATCGAGACTGGCAGCGGCGACATCGCCCGGGAAACCGGGCGCCAAACGATTGCCGGACACAATATCTACTTTGCCAGCCTCAACCGGAACAAGAAGTCGGTCTTGCTAGACTTGACCACGCCCGCGGGCCGCGCCGGCTTCGAGGCGCTCGCCGCGACTTCGCACGCGCTCGTCACCAATCTACGGCCTGCCGCAATTCGCAAGCTGGGGCTGACCTATGACCGACTCCGCGCGATCAATCCCGAGCTGGTTTGCGTCGCGCTCACCGGGTTCGGACTGCACGGCCCGTTCAGCGAGCTGCCGGCATATGACTACATCATTCAGGCCATGGTCGGCGTGATGATGCTGGCCGGGGATCCCGGCGGTCCACCGGTTCGCGCCGGTTATTCGGTGGTTGACAATACAGGCGGTATGATGGCCGCAATCGGTCTGCTCGCCAAGCTAGTCGAACGTAAGGGCGGACAAGTGGACGTGGCACTCTACGACGCGCTGCTCTCGCAACAGAACTATCTGGCGGCAGCGTGGCTCAACGGCGGGGAACGCCCGGAACGTGCGCCCGGCGGCGCGCACAACTTCTTCGTCCCAGCACAGATATTCGCCTGCGCCGACGGACACATCGCTCTGTTTATCACCCACGACAATTTCTGGCGAACTTTCGCCGAAGCCGCCAGGCAGCCTGACTGGTTGAGCGATCCGCGCTTCGCCACGATGGCGGCGCGCAGCGAAAACCGCACAGTCGTCGTTGAAAGCATTCAGCGCGAGCTGGCGCTGCGCACGGCAGAGCAATGGGTCAGCCTTCTGCAACCACTCGGCATCGTCGTTGCAGCGGTCGGCACACTGGAAGAGGCGCTGGAAAGCGGTCATGTCGCGGCGCGCTCCATGATCGTCTCGGTCGGGGCGAACGGACAGACCATGCGTTTTGTCGGCAATCCGATCAAGGTTGACGATTATCCCGCCGCTCCATCCTTGCCTCCGCGCCTCGGTGGCGATCAGGCGCTGGTCGAGGATCTGCTCAATGCTGGCCGATAATCCACATTGGCGAAGAGATCTGGCCCGCGAACTGACGCGGCGAGCGCGCCTATTCGCCAGTGAGGCGATGGAGGAAACCATCGGCTTTGGCGGATCCACACGGCGCATTGGCATTACAGGACCGCCAGGTGCGGGCAAGAGCAGCCTGATCGCCCGCCTGGCCCGGCATTGGACTTCGGCGGATGAGCGCGTCGGCGTTCTCGCCATCGATCCGACCAGCCCGGTTTCGGGCGGCTCGCTGCTGGGCGACCGCATCCGTATGGAAGAAGCCGCAGAGAACCTCAATCTTTTCATCCGTTCACTGGCCAGCAGCGTGTCGGAAGACGGCCTGTGCCCCAACATCGCCGCGCTTCTCGACGCGTTCGACCAGGCCGGGTTCGACAGGTTGATCCTTGAAACCGTGGGCGTCGGCCAGGTAAGCTACACGGCGAAGAACCTGGTCGACGCCTTCGTGCTGGTTCTGATACCAGAGTCGGGCGACACGATCCAAGCAATGAAGGCGGGCATTATGGAAATGGCCGACATCTACGTGATCAATAAGGCTGACTTGCCGGGTGCCGACCGGCTTGCGGTCGAACTGCGCACAATGGCCGGGTGGCGCAGCCAACAGGCCGGATGGACACCCCGGGTGATCCTGACATCGGCCACCGACAATCGCGGTGTGACCGAACTGGCCGACGCGATCGACGCGAGCCTGGAAGCCGCACAGATGCACGATCTCGTCCAGGCGCGGAGGGATCATCATCTACGGTCCACGCTCATGCGCCGTATCGACGCGATTATTGACCAGAACACATGCGACTTGAGCGAGGCCTCGATGGCCAGCGCTTTCAGCTTCATTCTCGGGAAGCTCAACGATGCCTCACTCCCCTGATTTCGACTTCGCCAATGGCAAAACCTGTGACATGATCCGCTAGAGCATCCGACGACCTGCTCGATGGTCAGGCGAGGATCGGCTCTTCGCCTTCCAGCTTGGTTCGGTGCAATTCCCGCCCGGCGTCGAGAGGATAGGGGGTGGCGCGGTGGAGAGTGCCGGTGTTGTCCCACATCACCATGTCGCCGACCGACCACTTGTGCGTGTAGTGAAACGGCGGGCTGGTCGCCCATTCGCGCAGGCCATTGAGCATGCGCGCGCTCTTCTTGTCATCCATGCCAACAATGTACCGCGCAGTGCAGCCGAGTACGAGCGACTTGCGACCGGACTTGTGCGTCCAGACTATAGGCAGTTCGATGTCGCCGACATCCATGAACATCTCGAGCTTGGCCTGTTCAGGCTCGGGATCGTAATAGTACAGCGTATTCCAGGCCGAATGCATCGCTGACTGGCCCTCGAGCTCGACCTTCTGCTCATCCGAAAGGCCATCATAGGCGGCGTAGGTATTGGCGAATTCGGTATCGCCGCCGGTGGGCGAGAGCACTTTTGCGCAGAGGATCGAGGCGAGGATCGGCAGCGGCTGCATGGTGCCGTCGAAGTGCCAGTAGAGCGAGCCTTTGAGGTATTCTACGCCGCTTGTTTTCTCGGGATCGAGCGAGATGGTGAAAACATCCTCGCCGGTGCGCTCGCGGGCGATATTGCCTAGCGTGGCGGTGAACTGGCGCTGCTCGTCATCGGTGAAATTGATCTTGGGGAACACCAGCACACCGCGCTCTTCCAGCAGGCTTCGGATTTCGGCGGCATATTTGCCGCTCAGCAGGTCCTGCTTGCCGTTTTGCACGAGCGATCCGATGTTCGGTTTGATTTCGCTAGTTTCGAGCACTGATTGCAATTTGTCAGTCATGTACGATCTCCGATGCTTTCATCCCAATGTGGCTACTTCGCTCAGACAATCACCCGGCCGCCGTTGACGCCAATTGTCTGTCCGGTGACATAGCCGGTTGCTTCCGAAGCGAGCCAAGAGACAGCATTGGCAATATCGGCCGCTTCACCCAGCCGGCGGACTGGCATCATCTGCGCGGCCTGCTCGGGTGTCATCGGCATCAGGTTCTTGTTCGCCTCATACATCACCGTGCCGGTGATCGAGGCGGGCGGAACGTTGTTGACGGTTATGCCGTGCTGTCCAAGCTCGAGTGCCAGAGTCTTGGTGAAAGCGATCACACCGCCCTTAGAGGAGGAATAGGCCGCCATGCCCACCGTGCCCGATTGCGCGCTGGACGAGGAGATGTTGATCACCCGGCCCCAATGGGCAGTCTTCATGTCGGGCAATACGATCTGGGTAACGATGAAAGTCCCCTTCAGGTTGATCGCCATGGTCCGATCCCACAACTCGTCGGTAACTTCCTCGAAAGGCACGAAGCCTGCAATCCCGGCATTGTTCACCAGAACTGTGACCGGGCCGAAGCTCTCGCGCAGCGCCGCCACCGCGCCCGTCACTTCGACGCGATCAGCTACGCTGGCTTGCAGCGCCATGGCCTTTCCGCCGCTGGCGACAATCCCGGCGGCGACTTTTTTCGCGTCCGCGATATTCAAGTCGAGCACGCCGATAGCCATTCCGTCAGCCGCGAGACGGCGGCAAATTTCCGCGCCGATGCCGGCAGCTGCGCCGGTGACCAATGCAACTTTCTGCGTCATGTTCTTTCCTCGATCAGACTTTAGCGGCGCTCTTGCGCGCCATTTCGAAACTGCGTCCCATATGCTCGGAAAAGCCCGTTGGCACTGGCGCGAGCATCCAGAGTTTCTCGGTGTCGCGAATCTCTTCCAGATGTTCAGCAACACCCTCGCTTGTCCACGAAGGGCGATAGATGCCCTCGGTTTCAGCCACCAGAGCCCGCGCTACGCGGCCTGCCATCGAGACGAGCATTTCGCCCGTGATCGAGCAGGATTCATGCGCCAGATACGCCACCACCGGAGCCACCAGTTCGGGGCCGCAAGGGGGAAATTTCTCGGTATCCATCAGGCCGCCCATCCGCGTCATCGCGCCGGGCAGGATGATGTTGCTCTTGATACCTTTGTCCGCGCCATCAAGCGCGACCGCATTGTTCATGCCGATCAGCCCAGATTTCGCCACGGCATAGGGCAGGCTCTTGGCCAGACTGTAAAGCCCGCCAATCGAACCGGTCAGCACGATCCTGCCATATTTCGCTTTGGCCATCACCGGGAAGGCCGGGCGGATGACGTGAAATGCGCCGCGCAAGTGAACATCGATCACGGCATCGAAATCCTCCTGCGGCATATCCTCCAGCGAACCGTGGCGGACATTGCCGGCATTGTGGATAAGGATGTCTATCCTGCCATAGGTGTCGAGCGCGGTTTGGATGATCTCCTTGCCGCCTTCGGGCGTCGCCACGCTTGCGGTCGTGGCGACCGCTTCACCGCCAAGTTCCCTGATCTCGCGCGCGACTTCCTCGGCCGGCCCATTGTCCGAACCGGCGCCAGTCAGATCGGCCCCGATATCGTTGACGACGATTTTCGCGCCCTTCGCGGCCAGAAGATGGGCATAGCTGCGCCCCAAACCGCGCCCCGCGCCGGTGATGACGGCAACCCGGCCATCGAACCTATGTTCGTTCATTCTGCGACTCCTCTTGCTGCAATGGGCTGCCAGATAGGCGCGCCGCGCTCCGCACGCAGCGACGGGACCACGCTACCGTCGATATCGGTAATTCCGTATTTCTGCGCGAGTTCGGCGGTAATGAAAGTGCCGCCAGAATGCCGTATCATTTGTGGATCATCGGCCAGCGCCGCGATCACCCGGCCGGGAAATTCGGGGCTGCTGCCGACTGCCGGATTGGTGACAGTCGAATGCTGCAATTCGGCACGGCTCGCGATTGCGGCACGGGCCAGTTCGGTGAAGGTGAACCCCTGCCATAGCGACAGCGAGGCAACATTGTGCGCTTCGAGCTCGATTGCCATGTCACGTGCCATGCGGTCGACCGCAGACTTGCACATACCGAAGACGACATTGAAAGTGTAACTGACGCCGGTGTAGCCGGAGATGGCGACGATCAGGCCGGATTTTTGCGGAACCATGATCTTCGCGGCATGCCAGGCTGCGACATAGCTCGAGCGCACCCCAACATCGACCATCCGCCAATCGCTCAGTGACTGCTCCCAATAGGGATGCAGCTTGTCGAGACCATCAGGAACCGCGAAGGCATTGTTGACGAGAATGTCCAGTCGCTGCTGCTCATTACTTATCCGGGCAAACAGCTTCGCGACCTGCTCATCGTCGCCGTGATCGACCTGGACAGCGATTCCTGTGCCGCCGCGGCGGTCCACTTCGTCTGCCGTTTCCGCCAGACTGCCAGGCAAGATCGAATCTCCCACCGCCGCCGTCCGTCCAGTCAGATAGATGATGGCGCCCTCGTCAGCGAGAGCTAGGGCAATACCCTTGCCGATGCCCCGGCTGGCGCCAGTCACCAATGCCACTTTGCCTGCAAGGGGCCGCATCACGATTCCTTGCTCGTCAATGCACAGCGCCGGAGGGCTGGCAGAGTCCATCCGGCGCGCAGCGCGACCCCGGCCAGAAGATCGCTCACTGGCTCTCGTCCAGAACAAGGCCTGCCATCTGGCCATCGCCGCGCCACTGTTCCAGAATTTGCTCGAAGGCATAGAAACCCGGCCCGTAATTGTCGCCGAAGATGAAGCGGTGTTTCCGCTCACCTTCGTTGAAAAAATAGCTGGGGGTGCATTCGCGTGCGAATTCGCTCATATCGACCGCCGTTTCGCGGACATGGCTGATCCAGGCGTCCTGCGCTGCCTGACTCGGCTCGACGACCGTAGCGCCGCGCTTGAGTGCCTCACTGACGATATAGCCGATGTGTTCGCCCTGTGCTAGGAAGGTCGCAGTCGTGGTGGCGTTCACCCCGCCCTGTGTGTAACCGGTAAAGAACAGATTCGGGAACTCGCAGGCCATCATGCCATGCAGCGTCTGGAAGCCATCGTCCCAGTAATCATAGATCGACAAGCCTTCGCGGCCCTCGATGATGTCGATCCCCCAGCGCCGACGCAATCCGCTGGTCACCTCGTACCCGCTGGCGAAGATCATGCAGTCGATTTCATATTCGGCGCCGTCATGTACGAAGCCGTTCTCCGTCATTCTCTCAAGACCGCGTGTTTCCGACACGTCGATCAGCTTCACGTTGGGACGGTTGAAGGTGGGATAGTATGCATCACTGGAACACGGACGTTTGCACATAAAACGGTAGTAAGGCTTGAGAGCTTCCGCCGTTTCCTTGTCCTCTACGATCTGGTCGACACGTTTGCGCAGACGCTCCATAACCTGAAAGTCCATGACATCGCGCCGCGCCATGAATTCTTCCATGCTTGTCGGCCAACCGATTTCATCAAACTCGGCCGACAGGTTTCGGCTGATTTCGGTCCAGATATCAACGACAAGGTCAGGTTCTCCGGGATCAAGGCGCTCCATACCCGCACGATGGAAATTCCTTATACGCTCTTGTTGCCAGCCGGGCTTCAGGGACTTGAACCAATCTGCATCAGTCGGCGCATTGTTGCGCTCATCGACACAGGAGGGCGTGCGCTGTATAACATAAAGCTGCTTGGCGTACTTGCCGAGATACGGAATGACCTGGACCGCAGTCGCACCTGTGCCGATAATCGCCACCTTTTTATCGGCAAGTTTGTCGAGAACAGGATTCTTACGCTCGCCACCCGTATAATCGTAGTCCCAGCGTGCCGTGTGAAACGTCTTGCCCTTGAAGTCTCGGATACCTGGTATGCCAGGAAGTTTGGGCTTGTTGATTGGCCCCATCGCCAAAACGACAAAGCGTGCCTTGATGTCATCACCGCGATTTGTTCCGACCCGCCAGCGTTTGATCGCGTCATCCCAGCGCAAAGTCTCTATCAATGTATGGAACAAGGCCTTTTCATAAAGGCCGAATTGGTCGGCGATGAGTTGGCAATGCCGCGAGATCTCATGGCCGTCCGTGTACTTTTTCGACGGCACAAATCCTGTTTCTTCCAACAATGGCATATAGCAATATGCGTCGTTGTCGCACTGAAGTCCGGGAAATCGGTTCCAGTACCAAACACCGCCGAAATCGCCGGCATGATCGATGTTGTAAAAATCGTCGATACCCGCCTTCTTGAGCTGGATGGCGGCGGCCATACCGCTGTAACCCGCACCCAAAATTACCACGTCGGTCTGACCGGTTACCGGGGCGCGCGACTTTATCGGCGAATAGGGATCGACTTCGTATGATCTGGAAAAATCACCCTTTGATTCAATATATTGCTCACTCCCCATCTGGCGTAAACGCTTGTCCCGCTCCTGCTGGTATTTTATCTTCAAAGCTGGAATGTCAACTTCACCGACAGGAGGCAAATTAGTTGGTTGATTCTTTACCATTCCAATGATCACTCCAGACTAGAAAAACGCTTGCCAAGACCCCTGTGTCGCAAAGGGCTCTAGCTCATCGGCGGCGAAATCCAGGCGCGTGCCCTAGATAACGATAGCTCTAAAAGGAGAGCTAGCATCCATTGCTCGTGCCTGATTTTTACTTGCCATGATCAGTCTGAGATTACACCATTCCGTCCGATATGCGGGAAGGCGGGGCATTTGCCGAACCGGTCGCCTGCTTTCATGCCGAACTTGTCATAGTGGGGATGGGCAATGCCATTGTAGATCGCGTCGGGACGATGGAAACGCAACGACAGCGCCGAGCGCCTGCGGTTGCCGGTGTTGACCGCCGAACCATGAACGGTAATGTCCCAATGCGCCTGAGCATCGCCGGCCTTCAAGGCCTTGCCGCCAGCCATTTTCATGTCGCGGAGATGCGGATAGACATCGCGAATGTCGCGTTCAACTTCGATATAACCGAGCGGCCCCTCACGATGTGAACCTTCGAGATATCTCAGCACGCCCATATCGTCATCCATGTCTTCCAGCGCAATCCAGATCGACAAATTGCCCCAGCGGTCAAATGGCCAAAACGAGAAATCCTGGTGCCATGGCACCTCGATCGATCCAACCGGCTTGAAGAAGCTGATGTCCTGAACGAACAGAGCTTCAGGCACTTTCATTAGATCAACCACCGCCCCGCTGATTCTGGGCGAAGTTACGAATTTCATCATCTGTGGATTGCTAAAAGAAGTCCCATCGTGAAGCATCAACTTCGAGGAATCGATATCAGGACTGTTTGGCCCGCTGAGAAAACCGCGATCGGGAATGGCCAGCAGCAAGTCGCGAATCTCCGTCACCGTTTCCTTGTCGAGAAAGCCTGGCAGCGGTGCCCAGCTCTTCTCATGCAGGCTCGTGATCTGCTCCTCGGTAATCGGATAGTGCGTGTTCAGGCTTCGATCACTCACGCCCGGTGCGGCTGTCTTCACATCAACCATAGCTTCCTCCTTGCAGTGTGTCGCTTGTGCGACCCGCCAATCCCAGTCGAATCTGCGTGCCTTCGAAAATGCCGAGCGATTTCAATTCCGCCTGGCACGGTAGCCGCATTTCGTTCCCGATGGCTAACTCACGGCACACCTTCGGTCAACACAAAGCGTACACTCGTGTACATTTATGTTGCGTTTTCTAACCTTGCCCGATAGCCTCGAAACATAGAGAATGACAGTTTAGAAGGGGGAAGTGACAGGTGCCGAAAGTTCGCAACTTCAACATTGTGCGGATGTTTCATCCAACCCAGTACACGCCCTCGCTCGCCGAGTCGGAGCAGTTCTTTCAGCGGTTTTTCGGGCGTCCAAGCGCCGCTGCCGAAACGGTCCTGAAGAAGATCGTGCCGCCCGATTCGGGCTATCCGACCGACTACTGCGCCTTCACCTCGATCCGTGATGTCTTTTTCGATTCGCTCGTCCCTGAGAAATTCGTGCCAGGCGGGGTGCAAGTCTATCCCTCGGTTGACGTCCCCACACTCAAGACTGTCGGCTGGTATGTCGAAGGTCTCGAAGGCCTGTTCGACCAGTTGTTCAGCAACGGCTTCCACCTATCGAATACCATGGGCGAAGCCATGCCGGAGTTTCAGTCCAAGTTCCCGGTTCCAGGCGGCAAGCCAATGTTTTTCACGTCGGCTGCGGAGACGGGCCTGCGCTATCAGTTTTTCGAAGATGGGCCGTTTTTCTTCGATGCCAGATCGGAACCAGGCTGGGTCATCCCGCCGGTCGAGGAGGATTGCCCCCTCGGACTCGAATTCTGCTCACACCATACCGTTTTGACCACCGCGCCCGACCGCGCGCTGAAGCTGTTCATCGATATACTTGGTGCAGTTATTATCGATCAGGCGCGCAATGAAACTCTCAATGCGA
This sequence comes from Novosphingobium sp. Chol11, assembly GCA_945906105.1. Lineage (GTDB taxonomy): Bacteria > Pseudomonadota > Alphaproteobacteria > Sphingomonadales > Sphingomonadaceae > Novosphingobium. The sequence continues at coordinate 2,020 of CAMDQO010000020.1, read as the reverse complement.
ACAGCACATTCGTTTCGCTGGCAGATTCGATTTTCGAATTCGCAACCCCGGACAAAGGAACGCCTGCTTCGGTCGCGCTCACCGAAGCGGCGCCTTTCGATATCTATCACTCGCTGACCTGGAAGGTCAGTGACCTTGGCCGGGTCGAGCGCCACCTCACGTCAATCGGCGCGGAAATTCAGGCACGCACGAAAGACACACTGGTCACCAACCCCGCCGATGGTAATGGTATCCCGTGGGGATTCACCACGAACCTGTGCAGTGGTGATCCGCGGAGCGGCAGTCAGTCCTGATTGGTGAACAATGAGCGTTTCAACAAGCGACGAATACGCTGCTTCACCTGCTTGTTCCCGGCTGGCGACAAACGGTGCATCCCGGCGAGCGCCATGCCGAAGGCGATCCGGAAATCTTCCATCGTCGCGCCTTCGCGCACGATGCCGGCAGCCTTGCCTGACCGCACCAGCGGCTTGAACGCTGCCGCCATCCGGCTGACATGCTCCTGATACCATTCCATGTCCGGACTCAGCACGACATGAAACAGGCTGCGGTCGTCCATCATCATGCCAAGCACGAAATTGAATAGGTCGACAATGCCATGCTCGTCTCCGCGAACCTTGGCCGAACGGGCTTCGATCTTCGCCACGTCGCGCTCATAAATATCCGCAGCGAGTTCCTGCCGCGATGCGAAATTGCGGTAGAGCGTGGTCCGGCTCACATCCGCCCTTGCCGCCACTTCCTCCAGAGGCGCGTCCGGACCAAACTCGGCAAAAACCTCGCGCGCGGCAGCAATCAGCCGGGTTCTGTTTCGCGCCGCATCCTGTCGCTGTGATGGCCGGGTAACTTTGGACAAGGCGCTTTTCTCCATCAGGTTACGAATCCGTGGCCTGATAGCAAGTCACACACGCCTTGTCTCATCGCGCGCCCGAGAAATGTCCAAGGACCACTCCAGCAGTATCGTGGCCTTCAGGGAGTGCCGTATTTTTCGGCTAGTGCAGCACCTCCCTCGCCAACCTCGGGCGGAATGCGCAATCCGTTCAGCACAGCCGCGAACATGATGTAGTTCCCGATCGTGAACACCAGATCCATCATCTGCTTATGGTCGTAGTGCGCGATCAGCGCGGCCCAGGTCTCATCATCGATCGAATAGCAATCGCGCATCTGGTCGACCGTGCGCAGCAGCGTGCGATCCAGTACGCACCAAAGCGGCGCATCTGGCCCCAGCTTCACCGCCTCAATCTCTGCGTCAGTGAAGCCGATCTTGCGGCTCTCCCGGACATGGCTTAACCATTCGTAGTCCGATTTGCAGGTCCAGGCGACATAGAGCGTCACCAACTCGCGCTCGCGGTGGGGAACCGTCGAATTCATCATCAGGTACTTGTTGTAGGTCAGGAATGGCCGGGTCAGAGCCGGATTCTGCGCAAGAATTGAGATGCTGTCGTACATCGGCCCGTTTTCCCACGCGGCCGGACCTTCGAGCACGGCGAACACGTCGCGCGCCTCGTCTGTCCATTCGGAGCGCTTGAGCGGGGGGATTCGAGGCTTGGTGATTTCTGGCACGGTATCTGTCCTTTCGTTAATTTGCCGCCCGGTCGTTGAACCGGATTGCACAACATCTGAATCCAATAGCGGTCTTTCACCCTTCGCAGCCCGCGTCTGCAGGGGTTGATTGATACATATTCCCTCCCCTGATTGCGCGGTCACGCTGCCGTAGGCACGATGGTTGCGTGTAACGACGCCGCCGAACACAGGGCAATCAGTGTTATCAGGATGCCACGCTCCCTACGTTATCACCTCTGACGTGCTCCCCTGATTGTTACCATTCAGAGGTAGAGTCCTTCCATTGTCTGGCTGATGGTTGATGGGATGACAAGTGGACTTGTAACGGTTTTGCGCCGGTCACTTGAGAGTTTAACACTCGCTCAAGGAGACCGACGAGATGATCAAGCATACGGAAGATTTCAAGCGTGAGGCGGTTCGGATTGCTCTGAGCAGCGGGCTGTCACGGCGGCGGGTTGCGTCA
>CAMDQO010000019.1 GCA_945906105.1 Novosphingobium sp. Chol11 | reverse complement strand
AAGGGCTGCCTAGCCGGAGTTGGTGAGGGGGTTCTCCGCTCGTGAGTGGGGAGCCCCCTCTCCCAGCTCCGCTAGCTGCCAGCGCAGCAAGCTGCGATACCTCTCCCCGCCGGGGAGAGGGGATAAGCGATTCAGATTTTACGCACGATACTCTAATCTATCGACAGAAGCTGCCTTCGCGCATCTAGCCTCACGACAAGATCGGCGCGCGCTGGCATTTCGGCGAGCATCCATTCGGTAAGTCGCTGGTAAAACTGGATGAAGCGGGTAATCCCTGCTTCGTCCATCACAGCGTGGGCGCTTTGTTCCAGATCGCGCTCCTGCTGCAACCGCCAGTCTTTCACCACGGCAAAACTTGGCGCTGCCAACATGATGAGCGCATCAATCCGCGAAAACAGGCGCTGATAATCGCCAGCAAGTCGCCTATTGACCCATCGCCGCCAGATGCCATCAGCATCTTCATCGTATTCCAGCGCGTTGACCGGATCGCCCAGCGCCTCTTCAAGCTGTGGACGCGCGGCAACGCACCAGCCTTCGAAAACCAGCACACGGCAATTGGCGGGAGCCTTTCGCCATAGATCTGCGCTGAAACGATCGTCGATTGCCTTATCAAACAGGGGCAAATCCGCTGGTTCACCGCTGGCCAGTCTATCAATCAGCGAAATTCCAAGATCGACTTCGTGCGTTCCTGGCACCCCGCGCATTGCCAGCAATGGATGAACATCGAAAGCCAGTCGGTTCCTTTCGGCGCGGGTCAGATACAGATCATCGAGAGAGAGCGATGCTGCACGGATTCCTTCATCACTCAGACGCGAAACCAACATCCGCGCCAAGGTCGATTTGCCCGATCCTTGCGCGCCGCAAATACCGAGAACGAGCAGCCCAGTATGATCAATCAGCTTGCCGTGCAGCAGTTCCATTGCCGCATTGGCAATTGCAGGGTCAGGCGACACGGTTGGGAAGCTCACCGCCGGAGATAAAAGCCGCGATATTCGCTGCCGCCTGCATGCCCATGGCGGTGCGGGTCTCCAGCGTCGCGCTGCCAAGATGCGGAAGGAGAATGACATTTTCGAGTGTCAGCAAGTCTGGATTGACCTGCGGTTCGTGAGCATAGACATCAAGTCCGGCTGCCGCGATGCTGCCCTCGCGCAGGGCTTTCGCCAGTGCAGCCTCATCCACCACGCTACCGCGCGCGGTATTCACCAGTATCGCTGTCGGTTTCATCCGCGCCAGCAACGCCGCATCGACCAGATGCCTCGTGGCGACACCGCCGGGAACATGCAGGGAGAGCACGTCCGCCGCCTGAGCCAGCGCATCCAGTGACGAAAAGCACTCGGCACCGTGATCTGCAATCACCGGAGAACGGCTGAAGTAGCCGATCCGCATCCCGAAAGCGCGCGCGCGCATTGCCGTTGCTTGCGCGATCCGGCCAAAGCCGATCAGGCCCAGCAGCTTTCCCGATAGTCCCTGCCCCATCATGCTGGTCGGAGCCCAGCCGCTCCATCGTCCGGCGCGCAACATCCGCTCCCCTTCACTCGTCCGCCTCGCGGCCATGAGCATCAGTGTGATGGCAAGTTCGGCTGTGGTATCGGTCAGCGCATCTGGTGTATTGGTAACGGCGATTCCAGCAGCCTTCGCCGCCGCCAGATCAATATGTTCTACCCCAGCGCCGAAATTGGCGATCAGTTTCACTCTGCTGCCGGGCACCAGCAAGGCGGAATCGAGCTGGTCCGTAATTGTTGGCAGCAACACATCATAATCCCGCAGCGCGATAGCGAGTTCATGCCGGGTCAGAGCCACATCACTGTGGTTGAGGTCCGCCCCGCAGCACTGGATGAGGTGCTGCTCAACCGTTTCGGGTAAACGGCGTGTGATTAGAATACGGGGGGCGTCCATGTGCCGTTATTAGGCTGACAAATTTTTGGCGAACAGCCGTTATTGTTCGGGCTGAAGCCACACGATTGGAAAAATTATTTATCGGCTCAGCCGATAGACCGTCTCTCGGCACCCCGCTATTGCAGCGGACGTTAGTCACATGACCGGGAGTGAAAATGCAAAAAGGCGCTGATTTCGTCCTCATGATTGCTGCTGAAGACCGCAAGGGCATCGTTGCTGCTGTTGCCAATTCGATCGCCAGTCAGGACTGCAATATCGTTGAAAGCTCGCAGTATGGCGATGCCAATACCGGGCGGTTTTTCATGCGTGTCGCCATTTCCGTGCCGAAGGAGATGACGACCGAAAGCTTTTCAGCAGGTTTTACGCCGGTCGCCACCGCTTACCAGCTTGACTGGCGCATCCACGACCTGACGCAAAAGCTGCGGACCATGATCATGGTCAGCCAGGGCGGGCACTGCCTGAATGACCTGCTCTATCGCACCTCGACCGGGCGGCTGCCTATGACGATTACTAGCATCGTTTCCAATCACACCACATGGCAACGCCGCGCCAAACATGAAGGTATTGATTTCCATCATCTGCCGATCACCCCCGAAAGCAAGATGGAGCAGGAATCCCGATTAATGGAACTGGTCGAAACACAGCAGGTCGATCTGGTGATTCTGGCCCGCTACATGCAAGTTCTATCGGATCAGTTGTGTCGCAAACTCGATGGGCGCGTGATCAATATTCACCACAGCTTTCTGCCCGGTTTCAAAGGTGCGAAACCATATCATCGCGCCTATGAGCGCGGGGTGAAGATGGTTGGGGCCACCGCGCATTATGTTACACCTGATCTTGATGAGGGGCCGATCATTACGCAGGATGTATCAATCGTTGATCACGCAGACACGGTCGAAGACCTGATTTCGCAAGGGCAGGATACTGAAAGTCGGGTACTTTCCCGAGCGGTGAAACTGCATCTTGAACACCGGGTCATGCTCAATGGTGCCCGCACTATTGTGTTCAAATAAACCAATCGTTTTCAAATGATTCGGAGTAACAACCTATGAAGACCCGCGCCGCTGTTGCCTTCGCCCCCAAAACACCACTTGAGATCGTCGAGCTTGATCTCGAAGGCCCAAAGGCCGGCGAAGTGCTGGTCGAGATCATGGCCACCGGTATCTGTCATACCGATGCCTACACGCTCGATGGATTTGACAGCGAGGGCATCTTCCCTTCGGTGCTCGGCCATGAAGGTGCCGGCATCGTGCGCGAAGTTGGCCCCGGCGTAACTTCGGTCAAACCGGGCGATCACGTCATTCCACTCTACACCCCCGAATGCCGCCAGTGTAAGTCGTGCCTTTCTGGCAAGACCAACCTCTGCACCGCGATCCGGGCAACGCAGGGCCAGGGGTTGATGCCCGATGGAACATCGCGGTTCAGCTACAAGGGCCAGACGATCTTTCATTACATGGGTTGCTCGACATTCTCGAACTTTACCGTTCTGCCCGAGATTGCCGTGGCGAAAATCCGAGAAGACGCACCGTTCCAGTCCAGCTGCTATATCGGTTGCGGTGTCACTACGGGCGTGGGCGCGGTGATCAACACCGCTAAGGTGCAGGTCGGCGACAATGTCGTGATCTTCGGCCTTGGTGGCATCGGGCTTAACGTGATCCAGGGCGCAAGACTGGCTGGCGCTGGCAAGATCATCGGTGTCGATATCAATCCGGACCGCGAAGAATGGGGGCGCAGGTTCGGCATGACCGAATTCCTCAATTCCAGAGGCATGAGCCGCGAGGAGGTTGTTGCCAAGATCGTGCTGATGACCGATGGCGGAGCGGACTATACCTTCGATGCCACCGGCAATACCGAGGTCATGCGCACCGCGCTCGAAGCCTGCCATCGCGGCTGGGGCACCTCAATCATCATCGGCGTGGCCGAGGCGGGCAAGGAAATTTCCACCCGTCCGTTCCAGCTGGTTACAGGCCGCAACTGGCGCGGCACGGCCTTCGGCGGGGCCAAGGGCCGCACCGATGTGCCGAAGATCGTTGACATGTACATGACCGGCAAGATCGAGATCGACCCGATGATTACCCATGTCATGGGGCTGGAAGAGATCAACGCTGCTTTTGACCTGATGCATGCGGGCAAGTCGATCCGCAGCGTCGTGGTGTTCTGATGGAGCAGCTCAGTGCCATTCGCAGCCACGGCGGCACGCAGGGCGTTTATAGCCATGCATCTCGTGAAACCGGCACTGCGATGACATTCTCGGTGTTCGTGCCGGATCATGCCGAAGGTGTGAAGCTGCCGGTGCTGTGGTTCCTTTCAGGGCTGACCTGCACTCATGCCAATGTAACCGAAAAGGGCGAATACCGCGCGGCCTGCGCCGAGGCTGGGATTATCTTCGTTGCACCTGATACCAGTCCGCGCGGCGATGATGTGCCGGATGACGATGGCTATGATTTCGGTAAGGGCGCAGGGTTCTATGTCGATGCTACCGAGAAGCCATGGTCGGCGAACTTCCGTATGCGCAGCTACATCGAGAACGAACTGCCCGAACTGATAGCTGTGGAGTTCCCCGCCGACATGAACCGGCAGGGGATCACCGGACACAGCATGGGCGGCCACGGCGCCCTGACGATAGCGCTGCGCAATTCCGGACGATTCCGCTCGGTAAGTGCCTTCGCACCGATCGTCAGCCCCTTGAACTGCCCCTGGGGTGACAAGGCGCTGACCGGCTATATCGGCGCGGATCGTGCGGACTGGCGTGAATATGACGCCTGCGCATTGATCGAGGACGGCGCGCGGCTGCCTGAATTTCTGGTAGATCAGGGCGAAGCTGATAACTTTCTAGCTGAGCAGCTCAAGACCACATTACTGATAGAGGCCTGCAAGCAAGCCGGCATCCCGGCTACAATCCGTTTGCAGCCGGGCTACGATCACTCCTATTACTTCATCTCAAGCTTCATGGCGGAACATGTCCGCTGGCATGGGGAGCGTTTGAACGCGTGAACTCGCCCATGAACAACAGCGCGCGCATTGACCAGATCATCGCCACGCATGCGGGCCGCGAAGGGCCGCTATTGCCGATCCTGCATGATGTGCAGAAAGAATTCGGCTGCGTTGATGCTGAAGCGGAGGCGCAGATTGCGCATGGGCTGAATCTTAGCCGCGCCGAAGTGCATGGCGTGGTCAGTTTCTACCATGATTTCACAGCAGCAGCCGATCCGCGTGCCGTGGTGCAGATCTGCCGCGCTGAAGCCTGCAAGGCGCGCGGAGTGGAGGCGCTGATCGGTGCGGCGGAGGCGGCAGCGGGGGGCCGTGTGCGGATATCCACCGTTTATTGCCTGGGGCTATGCTCTGTTGGTCCCAATGCCCGGGTGGGGAGTGATCTCCACGCACGGCTGGATGAAGCTGCGCTGGTCAAGCTGGTGCAATCGGCATGACTATTGTGCGCATCTCTGACGACGCACTGGCGCTGGCCTGCGGGGCTGATACCGTGGCGAATGCCTTCGCTGAAATAGGCTGCACCGTTGAGCGGACATCCAGTTGGGGGATGCATTGGCTGGAGCCACTGGTCGAGGTAAATGGCACCGGGTTCGGGACGGTGACACCAGATGACATCTCGGCCATTCTTGAAAACTGCAGCACCAAGTCCATCGGCAAGATCGCCGATCACCCCTTTATCGCGCGCCAGCAGAGGCTGAGCTTTGCGCGCGCCGGACGCACGAGACCGCTCAGCCTTGAAGACTATGAGGCAACCGGCGGTTGGGCCGGGCTGACACGCGCCCGCTCGCTCATGCCCGATGCGGTCGTCAGCGAAGTCACCCTGTCTGGCCTGCGTGGTCGGGGCGGGGCTGGTTTTCCGGCGGGAATCAAGTGGCAGACCGTCGCTGGCGCAGCAGGTGCCCGCAAATACGTGGTGTGCAACGCCGACGAGGGTGATAGCGGCACTTTTGCTGATCGCATGCTGATGGAAGGTGATCCGTTCCAGCTGATCGAGGGTATGGCGATTGCGGCTCACGCCGTCGGTGCGACGCTGGGTTATATCTACGTTCGCAGCGAATATCCCCATGCCATCGCCAAGCTCAAAGCCGCGATTGCGCTGGCGGCTGAAATCATCGCGCCATTCCAGATCGAGGTACGCGTCGGCGCAGGTGCCTATGTTTGCGGCGAGGAGACCTCTTTGCTCAATTCGATCGAGGGCAAGCGCGGCGAAGTGCGCGCCAAACCGCCCTTACCTGCCCATTCCGGCCTGTTCGGCTGCCCGACAGTGATCAACAATGTGCTCACTCTGGCGGCGATCCCGCATATCCTGATCGAAGGCGGCGCGGCACTTTATGACAGCCATGGCATAGCCCGCTCCAAAGGCACCATGCCGATCCAGATAGCTGGCAATGTCAAACATGGCGGGCTGTTCGAGACTGCCTTCGGCATCACTCTGCACGCGCTAATTTACGACATCGGCGGCGGCACTGCCTCAGGCCGTCCGGTTAAGGCGGTGCAAGTTGGCGGGCCACTAGGGGCCTATATTCACCCTGACAGGTTCGACCTGCCCTTTTGCTATGAAGCCTATGCCGGGGTCGATGCGCTGATCGGGCATGGCGGCGTGACGGTGTTTGACGATACCGCAGATATGGGCCGCATGGCGCGCTTTGCCATGGAGTTCTGCGCGGCGGAGAGCTGCGGAAAATGCACGCCTTGCCGCATCGGCTCGACGCGCGGGGTTGAACTGATTGATCGCATCTGCGCACCGCAAGCAACTGTCGATGCTGTGGCCGCCCTCCCCCAGATGCACAACGCCGCCAAGTCTGCCCGCAGCCGCGCTGAGGATATCGCGCTACTTGGCGATCTCTGCGAAACGATGAAGGACGCTTCGCTCTGCGCGCTGGGCGGGTTCACGCCCTATCCGGTGTTAAGCGCTTTGCAGCACTGGCCCGAAGATTTTGAGCCCGAAGTATGAGCGGCACTGTGGTCATCTCAGCGCTTAGCTCCAACTATGCCGGAGCCACCGAAAAGGTCGAGCGCGCAATTCCGGTTGAAGCGCCGGTAGCCATCGAAATCAACGGCGTTGCCTTTGCCGTGATGATGGCAACGCCGCTCGATATCGAAGACTTTGTCACCGGCTTCCTGCTGGCTGAAGGGCTGGCAGATGCGGGCGAGATCGGACCTATCGCGGTGCATGAAATCGGCGATGCCGACTGGGGCAAAGGACTGGTAGCCCGCGTCAACCTGCCATTGCACCGGCTGGAGCCGATCATGGAGCGCGCGCGGCGGCGGCTGGGCGATAGCTCCTGCGGCATCTGCGGGATCGAATCTGTTGAGGCGGCGCTGCGCCCCCTGCCCCGGCTGGAACGGCGCAGCACGGCCACGCCCGCCGCTATTCACAGGGCGCTGGCGGCGCTGGGCGATCAGCAACCACTGGGCTCAATGACCTCTGCCACCCACGCTGCCGCTTTTAGTAACGAGCAAGGCACGATCCAACTGGTGCGCGAAGATGTCGGGCGGCACAATGCACTCGACAAGCTGATCGGCGCACTGGCGCGGGCGGGCAAAGACGCCAGCGCGGGCTTTATCATGGTGACATCGCGCTGCTCCTATGAGCTGGTGGAAAAAGCGGTGCGCGCGCGTTGCCCGCTGCTGGTGGCGATTTCAGCACCCAGCGATCTGGCAGTGCGCCGGGCGAAAGCAGCTGGTCTGACATTGGCGGTGCTGGCGCGCGATGATACCATGCTGTGGATTGAGCCGAGTGAAATGGAGGCCGTCGATGGGTTATGAACCGCAGGCCGATTTTGGAACGCCTGAGGTCGTGTCCGAAAGCATGGTCACACTGACCATCGACGGACGGCAAGTCAGCGTACCCGCCGGAACCAGCGTGATGCGCGCTGCGGCGGAATGCGGCGGCTCGATCCCCAAGCTCTGCGCCAGTGACAACATCGCCGCTTTCGGTTCCTGCCGCCTGTGCCTGGTGGAAGTCGAAGGGCGGCGCGGAACGCCTGCATCATGCACCACGCCTGCAGCACAGGGCATGGTGGTCCACACCCAGACACCGCGCCTCCAGAAGCTGCGCAAAGGGGTAATGGAACTCTACATTTCCGACCATCCACTCGATTGTCTGACCTGCAGCGCGAACAACGATTGCGAGTTGCAGGATCAGGCCGCTGCCGTCGGCTTGCGCGATGTGCGCTATGGCTATGAAGGGGCAAACCACCTTGGCCTCGCCACCGATAGCTCCAACCCCTATTTCGATTTTGACCCGAGCAAATGCATCGCCTGCTCACGCTGCGTGCGCGCCTGCGATGAGGTGCAAGGCACCTTCGCGCTGACTATCGAGGGTAAGGGTTTTGCCTCCAAAGTCAGTGCGGGCCAAGCCACCGACGATTTTCTGTCCTCCGAATGCGTCAGCTGCGGTGCCTGTGTGCAGGCCTGCCCGACCGCGACCTTGCAGGAAAAGGCGGTAAAAGAGATCGGCAAGCCCGAACGCTCAGTCATTACGACTTGCGCCTATTGCGGGGTGGGCTGCACCTTCCGCGCCGAAATGCGCGGTGAGCAGCTGGTGCGGATGGTGCCTTGGAAGGACGGCAAAGCCAATCGCGGCCACTCCTGCGTCAAGGGGCGTTTCGCCTGGGGTTATGCCAATCATCAGGACCGCATCACTTCGCCGATGATCCGCGACAGCATTGAGCAGCCGTGGCGCGAAGTCAGCTGGGAAGAGGCGCTGAGCTTTGCTGCTACACGGCTTCAGTCGATCAAGGCCGAGTATGGCGCGCGGGCGCTCGGCGGAATCACCTCAAGCCGCTGCACCAATGAGGAGACATTCCTCGTCCAGAAGCTGGTGCGCGCAGGCTTTGGCACCAATAATGTCGATACCTGCGCCAGGGTTTGTCACTCGCCCACGGGATACGGTCTCAAGACCACTTTCGGAACTTCTGCTGGCACACAGGACTTTGATTCGGTTGAACAAAGCGATGTCATGCTGGTGATCGGTGCCAACCCCACAGACGCGCACCCGGTCTTCGCGAGCCGCATGAAACGGCGCTTGCGGCCCCAAAACGGAAAACCGGGTGCCAAACTGATCGTCATCGATCCGCGCCGGATTGATCTGGTGCGCTCACCGCATATCGAAGCGGCATACCACCTGCCCTTGCAGCCCGGAACAAATGTGGCGGTTTTGACCGCGATGGCGCACGTGATCGTCACCGAGGGACTGGCCGACGAGGCCTTCATCCGCGAGCGCTGCGACTGGGATGAATATCAGGATTGGGCGCGTTTTGTCGCTGATGAACGCCATAGCCCCGAGGTTCTGGAGGCAGTCACCCGCGTCCCCGCCGCCGACTTGCGCGCCGCCGCTCGTCTCTATGCCAGCGGTGGGCCCGGTTGGGCTTCAGCCCAGAGAGAACGACCAAACTCCGCGATTTACTATGGTCTTGGCGTCACCGAGCACAGCCAGGGCAGTTCCACCGTCATGGCCATCGCCAACCTTGCCATGGCGACCGGAAACCTTGGCCGTCCGGGCGTTGGCGTGAACCCGCTCAGGGGCCAGAACAATGTGCAGGGTGCCTGCGACATGGGCTCTTTCCCGCACGAACTACCCGGCTATCGCCACATCTCGGACGGTGCCACCCGTGCGCTGTTCGAGGCGGACTGGGGCGTAGAACTCGATCCAGAACCGGGCCTGCGCATCCCCAACATGCTTGATGCCGCGCTCGATGGCTCATTCCGGGCGATCTACATTCAGGGCGAGGATATTCTCCAATCCGATCCCAACACGCACCATGTCGCGGCGGGCCTCAAGGCCATGGATTGCGTGATTGTCCATGACCTGTTCCTCAACGAAACCGCTAATTACGCGCACGTTTTCCTGCCCGGTTCGACCTTCCTCGAAAAGACCGGCACCTTCACCAATGCCGAACGCCGCATTCAGATGGTCCGCAAAGTGATGGAACCCGCCAATGGTTATGAGGACTGGCAAGTCACCCAGGCACTGGCCAATGCAATGGGACTGCAATGGCACTACACCGATGCTGCACAGATCATGGACGAGGTTGCCCGGCTCACCCCCAGCTTCGCCGGGGTATCACACGCCGCTCTGGACAAAGCGGGTTCGCTGCAATGGCCGGTGAACTCCGCTGCACCGGATGGCAGCCCGATCATGCATGTCGATGGCTTCGTTCGCGGTAAGGGCAAATTCGTCGTCACCGATTATGTGCCCACCGACGAGAAGACCGGGCCAAGGTTCCCACTTCTGCTCACCACCGGGCGCATCCTCAGCCACTATAATGTTGGCGCGCAGACACGGCGGACCGCCAACACCGCTTGGCATAGTGAAGACCTGTTGGAAATTCACCCCACCGACGCCGAAAATCGCGGGCTGAAATCGGGCGACTGGGTGCGCCTTGCCAGCCGCACCGGCGAGACGACGTTGCGCGCCGAAGTAACCACCCGCGTTGCCCCCGGTGTGGTCTATACCACCTTTCACCACCCCGAAACTCAGGCTAATGTCGTCACCACCGAGTTCAGCGACTGGGCGACAAACTGCCCTGAATACAAAGTGACGGCGGTGCAGATTTCGCCGTCCAACGGCCCGACTGTTTGGCAGGAGGACTATGCCGCACAGGCCGCCCAATCGCGGCGCATCGCCACCGAGGCGGCGGAATAATGGACGCCGCCAACCTCGCCTATATGGCCAACCAGATCGCCCGCAACTTTGCCGTGCAGGGTGACGAAGCGGCGATCAGCGCCACGGCTCAGCACTTCATAGACTTCTGGGATCCGCGCATGAAAGCGGCGATTGTGGCGAGTGATTGTGCAGCCCTGAGTCCGATTGCCCGAGCGGCGGTGAAATTGCTTGGCACCCGCCATGACCAGGTGAATTAGTACCGGCCTCTGGAACAATTCGCCGACTCGCTGGTTTGCCTGTCAGATGTGGGCACCGCTTCCGGTCTGCCCGTGTTCTAGGGAGACCTGCCATGCCGCTGCTCAATGTGGTGATTGTACTCATCGTTGTCGGGGTTCTGCTCTGGCTGATCAACAATTACCTGCCGATGGACGGCAAAATCAAAAACATCCTCAACGGTGTCGTCGTGGTCGTGGTGATCCTGTGGCTGCTCAAGATATTCGGCCTCATCGATGTGCTGAGCAGCTTCAAGGTCGGCTGACCGCTGCCCCAACCTCCCCCTAATTTTTCTTTCTCCATCTCTGAAGGACAGCAATCATGTCACTAGGTCTCATTCTCGTCATCCTCCTGATCATTTTCCTGTTTGGCGGCTTCAGCGGCAAGTTCGGCGGCTATGGCTATGGCTTTGGCCACGGCGGTGTTGGCGTTATCGGGGTTATCCTGATTGTCGTTCTGGTCTTGTTGGTTACTTGACGTTTATAATCAATTATTGATCAAAATCATTTATTATGGAACGAAATTCTGGTTCTCTTGTTTAGTCACTGTGCCCCACAATCACTGTGCGGACCATTCGGAGAACCACCATGGGCGAATTTATCGACAAGGCTAAAGGCGCAGCCAATGAAGCTATCGGCAAGGCCAAGGTTTCTGTTGGCGAGCATACCGACACACCGAAATTGGTGGTTGACGGTGCTGAACAGCAGATCAAGGGCGCGGCCCAGAAAGCTGCTGGCGCTGTGAAGGGCGCGATGGGCGACAAGCTCTGATCGCAGATTGCCTTGCATGAAAATGCAGGAAATACCTTCGCAATGGTTATCCACCGAGGCCATTGCAAAGCGGCCAGCAGAACTTTCGCAAGAAAGCGCTGCTGGCCGTATCACTATAAATGCATGAAATATGTGCATTATTGAATATAATTTTCCAATTACGGAACAAAATCTAACACAACAGGTTTTACCGTACAATCATGGACACCCGTCCATTTCAGGAGCTTTTCACATGCGCAGGCATATTTTTGCGGCGGGCATTGCTGCCGCAGCCCTTATCCCGACACTGGCGATGGCCCAATCCTATCCTTCCCAGTCCTCCCCTTCTCAGGCCAGCTGCGAGCGCCAGCGCACCAAACAGGTCATCGGCACGGTTGCTGGTGCTGGCGTCGGCGGCGTGCTGGGTAATGTCATTGCCGGTCAGGGCGATAAGACGCTCGGCACAGTGATCGGCGCAGTCGGCGGAGCGGTGATCGGTAATCAGGTCACCAAACCCTCACGCGATTGCCGCAATGCCTATGGCTATTACGACGAGAACAATCGCTGGCATGCCACCGGCGTCAGCACTTCAGACGCCAGGGGTTATTATGACCGCAATGGCGATTGGATCGAAGGCGCACCAAACGGCCGTTATGGCGACGACAATCGCTGGATCCCGAACTCTGGCTCAAACCGGGGCGAAGGCACTTACGATGCGCAACGCGGTTGGATTCCCGCATCGGCCAATGGCTATTATGATCGCAATGACCAGTGGGTCAGCGGTTCCGCCACCGGCTATTATGACGCCAACGGACGTTGGGTCAGTGGTGCCAACTCTCAACCAGATCGCCGGGCTGATGCCTATGGCTATTACGATGCCCAGGGAATGTGGCATGCCAATTCGCTCGATCAGGGCCGCGCAACCGGCTATTATGACCGCGACAACAAGTGGGTCAGCGGCACACCCAACGGCCATTATGACGAGCGCCACAACTGGGTTCCGCACCGCAACGATGGTTCGTCCAGTGGCAGCTATGATGCCCAGAACCGCTGGATCCCATCATCATCGAACGGATACTATGACTATAACGGTCAGTGGACCGCTGGCACGACAAGCGGCTACTATGATACCCGAGGCCGCTGGGTCGCCGGGCTGACCACCGGGCATTATGATGCGCAAGGTCGCTGGGTGGCTGGCACTGCCAGCGGGCACCGCGATGCCAACGGTGTGTGGATCGCTGATCCGCAGCCGGGCTATTACGACAGCAATGGCCGCTGGCACGCTGGCGAGAGCTATGGCTATTACGACAGCCGTGGCCGCTGGATTTCGACCCGCGATCACAATAGCCAAGCCATGCCGCGCGGTGAAATTCTGACCCAGTTGAACTGGCTCGACAGCTATCTCCGCAACGCCACCGCCCAGCGGTCACTGAACAGAGGCCAGTTGATCAGTGCCCGCCGTGAGGTTTCATCGATCCGCAGCCGTGAAAGATATATGCGGCATGATCGGATGGGCAACCTTTCGGCCCGCGATGAGGCAACGCTGCAACTTCGTATCGATCGTCTGACCAATCGGCTGCGCATCAATCGTAATTATTGAGCGTAACACTTAAGCCGATCCGGCAAGGATATCTGCTCTGACCCCTCCCCCCCCGCGTTGCAGGTATCCAAACTGGCCCCGCCGCCCTCGGTTTCAACCGGAGGCGGCGGGATTTTGTTGTGCGGATTGTCATTGTTGAATCAGGATGAGCGAATTGATGCAACGATCCCATGTCGCCGTGGTAGGTTTAGCATTCCTCGTGATGAGTGACGCACACCGCACGAGGAAGAATCTGGATAATGTCCAGTGCCGGGAGTGGCTTGCACAGCGCAAGCCTTCGGTTCCTGTTAGGCCGCAAAATTGGACAGTGTGATTCTTGATGCCGTGGCGCCGCCAAGCAGCCTTGCCATGGCGCTGATCATCTCGTCACAAGCGCCGATTGTGCTGCTTGATGACGGATTGAACGTCGTTGCCGCCAGTATCTCGTTCTATCGCGATTTCAACCTGTTCAAATCAGCCAGCGTGCGGGTAAGATTCGCTGATCTTGGTGCTGGGGAATGGAATGTGCCGCAGCTGATGGTGCTGCTGCGGGCAACTGCGGCTGGCCGGCCCGAGATTGATGCCTACGAGATGGACCTTGTCAGGCCCGATCAGCCCATCCGCAACCTGGTGCTGAACGCGCACAAGCTTGACTATGAAAGTGATGATGGCGAATCGCGGCTGGTGCTGGCCGTGACCGATGTTACCGCCATCCGTCTTGCCGAAAAGGAGAAGGACGCCCTGCTGCATGAAAAGCACGTGCTGATGCAGGAACTCCAGCACCGGGTCGCCAACAGCTTGCAGATCATCGCCTCTGTGCTGCTGCAAAGCGCCCGCAAGGTCAATTCTGCGGAAACCCGCAGCCATCTTCACGATGCCCATCACCGGGTGATGTCGATCGCCACCATGCAAAAGCAGCTGGCCACGACACAAGAAGGCGAAGTTTCGCTGCGCGCCTATTTTACCGAACTGTGTGAAAGCATTTCGGCATCGATGATTGCCAGTGCCAGTAATTTGACCCTGAGCGCCGATGTCGATGACAGCGTGGTCGATGCAACCGTTTCTGTAAGCCTTGGGCTTATCGTGACCGAACTGGTGATCAATTCGCTGAAACACGCTTTCCCCAGCAGCACACGATCAGGCAGAATTGTCGTCAGTTACCGATCCAGCGGATCAGGCTGGGCTTTGCGGGTTGACGATGACGGGATCGGTTTCCCCGCAGATCCCAGCGCTTCCAAGCCTGGTCTGGGCACCGGCATTGTCGAAGCACTGGCCGGTCAGCTGGATGCATCCGTCACGATCACCGATGCCCATCCCGGTACGCGCGTAACCGTCTCACCCGGCTGAGGCGATAACCGCAGCGGAACCTTTGGCGGCTCCGCGCGTTCTATTCCTGTCACTTCGGAAAATTCGCAAGTGCATCGGCGCTCTTTCGCGCCACCAGGAAATATCCATGAAACGACTGATACTCGGGGCGACCATAATCGCCCTTATGACAAGTCCGGCAGCTATGGCTGAACCACGTCATGGCAAAGGCCATGATCGCATGCAGGATCGCAATCAGCAGCATGAAGGACGTCAGTGGCATGAACAGAGCGGCCGCTGGGACAATGGCCGCCATCGCGGCTGGGGCAAGGAGCGTGGCAAAAACCATCGCTGGAGCCGTGGCCAGCAGATGGGTTACAACGATTGGCGTTATGCCCAGCGGGTTGATTATCGCCGCTATCACCTTCGCCAGCCGCCGCGTGGCTATGAATGGCGCCGTTACAATGATCGCTACATCCTTGCCAGCGTGGCATCGGGGATCATCATCTCGGTAATCCTTGGCGGTCGCTAAACTCTGAACCGCCCCGTCTGGCGAGAAATCGTCAGGCGGGGATTTCAGGCACGATAAGCTGGTAATCCAGCCGCACCTCAGTCCCGGTTTCCGCGCTGCTGATAATCTCGAAGCTGCCGCCAAGCTGATCGGCAAAGCCATACATCAACTGACGGCCCATCGATTGATCGTTGCTGGCACTATCGAAACCGATGCCATTGTCCTTCACCGAAAGCCGGGCCTCGCCGCTATCAGTCACGCCGTAATGCAAACATATTGTGCCGCTGTCTCCGCTCGGGAAGGCATAGGCATAGGCATTGGTAATCGCCTCGACTGCGAACAATGTCAGCGGCAGCGCGCTATCCAAAGGCACAGCACAAGAGGCCACCTCGCAGGAAAACGTGATCTCGTCACGGCTGCGATTCCACACGTGAAACTGGGCGCAAAGCTCACCAAACAGCCGGGCAATATCGAGCGTTGCCTGGCTGCCATCATCGGCCTGCTCATAGAGAATCCGGTGGATCAGCGCGAGCGCACCAATCCGTGCCCGGGTTTGCCCCAGCGCTTCGCGGGCAGCGGGATTCTCGATCCGGCCGGCCTGCATGTTAAGCAGACTGGTGACGATCTGGAGATTATTCTTGACCCGGTGATGCACCTCCAAGGCCAGCGCCTTGCGGACAGCCTCACGCGCCGCAATCATCTCTCCCAGATTATCCAGATCGCGGCTCAGATCCGCCATGCCATCAGGCGCACGGGTGAAAGCAGGGTCTCCGGGGGTATAGTCGCCAGCGGCGATCTGCGCTGCTTGTTCGCGCAGTTTGGAAACCCAGTATTCCATCGCTCAAGCGACCTTATCAAACAGGGCATCACCGGTGGGGCCATCGATCAGCAATTCCAGCGCCTTGCGTCCGCGCGCAAGGCGGCTCTTGATCGTGCCGATGGCGCAGCCGATCACCTCGGCGGCTTCTTCATAGGACACGCCATTCGCCCCGATCAGCAGCAGCACTTCGCGCTGTTCGGCGGGCAACTTCTGCAAGGCCTTGGCAACATCGGAAACATGGATGGCGTGCTGCTGCGCCGGAGCCTCAACCAGCATCCGTTCGGCCACTTCGGGATCAAGGCTGGTCAGGCGCTTGTCCTTGCGGATTGTCGTGTAGAACTGGTTGCGCAGGATCATGAACATCCAGGCACGGAAATTGGTGCCGGGGGTAAAGCTCGCCCGCGCCGCCCAGCCGCGCATCATCGCGCTTTGCGCCATACCATCGGCCATATCGCGATTGCCACTCAGGCCGCGCGCGAAGGAACGCAGCGAAGGTATCAGTGCCACCAGTTCGTCGCGGAAGATCTGATCGGCGGCCAGCGTTTCGGGCGTGACATCACTCACTCTGGCGAACTGCCGCGAGCAGCAGCAATCTTGGCGTCTATGTCACCCAGGATTTTGAGGAAATCGTCTGGTATTTCCTCGCTTTCAACCGTCTTGTGCAATTGCTGCAAAGCCGCTGAAACCGGATCGAACGCGGTGTCGCTGCGGCGAATTCTGATACCCTTCATGACGTGGTCTTTTTCCATTCAGCCCTGCTTAAAGTAGTTTGATTTGGAAGGAGAACGCGCGAGCGACGAAAAAGTTTCATCGGGTTTGGAACTTTTCTGCGAAACTGCAGTTTTCTCGTTATCGAGACTTAGGAGCGCACATGACACTGATAGCCGAACTGGGTCCGCAACTGCCTTTCCTGCGCCGTTATGCGCGGGCTTTGACCGGATCGCAATCGCTGGGTGACGCTGCAGTACGAGAGGTTCTGGAAGCCCTGCTGGCCGCCCCGAATGAATTTGTGTCTGGCGGCTCACCCCGTCAGGAACTGTACCGCGTGTTTCACCGCCTGTGGCAAGGGCTGTCCAGTATCGGTGGCGGCGGCCTTGTCGCCAGCTTGTCAATGCACACGCGCCAGGCGCTGCTGCTGACAGCGGTTGAGGATTTCACCATTGCCCAGACAGCGGTAATTCTTGGCAGCACCGTTAGCGATGTAACCGCTGAGATCGAAACAGCCCGTCAGGCGATTGCCGATAGCCTGCAGTCGCTGGTGATGATCATCGAGGATGAGGCGATCATCGCGCTGGATATCAAATCCATTGTCGAATCACTGGGCCACGATGTGGCCGGCATCGCCCGCACGCGCAGCGAGGCCGTCGCCATGGCCGCCCGCACCCATCCAGAACTGGTGCTGGCCGATATCAGTCTTGCCGATGGCTCCAGCGGGATCGACGCAGTGAAGGATATTCTGGCGCAGATGGACGTGCCGGTTATCTTCATCACCGCCTTCCCCGAAAGATTGCTCACTGGTGAGCGGCCCGAACCAACCTATCTGATCTCCAAGCCATTCGGACCGGAAACCGTCGCCGCCACAATCGGGCAGGCGCTGTTGTTTCACCGCGAGCAATCGACCCTGATCGCTTCGGCGGCCGTGCAGGTGCTGGAAGATGATGTTCCCAATCCGCGCAAGCATTTCGACACGCCCGAAACTTTGCTCGCCGATCCTGTTCTGAGCAACGATGACAAGCAGGCGCTGCTGACCGAGTGGGAATCCGAAATAGACGGACGGCTTAATGCCGAATCCGAGGGCATGGGCATTTCCGATCCGCTCACCGCGCGCAAGGAAGCGCGCCTTGCTGACGAGGCAGGCCAGGCGAAGACCGCGCTGACCGCGATCACCGAAAAGAACGCCTGAACTTTATCAGACGAAGGCGCGATAATGCCAAAACCGCGCCTTTGCCCGGCGCATTGATCATGAAATAGTAGCTGACCAAGCGCCTTGCATATCTGCAGCATGATCCACAAAGTGCCGATTGTCATAAGCTCCATAAGCTGCGTCTGCGGCCTATGACATCGCGCATTCGGGAGGCACACCATGCATGATCTGGCGAGCTATCAGGATAGCTATCGCAACATCCGTTTTACACGCTCGGACGGCATCCTGCAGGTGCAGATCCATCAGGATGGTGCCGAAGCGGTGTGGGCGGCTGATAGAGGCGGGATTCATGAACAGATGGGCGATGCCTTCTATCGCATCGGTCATGATCCCGAAAATCGCATTATCATCCTGACCGGCACCGGCAGCGAGTTCCTCGCCCGGATGAATTCTGGTGCTGGCGGCGAACCAATGGACACGGCTTATTGGTATCGCATCTTCAAGGAAGCGCGCGATCTGCTCAATAACCTGCTGGAAATTGATATGCCGATCATCGCGGCGGTCAATGGCCCGGCGCACGTCCATGCCGAACTTGCGACGCTATCTGATATCGTCATCGCCTCAGACACCGCCAGCTTTGCCGACAAGGCCCATGCCCCCGGCGGCGTTGTTCCGGCTGATGGGGTCCACGTCTGGTGGCAGATGCTGCTAGGGCCGAACCGCGCCCGGCATTTCCTGCTGACCGGCAGTGAAATCTCGGCAGCCGAGGCGAAGGTGCTGGGGTTTGTCGCAGAGGTGGTGCCGCAGGATCAGGTTGTCGCCCGCGCTTGGGAAGTCGCGCGCGAACTGGCGAAAAAGCCGACTCTGATGCTGCGCTATTCGCGGGTATCGATGGTGCAGCGGATCAAGCGGCATATGCTGGACGATCTCGGCTATGGCCTGATGCTGGAGGGCATGGGTATTTTCGGCCTGCTGGGTAAATAGCCCCCTCCCCGATTACCGTCGGCACAACCGCGATCAAGATTCATCCTTAGTTTGATTTCAATCAAAGCAAGCGGACGTCTGCGCATCATAACGAACACCACTGTTGATTAGTTCAATCATGAACATTCGCATGAGTGGGAGTTTGGATGATGACCGTTTGCACACCGACTGATTGTCCCGAGGTCACTGCGGAGCACATCAGTGCGATGCACGCCAAGTACCTTGTCGAGCGTGACCGGCGCATCAACCGAAACCACAACGATCAGTACATTCCCGCCAGCGGCAAATGGGCAACACTCTATGAGGAAGACCCCTATACGGCCGTCGTCCCGCGTGAGCCCGTTACCGGTGAGACCGATGTGGTGATCCTTGGTGCCGGGTATTGCGGCATGATGGTGGCTGCCCAGCTCAAGAAGGCGGGCATCAGCAATTTTTACAACATCGATCACGGCGGCAACTTTGGCGGCACCTGGTACTGGAACCGCTACCCCGGCATCCAGTGTGACAATGACAGCCTCGTCTATATGCCTCTGCTCGAAGAAACCGGGTACATGCCGTCGAAAAAATTCGCTGATGGTTATGAGATTCACGATCACTGCCAGATCATCGCCGATACTTTTGGTCTGCGTGAAAACGCGCTGTTTCACACGCTGATCCAATCGCTCAAGTGGGATGGGGAAGCCAACCGCTGGAATGTCGGCACCAATCGCGGCGATCAGATCAAGGCGCGCTTTGTGGTGCTGGCGATGGGCCCGCTCAACAAACCCAAACTGCCGGGTATTCCGGGCATTGACGCGTTCAAGGGCAAGATCTTCCACACCGCCCGCTGGGACTACGATTACACCGGCGGATCATGGCGGAACCCCGAGCTGAACAAGCTTGCCGACAAGAAGGTGGCGATCATCGGTACCGGCGCAACCGCGATCCAGATCGTGCCTTATCTCGCCAAGCACGCCGGGCAGACCTATGTCATCCAGCGCACCCCTTCGACCATCGACGAACGCAACAACCGGCCGATTGATCCTGAATGGTTCGCCAGCCAGAAGCCCGGCTGGCAGCAGGAACGCATCCGGAATTTCCACCACGCCGCGATGGAACGACTTGCACCCGGTGAACCCGATCTCATTCAGGACATCTGGACCGAGATCAGCCGCAACGTATCGGCCGAGCTTGAGGCTGAAGGTTGGCCCGATGTGACGATGGAGGAATATGCCGCGCGGCGCGAGGTGTGGGACTACCGCGTGATGGAGCGCCTGCGCAACCGCTGCGATGTGGTCAAGGATCCTGAAACCGCTGAAGCGTTGAAGCCCTATTATCGCTATTTGTGCAAACGCCCGGCATCGAACGACGATTACTACCCGGCTTTCAACCAGCCAAACGTCACGCTGATCGATGTGGCCGAAACGCAGGGTGTCGAACGGCTGACCGAAAAGGGCTTTGTCCATCAGGGTGTCGAATACGAAGTCGACTGCCTGATCATGGCATCGGGCTATGAAGTCACCAACGATCTCGACCGGCGCTGGGGCATCGAGACAATCGAAGGCGTGAACGGCCTGTCGATCTATGACTACTGGAAGGACGGTTTCCAGACCTTCCAGGGGATGACGGCGCACAATTTCCCCAATATGTTCTTCACCGGCTTCACCCAGGCGGCGGCGAACTCCAGCAATTCCAAGACCTTCGTCGATCAGGGCTTCCACATCGGATATATTGCCAGCCAGGCCCTGCTGCGCGGCGCGACACGGGTTGAGCCATCCGCTGAAGCTCAGGACGCCTATATCAAGCACTTGCGCTCGATCGCCGTCGATAACTCCGAATATGTTGTCGAATGCACGCCTTCGTACTTCAACAACGAAGGCGACCAGACGAAGAAGCGCGGCATCTTCGGCGAGCCGTGGGGTGAAGGCTATTACGCCTTCGAGGACATGCTCGCGAAATGGCGCGACGAGGGTGGGCTGCGAGGCCTCACGCTCGAAGGTGAAAAAGTGACCGAGCCGGCAGAATAGACCGGCACCGCTTCCCCCCTTGCCTTGAGAGGACCACGCCATGAACAAGCCAGAAAAGATCGCAGCAGAAGACCTGTCCGAGGCGCTGACCTATCCGGTCGAGGCGTTCATCAGCCGCGAATATGCCGAGGCCGAGCCTGACAAGCTGTGGTCGAAGGTGTGGCAGCAGGCAGGCCGCGTCGAGGAACTGAAGGCGGTGGGTGACTACATCACCTACAACATTTGCCACGATTCGATCCTGATCGTCCGCGATACGCCAAGCAGCTTGAAGGCGTTTCACAACGTCTGCCCGCACCGTGGCCGGCGGCTGGTCGGCAACAACACCGGCGGCGGGCCGAAGACGGTCGCGCAGGATATTGGCGCGCATTCTGCCAAAGGCTCGCAGCTCAGTTTCGGATGCAATTACCACGCCTGGACTTTCGGACTCGACGGCGATGCGACTTACATCCCGGACAAGGAGGACTGGCAGGGAGCACTCGATTCGGTTTGCACCAGCCTGACCCCGGTGCAGGTCGATACCTGGGGCGGGTGGATCTGGATCAACATGGACCCGCAAGCAGGGTCATTGCGGGAATATCTTGAGCCGGTTGCATCGTTGATCGACCCGTTCGAGTTTGACAAAATGCGCTACCGCTTCCGCTTCTGGGGATTGCTCGATTGCAACTGGAAGGTCGCGCTGGAGGCATTCCTTGAGCCGTACCATGTGCAGGGCACGCATCCGCAGCTGATCAAGTACGGCGATTTCTACTCGTTTTCCAAGGCCTTCGGGCTGCACGGCAAAACCGGGTTCGATTCCAAAGCTCACCGCGAAGCCGGAACCGCAGTCGAAACCAGCGTCCACCGCGCTGCGGGCGAAGGCGATCCGCGCACCACGATCGCGCAGATGCAGGCCGAGTACTGGGAAACCATCGGCGCCTCGACCTCCGAGACTTTGGTCAAGACGGCACAGCGCCTGCCGCTGGAACTGCCCGAAGGCACGCCCGCCGCTGAAGTCCACCAATACTGGATGAAAATCGCCAAGGAAGCAGACGCGGCGCGCGGCGTAATCTGGCCCGAGCTGACCGACAAGCAGCTCGCCGATGCGGGACTTGCACTGTCGATCTTCCCCAACGTCAACTTCATTCCGGGGCCAACTTTCAGCCTGGCCTACCGGGTCCGTCCATGGGGCACCGATCCTGACAAGTGCATTTTCGAAGCCGTCGCGCTCGACCGCTTCGGCGAAGGCGACGAGCCCGAGACCGAGTGGACCTTCCTCGAACAGGATCTCGATAAGTGGCCCTATGTCATCAGCCAGGACATCTCGAACATGGTGGAGATGCAGCGCGGCTATAAATCGCGCGGGTTCAGGGGCAACCTGCCCAACCCGTGGCAGGAGCGCAAGGTCACTAACCTCCACCGCGGATTGGCGAAATACATGGGTACAGGCGCGCCGGTCCCGCTCGATTGATACAGATGCAGTCTCGGCTGAGGCAGGAGCCCACGAAGGTGCCAACGGTTGCCACCTTGGGTGCTTTGCCATAGTCGCAACAGCATTGCGTTAAGCGTGGCTATCGGGACGGGATATGGTGGAAAAAATACGCAAGCGCACACCCCGGAACCCCAGCGCGACACGCGCTGTCATCCTCGAAGCCGCACGGACAATTCTCGCGGAAGAGGGCATTGAGGGACTCAGCGTTTCCGCTGTTGCCTATGCCGCAGGTGTCAATCGCGGAACAGCTTACTTGTATTTCGAAAACCGCGAGAAGTTGGTTGCCCAAACCATCGCTTCGGTTTCAGAAATTCTGCTCAATTCGGTTTATGGCGATGGTGCTGAACTTGCAGGAACCAATGTAACGGAAATCGATCAGGTTACGCTGACCGAGACGCTGTCAAGCTTCGCTATGGCCAATCCTGATCTTTGTCGCGTCTGGTTACTTCAAGTGCTGGCATCGCCAAACCCGTACGATGATCCATTCTGGCGCAAGTATATGACCTATCTGCAGAGGTTTGCCGAAACCGATCTGGCAGAGCCCGATGTCGATGCCGAAGTGCTGTCCGTCATTGTGCTCGCCGGCACGTTTCTCTGGCCTATCTGGGCCCATGCCGGAACCTTGGATACTGCCGGGCGCAAGCAGGCTGCCAGCAGGTTTTCCCGCGAACTGATGCGGCTTTCGTTGCACGGTTCCATGGTTGCCGATAAATTTCCGGCAATCCCCAAACGGCTTGTCGCCATTTAACTCAGCCTCATCTGCCGTGTAATCAGGGTAACAGCTTTGTTGGCGCACCCCGGCCTTCCATCATTCGGCCCAGATTGCGGTGCAGGTTGATGACCTTCTGTTCCTGATGCGGATTGGGCATTGGCCCCCGGAACCCGCTGGACTTCATGCCCTTCTGGACGAATTCCATATTCGAGAAATCCTGCGCCAGCACCGACCCCCAATTCTCGCCCGTCGGTTCTGCATGAACCCATTCGCTTTGCGGCACTTCGCCATCGGGGAAGCGTTCCAGAGCATAGCTTTCGAACAGGCACTTGTTGGGATCATCGCCATAGGGGCGGACCCGGTAGCACAGCGCGAAAGTCACGCCGTGGAGGATGTTCTGGTTGGGGAACAGGCCCCATGCAAGCCCCGCCTCGGCCATGATTTCGCCCGGAATCTCAGGCCAGACCACTCCGCGCGCAGCATCATCCACCTTGGCTGATTTCATCCAGTGCGCAATCACCTCGGCGGGCGGCGTGCCTTCGGGCAGTTCATCGACCAGGCGGCTTGCGGCGTTCACCAGCGTCTCGGTCGAGGCAGCGAAGTTGATCGTCTCGTAGTTTTCGCGGATCAGTTCGTAAGTCGAGCGGCGCGGGTCGTCGCCCACACCGGCGCGGGTGGTGCCCGAGCTTTCGTTCATCTTGAACTCGGTATCGCGGGTGTCGTAGCTCGAAACCGAGTGCCAGCCGTACTGCTTCGACAGGGCATAATAATTGCCATAGGCGAGCAATTGCGTGTGCGTGCCGGCGACATGATACGGCTCAAGAAAAGC
Source organism: Novosphingobium sp. Chol11 (assembly GCA_945906105.1). Lineage (GTDB taxonomy): Bacteria > Pseudomonadota > Alphaproteobacteria > Sphingomonadales > Sphingomonadaceae > Novosphingobium. The sequence continues at coordinate 27,776 of CAMDQO010000019.1, read as the reverse complement.
CTCGATCGCCGTCTTCCAGTTGCACGGATAGACCGCCCACTGCCGCCATTTGTAGCGCATCTTCGACAGTTCAAAGTGATCGAGGATCTCGCCCGCACGGCCCATATATTTGGCCAGTGGTTCGCAATCCGCATCCATGTTGATGTAGATATAGCCGCCCCAGATCCCCAGTTTGATGGTGGAGAGGCAGGTCATTTCCGGCGTCAGCTTGTCATCCCAATCCTGTGGATCGAGGATGTAGGTGTTTTCGCCTTCAAGGTTGAAGGTCCAGCCGTGGAAGCCGCAGATGAAGTTCTTGCGGCCATTGCCGCGCACCGAATGGACGCCATCAGGAACCGAAATCAGCTGGCGGCCGCGATGCGGGCAGACGTTATGGAAAGCGTTGAAGGCCTCTGCCCCGTCCCCCTCGGCAATGCGGATGACGATCACCGATTCCTCGGCAACGTTATAGGTCAGCCAGTCTCCCACTTCGGTCAGATCTTCCAGCCGTTCGACCATTTGCCAGACCTTGGGCCACAGGAGGCGCTTCTCGGCCTCAAGATACTCACGCGAAAGAAAGGCATCGGTCGGGTAGGTTGCCAGCACTTCGGCGTCCATATCCTCGGCGGTGATAACGTTGGGCACAGTCTTCTCCTGTCTGCTCAAACTCGGCCTTGGCTGCTTAGCGATTTGGTCTAATCACTCAGCGCCATACCCTCCATGCTGCCTTCATCGCGCCATTCGGCAACCATTTTCTGGAAGGCATCCCAGCCGTGACCCCAGCCGCGGAACAGCGCCCAAGCGGGGTTCTTCTCACCCTCATTGGTGAAGTAGCCCGGCGTGCATTCCGCCTGAAAGGCCGACATATCGATTTCCAGCTCCTCGAAGGTGCGCACATAATCATCCATCGCCGCCTTGGTCGGTTCGACTACGTATTTACCACGCTTGAGCGTTTCGGCGATGATCCACGCAGAGTGCGCGCCCTGCTCGCCGAACTGCTCGGTAACAGAGGCGTTGAGACCGCCCTGAATGTAGCCGATGAAGAAAGCGTTGGGAAAACCGTGAGTCATGGTGCCGTGCAGGGTCAGCGGGCCATTGCCCCAATGCTGATAGATTGATTGGCCGTCGCGGCCCTCAAACTGCTCCATGCCCCATCGGCGCTCAAGCTTGCTGGTGACTTCGAAGCCTGATGCGAAGATGATGCAATCGGCCTGATATTCCTTACCGTTGGCGATGAAGCCGTTCTCGGTCAGCTCTTGCAAGCCCTTGGTATCGGATACGTCGATCAGCGAAACGTTGTCGCGGTTGAAGGTCTGGTAGAACTCGTTCGATGACAATGGCCGCTTGCACAGATGGCGATACCACGGCTTCAGCCCCTCAGCCGTTTCGGGATCGTCGATCATGTCTTCGACGCGTTTGCGCAGCCGTTCCATGACCCGGTAATCCATGACTTCGCGCTTGGCCATGTACTCCTCGACGCTCTGCGGATAGCCCTCAACTGCAAACTGGGCCTCAAGGTTGCGGCTGACTTCGGTCCAGATATCGCAGATCTGATCGGCCTCGCCCGGCTGGAAGCTTTCCATCGCCGCGCGCTGAAAATTGGCCTTGCGTTCCGCCTGCCAGCCTGCGGGCAAGTTTGCCGCCCAATCGGGATCGGTCGGCGGATTGGGGCGTTCATCCACCGTCGAAGGTGTGCGCTGGATGACATAGAGCTGCTTCACATATTTGCCGAGGTGCGGCACCGCCTGAATTGCCGTCGCACCAGTGCCCAGAATCGCCACGGTCTTGTCTGCCAGCTTGTCGAGCACCGGGTTCTCATAGGAGCCGCCGGTATAGGAATAGTCCCAGCGGGCAGAGTGGAAAATCTTGCCCTTGAAGGCATCTATGCCCTTGATGCCGGGCAGCTTGGGCATGTTGAGCACACCGGCGGCGACGATAATGAAGCGCGCCTTGATATCATCGCCGCGATTGGTGCCGACATGCCAGCGCTTGATCGTTTCATCCCACTTCAGGGTGGTGACCTGCGTGTGAAAAACGCCCTTGTCGGCAAAGCCGTATTTCTCAGCGATCAGTCGCGTGTAACCCTGAATTTCCTCCCCGTCCGAAAACTTCTTCGAGGGCATGAAGCCGGTCTCTTCGAGCAGCGGGAGGTAGCAATAGGCATCGTTATCGCACTGGATGCCGGGATAGCGGTTCCAGTACCACACGCCGCCAAAATCGCCTGCCGTATCAACCACGCAGAAATCGGTGATGCCCTGCTTGACCAGGTTGTAGCTTGCCAGAACCCCGCCCCAGCCCGCGCCGAGCACGACAACCTCAGTCTCATCGGTAAGTGGTTCACGTGGACTGACCGGCCTGTGCGGATCTCGGACATAATCTTCCACCGCACCGCCCGAGGGACGAAAATACTGCTCCTCGCCATGATCGCGTAGGCGTTTGTCCCGCTCAACATAATAGCGCGCGCGGATAGCAGGAATATCAACGGTTTCAGGTGCCGGAATGGCGGAGACTTGGCAGGTCATATGCTCTCCCCAGAGTTCATAGCCTTGCGCTTTTGCCGTAATCGACAGTCATGTCCAGTATGCTGAAAATACATCGTGACGGCGGGCAATCTCGCATCGGCAAGCAAGATCGTCATCGGGAGAAAATGCGGGCTGATGATGCAATGGAGCAATATTTACGATTGCGACGGTCTTTGCAGGCCTAAAGTGCTCACAATGCAATCATGGCAAAGCTCAGTGACACCGCAAAGCTGACCAGTGTTGCTGCGATCACCGGGACAGTCGCTCGCCAGCCCATTTCCATCAACAGATCCATCCGTGATCGCATGGCAGTCGCTGTCACTGCCAGTAGCAGCAAGGCCTTGGAGGTAACGAGGGCGGTCGAGGCGATTTGTGCCGGGACAGTGACAAGGCTGTTAAGCGCAACAGTCACAAGGAAGGCGGTAATGAACCATGGCAACGCCAGCCGCCGCCACATCGGGCGGTCTGCAGCTTCTGGCGCCGGGCCGAGCAACAAGCTGACCATGACGACAATCGGCGCAAGCATCACCACCCGCGCAAGCTTGACGATGGTGGCATAGCTTCCGGCAGCGTCGGAAAAAGCATAGCCACCGCCAATTGCCTGCGCGACATCGTGGATCGATGCGCCGATCAGGAAACCAGCCTGCCGATCACCGAGGGATAATTCTCCGGCGATCGCAGGGTAGATCGACATGGCTAGCGCGCTCGCCAGTGAGACGCCGACCAGAGCCAGTGCGAACTGAGCCTGGCCCAGACGGTCCTTCCCGATGATCCCGTAAAGCGCCAGCGCCGCACTCGCGCCGCAGATAGCGGTTGCTCCGCCCGCCAGAATTCCTGAGTAACGGGTTAGCCCGACAGCCCTGGCCCCGGCCATTCCGGCAAGAAACGTCGCGGCCATGACGACGAGCAACGCACCAAACGGGGCCGGTCCCAATGCGCCGATCTGCGCGACACTGACTTGCAGGCCAAGAACGACAATTCCCACCCGAAGACATGTGCGAGAGGCAAAATCGAGTCCTCGATGTGTGCGTGTATCGCGGGTAAAAAAGTTGAGCGAAAGGCCGACCAGCAAGCCGAGCAGCATGATCGGAAAGCCGTAGTGCTCTGAAAGCCAGGCAGCAGTTGTGGCAGCAACAGCGCAAAGTGCCAGGCCCGGAAAAAGTGAATCGTGCGCGCGGGTTGCGACAGATTCACGCTCGGCAATGTGCAGCTCACCAAACAAGTCACCGCCATGTGGCAGCGTTTCCCAATCAATGCCTGACCAGCCCTTGCCGGGCTGCAGAAGTGGAGTTTCGGCCTTTATGTCTCGCGGTGTCATATTGCCCTTTCCATATCCGTTCTGTTGCGTAAGGTGCAAGCCGTTATTGACGGACAAAATATTGATTAGGACGACCGGTAAATCGGCGTCGCGAGAGGAGATGGAAGATGACCGAGGCACTGGCTGAAGCGGCACAGACAAAACCAGGTTCCAGTGCCTCGGCCGAAGAACGTAGTCTGGCACGGAGCCGCAATATTCTCATCGCTTTGGTATTCTTCGGCACGATCCTCAACTATGTTGATCGCCAGGTGCTGTCGCTGCTCAAGCCGACGATCGAAGTAGCCTATGGCTGGGGCGATGCTGAATTCGCGCATTTCGCGGCAATGTCTCAGCTTGCCGCAGCTGGAGCGCTGCTTTTTGTTGGCTTGCTGATTGACCGTTTCGGCGTTCGCCTCGCCTATGGCGCAGCGGTGGTGATCTGGAGCATGGCAGGCATGGCGCACGCCTTTGCCGCCAACGTCACCCAGTTTGTCACGGCGCGCGTGATCCTGGTGGCAGCAGAATCGGTGAATACACCAGCAGCTGTCAAGGCAGCGGCGCAATATCTTCCCATCCGGCAACGCTCAATGGCGCTGGGTATTGTCAACACGGCTCCAAATCTCGGCAATATCATTGCCCCGCTCACCGTGATTCCGTTTGCTGTGATTTACGGCTGGCAGGCCGCCTTCATCGTCACCGGTGCCTTGGGTTTTATCTGGATTGTGCTCTGGATCGTTGGCACTCGCCGGCTCAGCCCGCTGCCTCGCGCGGCGAATGCATCGAGCGAAAAACTCTCGTTTCGCGAAGCGGCGCGAGACCGGACGACATGGGCGATTGCCGGTGCCAAGGCGATTACCGACATGTTCTGGTGGTTCTTCACCTTCTGGCTGCCCGATCTGTTCCACAAGGTGTTCAGTCTGAGCCAGGAGCAGTTGGTCGGCCCCACAGCGTTGGCCTTTAGCCTCGCTGCACTGGGGGCGCTTTCGGGCGGATCGCTGTTCCCGGCGCTGCTGGCTCGCGGCCGCAGCGTTAACTCAGCGCGCAAGCTGGCAATGTTGACTTTTGCGCTGATAGTGGTGCCGGTGCCGCTGGCGTTGAGTGCTTCAAGCCCTTGGGTGGCCGCCGCGATCATCGGCATGGGACTGTTCGCTCATCAGGGATTCTCGACCAATATCTTTGGTTTCGCTGCCGATGCCATCCCAGCCTCACGGGTTGCCACGGTCATGGCAATCGGAGCGATCGCTGGCAACGTCGCCGGTTTCGGCATTCAGGAAGCAACCGGCCAACTGCTTACCGGCGGCTATGGCTATGCCCCGCTGTTCTGGGGGGCTGCCTGTGCTTATCTGCTGGCACTAGGATGGATTCACCTATTGGTCCCGAAGATCATCGCAGAAGATGAGTCCGTGGTTTGACCAGCAAAGAAAAGGCCGCAGGGATCACCTGCGGCCTTTTGCGACCCGATTTTGTCGTGGATCAGAAGTTGATGCGGCCCGTCACCCCGAAATAGCGATCTGCCTCGCGCGGGATCTGGATACGGACGCTGCCGCCTGGGCCGCCGCTTTCCTTATGCGCAATGAAGGCCGTATCGAACAGGTTGCGCACCTGGAACATCAGTTTCCAGCCATCGTTGCTGTCGCCAATACCGGCCGATAAGTTGACCAGCGAATAACCGTCAATCGTTCCGAGTACCCGCGTCGCGGCGCTTGGTGAGAAGATGGAGAGCTGATTAGTCTGTCCCGAAATTTGTGTTCCAAGAAAGATATCCATATTGCCGGTGATGGTTGTCCGGTAATCAATTCCCAAGGTCCCCTTCCACTTGGGGGCAAACAGCAGCGGAGTGCCATTGGGAATGATATCCGCAAGCGCTGCGCCAGGAACTACCTTGAAGGCATCGACATGCGCGTCGGTATAAGCCAGGCCGCCGGTGATGGACAAACCATCGATCAAGACTGCCGACACATCCAGTTCTACACCCCGGGTTGAAACCTCACCGGCATTGGTGAAGCGGCTGACCACCACAGTTCCCGACAAATCAGGGTTGTTCGCCTGGAAGTTGTGGAACTTGGTGTAAAAGGCAGCAAGGTTGATGGTGACCCGGCGATCAAACAGCGTGTTCTTCAGGCCGAACTCATAGGCGTCTGATGTTTCCGCCTCGACAATGCTGGTGCCTGTGGCGCCCAGATTGAAGAAAATGTTGTAGCCCGGCCCCTTATAGCCACGAGTGTAAGTGGTATAAGCGGTGGAATTGTCAGACACATCGAACTGCAGACCAGCACGTCCCGAGAGATTGTTGGTCGAAACCGAGCTGGTGAATGGCCCGAAATTTGTGTTCACACCGCCGGTGTTGACCGGCTGCCCGCTACCATTGAGATCCAGCCCAGTGGCTGTGCGCGAATGAAACACGTCCAACTGGTCATGCGTGTAACGCAGGCCAAGAAGGCCCCGGAAACGATCACTGAAATTGATCGTCGAATTACCGAACAAAGCGAAATTCTTGAACAATGCGCCGTGCGGGGCCACGCCAACGGGGAAGCGTGACGGAGCTGCAAGGGCGCTGGTGCAAGGTGTGGGCACCGTTGGTGCGGCACCGAGCGGAGCGCAGACCGTTACGCTGCGGGTGAAGGTGCGGTTGTTTTCAGCCCGCGAATAATAGCCGCCCAGAACATATTCTATCAACCCGCCGGTGGGCGATGCGATGCGCAATTCCTGACTGAAAGTCTTGGCACTCTGCGGTCCGGAATCGTGCAGTTGATTGAGACCAATATAAGCCTGTGGCAGCCAGTCACCATCGCGGATTTCGGTGTTGTCCCAGTCGCGCAAGGCCGTGATCGAAGTCAGTGAATGGCTGCCCAAGCTGATACGGCCTGCAGCGATATGCCCCAGCTTTGCTCCTTGGTCGCCGTTACCAGGTTCTGGTTGATCGTGCGGGACTCCTTGTCGAGCGGGGTTGGAAGAACCTGAAATGCCAGGCCAGTGCCAACAGTGCCAATCACTTGTGCGCAGCAATCGTCATCTGCCTTGCGCCAGTCACCAATCAGGGTGAATCGGACATCGGGAGAGACATCGGCGACGATCATGCCGCGCAGGCCATAGTGCTTATACCCATTGACCTTGGAGTTCACATTGGGCGCAACATTGGTGATGTTGCCATCGTATTCGCTGTAAAAGCCTACCCACCGGCTGCGCACAGCCTCAGAAAGAGGCAGGTCCAGCGCGACGCGACCGCGAAATTCTGATTCGCTGAAATAGCTTGCTTCGGCAGTACCGCCGACGACAGAGCCGGGACGTTTGGTCACGATGTTGATGGCACCAGCGCTCGCATTCTTGCCGAACAACGTTCCTTGTGGTCCGCGCAGAACTTCCATGCGTTCGATATCGACCAGATCTGAGAATGCTTCACCAGCGCGGGCATAGACGACACCATCCACTACGGTGGATACACTGGGTTCGGCAGCAATCGAGAAAGTCGCCGTGCCGACGCCGCGCATATAGAGCGACTGATTCAGCGTGGTGCCGGACTTCTGGATGTTCAGGGTTGGGATAATGGTTTGCGCGGTTTCAAGATTGATCCCGCCCTGATCGGCCAGCCGGGCTCCGCTGAGAGCGGTGACGGCCAATGGCACATCTTGCAGGCGCTCACTGCGCTTTTGAGCGGTAACAAGAATTTCGCCGGGGGCAAGCTCATCAGTTGCTGCGTCGTCATCGGGTGCCTGTTGTGCCACGGCTGGCGCAGCAAACGTGATCAACACCAGCGTGGCCAGAGCGAGCGCTGATGATGCGCGTAATGTAGATTTCATGATAATCCTCCCTCCAATGCCGGGATGAATCATTGCCAATCCCGGTCAGTCTCCTGTGCGGATCAACACCGCTTACGGGCTTTATTTGCTTCGTCACTGCAAATCTGTCAAGCGGTGTCATACGGACTTGTCAGTTATGTGGTGATTATGCCACTGATGGGCTTCCAAGGAGTGTGCTAGGCGTGGAACTGCTGCTTTCGGAAGGTGGAATGGGGTTTGACCTGCTTTATGCAGGCCGGATCGTGCTGCGTCACCGGCCCGATTGTCCTGCGGTGGTCATGTCGCTCGGCGCTCCTGATATAACCATGCTTCACGGCAATTACAGAATATCCGATAACCCGGCTGGCAGGATCGAACCTCTGGACTTCGCGCTGAACAAAGGTGGTTCGATCACCCTGTTGCACCAAGGCTTACCAGTCGCGCGGCTGGATCACTCCGCCAACAGCCTGACGGTTGAAGCCGTTGATCCAGTCCATGACCGCCTCTGTCTGCGCTTTTATGCGGAGCCTGGCGAAGCGGTTTGGGGGGGCGGAGAGCAGTTTAGTTATCTGGCGCTGAATGGCCGCCGCTTCCCGATCTGGACCAGTGAGCCGGGGGTTGGCCGTGACAAGCAATCTGAACTTACCCGGAAAATGGACGCACTTGGCATGGCCGGGGGCGATTACTGGACGACTGGTTTTCCCCAGCCAACCATCCTGACCTCGCGCTGGCTGGCGGTACATCTGGACGCCAGTTGCTACAGCGTCCTCAATTTCACCAATCCGGCCATTCATGAAGTGGAGCTGTGGAGCCACAACGCGCGCTTCGAATTCTTTGCCGAGGATTCCCCGACTGCGCTCGTTGGCACTCTCTCCACCCGCTTTGGCCGCCAGCCGCAATTGCCAGACTGGGCTATCGGCGGGGCTATTGTTGGTCTGAAAGGTGGAGCGAACAGCTTTGACCGGCTAAACAGTTTTCTCGATGCCAATGCCGCCATAACCGGGCTGTGGTGCGAGGATTGGGCGGGCATTCGCCAGACCAGCTTTGGTCGTCGCTTGTTCTGGAACTGGCGCTGGGATCGGCAGCGCTTTCCCGATCTGCCTGATCGGATCGCCAAGTTGAATGCGCGCGGCATTCGCTTCCTCGCCTATGCCAACCCCTATCTTGCGGTCGACGGCATGCAGTATGAGGATGCGCGAGTTGGCGGGCATCTGGTGCTGCGGGCTGATGGCACCGAAGCCTATAGCATGGACTTTGGCGAGTTTGATTGCGGCATGGTTGATCTGACCAGCGAAAGGACCCGTGAATGGTTCGCCGAAAACATCCTCGGGGCAGAGCTTCTCGATATCGGCATCGACGGCTGGATGGCTGATTTCGGCGAGTATTTGCCGATCGATGCGGTGCTTGCCGATGGCTCGGATGCTATGGATGCGCATAATCGCTGGCCGGTTCTGTGGGCCCAGACCAATGCTTTGGCGCTGGCATCACGCAACAAGACCGGAGAGGCGTTGTTCTTCATGCGCTCGGGCTTTACGGGCGCGCAGAAGCACTGCCCGTTGATTTGGGCGGGGGATCAGTCGGTCGATTTTTCCCGGCATGACGGTATCGGCACGGTCATTAGTGCAACCCTTTCGGCAGGCTTGCTGGGCAATGCATACAGCCATTCAGATTGTGGTGGTTATACCTCGCTCCACGGCAATGTCAGATCGCTGGAACTGATGCAGCGCTGGTGCGAACTGGCCGCCTTCGCTCCAGTGATGCGCAGCCATGAAGGCAACCGGCCCGACGACAACCTGCAATACGATTCCACCCCCGAATTGCTTGCCTGCTTCGCCCACTGGAGCCGCATTCACGCTGCGTTAGCCCCTTATACGCGTCAGTTGTGCAAAGAAGCGGAAGATCTTGGACTCCCGGTTCAGCGCCCACTATTCCTGCACTATCCCGATGATCCAGCCCTATGGACCGTTCAGGACCAGTTCCTCTTCGGGTGCGATTTGCTAGTGGCTCCGGTGATTGAGGAGGGTGCGGTGATGCGCGATGTAATTCTGCCGGGCGAAACGCCGTGGCTCCATCTCTGGTCGGGCGAGGAATGCGCGCCGGGTAACCATTCGGTTGTGGCACCAATCGGTCAACCGCCGGTGTTCTATCGCCCCGAGAGCGCCTTCGCCGTGCTATTCGCCAGCCTGCCAAAGGAGTTGACAGCATGAGCGAGCGTTCCAACATTCGCGATGTCGCGGCTCTCGCCGGGGTTGCGGTAAAAACGGTCAGCCGTGTGCTCAATCACCATCCCTATGTCAGCACCGATACCAAGGCGCGGGTGGAAGCGGCGATGCGCACGCTGGATTTCCGCCCCAGCATCGCTGCGCGTATTCTTTCGGGGGCAAAATCGAACCAGATCGCGCTGATCTACGACAACCACAGCCCCTATTACATGCATCAAATCCAGACCGGCTGCTGGGAGCGCTGCCAAGCAGAAGGCATTCGCCTGTTGGCACAGCCGGTCGATGTCGCCGATCCGCGGGTTGGCGATCAGGTGCGCGGGCTGGTTTCGGAAACCCATGTCGATGGGATTATCCTGTCGTCGCCGGTCACAGATTGCGATCCGGTGCTGCGCGCGCTCGAGGCGATGGACGTACCATTTGTCCGCATCTCGCCCGGCACCAATCATGCGCTGACCAGTTCGGTATTCATGGATGATGCCCAGGCGGCCGATGATATGACCACACATCTGATCAATGTAGGCCATCGCCGGATTGGCTTCATCAGGGGCCACGCCAATCACATGGCCTCGGGCGACCGCCAGTTCGGCTATCGCCGCGCGCTGGACCGGGCGGGCATCAGTTATGAGCCGCAGCTGGTGGTGGAAGGTGCGTTTGATTTTGACAGCGGCACAGCGGCGGGGCGCTATTTCCTTGATCTGCCAGAGCCGCCCACCGCCATTTTCGCCAGCAATGATGATATGGCGGCGGGCGTACTCGCAGTGGCGCATGATCGCGGGATCGATTTGCCCGGTGAGCTGTCGGTGGCGGGCTTCGACGATACCACCCTCGCCCGTACCGTCTGGCCACCGTTGACCACGATCCACCAGCCGATGTTCGATCTGGCTGCCACGGCCACCGAACTATTGATCAAGGGCGGCGACATTTCTCACCGCCGCTTACCCCATACGCTGATCGAGCGCGCCTCGGTTGCACCTCCCCGACACAGGATACTTTGATGGACCAATTGCCCCCCCACCCGGCCAGTCGAACTCTCGGCGCCAGTGGCATTTCGATTTCTCCACTGGCATGGGGGATGTGGCGTTTAGCTGATGGTGGCGCGGATGCGGCTTCCACAGCACGGCTGGTTCACACTGCGCTTGATGCCGGTATCACCCTGTTTGATACCGCTGACATCTATGGCTTTGACGGTTCAAGCGGCTTTGGTGCCGCGGAAATTCTGCTTGGCGATGTGCTGGCGAGCGAGCCAGGCCTGCGAGCACGGATGGTACTGGCGACCAAGGGCGGCATTCGCCCGCCAATGCCCTATGATCAGAGCCCAGCCTATCTGGCTCAGGCCATTGACGCCTCATTGAAGCGCCTGAAAACTGATCGTGTGGAGCTATGGCAAATCCACCGCCCTGATATCCTTGCCCACCCGCAGGAAACCGCGCGGGCGCTGGAAAATGCAATCGAAGCGGGCAAAATTGCGACACTTGGCGTCAGTAATTGCACCCAGCCGCAGATCGCAGCGCTGGCACATTTCCTTGACCAGCCCCTGGCCGCTACTCAGCCAGAGATCAGCGCGCTGCGTATCGATGCCATCGAGAATGGTGAGCTCGATCAGGCGATGGCGCTGGGGTTGAGCGTGTTGGCATGGTCTCCCCTCGGTGGCGGACGCGTGGCGAATCCGCAAACAGCGCGAGAACATGCAGTAGCTGCCGCGCTGGATGAGATTGCCGGAACGCAAAGCGTTTCGCGAACGGCCGCCGCCTATAGCTGGCTTATGGCGCATCCCGCCGGAATTATCCCGATCATCGGCTCACAGCAGTCTGACAGAATTCACGAAGCGATGCGGGCTCTCAAGATCCGCTGGACCAGAGCCGATTGGTACGCCGTTCTTGTCGCCGCCAGAGGAGTGCCGCTGCCATGAGTGAAACAATCTTTCCATCTTGCGAAGTCGCCTGGTTTTCGGCGCTGTGCGATGATGATTATGAGTTTCTGGGTGTGCCTGATGCAAATCTGCAATCAAGCTGGGAGCATTGCCGCAATATCGTGCTTGCTGCGGAAAAAGGCGGATTCGACAATATCCTGCTACCCTCTGGCTATCAGCTAGGGCTGGATACGACGGCTTTTGCAGCCGCGATTGCGCCAATGCTCAACCGGATGAAGCTGCTTTGGGCGACCCGCATCGGAGAGGATTGGCCGCCTCAGCTGGCCCGCCGCATCGCCACGCTAGACCGCATTCTGGGCGCCAATGCAGCAGGAACGGCAGGCCGCCTCAACATCAATGTCATTTCCTCTGACATGCCCGGTGAAAAGCTGCCCAGCGCCGCTCGCTATGCCCGCGCGACCGAGGTGGTGAAAATTTTACGCACGCTGCTGTCAGGCCAGCACCTTGATCACAAGGGCGAGTTCTACCAGCTCGATCTCGACCCGCCGCGCATCGGCACTATCTCGGGACGCTGCCCGGCCTTCTACTTTGGCGGGCTTAGCGATGAAGCCCGCGAATGCGCTGCCGAGGGCTGCGATGTTTACCTGATGTGGCCTGACACCATGCCCAATGTCCGCGACCTCATCGCTGACATGACCGCTAGAGCCGCAAGATACGGACGCACGCTCAAATTCGGCTATCGCGTCCACGTCATCGTTCGCGACACTGAAGATGAAGCTCGTGCCTATGCTGACCGGCTGCTCTCGAAACTCGACGATGATATTGGTCGCCAGATCCGAGAGAAATCGCTCGACGCGCAGAACTTTGGCGTTCAGCGCCAGCAAGCCTTGCGTGGGGCAGCCGACGGCGACGGATTTGTCGAAGAAAACCTGTGGACCGGCATTGGCCGCGCCCGTTCAGGTTGCGGCTCGGCCATCGTCGGCAACCCTGATCAGGTGCTGGCCAAACTGCGCGCCTATCAAGCAGAAGGGATCGAAGCCTTCATCCTCTCAGGCTATCCCCACGCCGCCGAGGCAGACCTGTTCGCCCGCCATGTGTTGCCACATATCCAGCACGGTCCGCTGGCAGTATAAGCCAGAACAAGTAGTGGCAGAGTCATGAGCGAAACAATTTACGATCTGGCGATCATCGGCGGCGGGGTGAATGGTTGCGGTATTGCGCGCGATGCAGCGGGACGCGGCGCGAAAGTGCTGCTGCTTGAGCGCGGGGATCTGGCTCAGGGAACCTCATCAGCATCAACCAAGCTGATCCACGGCGGTCTGCGCTATCTTGAACATTACGAGTTCGCCCTGGTGCGGGAATCGCTGAGCGAACGCGAGCGACTTTGGGCGATAGCGCCGCACATCATCTGGCCACTCCGCTTCGTACTGCCCCATGTCCGTGGGTTGCGTCCGCGCTGGCTGCTGCGGCTGGGCTTGTTTCTTTACGACCACATCGGCGGGCGCAAAGCCCTGCCGGCAACGCAGGGCATCGATCTGCGTAAACACGCTGCAGGCGCACCGCTGAAACCGGAATATGCCAAGGCATACGCCTATTCGGACTGCTGGGTGGACGATGCCCGGCTGGTGGTGCTGAACGCGCGCGATGCAGCCAACCATGGTGCCGACATCCTGACCCGGACCGAGGTGCTGCAACTGGAGCGCGCTGGCGATCACTGGCTGATAAAGACCACTGAGGACACATTCCGCGCCCGGACCGTGGTCAATGCCGCTGGCCCATCGGTGCTTACCCTCCTGGGCCGGGCGGACCAGCCCGCCGAGCACCGGATGCGGCTGGTGCGCGGTTCGCATATTGTTGTGCCGCGCCTGTTTGCCCACGATTTTGCCTATTTCTTCCAGCTCGCTGACGGGCGCATTTTCTTCGCCATTCCCTATGAGCGCGACTTCACCCTGATCGGCACGACTGACCGCGATCATCATGGCCCGCTGGAACATGTTGCGGCCAGCGAGGAGGAAATCGCCTATCTGTGCGAGGGCGCGAACCATTACTTTTCGCAGCAGATTTCCCCTGCCGATGTTGTCTGGAGCTACGCCGGTGTGCGTCCGCTGCTGGATGATGGCTCCGGCAAACCGGAAGCAGCAACCCGCGGCTACAGTTTTGAGCTTGATGGCGGGGAGAATGGGCAACCGCCGCTGCTCTCAGTGTTCGGCGGGAAGATCACGACCTATCGCCATCTCGCAGTCGAGGTGATGGATTTGCTGAAGCCTTTGGTCCCCGAACTATGCGGAGACGATTGGACTGCAACGCAGCCATTGCCGGGAGGCAATTTTCCCAAGGACGGTGCGAAGGCGCTCGCTGCGGACTATGCCCGCGAATATCCCTTTCTCGATGAAAAATGGATCGACCGGCTGGTCAAGGCATATGGCACGGAGGCCCGCGTCTGGCTGGGAGCTGCGAAGTCGCTTGAGGGACTCGGCACCCATTTCGGGCATGGCCTGACCTGCGCTGAAGTCGATTTTCTGGTTGCGCAGGAATGGGCGCGCTCTGCGGAGGACATCCTCTGGCGCCGGACCAAGCTCGGACTCCACTTCAATGCCGATCAGGTGGCAAAGCTGGCGTGCTATGTTGAAAGCGGAGCCGGATTGCGGCAAGGGCCAAGTGGTCAGGAATGATCCATTAGTCTTGGCACATCCGGATCAGAAACCCGGCCTCGGTCAGTTCATCTTCCGCTCGTCCAGGCCAAGGCCACGTCCGATGATCTCCAGCATGATCTCGCTCGTCCCGGCGAAAATTCGGCTGATGCGCGCATCGGTGTACATGCGGCTGATACGGTATTCTTCCATATAGCCCGCGCCGCCGTGAAACTGAACACACTGATCCATTACGCGCGCTTCAAGCTCGCTGGTCAGCAATTTGGCAGCAGAAGCGTCCTCCGCTGAAAGCTCTCCGGCATTAAGCAGCAAGACGCACTGATCGACATAAGTCTGCGCCATATCGAGTTCGGCGCGCATCTGGGCCATCTTGAAGCGGGTGTTCTGGAACGCCCCGATCGGTTTGCCAAAGGCGCGGCGTTCCTTGACGTATTCGAGCGTGAGATCAAAAGCGGTCTGCGCCGTAGCGGTGAAGCCGATGGCGGCCACGAGGCGTTCTTGCGCCAGCATCCGGGCAAGATACTTGAACCCCTGCCCGGCCTCACCCAGCAGGTTGGCTTTGGGCACATTCACATCGTTGAAAAACAGTTCGGCTGTATCCTGGCTCTTGAGACCCATCTTCTCGAGCTTGCGGCCGCGTTCGAAGCCCTGCATCCCGCGTTCGACCAGGAACAGGCTGATGCCGTGCGGGCGGTCTGGATCGGTTCTCGCCGCAACCACGATGACATCACCCAGAATGCCGTTGGAGATATAGGTCTTGGCGCCGTTCAGTACCCAGTGATCGCCCTGCTTAACAGCGCGGGTTTTCATGCCGGCAAGGTCACTGCCAGTGGATGGCTCGGTCATGGCGACGGCAAGAATTGTTTCGCCCGAGACTATACCCGGCATCAATCGCTGCTTTTGTTCCTCATTGCCCAGCTTGGAAATGTAGGGCGAAACCAGATCGTTATGCAGGTTGATATAGAAACCGATGTCGCCATGGCGCATATTTTCTTCGATAATGATCTGGTTGAAGCGGAAATCGCTGATCCCCGCGCCACCAAAACGTTCCTCGGCATCGACGCAAAGCAAACCCTGCGCACCAGCTTTGGTATAGGCTTCCCGATCAACAATACCTGCCTCGCGCCAGCGGTCAGCATGGGGGGCTACCTCCGCCAGCATGAAGCGGCGGACAGAGTCACGGAACTGTTCGTGTTCCGATTCAAAGATTACACGGCGCATTGGCAACGAACCTCCTCAGGTCGCCGGATCAGGGTAAAACCCCTCACCCTTGTCAGCTCTGGCGCGCAGCCAGGCCGATGGAGCGAATCGCTCACCATACAGCTGGGCCAGTCGGTCACACTCCGCCACGAAGGCGGCAATGCCAACCGTGTCGATAAAGCTCAACGTCCCGCCCGTCCATGCTGGAAAGCCCCAGCCGTAAACGGCACCAAGATCACCGTCTTCTGAAGTTTCGATCACGCCTTCTTCCAAGCAACGGGCTGTTTCTATGGCTTGCGCATAGAGCAGCCGGGCTTTGAGTTCGCTCTGGTCAGGTTGTTCAGCAGACACAGGAAATTCTTCGGCCAGCCCCTTCCACAGATGCTTCGGTGCGCCCTCCGGATAGGCGTAGAAACCGCCGCCCGCCTTTCGGCTCCCCCGCCCCATCGCGATCATGCGCTTAAGCACGGCCATGCCCTTTTCGATGGTATAGGTATTGCCTGCCTCACCTGCGGCGTCCTCAAGGATCTTGACCGGCAGTTCCATCGTGACTTCATCGAGCAGCGCCAGCGGGCCAACTGGAAAGCCGGCCGCCTTTGCCGCGTTTTCAATGCGGGCGGGCTCAACACCTTCCTCCAGCATGGCGACACCTTCGAAGATCATCATGCGGAACACCCGGCTGGTGTAAAAACCGCGGCTGTCATTGACGACAATCGGCGTCTTGCGCACCTGCGCCACGAAATCGAGCGCCTTGGCCAGAGTCTCGGGTGCGGTCTGCTTACCCATGATCACTTCGACCAGCCCCATGCGGTCAACCGGCGAGAAGAAGTGCGTGCCGATGAACTGCGCCGGACGGGCCGAGGCTTCCGCCAGTTGGCCGATCGGCAAGGTTGAGGTGTTGCTGGCAAAGATTGCATCAGCAGGAATTACCGCCTCAGCCTTGCGGGTGGTTTCCGCTTTGATACCTAGATCCTCAAACACCGCTTCGATCACCATCTGGCAGCCGTCTAGCTGCGCAAAATCGTCGGTCGGAGTTATCCGGGCCAGAATTGCATCGGCCTTATCTTGCGTCATAGCACCCTTGGCGACTTGCTTGCCGAAGACCTTGGCACTGTAGCCCTTGCCTTTTTCGGCTGTGGCGACATCGCGGTCAATCAGCACCACATCGATCCCGGCCTGCGCCGAAATCAGCGCAATGCCGGCCCCCATCATCCCTGCGCCCAACACGCCGACTTTGGTAAAAGTGGTCTTGGCCACTCCCGCCGGACGCCGCGCGCCCTTCTCGGCAGCCTGCTTCGAAATGAAGGTGGTGCGGATGATATTGCGCGCTACCGGATCGGTGAGCAGCTTGGCGAAGTACTTGCTTTCAACTGAAAGCGCCTTGTCGATTGGCAGCTGGATGCCTTCGAACACGGCGGAGAGGATCGCGGGCGCGGCAGGCATGTTGTAGCCCGCCTTGTCCACCACTTGCGCTACGCCGACCGAGAAGCCCATCGCCACTTCGGGGATGATCATCATGCGCTGTTCGGGCGCGGCATAGCCCTTCACGTCCCACTTGCGCACCGGGCTCGGCCCGGTCGCCAGCCATGCCTTGGCAGCAGCGACGACATCACCGGAAGGTGCCAGTTCATCGACGATCTTCGCTTTCAGCGCTTCCGCTGGACTGAGCGAGCGTCCGGTCAGCAGCAGATCGAGCGCTGCCTGAACGCCGATCATCCGTGCCAGACGCTGTGTGCCGCCCGAACCTGGTAGCAGGCCAACATTGACTTCGGGCAGGCCGACAATAGCCTTGGGATCGTCTGCCAGAACCCGGTAATGACAAGCCAGCGCCAGCTCAAATCCGCCGCCCAGCGCGAGTCCATTCATTGCACAGACCACGGGCTTGCCCATGGTTTCCAGCGCGCGGTGCATCGCGGTGGCCTTCTGACTGAATTCATAGGCCTGATGAACCGTAAGGCGGCCATAGGCGGCAACCATCAGCTTCAGGTCAGCCCCGGCCATGAAGGCTTTCTTGCCCGAGGTGATGACCACGCCCGTAACCGCCGCATCATCGCGCAATTGCACGATGGCGGCATTCATTTCACCAAGCCAGTCGTCAGAAACGACGTTCATGCTTTCATCGGCGTTGTTCAGGGTAAGGATGGCGACGCCGTCAGCGCCGGTTTCAATTGCAATATGTCGCATCTTTTCAGACCCGTTCAATGATGGCAGCAGTGCCCATGCCGTTACCGACGCACAATAGTGTCATGGCGGTGTTCAGATCGCGGCGCTCCAGTTCGTCGAGCACGGTGCCGAGGATCATCGCGCCGGTTGCCCCCAGCGGATGGCCCATGGCAATCGCACCGCCGTTGACGTTGATCTTCGCATGATCGATTTCCATGTGCCCCATGAAGCGCAGGACAACACTGGCGAATGCCTCGTTCAATTCCCACAGATCAATCTGATCGGCGGTCATCCCGGCGTTCTTCAGCGCCTTTTGAGCGACGGCGACCGGCGCGGTGAGCATGATCGTTTGCTCCGAACCGATCGAGGCCCACGAACGCATTCGCGCGCGCGGCTTCAGCCCGGCCGCCTTGCCGAATTCGGCATTGCCCAGCAGGACGACACCCGATCCATCGACGATGCCGCTCGAATTGCCGCCAGTGTGGACGTGGTTGATCTCTTCCACTTGTGGATAGCGTTCGCGCACCACGCGGCCGAAGCCCATCGACGCCATCCCGGCAAAGGCCGGTTTGAGGTTTCCGAGCGATTCCACTGTCGTGCTGGGACGGCGGAATTCATCGTTATCGAGAATGACTTCGCCCATGACATCACGCACTGGCACGATCGAACGGGCAAAACGCCCCTCATCCCAGGCCAGCGCAGCGCGGCGCTGGCTCTCAGCAGCATAGCCATCGACATCGGTGCGGCTATAGCCTTCGAGCGTGGCGATCAGATCGGCGCCGATGCCCTGCGGTGTGTAATAGTTGTGCAGAGCCACGCGCGGATCAGCCGCCCAAGCGCCGCTGTCATAGCCCATGATCGTGCGGCTCATCGATTCGACGCCGCCGCCGATCCCGGCCATGGCCATACCCGAAGCCACCTGCCCGGCGACATTGTTCACCGCTTCAAGCCCCGATCCGCAGAACCGGTGGACCTGCTGACCGCCCACTGTGTCGGCATAACCAGCGTTGAGCACCGCGCCGCGCGCCAAAACCCCGCCCTGTTCGCCAACCGGCTGGGCGCAGCCGATCACGACATCGTCGAGCAGCGCCGTATCGAGATTACTGCGGGTCTGCACCGCCTCCAGCAACTGTGTGACCAGTTGGATCGCGGGAATTTCGTGTAATGAGCCATCGGGCCGCCCGCGCCCACGCGGGGTGCGGACATGGTCATAGATGAAAACATCATGCATTGCTGCGCATCTCCTGGATGGTTCACCACTTTCTGGCGAACGCAAATCTGAGCAAATCCATTCTGGTCCCAGGCTGTTTCTGCACCTACCCTGCGATAGGAGTTGGCTGTTGGTGATGCGGGTTTGAAGCTGATACGTCCGCAGAACGATTGAAGGATGAGACCATGAATCGCCAAGTCCTGTTGGCTTCAAGACCAGTCGGGATCGCCCAAGCGCATGACTTCGTCATCGTCACTCATGCGCTCACTGCTCTAAAAGCCGGAGAGATCAGGATCGCCAATCGCTATCTCTCGGTAGAACCAGCCATGCGCGGCTGGATTGCTGATCTTGGAAATTATTCCACCCCGGTGCCGCTTGGCGGGGTGATGCGTTCTCTGGCTGTTGGTGAGATCGTTGAAAGCGCTGACCCGGACTGGGCTGTGGGCGCTCTGGTTACTGGCTGGTTCGGATGGCAGCAATTCGCAACAGTCACGGCTGATGCCATAATGCGCAAGGTTGATCAGACCGGTCTGCCTGCCTCCCTCGCGCTTGGTGTACTTGGCATCAATGGCGTCACCGTCTTGCTCGGCCTGACACTGGTCGGTGAGCCGAAGTCCGGTGATACAGTTGTTGTTTCAACAGCAGCTGGATCGGTTGGTTCAGCCGTCGGCCAGATCGCCCGGATCCTGGGTTGCCGCACGGTTGGCATTACCGGTGGACCAATCAAGGTGGCGCAATGCAAGGATCAGTTCGGCTATGACCATGCCTTTGATTACAAGACTGACGGCCTTGTTGCAGCACTGGACGCTGCCTGCCCTGAAGGGGTGAATGTTTACTTCGACAATACCGCAGGCATGATCAGCGACGCAGTTTACCCATGCCTCGCGCAGGGAGCGCGGGTTGTCATTTGCGGCACGGCATCAATCTCGCAATGGGATCCTTGGCCCAACGGACCGCGCGTTGAGCGGCACCTGCTGGTCAAGCGCGCAAGGATGCAAGGCTTTGTTATCTTTGACCATCTTGATCGCTGGGACAGCGCTGTCAGCACTCTGGCAGGATGGATTCGGGAGGGTAAATTACATTATGCGGAAGACATACTCGATGGTCTGGATGCCTGTCCTGACGCCTTGGCAGGCATCTATCGCGGAGAAAATCTGGGTAAGAGGATCATTCGTCTGTGAGCACATGGTCTACGATTTAGCTGCGTTTCCAGCTTGCCAGCACATCGCCTCCAGACATCACCGAACTTTCGCTGATTTGACCCGCAGTCTCATTTTCAGCCGCATGTGTCTTCCCCTCAAATGGTATGGCCGGTGTTACAGGATTCCCGGCAGATCGAGCCCTTGTTCACGCGCGCAATCGAGCGCGATCTCATAACCGGCATCAGCATGGCGCATCACCCCGGTGCCGGGATCGTTCCACAGCACCCGCTCCAGACGCCGCGCGGCATCGTCGGTGCCATCGGCAACGATCACCATTCCCGAATGCTGCGAATAGCCCATGCCAACCCCGCCGCCATGGTGGAGCGAGACCCAGGTCGCACCCGAGGCGGTGTTGAGCAGCGCGTTGAGGAGCGGCCAATCCGAGACCGCATCTGATCCATCCTTCATGGCTTCAGTTTCGCGATTGGGGCTGGCGACCGAGCCGGAATCGAGGTGATCGCGACCGATCACCACCGGCGCCCTCAGCTCGCCGGTCCTGACCATTTCGTTGAAGGCCAGGCCCAGCCGGTGGCGCTGGCCGAGACCAACCCAGCAGATTCGGGCCGGAAGCCCCTGAAAGTGAATCCGCTCGCGCGCCATATCGAGCCAGTTGTGCAGGTGCGGATCGTCGGGGATCAGTTCCTTCACCTTGGCGTCGGTCTTGAAGATGTCTTCGGGATCGCCCGAGAGTGCCGCCCAGCGGAAGGGTCCGATGCCTTTACAGAACAGTGGGCGGATATAGGCGGGCACAAAGCCGGGGAAATCGAAGGCATTCGCAACGCCTTCATCCTTGGCGACCTGGCGGATATTGTTGCCATAGTCGAAGGTCGGCACGCCAGCAGCGGCAAAATCGAGCATCGCGCGGACATGGACCGCCATCGAGGCGCGCGCAGCTTTTTCAACGCTGGCCGGGTCTTTCTCACGCGCGGTCAACCATTGATCGAGGGTCCAGCCTTGCGGCAGATAGCCGTTGATCGGATCGTGCGCAGAGGTCTGATCGGTCACCCCGTGCGGCCGCACCCCGCGCCGGTAGATTTCGGGGAAGACGTCCGCCGCATTGCCTAGCAGGCCTACCGAGATTGGCGTCTTCGACGCTGCCATGATCTCCAGCGCCTCGCCCAGGCTATCGGTCTGGCGATCAATGTAGCCGGTCCGAAGCCGCATCTCGATCCGCGAAGGCTGGCATTCGACCGCCAGGCAGCTCGCCCCCGCCATCGTTGCAGCGAGCGGCTGCGCTCCGCCCATCCCGCCCAGCCCGCCGGTCAGGATCCACTTGCCCGTCAGGTCTCCGCCATAATGCTGGCGGCCCATCTCGACGAACGTCTCATAGGTACCCTGCACGATGCCTTGGCTGCCGATATAAATCCACGAGCCCGCCGTCATCTGGCCGTACATCATCAGGCCCGCGCGATCGAGTTCGTGGAAGTGCTCCCACGTCGCCCATTCGGGCACGAGGTTGGAATTGGCCAGCAGGACGCGCGGTGCATCCTTGTGGGTTTGAAAGACGCCGACCGGTTTGCCGGACTGGATCAACAGGGTCTGGTCATCCTCCAACCGCTTCAGCGTTTCGACGATCTTATCGAAGCATTCCCAATTGCGCGCGGCGCGGCCAATGCCGCCATAGACGACCAACGAGGCCGGGTCTTCGGCGACATCGGGATCGAGGTTGTTCATCAGCATTCGCAAGGGGGCTTCGGTCAGCCAGCTCTTTGCGCTGAGTTCGGTGCCGTGCGCGGCACGGATCACGCGGCTGTTATCGAGGCGGTTCACTTCTGATCCTTCGCAAAGTCTAGACAAGTGGTGAGAATGGTGCGGAGCTTCGCCTGCATCGACGCGGCGCGTTTGGCATCCCAACGCGACGGCCAGAGCCCGTCTTCATCGGCGTAGCCCCGGATCGCGAGCTCCATCTGCACGGCATGGACACCGCGCGACGGTTGTCCGTAGTGGCGAGTGATCCAGCCGCCCTTGAAGCGGCCGTTGACGACGTGGGAATCGTCGGCGCAGTCTGCCGCGATCGCATCGGTCAGCCCCGGATTGCAGCTCGCCCCATCGAAGCATCCGATGTTGAATTGTGGTAATTCGCCGTCGAATAGGCGCGGGACACGGCTGCGGATGGAGTGCGCATCGTATAGCACAACGCCTGGATGCAGCACACGCAGGCGGGCGATTTGCTCGGCAAGAGCAGCGTGATAGGGATCGAAATAGACCGCGCGGCGCCGTTCGATTTCTGCCTCTGCCGGTTCAGAGGCAATTGTATAAAGCGGCTCGCCATCAAAAGTCGTAACGGGGCAAAGCCCGGTCGTCGCCTGCCCCGGATAGAGCGACTGGCCGGAGGGATCGCGGTTGAGATCGATGACCGTGCGTGAGATGCGGCTGTGAACTATCGTCGCGCCCAGATCGCTCGCAAAGGCATAGAGACGGTCAACATGATGATCGGCGTCGCGCCGGGCGAGGTCGTGCGAAACCAGTCCGGATATATCGCCGGGAATGACCGTTCCGGCATGCGGCACGCTGACAATCAACGGCGCTTTGCCCGGCGTGACGGAAAGCCAGTCAGTCATGCCAGCTCTGGCAATTGCGCCAGCGTGGCCAGCCGCCCGGACGCGATCAGGCCTTGAGCGGCGGCCATGTCGGGATGGAAATAGCGGTCCTCATCGAGCGCCGGCACTTCGCTTCGCAGCAAAGCTCGTGCGGTTTCCAGAGTTTCGCTCGAAGCCAGCCCGGTGTGGAAATCGCACCCTTGCGCCGCCGCAAGATACTCGATGCCGAGCACCCCCGCGACATTGTCAGCCATACCCATCAGCCGCCGCGCGCCGTGCGCGGCCATCGAGACGTGATCTTCCTGATTGGCCGAAGTCGGGATCGAATCGACGCTGGCGGGGTAGGCGCGCTGCTTGTTTTCCGAAACCAGCGCAGCAGCCGTCACCTGCGGGATCATGAAGCCCGAATTCAGCCCAGGACGCGGGGTGAGGAAGGCGGGCAGGCCGGACAGCGCCGGGTCGACCAGCATCGCGATCCGCCGTTCAGCGATCGAGCCGATCTCGCACAGGGCCAGCGCGATCATGTCGGCCGCGAAAGCCACTGGCTCGGCATGAAAATTGCCTCCCGAAAGCGCCTCGTCGGTCTCAGCGAAAATCAGCGGATTGTCCGAAACGCCATTGGCTTCAGTCAGCAAAGTGGTGGCCGCCTGCCTCAACAGATCGAGCACCGCCCCCATCACTTGCGGTTGGCAGCGCAGGCAATAGGGATCCTGCACTCGGGTATCGCCGGTCAGGTGCGAGGCGCGGATCGCTGAGCCGTTCATCAACTGGCGCAGCGCCGCCGCCGTCTCGATCTGGCCCTTATGTCCACGCAAGGCATGAATGCGCGGATCGAACGGCGCGTCGGAGCCTTTGGCGGCTTCCGTGGACAACGCGCCGGTCAGCAACGCTGAGGCAAACAGTCGCTCGGATTCAAACAATCCGGCCAGCGCATAGGCGCAGGAAAACTGCGTGCCGTTGAGCAAGGCCAGGCCTTCCTTTGGCCCCAGCACCAGTGGCAATAGCCCAGCTTGAGTCAGCGCCTGAAGCGCGGGAATGCGGTCGCCATCCACCCAGATCTCTCCGGTGCCGATCATAGCTGCGGCCATGTGGGCGAGCGGAGCGAGATCCCCCGAGGCGCCAACCGAACCTTTCGCCGGAATCACCGGGGTAAGGCCCTTTTCCAGCAGGCGTCCGAGCAGCTCGACCGTCGATATCTGCACGCCAGATGCGCCTTGTGCCAGACTGGCGAGCTTCAACGCCATCATCAGCCGCGCAATCGGCACCGGCATGGGATCGCCCACACCGGCAGCATGGCTCAGCACGATATTGCGCTGCAGGGTCAGCAGGTCATCATCGCTGATCCTGACGCTGGCCAATTTGCCGAAACCGGTGTTGATCCCGTACACTGGCTCTTGCTTGGCCAGAATGCGCGCAACCGCTGCGGCGCTCGCAATGATATTCGCGTGACAGGACGGATCGAGGACCGGCGTTTCGCCGCGGTAGACGCGCCGCCAATCCGCCAGCAAGACCGCGCCTGCTTCGATGGTGATGCTCATTGCCCCCTCCAGATTCGTTGATGGAGCGGGTTGGCGCCGATCCGGTAGACCAGCTCGGCCGGGCGTTCGATATCCCAGATCGCCAGATCGCAGGCCTTGCCTGCCTCGAGCGTGCCGACCTGATCGAGCATACCGAGCGCGCGTGCCGCTTCACGCGTCACCCCGGCGAGGCATTCTTCGACGGTCAGGCAGAACAGTGTCGCCCCCATGTTCATCGCCAGCAACAACGATGTCAGCGGCGAGGTGCCGGGATTGCAGTCGGTTGCCAGCGCCATCGGTACGCCAGCGGCGCGCAGCTTGGCAATTGGTGGCGGCAGCGTTTCCCGCGTGAAATAGTAGGCTCCCGGCAGCAGCACCGCGATGGTCCCCGCCGCCGCCATTGCAGAAATTCCGCCCTCATCGAGATGCTCAAGATGATCTGCTGACAAAGCTTTATAACGCGCCGCCAGCGCCGCGCCGTTGCTGTTGGAAAGCTGTTCGGCGTGCAGCTTCACCGGCAGGCCATGCGCCATCGCCACCTGAAACACGCGTTCGATCTGCGCTGGGGTAAAGCCGATCGCTTCGCAAAATCCGTCGACCGCATCGGCCAATCCGGACTGTGCCGCTGCCGGGATGATCGTATCGCAGACATGGGCGATATAACCGTCTGCATCGCCAGCAAATTCCGGCAGCAAGGCATGGGCCGCCAGTAAGCTCGTCTTGACCGTCACCCCGCGCGCGGTGCCCAATTGCCGCGCGGCGCTGAGCATTTTCAGCTCGTCGTCGAGCGACAGGCCGTAACCCGACTTGATCTCGATGGTCGTGACACCCTCGGCGATCAAAGCATCAAGCCGGGGCAAGGCCGCCGCGACCAGATCGCCCTCGCTCGCCGCGCGGGTAGCCTTCATCGTCGAGACGATGCCGCCGCCTGCGCGGGCAATCTCTTCATAGCTCGCACCCGCCAGCCGCAACTCGAATTCATGCGCGCGGTTGCCAGCGTGGACCAGATGGGTGTGGCAATCAATCAAGCCAGGCGTGATCCAGCGGCCCGCGCAGTTGACCACTACCGTTGCCTTGAACACGGGCGCATCCAACCTGCTGCCCGCATAAACAATCTGCCCGTCTCTGCAGGCGATGACACCATCATCCACGACGCCCGCAGCGGCCATGGTGGCCAGCCGGGCGCCCTGCCAGATACGGTCACAGACAATGACGGACTCGCAACTCATGGACATAAGAGTTGCAGATTGATTTAATTATGTCTAGACATAATATCGCCCCTGCAGGAGAGTCCTTGATGTCTGCTTTCTGGTCCGCAACGGCCCTGCTCCCCGCTGGCTGGGCTCAGAATGTCCGGTTCACTGTGACGGATGGCCTGATTGCCGGAATCGAAATAGACACGCCCGCCAGGCCTGAGGATCAGGCGCACCAGATCACCTTGCCCGGCCTGGCCAATGTCCACAGCCACGCTTTTCAGCGCGGGATGGCAGGCCTTGCCGAACATCGCGGCGATGGCGCAGGCGGCGCCAGCGACGATAATTTCTGGAGCTGGCGCGAGGTGATGTACCGCTTTCTCGACCGGTTGACCCCGGACGATATGGAAGCCGTGGCCACGATGGCCTATGCCGAAATGCTCGAGACTGGTTACACTCACGTCGGTGAGTTTCACTATCTGCACAACGACGCGGACGGACAGCCCTATTTCGACCCCGTCGAAATGGCCGCCCGGATCGCTGCCGCCGCCCGCGCCACCGGGATTGGACTGACTCTGCTGCCGGTGTTCTATGCCCACAGCAATTTTGGCGGACAGCCCCCCAATCACGGCCAGCGCCGCTTTATCCATAGCCTCAACAGTTTCGCGCAGTTGCTGGAGGCCTGCCCCACACTGCTCTCACCCGGCGACCGGCTGGGCATAGCCCCGCACAGCCTGCGCGCAGTGACTGGTGACGAGCTGGCCGCCTTGATCGCGATGCACCCGCAAGGGCCAATCCATATCCACGCCGCCGAACAGCAAAAGGAAGTACAGGACAGTGTGGCGTTTTCCGGCCAGCGACCCGTCGAATGGCTGCTCGATCATGTCGGGCTCGATGAACGCTGGTGCCTGATCCACGCCACCCACCTGACCGACGCCGAAACCAACGCCCTTGCTGCAAGCGGCGCGGTGGCTGGGCTGTGCCCCATCACCGAAGCCAATCTGGGCGATGGTATTTTCCCCGCCCTGCGGTTTCTTGAGGCAGGCGGGCGGATCGCCACCGGCACCGATTCCAACATCCTGATCGACCCCGCGCAGGAATTGCGCGGATTGGAATATAGCCAGCGGCTGGCGCATCAGGCCCGCAATGTTCTGGCAAACGAAGCGCACCCCTCGGTCGCACGACGTCTGTTCCAGGCCACGCTCAGCGGCGGCGGACAAGCGATGGGCATCTCACCCGGCCTTTCGATTGGCCATGCTGCCGATTTTGTCACTCTGAATCCCGCCCATCCCGCGCTGCATGGCCGCAAGGGTGATCAGCTGCTCGATAACTGGATTTTTGCTGCGCGCAGAAATTGCATCGACACGGTCTGGAAACGCGGGAGAAAGGTGGTATCGGGCGGTCAGCATTTCGACAGTGCAGCTGTGACAGCGCGCTATCTGAAAGTTGTGGACCGGATCATGTGTGAATGAAGATAGCCGAACGGATAGGCTCAGAGATCGAAGCGCGGATCGCTTCAGGCGAATGGAAGCCGGGCTACCGCATCCCCTTCGAACACGAACTCGTCACGCAGTATGGTTGTGCGCGCGCGACCGTAGGCAAGGCACTGACCGCACTTGTCCGCGCAGGCCTGATTGAACGTCGGCGCAAGGCGGGTACGTTCGTCGCCTATCCGCATGTGCAATCCGCCGTCCTAGACATTCCCGATATCGGCAAGGCGATCGCCGAACGCACCGGCAGCTATCGGTTTGATTTGCTCTCTTCGGAAATTTGCAAAGAAGATGGGCCCAGCGACAGCTTCGCAAGCGGCACGCTCTTGCGGCACGTCACCGGAATCCATCAAGGACAGGACGGCCCTTTTGCCTTTGAAGACCGCCTGATCAGCCTAGATAGTGTCCCGGATGCGCGAGACGCTGACTTTTCTACACAATCCCCGAGCTCGTGGCTAATCCAGTCCGTTCCCTGGACCCAGGCCCGCCACCGGATAAGTGCTGTTGCTGCAACTGCGGAGATCAGTACGCATCTTGTCATCCCGCGCAATACCCCCTGCCTGCAGGTCGAACGCTGGACCTGGCGGACCGGAGAGCCGGTCACTTATGTCTGTCAGACATTCAGGGGCGATCGATTTGATCTCGTCGCCACCTTTACGCCTGAGGGGCGGTAAAATGGAGGGTAACAGGGTTAGTGTCCTGATCCTAGATAACCTCGGACTTCAGCCAGATTCCCGGACACAAGCGGACCCATGTTGAAGCATATGGACATGAAACATGGTAGCGGAGGAGG
The DNA here is from genome assembly GCA_945906105.1 of Novosphingobium sp. Chol11. Taxonomy (GTDB): domain Bacteria; phylum Pseudomonadota; class Alphaproteobacteria; order Sphingomonadales; family Sphingomonadaceae; genus Novosphingobium. The sequence goes on along the minus strand of CAMDQO010000019.1, from coordinate 151 downwards.
GGCTCGAACCCCCGACACGCGGATTATGATTCCGCTGCTCTAACCAACTGAGCTACTCCGCCCCAAAGGGCTGCCGGGACCAAATCACCCGGACAGGCGGCGCACATAGGGTGCGAGGGCGCGCGGGTCAACCACCCGATTTGCCCCGGGA
>CAMDQO010000018.1 GCA_945906105.1 Novosphingobium sp. Chol11 | reverse complement strand
ATTGTAGATGACTTTGCAGGATACGAATCAACCAGGCGCGACATCGGCCTCACCCTATGGCCATGGACCCACGCCTTCGTCCGGCTTTGAGCTGGGTGATGTGCTGCGCATCCTGTCCGAGCACCGCCGGATCATCCTGGGGGCCGGTGCGCTCGGCCTGATCCTCGGGATCATTGCCTCGCTGCTGATGACCCCACTCTATCGCGCCACCGCGCTGCTGGAACTCAATACCCAGGCGACCGAGATGCTCGACAGCGCCACCCGCACCGGGCAGGCGGCGCAGAACCGGGGCGCAATGCAGGATATGCTGGGCACCCAGATCGGCCTGCTGCGCAGCGAAGTGCTGGCGCGGCGCGTGGTGGAAGATCTCAACCTTGCCTCGTCGGGTGATTTCGGCGGCGATCAAGGCACCCGCGATCAGCGCACCAAGCGTGCGGTGGCGATCATGATGAACGGCACCAGCGTTGAGGCGGTAAAAGGCAGCTTGCTGATTCAGGTCAGCCACACCGCCAAAGACCCCGCCGTTGCCGCCAATGTCGCCAATGCTATGGCCAAAGGCTTCATCGCCAGCAGCCTTGAGCGGCGCTATGATTCGTCGTCCTATGCCCGCAAGTTTCTTTCCGATCAGCTGGCGCGCACCAAGGCCGCGCTTGAGGAATCGGAGCGGGGGCTGAACAACTATTCGATCAATTCGGGCGTGTTCCGCACCCAGACCGTGACGGTTGACGGCAAGACATCCGAAGGTTCGACGCTGGCGCAATCCGATCTCACCGCGCTGAACGAGGCGCTCAATCTGGCCCGCGTTCGCCGGATCAATGCCGAACAGGCCTTTAAGTCTGCCTCGGTCAATTTCGTCAGCGAACAGGCGGCCAATGTCGCCACGCTGATCTCACAGCGTGCGGATTTGCAGTCGCAGTATGATGAAAAAGCCAAGGTGTTCAAAGCTGACTATCCGGTGATGCGTGAATTGCAGGCGCGGATTGCCCGTCTGGACAGCGTCATCAACGGTGAACGCGGACGCGCCTCGGGCAACAAGCGCGCCGAACTCCAGGGCGATTACCAATCAGCCCTGCAAGCCGAAGCCCGAATCGAGGCCAGCGTTGCTGCCGCCAAGGGTCAGGTCCAGACCGAGCGTGGCCGTTCGATTGAATATAACATCCTGCAGCGCGAGGCGGACACCAACCGCGCGCTCTATGATGCCTTGCTCCAGCGCTACAAGGAAATCGGCGTTGCAGGCGGCATCGGCCAGAGCAATGTTGCGCTTGTCGATCCCGCCGATCCGCCAGCCGGGGCGTTCAGCCCGCGTCTTTCGGTCAATGCCATGCTCGGCTTGCTGTTTGGCCTTGCTGCCGGTGTGGCGCTGGCATTCGCGGCTTACCTGCTGTTCGATGCGATCATTGATCCCAACGATGTCCGCAACAAGCTGCACCTGCCGGTGCTCGGTGTGATTCCGATGGATAACGATGATCGTACGCTGATGGAGGCGTTGGCTGATCGAAAGTCCGATGTCTCCGAAGCCTACTATTCGGTGCGGACTGCGCTCAAATTCTCGCGGCCCGAAGGCGCGCCGCGCACCTTGCTCGTCACATCGACCCGTCCGGGCGAAGGCAAATCAACCTCGGCCTATGCCATTGCCAGTTCGATGGCCCGGCTGGGATCGAAGGTGCTGCTGATCGACGCCGATCTGCGCAAGCCGACTTTCGTCTCCAGCCGCTCGGACGGCTATGGCCTCGCCCATCTGCTGGGCACCGAAGAGCCGCTTTCCGCCTATATCGAGACAACACAGGTCGAAAATCTCAACCTGCTGCCGGTGGGCCGCTTTGTCGGTTCGGCAGCGGAACTGCTCAGCTCCAACCGCTTGCCAGCGATCATCGCCGAAGCGCGTAGTGAGTACGAGATGGTGGTGATCGATGGCCCGCCGGTGCTCGGGCTGACCGATGCGCCCTTGCTGGGTGCCGCCGCTGAAGCGACCGCGCTGGTGGTTGAAAGCCGGCAATCGCGCACGGGCAACGTAGTGGAAATGGTGCGCCGCCTACTCGAATCGGGCAGCAACATCGCCGGGGTTATTCTCACCAAGGTTACGGCCACCAGCGGCGCTTATGGTTACAGCTATTATTCGTATAACTATGGCTCGGATGGTATTGGCGGCAAGGTGACTTCGGATCCATCGCGCGCGCTTGATCTTAATCGCACCGAAACCTGAGCACTTATAGGGACATGACGAGAATGCGGCTTGCACGCGATTCCGGTTCCAGTGGCTCCCGTGTTTTACGCGCAGCGGGTTGCGGGACCATGCTGGCTGTTCTGGCGGTGGTGGCGAATCTTGGCCGTGTCGCCGAAACGTCTGCGGCGGGCAGTTTGCCCGCACTCGCCAGCTTCGGCCCCGGCAAGCTGGGTCAGCTGCGCGCGATTCAGGCTGATGCGAAAGGCCTGCCGCCTGCCGGGATTGATACCATTGGCCGGGCGGCACTGGCCTCATCGCCTTTGGCCTTTGAACCTTTCTATGCTGTCGCCGCGGCCGGTTTTCGCAGCACTGGTGCGGTCGGCAGCGCGCAGGATGCCGTGCTGCTGCGCGAGGCGATGCGCCGCAACCTGCGGTCACGCGAATCACGGTTATTGCTGTTGCGCCACGCGGTTGGCACCGGCAATCTCAAGGAAGCCATCGATCAGATCGCGGTGATGAACCGGCTGAGCGGTGCCCTGACCGAGAAGCTGATGATGGGCGTTGGCAGCGCCATCAACAGTGAACGGCAGGCCGATGATGCGGTGGCCGCATTGACGCCGCATCCCGAACTGTTCGAGCCATTTTTGCGCGGATTTACCGCAGCGAAAAAACCGGCTTCGCTGGCGACCCGTCTGGTCAGCCGATTGCCGCGAAGCAGCTTCAGCGATCCGCAGGTGCGCGGATTGGCGACAAGTCTGTTGGTGAATGCCCAGGCCTTTGCCGAAGCCCGCGCGTTGTGGGGTAGCGGCTCACAGGCTGGCCGCAATGAACTGGTTCACAGCCCCGATTTTGCCGATGTGAAGGTGCCGCCGCCGTTTAACTGGGAGCTCAAGGTCAATGCCACCGGCGCTGCCGAAAGGGCGCCAGGCGGCGGACTGTCGCTGGATTATTATGGCCGGGCTCCCGGCGCGATGGTTTCGCAAGTGCTGACGCTGTCACCGGGTATCTACAAGGCCCGGCTGGAATATCGCACGCTCAGTGGATCGCCGGGGGCATTGGCGCTGGGGCTTGAATGTGTTGGCGCTGATCTGGCCTTGTTCGAAATGCCGCTGGCCGGTGCGCCGGGCACCAATCAGGTGCTCAATGTCAGCTTCACCATACCAGCAGGAGCTTGCAAGGGTCAGAAACTGAGCCTTGGCGGCCGCGTGCAGGAAAGCCGCGATGCTCAGCAGGCTGCGGTGCGCCGCCTTGATATCATGCCGGGAGGTGGCAAGTGATTACCCTCACCCGCGCCAATGTGACGCTGGCTTATCTCGTCGCTGTGCTGTTGCTCGGCGGGGCTTCCGCAGCGGGTTTCGGCGGCAATATGCTGCTGCAATTATGCGGTGCGGCGCTGATCGGCTGGACGCTGTGGCAGCAACCTGACGATAGAGCCTGGCAGGTGCCACCCGTCCATACCGGCCTGGCCAAGTTCGGCCTGGCTGTCTTCGTGCTCTGCGCCGTGCAGTTCCTGCCTTTGCCACCGGGCATCTGGCGTCATCTGCCGGGACGCGGGGCGGTTTATGATGGCTTCACCGCGCTTGGTGTTGCCGCTCCCTGGCTAACGGTTTCGATGGCACCATGGCACTCTCTGGCCTCATTCGCTTGGTGGATCCCGGCGCTGGCGCTGTTCCTGTCGATTCGGGCCGGCGGCGCACCACCGACGCGCCATGTAATTTACACAATTGTTGCCGTGGCGGCGATTTCCGTAGCGGTCAGCGCCTTGCAGCGCATCGCGGGCAGCTCTTATTTCTATGAAATCACCAATTACGGCGAAGGACCGGGTTTCTTCGCCAACAGCAACCATCAAGGCTCGTTCCTGCTGGCCGCGCTGGCGCTGTGGGGAGGTGGGCTGGCGCTGGAAATGCGCGCGGCTGCTTCGCAAAAGGAATGGTTTACCGGCTCAGGGATGCTGGGATCGGGGATCGCTTTACTGCTGGTGTTTGGTGTGCTGGTCAGCGGATCGCTGGCCTGTGTGGTGCTGCTGTTTCCGGTTCTGGCCGCACTGTTCCTGATCGCCAAGCCTGATCTGCGTGTGCCGCTGCCGCTGGCGGTGCTTGGCGGAATTGTCGTGCTCGGCGGGATTGTTGCCTTCCTGCTCTATGGCCCGGTCGCCAATGACCTGACCGTCAAGGGTGCGACTGCGGGGATCAGCCGTCAGGAATTCCTCGTCACCGGCCTGCAGATACTCAAGGACTATGCGCCGCTCGGCAGCGGCACCGGCACCTTCCTTGAACTTTACCGCTGGTACGAGCAGCCCGCGCTGGTGGGCACGACATTCGTCAACCATGCCCACGATGATCTGCTCGAACTGCTGATCGAGACCGGGATTTTCGGCCTCATCGCCGTGATCACATTCCTCGGCTGGTTTGTTCCGCGCGCCTGGACGGTATGGTCGGGTGCCCGGCGCAACGCGATGCAGCTGGCTGCCAGCGTGGTGATCGGCACGGCACTGCTGCACAGTTTGGTCGATTATCCGCTGCGCACCGCGGCGATGAGCGCGATTGTGGCCATCGCCTGTGTGCTGCTGGTCCGCCCCGCCGATCCGCCGCGCAGCCGTTCACGTTCAGGCTCACGCGGTCGGAAGTCTGCTGGCAGTCCTGATCGCGATATGATCAGGATCTGATTCACAATTCAGCGATTTGCTTAAAGAGCTGTCCTACATGGCCAAGAATCCGCATGATCCGCAGGTTCTTTGACAGCCAGAAGATCAATTCGCAGTGAAAAGCTGGCTTGTGTCAACTATTTCAGGATAATATATTGATTTTAATGAATAATGGACCCGGACAGGGGTGTCCGGCCTGTCCGGTTTGAGCCGCCTCTGTCCGGGCGAGATTGGGGTGGCCCGAAGCGGATTAACCGCAAAATGCTATTATATCAGGCCAGCGCGATATCGGGTGCGTCTTCGCGTTTCATGCCGATGACGTTGTAGCCGGCATCAACATAGTGGATCTCACCCGTCACCCCGGATGACAGGTCTGACAGCATATAGAGCCCCGCGCCGCCGACATCTTCGATGGTGACATTGCGGCCCAGCGGGGCGTTGAGCTCGTTCCATTTGAGGATCAGGTTGAAATCGCCAATCCCCGATGCCGCCAATGTGCGGATCGGCCCGGCGGAGATCGCATTGACCCGGATCTTGTCACGGCCAAGATCGGCGGCGAGATATTTGACGCTGGTCTCCAGCGCTGATTTGGCCACGCCCATGACGTTGTAATGCGGGATAACTTTTTCGGCACCGTAATAAGTCAGCGTCAGGATCGAACCGCCGCCGCTGCCATCCTCACGAAGCGGCATCATCACCGCCGCGCGCTGGGCCACGGCGGTCAGGCTGAATACGCTGACGTTCATGGTGTCGAGGAAATTTTCGAGGCTGGTGTCGCTGTAACGCCCGCGCAGTTCATTTTTGTCCGATGCGCCGACAGCATGGACGACAAAATCGATCACCGGCCAGCGCGCGGCCAGGGTGGCAAAGGCACTATCGAGCAAGGCCATGTCGGCAACGTCGCAGGGGAACACAAAATCGCTGCCCAGTTGCCCGGCGAGCGGGCGGCAGCGCTTTTCAATCGCGGCGTTGGGATAAGTGAAGGCCAGCTCTGCGCCATGTTCATGGAGCTTCTGCGCGATACCCCAGGCGAGCGACTTGTCATTCGCCAGCCCCATAATCAGGCCACGCTTGCCCTGCATCAAACCGCTCATTCGTTTCCTTCCCCGCCTTGCTGTGTCGATCCGGTTGCTGCTTCTTTGACGGCATGACCGACAAGGTGACGTTCTTCCGGGCTTTCGGCCAATGCAGCGTTCAGTTCTGCGCCCACTACCAGTCCTAGGCCGACTAGCCAGAAAAAGAAAAGGGCGATCATCACGCCAGCCAGGCTGCCATAGGTCAGATCGTAGTGGAAAAGCGAGCGCAGCACCCATGGCAGGGCCACCGATACCGCCACCCACCAGAAAGTGACGAACAGCGCGCCCGGCCATTTGGGATAGGCGCGGCCACGATATTTCTCTGGCGTCAGCGAGACGAAGATCAGGAACAAGGATAGGTATAGCACCATAGCTGGCACCAGCCGCCCCAGCGCCACTTGTTCCAGCAAGGCACCGGCGCGCGGCATCCAGGCGGCGATTATCTGCTCCACCGCGCCCAGAGCCACTTGCGCCAGTAACGAGAACAGCAGCGCGATTACCGCGACGATAATGATCCCGGTGGAGAGCAGCCGGTATCGCCAGAAGGCCTGAACCGCTTGTGTGCCATAGGCGCGGCGCAGCACATCGCGAATGGTTTCGACCAGACTGCCAACGGTCCACAGTCCGACCAATCCGCCTAGCCACAGCAGCCAGCCGTGGCGCAATTCGATGACGTCATAGGCCACCGGGGCCAGCGCGCGCGACACCACCGGCGGCACCGCGAGCAGAAAGGCGCGCACCGATGCCTCGCGTTGCTCGGGCTCGCCAATCGCCGAGAATATCGCAGTAACCGTGATGAAAAACGGAAACAGCGCGACGATGGTAGTATAGGCAAGGTTTCCGGCATGGATGAAGCCATCGTTCCACGCCCCGGTCCAGGTCCGGGTAAACACCCGGTGCGGACGCGATCCCTTGCCAAACCCCCATCCCTTGCCGAAACTCTGGTCCAGCCGCGCACCCAGATCATCGTGCCAGCGCTGGGCGCGTTCGCGGCGTGCTTCGGGCGAAAGATGGGGAACGGTCAGCGGTGGCGGTTCCACATCATCAGCGATTTCCCGCTCTTCCACGCGTCAGACGCCCAGTTTCGCGCGCAGGTTGCGCGTATCAGCCCAGCCTTCGAGCCGGGACTTGAGATCGGCATCGCTGGGCGGCAGATCAATCTCCAGCGTCACCAGCTGATCGCCGCGGCTGCCGTCCTTGCGGCTGAAGCCCTTTTCCTTGAGCCGCAGGGTTTTGCCCGAACTGGAACCCGGCGCGACTGAAAGCATCACCGCGCCATCGGCGGTGGGAACCTTCAATTTGGCCCCGTTCACCGCTTCATCAAGGGTGATCGGCAGATCGAGCCGCAGATTGTCACCATCGCGGCGAAAGAAAGAGTGCGGCTCGATCATGATGGTGACAATCGCATCACCATTGCCGCCCGGCCCCGCCTCGCCTTTGCCGTTAAGCCGCATCTGCGTGCCATCCTCGACACCGGCGGGCAATTTGAGATCGATGGTCTTGCCATCTGCCAAGGTGATGCGCTGCGCTGCGCGGGTGGCGGCATCGGTCAGTGATACCTTGAGGCGGTAGGACACGTTGTTGCCCTTGGGCGCTGGCTGACGGCCAAAGCCGCCCCCCATATTACCGCCCATACCGCGCCCGCGACCGCCGCCGAACAGACCTTCAAACAGGTCGGAAATGTCGATGCCTTCGCTGCCGCCTCCCATTCCCTGGCCCATTCCCTGACCAAAGCCGCCACCCATTCCAGGGCCGCCACCACCGGCAAAGGGGTTCGCCGGATTGCCGTCCATATCAATTTCGCCGCGATCAAAGCGCGCGCGCTTGTCCTTGTCGGACAGCACATCATAGGCCCGCGTCACCTCGCTGAAGCGTTCGGTGGCCTTGGGATTATCGGAATTGCGATCGGGGTGCAGCTCCTTGGCCAGCTTGCGATAGGCGGATTTCACCTCCTTCTCGCTGGCGCTGCGGGGTACACCGAGGATCGTATATGGGTCTGACATGATGGCGAAGTTAGGGCCGCATTGCGCACATCACAAGGGATTGAGGTTTGCAGGACAAAGAAGCAGGTCTATGAAGGCGATGGGCCGCCGCCCGAATGACGAGAGTGACACAGCTTTCGCGAATTATAGCAGGAACCCGATGTGACAACTCAGCAGGCGGCCGCCACCATCGCGCACGGCGATCCCTTTGCACTCTTTTCCGCGTGGTATGATGAGGCGCGGATAACCGAGCCTAATGATTCAAATGCCATGGCGCTGGCCACGGCCACACCCCAAGGTGCGCCTTCGCTGCGGATGGTGTTGCTGAAAGGGCATGGCCCAGATGGCTTCGTGTTCTACACCAATTCACGCAGCCGCAAGGGCGCGGAATTGATCGCCAATCCGCAGGCCGCGCTGCTGTTTCACTGGAAGTCGCTACGCCGCCAGATCCGCATCGAAGGCCCGCTCGAACGGGCCACCGATGAGCAGGCCAATGCCTATTTCGCCAGCCGCGCGCGCGATTCGCAGTTGGGTGCGGTGGCATCGGACCAGTCCGCACCACTCGATAGCCGCGAAACATTTGTCGCCCGCTTTGCCGAGGCCGAGGCGCGCTTTGCTGGCGGGCCGGTAGAACGGCCGGGCCACTGGTTTGGCTTCCGGCTGGTGCCGCGCGCCATCGAATTCTGGCAAGACCGCGAGCACCGCTTGCACGAACGCCGCCGTTTCACCCGCGATGCCGCCGCAACGGACGGCTGGTCCAGCACATTGTTATTCCCATGAGCACACCTTCAAGCAATGCTAACGCGCTCAATCGCAGCGCCGCGCTCGCCTCCATTGCGGTGGCGCTGCTGCTCGTCGCGCTGAAGGGCTGGGCGGCCTGGTCCACCGGCTCCACTGCCATGCTTGGCAGCCTTGCCGATACGGTGCTCGATCTGGTCGCCAGCGTGGCGACGCTCGCCGGTGTCTGGGTGGCCGCCCAGCCTGCTGATCGCGAACACCGCTTCGGTCATGGCAAGGCAGAGGCCATGGCGGCGATGTTCCAGGTCGTGCTGATCTCGATCTCGGCGATCACTCTGGCATTTCGTGCGGTGCAACAGTTCTTTGCCGGGGAACGGACGGCGGCGGCCAGTGATGGCATCATCGTTTCAGCGATTGCCATGGCGGCAACGCTGGCGCTGATTGCCTGGCAGCGGCACGTCATCCGCCGCACGGGCAGCCTCGCGATCAGTACCGATCATGTCCATTACCAGTCAGACCTGTTGCTTAACTTTGCAGTGATCGGGGCGCTGGTGCTCGATCAGTATGCCGGGATCAGTGGTGCCGACCCTGTGTTCGGCCTGCTGATCGCGCTGTGGCTCGGCTGGGGGGCATGGGGCGCCTCGCAGGCGGCTATCACCCAGCTGATGGACCGCGAATGGCCGGAAGAAAAACGGCGGCGTTTCGTCAAGATCATGGCCCGCCACCCCGAATTGCGCGGCGTCCACGATCTGCGCACGCGGACATCGGGCAACCGCGATTTCGTGCAGTTCCACGTCTGGGTCGATCCCGAGCTTACCGTGCGCGAGGCACACCGGGTAATGGACGAGATCGAGATCAAGCTACTGGCTGAATTTCCGGGCGTGGAGATCCTGATCCACCCTGATCCCGAAGGCCATGTCGATACCGGGCTGGGTGCCAAGGATCTGATGCCAGACGTGCCTGCGGCGGAGTGATGATGACTGACGCAATTCCCTATTGGCACGTCGATGCCTTTGCCGAGCGCGCTTTCACCGGCAATCAAGCAGCGGTGATGATCCTTGATGTCTGGCCGGACGATGCGGTGCTGCAAGCCATCGCGGCTGAAAACATGTTTGCCGAGACCGCCTTTCTGCTCGCCGATGCCAGCGGAGAAAGCGATTGGGAACTGCGCTGGTTCACGCCTGTCTTGGAAATCCGCCTGTGCGGCCATGCGACGCTGGCGGCGGGCCATGTCGTGCTGGGGCGCGAACCGGGGCTGGAGGCGGTACGTTTTCGCACCAGGCTTGCGGGGATTCTCGAAGTCCGCAGAAAAGGCTCGGGCTATGAAGTGGCACTCCCAGCCCGCGCCGCCAGCCAAAGTGCATGGGATGAAGCTGCCATCGCGTTGGGCGGAACCCCGCGCGAAGTGTGGCGTAATGACGATCAGAACAACATCTTCCTCTATGGCAGCGAAGCCGAAGTTCGGGGGCTCAAGCCCGATATGCGCGCCCTTGCCGCGCTCGGCATCGATAGCTTCATCGCCACCGCGCGCGGGAGCGAGACTGACGTGGTCAGCCGCGTTTTCGTGCCGGGTGCGGGTGTCGATGAAGATCCGGTCACCGGATCAGCCCACGCCGTGCTCACCCCATTCTGGGCGGCGCGGCTGGGGCGCGATAGCTTCACTGCCTATCAGGCAAGCCTCCGCGGAGGCCATGTCGCTTGCCGGCTTGAAGGTCAGCGGGCCTGGCTCGGCGGCGGTTGTGTGACTGTGGTGGAAGGCAGCTTCAACTTCTGAAGTTTTGAAAACAAGCCGACGATATCCGCCAGATGTTCGCGCACCCGCCCGCGTTCTTTCTCGGAGCTCTTGCCGAGCCGGACGACAGTCAGCCCCTGTTCGGGTGAGACCAGCACATATTGGCCCAGGTGGTCCGTGCAGGCGAAAAGGCTGGACGGGCCGCGCGTGGGGAACAGCACATCGTGTCCGTCCACTTGCGGGCGGTTGAGCCATAGCTGCCCGCCATAGCCGGGGTTGCGCGGGCTGGGGCTGGTCATGAATTCGATCCAGCCATGCGGCACCAGCTGTGCGCCCTTCACCGCGCCGCCTGCGCGCAGAAATTCACCGAACTTGCCCCAATCGCGCGCGGTGCCGTGGATCAGGCTGGAGCCGATCAGGGTTCCGGCGGCGTCAAATTCGGGGACCATGGATTTCATGCCGGCCACTTCGAACAGGCGGGCGTGCAGATAGTCTGAGACGGCCTGCCGCCGCACTTTGGGATCGGTGCTTTCGGTCAGCACGCGGGCGGCGATATCGGCGAGGATCACCGTGGTCGCCGAGCTGTATTTCCACACCTTGCCTGGCTCTGCCTCAAGCGGCTGCTCTTCGGCCCAGGCAGCCATGTTATCGCGCCCGTCGAGGAACAGCATCCGCACTTCGCTGGAATCATAAACCGGGTCGCCCGCCTCGGTGTGGCGCAGGCCTGATCGCATCTGTAGCAACTGCCGCAGAGTTATCGCGCCGCGCGGATCGCCGGGCCGCTGCCACGCGGGGACGGGAACGCCTTCATCCAATCGCAATCGCCCGTCTGATACCAGCATACCGATCAGCACCCCGGTGATAGTCTTTGACATCGACCAGCCGATCAGCCGGGTGTTGCGGTTATAGCCAGCTCCATAGCGCTCGGCGATAATCCGCCCCCCTGAAAACACCAGCAAGGCGCGCGTCTCGCCAGCCGCTTCATCCAGAAACAGCGCATCAACAGAACGGGCCAGTTTCTCGCGATTGATGCCGGGCTTTTCGATCACGGCTGCCAGTGCGGCTTTGCTCAGCGGGGCTGGCGGTGCAGCGCGCTCTTCGCTGCCGCAGGAGGCGAGGGCTGGCAGCATTGCCAAGCTCAGGATAAGGGGCAGCAGGCGCTTCGTCATGGCGCGTCTTCTTGCGCAGGAACATGGCCGGATGGCAACCATGAAGCAAAACAGGCTTGGCACGAAGCAAAACAGGCCTGGCACGAAGCAGAAACGACAGGTGTTTCAGCCGCGCCGCCGCATCTGGCCATGGCTGATCGGCCTGGTGCTTGTCGGCCTGGTTATCTGGTTCTGGGGGCCGATCATGGGCTATGCCCGCACCGGAGCCTCTTTCGGTGCGCGGGTGGCTTGCTCATGCCGCTATGTCGCCGGGCGCAGTCTGACTGACTGCCGCAAGGACTTCGAGCCGGGCATGGGTCTCGTCGTGCTGAGCGAGGACAAGGAAGCCAAAAGCGTCACCGCCCGCTTCCCGCTGCTCGCCACACAGACCGCCACCTGGCACGATGGACCGGGTTGCGTGCTGGAGAAATGGGATAGCTGATCAGCAGGCAGAAGTAGTTGATTCTATCCAGCCGCCGCCAACAACGCGCTCACCCGCATAGATCACTGCCGCCTGTCCCGGCGCGACACCATATTCGGGCGTGGCGAAGCGGATCGTGGTTTCGGCACCATCTCCCAGTGGCCCATCAATAGTTATCGGCACCGGTTTGGCGAGCGAACGTACCTTTGCCGATAACGGCTCCGTAGGAAGCAAGCCTATGCGATTGGTTTCGATAATGCGTGCGGCGGAAACCGCGAGCAGGTGCTTCGGGCCAACCAGCACCTGACGCTTTGCTGCATCGATCCCGGTGACAAAAAGTGGTTCGGCTAGGCCGCCAATCTCCAGCCCTCTGCGCTGGCCGACTGTGTAATGGATCACGCCTTTGTGTTGCCCCAGCACTGCGCCACTGGTGGCATGAACAATTTCACCGCCGAAATCGGCTTCGGGCCGCACCGAACGCACAACTTTCGCGTAGTCACCATCGGGGACAAAGCAGATGTCCTGACTGTCGGGCTTGGCAGCCACCCTGAGCGCGAAGCTTTCGGCGATTCGGCGCACATCTGACTTGGGCAGTCCGCCCAGCGGAAAGCGCAGGAAAGCAAGCTGTTCTTCGGTGGTGCCATAAAGGAAATAGCTCTGATCACGAGCCGGATCGAGCGCGCGATGGAGCTCGGGGCCATGATCGCCTTCGACTCGGCGTACATAATGACCAGTGGCAAGGCAATCAGCCCCCAGTTCGCGCGCCATGGCGAACAGGTCGGTAAATTTCGGCCCCATGTTGCAGCGGATGCAGGGGATCGGCGTACGCCCGGCAAGGTAATCATCAGCGAAGCGTTCAACCACCGTCTGGCGAAAGGCGCTTTCATGGTTGAACACATAATGCGCGATGCCCAGACGGTCCGCCACGGCACGGGCGTCGCGGATATCGTCACCAGCACAGCACGCGCCCTTGCGGCCAGTGGCGGCTCCATAATCGTAAAGCTGAAGGGTGATGCCGATGGTCTCTGCGCCGCTGGCCGCCGCGAGCGCCGCGACGACGGAGCTGTCCACCCCGCCCGACATGGCGACGATAATGCGCTGTCCAGCAAGTGAGCCTTGCTCCACGCCGTTAAGCTGGAACAGCTCAGGCAGATCAGGCAGAGTGGCAAGGTCGATCATGGCAGTCATCGCGCGCCCATACACGTGCAACCCGCCGGGGGCAAAGTTACCCAGCCAAACGTTCACACTTGTTAACCTAGGTCAAGATCGAGTGAACGCGGAGTTTACCTCACCTTGACCAAGCCCGGCCTATTGGCTGCGTCATGGAATTGGGATTCGATCACAACGACCTCTTGGGCACTGCCGATTCGGCAAAGGCTGATGCACGGTCTTTGCCGGGGCAAGCCCCTGCGCTTGAATGGGCTCCCTTACTTGAATGGGCCCCCTTACTTGAATGGGAAGGCCTGAAGGCACGATTTCTAGCCGCACATGGTCTTCGCCGGGTGCTGTCCGCCAGTGCGCAGACAGGATCCGCAGGCGGCAGCTTTACCGCTGCAAGCGCAGATGTGCTTGCCTGCGCACGTGAAGCGTCACTGGCCGTTAACCCTACTGCTTTAGGCAATGGCAAAGCCCTGTTAGGCATAGAAGCTTTTGTTGACGGCAATCCCCACGCCGAAGACCAAGGAATGTCATGATTGAAAACCAGAACATAAGGCCGGCAATGGTCATCGGCCCACTCGGCGAGCCACTGACAGTGGATTCGCTGCCAGACCCCACGACCACACGATGGGTTGTCCGCCGCAAGGCGGAAGTTGTCGCTGCCGTGAATGGCGGACTGTTGTCCATCGACGAAGTTTGCGAGCGCTATGGCTTGACGCTGGAGGAGTTTGCTTCCTGGCAGCGTGCGGTCGATCGATCGGGCATGCAGGGTCTGCGCGTAACGCGTATCCAGCATTACCGCGATTTGTACGAGCGCCAGCTCAAATACTGACGCTATACTATCGCTTATGTAACCGGCCGGGACCCCTCTGGGGTTTCCGGTCGGTTGCACATTTGCGACAGTCGAATCGGGATTGATTAAGAAGCGCCGATCCAGATTGCATCGTCGTTTGTCGAAGCCTATGTCCTTGCCATCGAAACCATATGGCTCAAGCGGTTGCCGCTGGTGGTTTATTGATGTAATACAGCTGCCGGATTAGCCTCCGGAAACAATCAGCAAGGCTGCGACCCTATGAATTACGAATCCAGGATCGATTCTTCCGGCGATCCGCTTGGAAATCCAATGGATATGGCCAATCCTCTCAGTATGGGCGGCGATGAAGACGGTCGTTCACGGCGGCGGCCCTATCTCTATATCCTGATTGCAGCGGTGCTTCTGGTTGGTCTGTGGTTCATGCTGCATGGCGGTGGTCCGGAAAGCGCTGGTGACAAGAAGGATCAGGCGCCCGTGGTCTCGGTGATTGCACCGGGCAGCGCGACTATCGAAGGGACAATAAACGCCACCGGCACACTGGCGGCGCGGCGGGAATTGCCTGTCGGCTCTGTGGGTGAAGGCGGGCAGGTGCGCGAAGTGCTGGTTGAAGCCGGGCAGTGGGTCAGTCAGGGGCAGGTGCTCGCGGTGATTGATCGTTCGGTGCAGATCCAGCAGCAAGCAGGACAAGGCGCTCAAATTCAGGTGGCTGAGGCCGATGCGCGGCTGGCGCAGGCCAACCTTGATCGCGCGCTCAAACTGGTGGAGCGCGGGTTTATTTCCAAAGCTGATGTCGATCGGCTGACCGCCACGCGCGATTCTGCCAATGCCCGCGTACGGCTTGCCCGCGCCCAGCTAGGTCAGTTGCAGGCGCAGTCGGCACGGCTCAATATCGTCGCCCCGGCGGCCGGCCTTCTGCTTGAGCGCAAGGTTGAGCCCGGACAAGTGGTTGGTGCCGGCAGCGGCGTACTGTTCCGCATTGCCAAGGGCGGCGAGATGGAAATGAAGGCGTTGCTGGGAGAAGTGGACATCGCCAAGATCAGTCAGGGCATCAATGCAGAAGTCACCCCGGTAGGCTCTAGCAAGACTTTCACCGGACAGGTCTGGCAGGTTTCCCCGACAATCGATTCGCTGACACGGCAGGGTTCGGCACGGATCGCGCTGGCCTATGCTCCCGAGATCAAGCCCGGTGGCTTCGCCAGCGTGAAAATCAAGGCGGGCTCTGTGGTCGCGCCGTTGCTTCCTGATTCAGCCGTGCTCTCGGATAGCAAGGGCAGCTACGTCTATATCATCGGCAAGGATAACAAGGCTGAGCGACGCGCTGTGAAAACCGGGCTGATTACTGATAAAGGCATTGCCATCATCGAGGGTATCAGTGGCAACGAACGCATTGTTCTGCGCGCCGGTGGCTTCCTCTCACCGGGCGAAACCGTCAACCCGACGGTTGTCAAGCAGTGACCGGCGCAGGGCAGAGCTGAACCATGAACTTCCGCAATATCTCGGCCTGGTCAATCCGCACCCCGGTGGTGCCGATCATGCTGTTTCTTGGCCTGTTGTTGGTGGGCATCGTATCGTTCATGCAGATGAAGATACAGAACATGCCGGATATCGAATTTCCGGCAGCGATTGTGGTGATCAGCCAGCCGGGCGCAGCGCCGACGGAGATCGAGACGCAGATCACGCAAAAGATCGAAGCGTCGCTGCGCACGATCAACGGCGTCGATACGATCAGTTCAACTGCGTCCGAAGGCAACAGCCAGACAATTATCTTTTTCCAGATCGGCACCGACATCAATGAGGCGGTGAACGACGTCAAGAATGCGGTTGATCAGGCGCGCGGCGAACTGCCCGATGGCATTCTGGAGCCCCGCGTATTCAAAGCCGAGGGCGGCGGCGGCGATGTTGCCGCCTGGGCTGTGACCGCCGATGACATGACGCTCGAACAATTATCGTGGTTCATCGATGACACGGTATCGAAGCGCCTGCTTTCCATACCCGGCATGGCCGCTGTTGAACGAAGCGGCGGTGTCACGCGCGAAATCCGGGTAACTCTTGATCCAGCTCGGATGCAGTCGCTTGGAGTCTCGGCAACACAGGTCAACTCGGCGCTGCGACAGATCAACATCAATGCTGCGGGCGGCAAGGCTGAAATTGGTGGATCGCGCCAATCGGTGCGCGTTCTTGGCAATGCGGCAACTGCCTATGACCTGTCACAGACAGTCATTCCGATTGGGGGTGGTCGCACGGTAAAGCTCACTGATTTTGCCACCGTATCTGACAGCTTTCGCGAACTGACTTCCGCGGCAAAAATGAATGGCAAGGCGGTCGTCAGTTTTGACATTCAGCGCGCGCGCGGTGCCTCTGACGTTTCGGTTTTCGATGATTCAGTAATCGAGATTGCCAAGCTCGAAAAAGAGCACCCTGGCATCCATTTCACCGTACTCTATGACTTCGTCAAATACACCAAGATGCAATATGAAAGCTCGATCGCTTCGATAGTCGAGGGTGCCATCCTCGCGGTGATCGTGGTGTTCTTCTTTCTGCGCGATTGGCGCGCGACGGTCATCTCGGCGATTGCCATTCCGCTGTCAGCCATACCGACATTCTATTTCCTGTTTTCGTGGTTTGGCTTTTCGCTCAACAGTTTGTCTTTGCTCGCGCTGGGTCTGGTCGCAGGTGTGCTGGTCGATGACGCCATTGTCGAGATCGAGAATATCGTCCGCCATATGCGCATGGGCAAGAGCGCCTATCAGGCCTCGATCGACGCTGCGGACGAAATCGGCCTGGCAGTGGTGGCAACAACCTTTTCGATTGTCGCGGTGTTCCTGCCAGTGGGGGTCATGGGCGGCATACCCGGCCAGTTCTTCAAGAGTTTCGGCCTGACAGTGGTCATCTCGGTGCTGATCAGTCTGGCCGTCGCGCGCATGATCACACCGATGGTAGCGGCCTATTTCCTCAAAGCCCATGGCGAGGCGGAACATGCCAGCGGTCCGTGGATGGACCGCTATATGTCCATCCTGCGCTGGACACTCGACACTTCGCGGGTTGCCGCATACAAGCAGAAGGTTCTCAATCGCGGGCACAGGATAGGGTTTGGGCACCGGTTCGCTGCTCGGCTGCGTGACCACCGCGTCTGGATGGTGGGCGTGGGCTTCGGTTCGCTCATCATGACGATGGCCTTGTTCGCGATAATTCCAATGCAGTTTTTTCCGAATGAGAACGCCGATTTCAGCAGCATCGGTATCGAGATGGTCCCCGGCACCACGCTGGAGCAGACCGAAGCCGTATCGAAAAAAGTAGTCGATATCGTTTCGCGGGATCCTTCAACAGCAAGTGCATTTGCCAGCACGCGCGAGGGCAACGGCCGCGTCTTCATCAACCTGAAGCTGGATCGTACGAAGACCAGTCAGGAATTTGAGCGCGAACTGACCCCAAAATTGCAGCAAGTTGCCGATGCCCGCGTCACTTTTCGGGATATGAACGCTGGCGGAGGCGGGGGTGGATCAGGCAGGCCTATTTCGATCATGCTGTCTGGGTCTGACCCCATGATTCTCGAGAAAACTGCCACGACACTGATTGAGCAGATGAAGACCATTCCCGGCATTGTCGCGCCAAGAATCGCCGCCGACATGCGCAGGCCGGAAGTCATTATCAAGCCTCGGCTTGATCTGGCTGCCAGCCTTGGTGTCAGTACTGCATCGCTCAGTCAGGCAATCCGCATCGCCACGATCGGCGACATAGATCAGAATGCCGCCAAGTTTTCGCTGAGTGATCGACAGGTGCCGATCCGCGTTCGCTTGTCCGAGGACACGCGGCGCAACATTTCGACCATACAGAACCTGCCCGTGCCAACTACGACCGGTGGCTCAGTGCCGCTTTCCGTGGTGGCTGATATATCGCTCGGCTCTGGTCCGGTGAGCATCCAGCGCTATAATCAGAGCCGCCGTGTGGTTATCGGCGCTGATGTTGGCCCTGGTGCGGCACAGGGTACGGTGAGTTCGGCGATCTACAAGCTCCCGGTCATGAAAAACCTGCCGGCCGGTGTGTCCAATGCACCTGTCGGGCAAGCGCGCTGGCAGGGAGAAATGATCACCAGCTTCATTCAGGCATTGCTGGCCGGTGTGCTGCTGGTGTTCTCGGTGCTGGTGCTGCTTTATCACCGCTTCATTTCGCCGCTGGTTAATATGGGCTCGCTGTTTCTTGCACCACTCGGCGGATTGCTGCTGTTGCTGCTGTTGGGGCAATCGCTGTCGATGCCGGTGTTCATCGGCATTCTCATGCTGTTCGGCATCGTTGCGAAGAATTCGATCCTGCTGATTGATTTTGCCATTGAGGAAATGTCTCAAGGCGCGAACAAGTTTGAGGCGATTATCGAGGCTGGTCATAAACGCGCCCAGCCGATCGTCATGACTACCGTCGCGATGACCGCCGGTATGGTGCCCACTGCGCTTTCTCTAGGCGGTGACGGCGCATGGCGCGCTCCGATGGGCACTGTGGTGATCGGCGGTCTGGTGATGTCGACTGTGCTCACGCTGCTGATCGTCCCCGCAGGATTCAGCCTCGCTGATGGCCTTGAAAAGCGACTCGGACCGGCACTGCGGCGCAGGTTCCTGTCCTACACGCCGGGCGATGACAAGGAATCGCGTTATCCCAGCGCGGCCCCATCCGGCCCGCCGGAAGCGCTCGCCGCCGAGTGAGCAGGCATCTGCAACACCGGGTAACCGGCCTGCCTGTTGACCGGGCGCAGCGGATGCGGATCTTCGCCACCGGATTGCTGGTTGCCATGGCCGTGCTGTTCCTCGTCGCGCGTACGATGCAGCACAGCCACCCCGTCTGGCCGTGGCTGCTGACTTTCAGCGAAGCGGCGATGGTCGGCGGGCTGGCAGACTGGTTCGCCGTTACCGCGCTGTTCCGCCATCCGCTAGGCATTCCGATTCCGCACACCGCGATCATCCCCGAGAACAAGGACCGTATCGCCGATTCGATGGCGGGTTTCATCCGCGATAACTTCCTCACCCCACAAGTGGTGGCGCGTCGGCTGAAGGCGATGAACCTGGCATCGGCGGCGGGCGATTTCCTCTCCGATCCGGCGCGCGGTGGTGAGGGGCGGCTGCGGCAAGGCGCTGCCAGCCTGTTCGCCGATATGCTGCAATCGCTCGATCCCGAACAGATGGGCGGCATGGTCAAAAAAGGGCTGCGCAGCCAGCTGGAAAAGCTTGATATATCCCCGCTGCTTGGCCAGTTGCTCGGCGCGGCGATTGCCGACAAGCGCCATCTGCCGCTGATGGAAAGCATGATCCGCTGGGGCGGGCTGACGCTGGAGGACAACGAAGACCTGTTGCGTTCGATGATTCACGATCGCACAAATGCCATCATGCGCTGGACCGGTCTGGATGAACGCCTCGCCAATGCGGTGCTCGATGGGATCTACAAGCTGCTTGCTGAATGCATTGTCGATCCGCAGCATCCCTTGCGCCGCAAGGTTGAGGAAGGGCTAGAAAGCCTCGCCGTCTCGCTGGTCGATGATCCCGCCATGCATGACCGGGTGAACCGGCTGAAGCTGGAGCTGCTGAACAATCCCGCGATGGGCGCATGGCTTGATGCCATGTGGGAGCGCACCCGCACCAGCCTGCTCGCCGCTGCGCGCAATCCCGATGCGGCGCTTTCGGGCCAGTTCGGTGCCAGCCTTGCCGAACTGGGCGCGGCGCTGAAGCGCGATGAGCGGCTGCAACTGCTGGTCAATCGTTTTGCCCGGCGCACCCTGGTCGGCATCGCCACGCGCTATGGCGCGCAGATTGTCCGGCTGGTCTCCGAAACGGTCAAACGCTGGGATGCTTCGACCATGACTGACCGGATCGAGGGCGCTGTTGGCCGCGATCTGCAATTCATCCGCATCAACGGCACACTGGTTGGCGGCTTGGTCGGCCTCGCCATCCACGCGGCGGATACATTGTTGTGAGCGGGGCTGTGAGCAGGCCAGTGCTGACCACTGAGCGGCTGGAACTTTGGCAGCCCACCGCCACCGATCTCGAACAGCTGTTCGCCCTGACCGAAGACGCACAGACCCGCCGCTTCCTCGGCAACTTTGAGCCCAATATGGCCGATAGTTTCGCCCGCCTGCACCGCAACGCCGGTTCATGGGCGCTGCATGGCTATGGCAGCTTCATGGTGCGGTTGCGCGGCGAGGCGGCAATCATTGGTAACTGCGGCGTGTTCCACTCATGGCGTGATATGCCGGGGCTTAACGATGTTCCCGAAGCAGGCTGGATCGTGCGCCGCGACCACTGGGGCAAAGGCATCGCCGGCGAAGCCATGCGCGCCGCGCTGGCATGGTTCGATGGCGTGCATGGCCCGCAGCGCATCGGCTGCATGATCGACGCGGGCAATGCGCCAAGCGAAAAGCTGGCCGGGGCGTTGGGCTTTGTGGAATATCACCGGCAGATGGGCGATGAAGGGGAGGCGGTGGTGCTTTATGAGCGAATCACCACCAACTAGCCTTGCGGCAAAGCCCACCGCACCGCGTTTACGTAAAACGTCTTCACTGCTTTGCCATCCGAATCGAGTGCCGGACGGAATTTTGCCCGTTTCATCATGAGTTGGCATGTTAATGTAGCGAAGCCGTCAGGATTGGTCCGTTGCTGGATGCGGCACCCTGTTGTGGCTCCGTTCTCGTTCACGTCGAGCCGAAATCTGACGATACCTTGCCCGCCGCTGCGCAGCATTTCCTTGGGATAGTCGTTTGTTGTGGCCCAAGTTCCGGGATTGCCCATTACTTCCACTTTGCGCGACAACTTCGATTGCACATCGGGATCGAATCCCCAACTACGCACGAGAGATTGCAGGCAAGTGCGCATCACTCTCATCGGTTTTGCCATCGAAGAAAAACTGACACGAAACTTGCTTTTTCTCGGCAGGGTTAGATCTACCCACGTAATCGCCGCTTCCTGCTCTGGCGTAATTGTGGGCGGCGTGATGTCGCGCTCATAGAGTCGGCCAAGAAGGTCGGAGCGGCCCAGAATGAGAACCGGCTGCCCCTTTACATCCGCACGCAGGGCCGGCGCCTCGCGGGCGTTCCCGCCAGGGCCAAATTCGACCCTTACGGTTCCTCTGCCTTGAAAACTGCCCAAGCGCTTCCCGTAGACATTAAATTCGAAAGCATCGCCTGGCGCAAAGCGAGACATCCGAAGTAATACTTTGGCGTCGCCTTCACCGAAGGGTGCAATCAGTTCGCAGGCCTCGTTGTCGAAATTGGCAACCCATTTGTCACTCTGTTTGAGGATCTCGATTTCGGTCGCGCGCACCGGGCTAGAAATAAAAAGGGCCCCAACGAAAACCGTCGAGGCCCATTTCGCAAAATCATAAGTTTGGCTCATTCAGCGAGGCTATTTTACGCCGCCGGATTGAGCAATACTCAAAGCTTCCCCGTCAACTCCGGCACCGCAGCAAACAAATCCGCAACCAGTCCGATGTCTGCCACCTGGAAGATCGGCGCGTCTTCGTCCTTGTTGATGGCGATGATGGTCTTGCTGTCCTTCATCCCCGCCAGATGCTGGATCGCGCCGGAGATGCCGACGGCGATATAGACTTGCGGGGCGACGATCTTTCCGGTCTGGCCGACCTGATAGTCGTTGGGCACATAGCCCGCATCGACCGCAGCGCGGCTGGCGCCGACGGCGGCGCCGAGCTTGTCGGCCAGCGGGAAGATCACTGCCTTGAAGGTGTCCGCATCCTTGAGCGCACGGCCGCCCGAGACGATGATCTTGGCCGCAGTAAGCTCAGGGCGCTCGCTCTTGGCGATTTCCGCACCGACGAAGCTGGATAGGCCTGAATCACCGGCACCCGAAACGGCCTCGACACTGGCTGACCCGCCGCTGGCTTCTGCCTTGGCAAAGGCGGTGCCGCGCACGGTGATAACCAGCTTGGCATCGCTCGATTCGACCGTGGCGATGGCATTGCCAGCGTATGTTGGCCGGGTGAAGGTCTTGGGGCCTTCGACCGAAAGGATGTCCGATACCTGCATGACATCGAGCAGCGCGGCGACGCGTGGCGCGATGTTCTTGCCGTGGCTGGTGGCGGGGGCGAGGAAGGCGTCATAATCAGCCATCAGTCCGGCGATCAGCGGCGCGACGTTCTCGGCCAGAGCGGCACCATAGGCGGCGTCGTCAGCTTTCAGCACTTTGGCAACGCCAGCGATTTTCGCGGCGGCAGCAGCAGCGCCATCGCAGCCAGAACCGGCCACCAGCGCTGTAACTTCACCGATCAATGCAGCGGCGGTGACTACGGCGAGCGTGGCATCCTTGACCGAAGCATTGTCATGTTCGACCCAAATGAGTGTCTTGGCCATTATGCGACTCCCAGATCTTTTAGCTTGGCAACCAGCGCATCAACATCGGCAACCTTGATACCGGCGACGCGCACCGGCGGTTCGGAAACCTTCAGCGTCTTGAGACGCGGGGCGGTATCGACGCCGTAATCGGCAGGCGATTTGGTCGCCATCGGCTTGCTCTTCGCCTTCATGATGTTGGGCAGCGAAGCATAGCGCGGCTCGTTCAGGCGCAGGTCGGTGGTGACGATGGCGGGCAGCGCCAGTTTCACGGTTTCGGAACCACCATCGACCTCGCGGGTGACAGTGACCGAATCACCTTCGACCACAACCGCGCTGGCGAAGGTGCCCTGCGGACGGCCCATCAGCGCGGCGAGCATCTGGCCGGTCTGGTTGGAATCGTCGTCAATCGCCTGCTTGCCCAGGATGACGAGGCCGGGGGCCTCTTCCTCACAGATGGCTTTAAGGATCTTGGCGATGGCCAGCGGCTCGACCTCATCATCGGTCATGACCAGGATCGCACGGTCAGCGCCCATGGCGAGCGCGGTGCGCAGCGTTTCCTGCGCCTTCTGCGGGCCGACGGAAACCGCGATAATCTCGGTCGCGACGCCCTTTTCGCGCAGACGGATCGCCTCTTCGACGGCGATTTCGTCAAACGGGTTCATCGACATCTTGACGTTGGCAAGATCGACGCCAGTGCCATCGGACTTGACCCGTGGCTTCACATTATAGTCGATCACCCGCTTTACGGGGACGATGATCTTCATTGCGTTTGGTCCTTCTTCAAACGGATCAGCGCGAATTTAGCCGAGCGATTAAACGCCCTTTGCCGCATGCGCGCGTGAAATCAAGCCGCCATCTTCACTTCGGCGACAATCTTGCGGGCGGCATCGCCAAGGTCATTGGCCGAAACGATCGGCAGACCGGAGCCTTCGAGAATCGCCTTGCCCTGTTCCACATTAGTGCCTTCGAGTCGGACGACCAGTGGCACAGACAGGTTCACTTCCTTGGCCGCAGCAACGATACCATCGGCGATGATGTCGCACTTCATGATGCCGCCGAAGATGTTGACGAGGATGCCCTTCACCGCCGGATCGGACAGGATGATCTTGAAGGCCGCCGTCACCTTTTCCTTGCTGGCACCACCGCCAACATCAAGGAAGTTGGCCGGGAAAGCGCCGTTGAGCTTGATGATGTCCATCGTCGCCATGGCGAGGCCTGCGCCATTGACCATGCAGCCGATGTTGCCGTCGAGCTTGATATAGGCGAGATCATATTTCGATGCCTCAACCTCGGCGGCGTCCTCTTCGGTTTCGTCGCGCAGTTCCATCACATCGGGGTGGCGGTAGAGCGCGTTCGAATCGAAGCTCATCTTGGTGTCGAGCACCAGCAGCTTGCCGTCTTTCGTTTCAACCAGCGGGTTGATTTCCAGCATCGCACAATCCAGCGCGACAAACGCGGCGTAAAGCTGCGCGGCAACTAGCTGAGCCTGCTTGTTGAGATCGCCTTTCAGCTTCAGTGCGAAAGCCACCGCGCGGCCATGGTGCGGCATGAAGCCTTGCGCCGGGTCGATGGTGATGGTGGTGATCTTCTCGGGCGTGTCGTGCGCGACATCCTCGATGTTCATGCCGCCTTCGGTGGACACGATCATGGCAATCCGGTCACTCGCGCGGTCAACCAGCATCGACAGGTAGAATTCCTTGGCAATATCAACGCCATCGGTGACGTAGAGGCGATTGACCTGCTTCCCGGCATCGCCTGTCTGGATCGTTACCAGCGTATTGCCGAGCATTTCCTTGGCGCAGGCCTCAACCTCCTCAAGCGACTTGGCGAGGCGGACACCGCCCTTGGCATCGGCAGGAAGCTCCTTGAACTTGCCCTTGCCGCGACCGCCAGCATGGATCTGCGCCTTCACCACATAGAGCGGTCCGGGAAGTTGCTTGGCAGCAGCAACCGCCTCTTCAACGGTCAGCGCGGCGATTCCGGCGGGGATGCCGATGCCGTATTTCGCCAGCAGTTCCTTGGCCTGATATTCATGAATGTTCATGGGATGCGGTCTTTCCGGTGCGGGCCTGGGGAAGGCTAAAATTGTGCGCCGCCGCATAAGCACAGGTGCGCACGCTTGAAAAGACCCTTAATCGACCGGTTAAATGCAACGGACTTGCCATGACCGGTGCGAGAGGGGCATGGAACACAAGCAACAATGATCGACCGCCAGCGCCTTGAAGATATTGTCCGCGAAGCCGGGCGCATCGCTTTTGATAGCTGGCCTGGCAATGGCCACGCGCTGGAGGTGTGGGAAAAATCGCACAATAACCCGGTTTCCGCCGCCGATCTGGCGGTCGACAATTTCCTGCGGCGCGAACTGGGACTACTGCTGCCTTCGGCGGGCTGGCTCTCGGAAGAAACTACCGATGCGCCCGAACGGCTGGCTGGCGGACTGCTGTGGCTGGTCGATCCGATTGACGGCACCCGAGATTTTATTCGTGGCATGGATGGCTGGGCAGTCTCGGTGGCTTTGGTCAGCGCCGGAAGGCCGCTGCTGGGGATGCTCCATGCGCCAGCAAGGCAGGAATTCTGGCACGCCGAGGCGGGGCAGGGATCGTGGCGCAATGGCGAGCGGCTGGTTGCCAGCAG
The DNA here is from genome assembly GCA_945906105.1 of Novosphingobium sp. Chol11. GTDB lineage: Bacteria > Pseudomonadota > Alphaproteobacteria > Sphingomonadales > Sphingomonadaceae > Novosphingobium. The sequence goes on along the minus strand of CAMDQO010000018.1, from coordinate 27,071 downwards.
CCGGACACAGCTGGCCGGGTCGCGTGTGCCCGGCGATCATCTGCCGCCCGAGGATCATGACCTGACGCTTGTCGCCAAGCCCAATTCGATTGCGCTGCGTATCGCCATGGTCGCCGCCGATGAGGCGGACCTGCTGGCAACGCTGCGCTGGGGCTGGGAATGGGACATTGGTGCCGCCGCGCTGATCGCGCGCGAGGCGGGGGCTGCGGTGACCGATGCTTTCGGCGGGCCGCTCAATTACAACAAAGCCGATCCGCGCGCATTTGGCTTGCTGGTGACCGCCCCGGCGATTCACGGCGCTGCAGTGGCGCGGCTGGCGGACCGGGCGCGCGAACTGGCGGGTTAGAAAACGCATGAGCCTTCGCCTTCGCCAACAATTCTGCTAGCAAGCCCCACGTGACACCATTTCCCTGGTCCGATGTCCTGATCATTGCAGGACTTATCCTGCTGAACGGCCTGTTCGCCATGTCCGAACTGGCGATTGTCTCATCACGCCCGGCGAAGCTGAAGGTCGCGGCGGAGCGCGGCAGCAAGGGAGCAAAAACCGCGCTGTTGCTGGCCTCCGATCCGGGCAAGTTCCTTTCCACCGTGCAAATCGGCATCACCCTGATCGGCATTCTGGCTGGTGCCTATTCGGGATCACGGCTGGGCCATCCCACGGCGGAACGGCTGGTCGCGCTCGGCCTGCCGACCCGCTATGCCGATGATCTGGGTTTTGCCCTGGTGATTGCCGTGACCACCTATTTCAGCCTGATCGCCGGTGAACTGGTGCCCAAACAGCTGGCGCTGCGCCATGCTGAACAGATCGCGGTGATCGCCGCCTGGCCGATGGCGATGATGGCACGAATCACCGCACCCTTCGTCTGGTTGCTCGACCGATCATCGACCGTGGTGCTGCGCCTGCTGGGCGCGGGCAAGGCCAGCCAGAATCAGGTGACCGCTGAAGAGCTGCACATGATCTTCGCCGAAGCGACGCGCTCGGGCGTGATCGAAGAGGACGAGCGCCAAATCATGAGCGGGATCATGCGGCTGGCCGATCGGCCGGTGCGTGAAGTGATGACCCCGCGCACCGAAGTTGATGCGATTGATCGCCGGGCCAGCGAAGCCGAAGTCATCGCCATGCTCAAGACATCGCCGCATTCGCTGTGGCCGGTGGTCGATGGCTCGCCCGATACCATCGTCGGTGTGGTCAAGGTCAAGGACGTCCAGCGCACCTTGCTCGCCGGGAAACGCGTCCAGATTGGCCGGATCATGAAGCGTGCCGAGATTGTTCCCGATCAGCTCGATGCCATGGATGCGCTGCGCATCCTGCAGCAATCGGGCATCGGCATGGCCATGGTTCACGATGAATATGGCCACCTTGAAGGCATCGTTACCCCGGCCGATCTGCTCGCTGCCATCGTCGGCAATTTCGTCAGCCATCAGGACGAAGGCGATGAGCCGATGGTGATCGAGCGCGAAGATATGAGCCTGCTGATCTCCGGTGCGCTGCCCGCCGATGCTCTGGCCGAACGGCTGGATATTGATCTGCCCGAAGATCGCGATTTTGCGACAGCGGCGGGCTTTGTCCTCTCGGTGCTCAAACACCTTCCCGCCGAGGGCGAAGTGTTCAACGAACAGGGCTGGCGTTTCGAAATCGTCGATATGGACGGGCGCAAGATCGACAAGCTGCTGGTCAGCGCCATCGCGCCGCCTGTGGCCGTCGCCACCAGTCCCGCACCATAAGCCCCCTCACATAAACAAAGGTCGCCTCTTCCGGCGCGCGGCCATTTCTGCCAATGCGCGCGGGAATAGAAAAAAGAGCGAGTGCGATGAGTGTTATGCTGAAGATCAGCCTGCCCGATGGTTCCGTCCGCGAAATGCCGAAAGGTTCCACGCCAGCCGATGTTGCCGCTGCGATTGGCCCCGGCCTTGCCAAGGCTGCGATTGCCGCGCGCGTCGATGGCGAACTGGTCGATCTTTCCCGGCCTTTCACTGGCGATGCCGCACTAGCACTGGTAACATCACGAGATGAGGCTGAGGCACTTGATCTTGCCCGCCATGACTTTGCTCACGTGCTGGCCGAGGCGGTTCAGTCGCTGTTTCCCGGCACGCAGATCACCTTTGGCCCATCAACCGACGATGGCTTCTATTACGATTTCGCGCCCAAAGGCCGCCAGTTCACCGATGATGATCTGCCCGCCATCGAAGCGGAGATGCGGCGGATCATCTCTGCCGATAAGCCTCTGCGCCGAGAAGCCATCGAGCGTGATGAGCTGATTGCGCAGTGGCGCGCGGCTGGAGAGAGCTTCAAGGCCGAATGGGCCGCTGAACTTCCTCAAGGTGAGGAGCTGTCAGTCTATCACAGCGGAAATGACTGGTATGATATGTGCCGCGGACCGCATCTGCCCTCCACCGGCAAGCTTGATCCGGCGGCCTTCAAGCTGACCCGCGTTTCGGGAGCATACTGGCGCGGCGATCAGAACAACGCGATGCTCAGCCGCATCTATGGCACCGGCTGGCTGAACAAAAAGCAGCTCGAAGCGCATCTTGTCCGGCTGGAAGAAGCGGGCAAACGCGATCATCGCAAGCTGGGCCAGGAGATGGACCTGTTCCACCTGCAAGCCGAAGCCCATGGCTCGGTGTTCTGGCACCCCAATGGCTTCAAGGTCTGGCGCGAACTGGAGGCCTATATGCGCCGCGCCATCGACGCTGCGGATTATAAAGAGGTCAAAACCCCGCAGATCATGGATGCGCGCCAGTGGGAGCAAAGCGGCCACTGGGGCAAATACCGCGAGAATATGTTCGTCATTCCTGATGAAGTGCCGAACGTCGATGATGTAGGGCCAGTTATCAGCGGTGAGGCTGATTGGATGGCGCTCAAGCCGATGAACTGTCCGGCTCATGTGCTGATCTTCCGTCAGGGCATCAAGAGCTACCGCGACCTGCCCTTGCGCATTTACGAGAACGGCTGCTGCCACCGCAACGAGCCACACGGCGCGCTGCACGGGCTGATGCGGGTGCGCCAGTTCACTCAGGATGATGCGCATATCTTTTGCCGCGAAGACCAGATTGTTGAGGAAGTGCGCAGTTTCTGTGCGCTGGCCGACCGGGTCTATAAAGACTTCGGCTTCACCTATGCGATCAAGCTGGCGCTACGCCCGGAAAACCGCTTCGGCAGCGAGGAAATGTGGGATCAGGCCGAAACCGAATTGCGCCATGCGGTTGCTGCTGCGGGGCTGAACACGGCGGAATATGGCTGGGCTGAACTGCCGGGTGAGGGTGCATTCTATGCCCCCAAGCTTGAGTGGCACCTGACAGACGCGATTGGCCGCACCTGGCAGGTCGGCACGATTCAGTCTGACCGGGTTCTGCCCGAACGGCTTGATGCGAGCTATGTTGGCGAAGATGGCGGCAAGCACCGCCCGGTCATGCTCCACCGCGCGATTTTCGGCTCTTATGAGCGGTTCATCGGCATCTTGATCGAGCATTTTGCCGGCAAGCTGCCGGTCTGGCTGGCCCCGGTGCAAGCCGTGGTGGCCCCCATCGTTTCCGAAGTTGATGGCTATGCGCGCGAAGTTGCAAGCCAGTTGAAAGCCGCTGGCATCCGGGTTGAAAGCGATCTGCGCAACGAGAAGATCAACTACAAGGTGCGCGAACATAGTCTCGCCAAGGTTCCGCACCTGCTGGTGGTCGGCAAGCGCGAGGCCGAGGAAGGCACGGTCGCCATCCGCACCCTGGGTGAAGAGCGCCAGCGCTTCATGCCGCTGGCTGAGGCCATTACCATGTTGCAGGGCGAGGCAACGCCGCCGGATCTGCGTGCATAGCATTTGATCGCCGGTTTCTCCTTTGCCGCGATTGCTGTCGCCCTGACTGCGGCGCTGGCGGCGGCCTTTGTCCGCGGCCTTGCCGGGTTTGGCATGGCGATCCTGCTGGTGCCGGTGCTTGGCCTAGCGATTCCGCCTGCTGAAGCGGTGGTTGTCGGCAACTGGCTGGGCGTGCTGATCGGGCTCAAGGACTTGCGGCGCAATTTGTCTGCGGCGGAAAGTTCGGTAAAGACGATTGTTATTTGGGCCGTGCTGGTGACGCCTTTGGGCGTTTTCGCTCTGGCCAATACCGCGCCGCCGCTGGCCCGCCTGCTGATTGCGCTCGTCGCCGTGGCGGCTTTTATCGCCATGCTGTTGCCACAGCGCGAACCGCATCCGCCGGGGCGACTGGCAACTGGCCTCACCGGGATGGCGAGCGGATTTCTCACCGGATTTGCCGGAATGCCGGGGCCGCCGGTGGTGCCCTATTATCTCGGGCGGCGGATCGAACCAAAAGTGGCGCGAGCTTCGATGCTGGTGATTTTCATGGCGACCTCGCTGGCCGGTATCCTTTCGGCATCGGCGCTTGGCGTGGCGACCTTACGCGAACCGCTAATGGCGCTGCTGCTGTTTCCGGCGGTGCTGGTGGGCGATGCGCTGGGCCACCGCGCGTTCGGCAAGGTTTCGGCGCGGGCCTGGCGGACGTTTACCGGTATTGTGCTCGGTGCCGCAGCCGTCGGGGCGCTGCTGAAGCTGTTACAGGCTTAGGAAAGGGAGGGGCTGGCGCGCGCAGATCAAGGCCAGTGCGCAGCCGATGACCACTGCTGACCGCAGCAGTTCTGCCTGAAGCGGGGCAAATTTTCCGGATGCGAATGCGATAGCCTGTGCCATGGCTGAGACAATGACGGCAAACCGGTTACGACATCGTTAAAGTGCCCGTCTCAAATGCCCACCTCAAATGCCCACCTCAAATGACAGACGGCATTTGCTGGCTTGAGCAGTGGAATGATCCGCCGCCCGCCAGCACTGCATCGGCCAGTACCCCCACCACATCGCGATCCGGAAACAGTTCGGCAATCGAGGCAAGGCCGTCGGCATCGTGAGGGGAGCCATAGGTCGGCACCACCACCAGTTTCGATGTGATCGCGAAGTTCATGTAGCTCGCCGGTTCGATCCGTCCTGCAGACTCCACCCGTCCGGGCGAGGGCACCTCACGCACGGTCAACCCGGCCGCCTCGGCGCGCGCCTTGGCATCGGCGTAGATCGCGGCATGGGGATCGTCGCTGCCGGTCGCGCGCGGTAGGGCCAGCACCCCCGGCGCGACAAAGCGCGCGAGGTTATCGACATGGCCATCGGTGTGATCGTTTATCAGGCCATCGCCCAGCCACAGCACGCGATCAAAACCGAGGTCGCGCTCAAGCCGTATCTCGATCTCCCCGCGTGACAGCGAAGGGTTGCGGTTGGGGTTCAGCAAGCACTGCTCGGTGGTGACGACCAGCCCGGTGCCATCGCAATCGAGCGCGCCGCCTTCCAGCACCCAGTCAGCGGTAGTTACGGTCAGTCCGGCAGACTCAGCCAGTTCCACGCCGATAGACTGATCGCCATGCATCAGATATTTGCCGCCCCAGCCGTTAAAACCGAAGCGCCGGGCCACCCGCGCTCCGCCCGGGCCCATGACCACCAGCGGCCCGGTATCGCGGAGCCACACATCGCCAAAAACGCGCGTTTCCAGCTTAACCTTGCCGCTCACCAGTTCGCGCGCCCGCGCCGCATTGGCAGCATCGCGCACGATCAGCCGCACTTCTTGACCCGAATCGGCCACAGCATTGGCAAATGCCGCCATCTGCTCCTGCGCGCGGGCCAAAAAGCCCGGCCACTCCACAGCATCATGCGGAAAGCCGATCCAGATCCAGTCCTGCGGATGCCATTCGGGGGGCATAAAATAGTTTGACATCGATGAAATATCTTTATACATACTATATATCAATTCGGAGTGTGAACATGGGAAAGTATGAACCTCTCGCACGGTTTCTCGAACAACTGCCTGAGGACAGTTGGGATGCGCGCTTTTTAGACATTGAGCATGTCCTCGGCTTCAAGCTTCCAAAGAGTGCACATCAATATCAGGCATGGTGGGCAAACCAAGAGTCCGGTCACAGCCAGACCCTTGGCTGGCAAGCGGTAGGATTCGAAACAAACAATCTTGATCTCCAGGGCAAACGCGTAAGATTTGTGCGGGCCAATCAGAAAACTAATGTTCGTCAGTTGCGCAAGGAGGACAAAGCTCCAGAAATTGACGAACTTTGGCGCAGGGCAAGCGAACTAAGCGGGATAACCAATCGCACGGAACTTGAACGAGCTGCAGCTCAAGCATTTATCAATCGCACAGCAGCGCAGCAACTGATTGAACTGGGCGGGACCATGCCTGATGCAGAGGCGCCTCCGCGCAGGCGCTTCCTGTGAACTTGCTTGCAGACACGTCCGTGTGGATCGACCATTTCAGGACACCAAACCCTTTGCTCTCAAAGGCGATTAGCAACGGCGAGCTAGTCTGTCACGAATATGTGATCGCAGAACTCGCATTGGGTTCTGTACCCGAAAGGATACGGCTCCTTGCGGCATTGGCTGCTCTGCCCGCACCGATGCCGGTGACAACCTCGGAGCTAATTGATTTCATCAACAGGCATGACCTTACGTCAAAAGGCATCGGCTTTGTGGATGCTCATCTGCTCATTAGTGTTTCACAGAGCGAGAATGTTCGGCTCTGGACGCACGACAAACGCCTTGCCGCACAAGCTGATCTACTTGGATTGGGCAATAATCCGTAACGTCTATTTCCCGCCCCGGCTCTTGTCCCGCACGGCGCGGAATTCGTCGTTGGCATGCCAGTTGGGCCAGGTCTTGCCATCGGCCAGAACGCGGCCGAGGCGGTAGAACAGGGCGACGTCCTGATTGATGCCTGACCAGTCCCAGCTCGCCGAATATTCATCGCTGGGCTGGTGGTAGCGGTTGCGGGTGTAGTCATCGCGTGCGGCCAACCCGGCTTCGCGGCCACCCACGACCAGATCGACACCGCGACCGATGCTGAACATCGGCACACCCAGCTTGGCCATGCTGAAATGGTCAGAGCGATAATAGTGACCCTTTTCGGGGGTTTCTTCGGGCGATTCCTTCAGTCCTTGCTCAGCCAGCACCTTGCGGAACAGCGCGGTGAGCTCTGATTTGTCGCCGCCGGTCATGGCATAGTCACGGGATTTCCCCATTGGCGGCAGCGCGTCCATGTTCACCCCGCCCACGGTCTGCGCCAGTGGAAACACCGGATGTTCGGCATAGTATTTTGAGCCCAGCAGCCCCGATTCTTCCAGCGTCACGGCCAGAAAGACCATCGAGCGCCGCGCAGCACCTGCCTTGACATTGGCCTTGGCCAGCGCGGTCAGTGCGGCGATGCCGGTAGCGTTATCAACCGCGCCGTTGCAGATGTCATCGCCGCGCTTGTCAGGCGTGCAGCGGCCAAGGTGGTCCCAGTGGCCTGTATAGAGCACATATTCGCGCGGCTTAACCTTGCCGGGAAGAATGCCGACGACATTGTGCGAGGTTGATTTGCGCACGGCACTGTCAAACGAGTAGCTGGCCTTCAGCCCCAGCGGCACGGCCTGAAAACCCTTTTGCTTCGCCGCTTCCGAAAGCGCGGCAAAGTCCTTGCCCGCCGCGCTGAAAATGGCTTCGGCCACCGGCTTTTGCATCCAGCCATTGGCTTCGGTCTGGTCCATCGCATCGTTGGCGGACTGGACGTAATATTGCGCGCCGGTCCAGCTCGATTCGATCACGTTCCAGCCATAGGCGGCGGGGAAGGTATCGTGGACGATCAGCGCGCCCTTGGCGCCCTGCCGCGCGGCTTCCTCGAACTTGTAGGTCCAGCGACCATAATAGGTCATGCGGCGGCCTTTGAAGAGGCCGTCTTGCGTTTCATTTGCATAGTCGGGATCATTGACGAGGATCACCGCGACCTTGCCCTTCATGTCGATCCCGGCATAGTCATTCCAGCCAAGCTCGGGCGCGTTGATGCCATAGCCGACGAAGACCAGCTCGGCGTCCTTGATCTCGGTTTTCGGCGTCACGCGGTAGCTCGCCGCGACAAAGTCACTGGCATATTTGAAGCTGAGCGGAGTTGCTCCGCCAGAGATATCAAGGCCTGAATAATGGCTGCCGGTGATTTCTACCGTTGGCACCTTTTGCAGCCACGAACCCTTGTTGCCGGGCTTCAGCCCTGCTGCGGTGAACTGGGCGATGATGGTGTTGAGCACCTTGGGCTCTGTCGCGGTGCTCGGCGCGCGGCCTTCCAGCTCATCAGAGGAGAGGCGCTGGACGACCGACTTCATCAGCCTTGTGTCGATGACTGGAGCCTTGGGCGGGGCGGCAAGGGCGCTGGTTGCCAGCGCACCGGCGGCAGCGATCAAGCATGCCATTCGAACTTTCAGGGACATGTTCAGGGACATGGGGGCGAACTTTCATATGTGTTTCGGCCGCCGGGTCTGGCAGCCTGTCATGCGCAGGTGATGGCAAAAGGGTTGACCCTGCGCAAGGCGGCAGCCTTGATACTTGGGCTATGAACCGCCAACCCATGCAAATGACAACCGCCAAAGCGACTCACGATTGGTCCGGCGCTATCCAGCGCGCGCGGATAAATTCGCCGTTTCTGGCCGGGCTGATCGATCAGGATCCGGCGCTGACCGCGCTGCTGGCCGCAGGCTGGGCGGATGAGGCTATGGCCTATGCCCGCGCGGCGGGAGAGCATGCCCCCGATGCCGGCACTGCGCTGCGGCGTGAGCGGCGGGCGCTGGCTCTGGCGCTGGGCATTGGCGATCTGTCCGGGGCTTTCCCGCTTGCCAAAGTCATGCACGAGCTTTCCGCCTTTGCTGACCGAGCGATGGATGCCGCGATTGCCGATGCGATTCGCAAGCGCGTGCCCGATGCCGAGCCCGTTGGCATGATCGCGCTCGCACTGGGCAAACATGGGGCAGAGGAGCTCAACTACAGTTCCGATATTGATCCGATCCTGCTGTATGATCCCGCGCTGCTGCCGCGCCGGGAACGTGATGATCCGGGTGAAGCCGCGCAGCGTGTGGCGCGCACTGTTGTTCAGACGCTCAGCCACATTGATGCCGAGGGCTATGTCTTCCGGGTTGATCTGCGGCTGCGCCCGGCCTCCGAAGTCAGTCCGCTCGCCATTTCGATTGATGCGGCGCTGACCCATTATGAAAGCTCGGCGCTGGCGTGGGAGCGCGCCGCCTTTATTCGCGCCCGCGCCTGCGCCGGTGATCTTGCCGCCGGACAAAGCTTCCTTGCGGCGATCAGGCCATTCGTCTGGCGCAAGAGCCTTGATTTCGGCGCGATTGCCGAGATCGGGCGGCTGACCGGGCGGATCCGGGCCAGCCACGCCGGGGCCACGCGCCCTGGGCCGGGTTTCGATCTCAAGCGTGGGCGCGGCGGAATTCGCGAGATCGAATTCTATGCCCAGACGCACCAGTTGATCCACGGCGGGCGCAACGCAGGCTTGCGGCTGCGCGGCACACGCGCGGCGCTTGATGCGCTGGCCGATGCGGGGATCATTGCCGAGCAGGACGCCCAGTTGCTGGGCACCAGCTATGATCGGCTGCGGACCATCGAACACCGGCTGCAAATGGTGGCGGATCAGCAAACTCACAGTCTTCCGGGCGATCCGGCGGCACTGGATAGAGTTGCCTGGCTGGAAGGCTTGGGCGATGGCGCGGCGCTGGTCGATGAACTGACGCAGATCACCGAGGCGGTTGGCTCACTCTATGATGCGCTGGTGGCGGCTCATGCCGAACATCACCCTGCGGCTGGCCCAATCGCGCCGCCGCCATCCGCCATCAGCGGCGACCGGCTTGCCGCAGAGCTCACCAGACTGGGCTTTGATGATGCCGACGAACTGGCGGGCCGCATCGAAGGCTGGCGTGAAGGCAAGCTTAAAGCGCTGCGCAGCGAGGCGGCGCGGGCGGCTTTCGATGCGATCCAGCCCGCACTGCTCCCCGCGCTCGCCCGCGCGCCTGATCCGCGCCGTGCCTTCCTGCGATGGGAGGAACTGCTCACCCGGCTGCCCAGTGCCTTGGGCCTGTTCCACCTGCTTGAGGCACGGCCGGCGCTACTCGAACTGCTGGCAAAGATCCTCGCGCTGGCACCACCCCTGGCCGATGCCCTTGCCCTGCGCGCTGACCTGCTCGACCCGCTGATCGACGCCACCGCCTTCGCGCTTCCGGCAGAAGTCGGCGCGCTGGCCGAGGAATTTGCCGAGGGCGAGGCGGACGATGATTACGAACGCCTGCTTGACCGGGTGCGGCGCAAGGTGGGTGAAAAGCGCTTTGCGCTGGGCGTCCAGCTGGTTGACAGCATGACCGATCCGCTCGCGGTGGCTGCTGCCTATTCGCGCATTGCCGAGGCCGCACTGGCCGTCCTCTCAAGCGCCGCAATCAATGAATTCGAGCGTGTCCATGGACAGATTCCCGGCGGCGATCTGGTGGTACTTGGCCTTGGGCGGCTGGGTGGCGGGGCGCTGACCCATGCTTCCGACCTTGATCTGGTCTATTGCTTTACCGGCGAAACCAGCAGCGAATCCGATGGCGCGAAACCACTGGGGGCAACGCTCTATTTCAACCGGCTCGCCACGCGGATTGGCGCCGCACTCAGTGTGCCGACAGCGGCTGGCGCGCTGTATGAGGTTGATACCCGGCTGCGACCTTCGGGCACCCAAGGGCCACTGGCGGTAAGTTTTGATAGCTTTGAACGCTATCAGCGCGAGGAGGCCTGGACCTGGGAGCACATGGCGCTGGCCCGCGCGCGACCGCTGTTCGGTCCGCCGCACGCACAGGAACAGTTGCGGGCGATCATCCGCTCTGTGCTCATGGCCCCGCGCGACCCTGCCAAATTGCGCGATGACGTGCTGTCGATGCGGGCTGATATGGCGCGGCACAAGCCCGGAAAAGGCCCGATTGACGCCAAGCTGCTGCGCGGCGGGCTGGTCGATCTGGAATTCATCATCCACTTTCTGCAACTGCGCGACGGTGCCGTCATTGCCGGCGCGCTAGAGCCGAACCTTGGCGCGGCGCTGGAGCATATGGCGACGGCGGGTCTGGTTCCTGTGAGCCTGTGCAAGGCCCATGACAGCCTCACCCGCCTGCTGGTCGCCGCGCGGCTGCTCGCCCCCGATTCGCAGGTTCCGCCGCCGGGGCCGCGTGCCGCGCTTGCCAGCGCCTGCGGATGCGACGATTGGGACTGCGTCATTGCCGATTTTACCGAGGCGCGCGGCGCTGTCGCTGCGGCTTGGAGTCAGGTTTTCGGCGAAAAACTGGAGTTGGATAACCCATGAGCACTTTCCCCGGCATCGGTGATGCCATGCCCGATGTCGCGCTGACCACGCCCGATGGCGGCAGCGTCACACCGTCAGACTTCGCTGGCGGCAAGCTGGTGATCTTCTTCTACCCGAAGGACGACACCCCTGGCTGCACCACCGAAAATCAGGACTTCACCGCGCTTGCGCCTGAATTCGCAGCGGCGGGCGTCAGGCTGCTCGGTGTCAGCAAGGACAGCCCGGCGCGGCATGCCAAGTTCATCGCCAAATACGGCCTCACCGCACCTTTGGTGAGCGATGCTGCCGAACACGGCCTGTCAGACGCGCTTGGCGTCTGGGCTGAAAAGGTGAACTATGGCCGCACCTACATGGGCATGGTCCGCAGCACCTATCTGATCGGCGTGGACGGCAGGATCGCCCGCATCTGGAGCAAAGTGAAGGTCAAGGGCCACGCCGCCGAAGTGTTGGCGGCGGCGAAAGAGCTGTGATGGCAAATCTGTGATTTCGGTCTCTGCGGCAATCCGCGCCGCGCTGCTCACTGCTGATCCCCGCGCCAAAGTGATGGCAACGCGCAAAGTGGCGCGCGACTGGCGGCTGGGGCGGCTGGCCTTCGTTTTTGATGAGGCCATGCCCGATCGTCCGGCGCGTCCCGATCAGCCCGAACTGCTGCCGCCAAACCGCATGCCCAAGCGTGGCCGCGGCCAATCGGAACGCGGGCGGATCGCCTTGTGGCATTCCGTGGCCCATATCGAATTTGTCGCGATTGATCTCGCGCTCGACATGGCCGGACGTTTCGGCGGCGAACTGGGTGAGGGGCTGGTTACGGATTTTCTCTCGGTAGCCGCCGATGAGGCGCTGCATTTTGCGCTGATTGACCGGCATCTGCGCAAGGCTGGAAGCCATTATGGCGCGCTGCCAGCGCATGACGGGCTCTGGTCATCGGCGCAGGCCACGCGCCACGATGCCGCCGCCCGGCTCGCCGTGGTGCCCATGGTGCTCGAAGCGCGCGGGCTGGATGTCACGCCGATGATGATCGAGCGGGTTCGTGCCGCCGGGGATGAGGCGGGTGCGCGGATCCTGATTCGTATCCTTGACGACGAGATTCGCCATGTTCGATTCGGCGCAAATCATTTCAACGCGCTCGCTTTGTCGCGCGGTGAATCGATGGAGGGCCTGTGGAAAACCTTGGTAAATCGTCACTTTCGCGGTGCCGTTAAGCCGCCGTTCAACGACTCGGCGCGTGCTGCTGCCGGTTTATCGCGTGATCTCTATGCCAGCCTTGCCATGCCGGAAGCAGCCCTCTAGCCCCTCAACTCGAGAAGGCGGGGGGAACCGACCATCTCCAATAAACGGCATTCCGGGACAGCCTATGCTGCTTGAGAAATGCCTAAGAAAGCGGGCTGGCCAGCCATGGGTAACTCCAGAAACGGCCAGACTTCGCTTCGAAAATGAGTCGCACAAAGAAAGATTATTCGTGATCGTTTTTTCGGTTTTGACAAAGTTTCGTTCACTGGTTGGCATCGCTGCCGCCGCTGTACTGCTGGGTGGAGCTTCACCCGCATTCGCCAATGCCAGCGCCAACGCTGATATCATCGCTCCGCTGCGCGCCGCACAGGCTGCCAAGCAGGACAGTGCGATGGGTAATGGTGATGAAGAATTCCTTCAGCTGTTCAACTCCTGGCAGTCACGCGAAGGCGGCAAGTCGCTGGTCGCCGTTTCGCAGGCCAAGCGCAGCAATGTTTCTGTTCCGGGCCTTACCGGCGCGACCTTCATCGCCACCCCGACCACGGTTTCGATCCCATCGCGCATGCCGGTTAATGGCGTGACGCTGACCAGCGGTTACGGCATGCGCTGGCACCCGGTTGTCGGTGGACGCCGCGCACACAAGGGCGTCGATCTGGCTGCCCCCAGCGGAACCCCGATTTATGCCTCGGCTGATGGCGTAGTCAGCAAGGCGGAATGGTTTTCCAGCTACGGTCTTTATGTTTCGCTCGAGCACGGCGGTGATATCCAGACTCGTTATGGCCATATGTCCCGGTTAAACGCCTATGCCGGCCAAAAGGTCCGTAAGGGCGATCTTATTGGTTACGTCGGTTCAACCGGCCGTTCGACCGGTCCGCATCTGCACTATGAAGTGCGCGTTGCCGGCATGGCCGTTAACCCGGTTCCCTATATGCAGTCTGGCGAGTTCAAGCACGCCGCCGATGCTGCCACTGCGCCTGCTATGGGCGGCGACGAATAATTCACGATTTCCGGATCGCGTCCTAAGGCGCGGACGGGCACAGACACTTCGGGAGAGGGTGTCAGGAAAAAGGCGGCGGGCAACTGCCGCCTTTTTCTTATGCAGTGAAGGCGTGGTGCCGGTGAGGCAACTTGGCTTGCCGATGTGTGACCGCCGCCTTATTGCCCCGCGCTGACTATCCGCCGGGGGCAAGTGCATGACAGAGACGGCAACCATGCCACAGATCGCCCCGCCGCAGCCGCGCGGCCACATTCCCGCTATCGACGGCCTGCGTGCCTTCGCCGTGCTGTCGATCCTGATCTATCACATTGACAGCAGCCTGCTGCCCGGCGGCTTTGCCGGGGTCGATGTATTCTTCGTGATCTCGGGCTTCGTCGTCGCGCTCGCCACAGGCACGATTGGCTGGACCAGCCTCACCGATCTGTTGCTGACCTTCTATCGCCGCCGCGTGATCCGCATTTTCCCGGCCTTGCTGGTCTGCCTCGCCGTGGTGCAACTGCTGTCGGTGTTGCTCATTCCGGTCGTTACCAAGCGCAGCTGGGATGGGGACTGGACGGCGATTGCCGCCAGCCTGGCGCTGAGCAATTTGCAGCTGTGGCACAGCGCGGCTGGCTATTTCTCCGCCGGGCCCGATTTCAATCCCTTCACCCACACCTGGTCGCTGGGGGTCGAGGAGCAGTTCTATCTGCTGTTTCCGTTCATTGGTTTTTTCACACTCTATAGCCGCAAGGTGCAGCGCGGCACGGCCTCGGGGCTGGCTGCACTGGCGATCTTGAGCGCGGCAAGCCTGCTCGCGGCAGTGTGGCTAACCTCCGCCTCGCCCACTTTCGCCTTCTACATGGTGGTGACGCGCTTCTGGCAATTGGGCGCAGGCGTGATGCTCTATGCGCTGATTGCTTCGCCTGAAGCTCCGGCAAAGGCGCGCGCCTTTCTGGGCTCTGCCCCATTCCTTAAATTCGCCGCGATAGCCGGGGCGCTCGGCATGGCGCTGTCATTCGTGATCTGCGCGCCGCAGCGGTTTCCTTTTCCCGATGCCCTGCTGCCCGTCGCCGCCACCGCGCTGCTGATCTGTGTCGGCGTGTTGTCGCCAGCATCGCTGACCGCGCGGGTGCTGAGCTGGCCGCTGCTGCGCTATTTCGGCCGCATCTCGTTTTCGCTCTATCTGTGGCACTGGCCGGTTGTGGTGCTGATGCGCTGGACCAGCGGGATCGATAGTCCGGTGGAGAAAATCGCCGCCTTTGCGCTGTCCTGTGCGCTGGCTGACATCTCTTTCCGCTTAGTGGAACAGCCTCTGCGCCGCTCAGCATGGATTGCGCGGGCGAAGGACTGGCAAGTGGTTGCGGGCGGTGTGCTGGCCATGGCGCTCGTCGTCGCGGGGATCTTCGGCACGGTTATGCTGCGCCCCATGCTGTCGCGCTCGGTCACCATGGATCGCAATGTCTGGAACATGACCATGCAGGATAGCGCCGTCCCCTGCGGGCTGGTGGTCGAGCCTATTGCCCCCGGCACCAATGGCAATGTTTACAAGGGCGTGGGCTGCACGGCCGCGAAGGATGAACGCCGCCTGTTCATTCTGGGCGATTCGCACGCCATGGCCTATCAGCGCCTATCGGGAACGCTGGCGCGGCAGGGCGGGATTTCCGTGTTCAACTATGGCGAAACCGGCTGCCCGCTGCTGCCAGCGCCGGGTGCGCAGACGAGTGCCGCTTGCGAACGCTTCCTCACTCTGGCGCTCGCCGATGTCACAGTGCGCTCACGCAAGGGTGATTGGCTGTTCCTGACCGGGCTGCGCGTCAAGCGCATGAAAGAGCTGTGGGCCGATATTCCCGATCTGAAGCGCGATAAATCGGTCTATGCTGATGCCGAACTGCGCGCCGTGGCAGAGCTGCTGAAGCCATTGCTTGATCGCGGGGTGATGATCATTTTCGAGGTGCCCAAGCCAGTCTATCCGATCCCCCCGATGCGCTGCGCCGATTGGTTTAATCGCGCCAACCCGGCTTGCCTGGCGAATACCATCACGACCGGTGATATGCAGCTGTGGCGCGCTCCAACAGTCGAAGGCTTTGCCCGCCTCCACCGCATCGAACCGCGCCTCACCTTATGGGATCCGCTGCCGCTGCTGTGCGATGATGTCCACTGCCCCGCCTTCATCGCGGGTAAGCCAGTGACGCACGATGGCGATCACCTGACCGCCTGGGCGCAAGACCGGCTGACACCCGGCTTCGCGCAAATGTTAGGGGTGAAGCTTAGCCCTGCACACCCAGCAGCCGCAGCGCCATTGCCCTGACTTCGTCGGCCATGTCCTCGCGCTCAAGTGCCAGTGCCAAAGTAGCCTCGACAAAGCCGATCTTGTTGCCGCAGTCGAATCTCCGGCCGGCGAAGGTCACGGCGTGAAACGGCTGTGTGCCGATCATCTGCGCCATGGCGTCGGTCAACTGGATCTCACCGCCCGCGCCGGCGCTTTGCCCTTCGAGCACGCGCATGACTTCGGGCTGGAGGATATAGCGGCCAGAGATGATCAGGTTTGAGGGGGCCGTGCCGCGTGGCGGCTTTTCGACCAAGCCTTTGACCTCGGTCAGCGCTGCCCCAATACCGGCAACGCGCGCGCCGGGGTCAATCACGCCATAGCTTGAGACTTCCTCCTCGGGCACTTCGAGCACCGAGATCAGGTTGCCGCCGACCTGATTATAGGCCTCGACCATCTGCTTCATGCAGCCACCAGAACCGTCGTTTTGGCCGATCATCAGTTCATCGGGCAGGAAAATCGCGAAGGGCTCATCGCCAACGATGGCACGGGCACACCAGATGGCATGGCCAAGCCCCATCGGCACCTGCTGGCGCACAGTGACGAGGTTGCCGGGCTGGATGCGCGTTGGTTCCAGCACCTCAAGCTTTTTGGCGCGGTCCTTCATCGTGGTTTCAAGTTCGAAGGCCATGTCGAAATGCTCGACAATCGCCGTCTTGCCGCGCCCGGTAACGAAGATCAGCTGTTCGATCCCGGCCTCGCGCGCCTCATCCACGGCATACTGGATCAGCGGCCGGTCGATGATCGGCAGCATTTCCTTGGGGATGGCCTTGGTCGCCGGCAGAAAGCGGGTGCCGAGGCCAGCGACGGGGAACACGGCTTTGCGGATGGGCTTGTGGGCAGACATGGGAAGTGGAATCGCAGGCATAGCGGTCCTCGTCAACGGGGATTAGAATGGTTCACGCGAAGGCGCAAAGGCGCGAAGACGTCATTCTTGCGGCGAAGCCGTTTGCATCACCCGAGTCACCGCAAATGAACAGATGAACTGCCTGCGGCACTTTGCACAACACCTTCGCGCCTTTGCGCCTTTGTGTGAACAAATTAGCCCCACCTCTCACATCAGCAAACCTTGCTGCAAAACCATTTCCCGCTAAACCGCCCAGATGGACAAGATCATCATTCAGGGCGGCAAGCGCCTTTCCGGCACCATTCCCATCTCGGGCGCGAAGAATTCCGCGCTGACCCTGCTGCCTTGCGCGCTGCTGACGGACGAGCCGCTGACGCTGCGCAATCTGCCGCGCCTCGCCGATATTGACGGCTTTCAGCATCTGTTGAACCAATTCGGCATCTCCACCAGCATCGCGGGCAGCAGACCCGAAGATTTTGGCAGGGTGATGACACTGGCGGCGACGCGGATCACTTCGTCGGTCGCGCCTTATGAACTGGTGCGCAAGATGCGCGCCTCGATCCTCGTGCTCGGGCCGATGCTGGCGCGGATGGGCGAGGCGACGGTGTCTCTCCCCGGCGGCTGCGCCATCGGCAACCGCCCGATTGACCTGCATCTGAAAGTGCTGGAAGCGCTGGGCGCGCAGATTGAACTGGCCGCAGGCTATGTCCGCGCGATTGCCCCCGATGGCGGGCTTCCGGGCGGGCGCTATTCCTTCCCGGTGGTCTCGGTCGGCGCCACCGAGAATGGACTGATGGCCGCCGTGCTGTGCAAAGGCAAATCGACGCTGCACAACGCCGCGCGCGAGCCGGAGATCGTCGATCTGTGCAAGCTGCTGGTCGCCATGGGCGCCGAGATTGAGGGCATCGGCACGTCGGACATCACCATTCACGGCGTGCCCCGCCTCCACGGCGCAACCTATCGCGTGATGTCAGACCGGATCGAGGCGGGTTCCTATGCCTGCGCGGCGGCGATCACCGGCGGCGAAGTAACGCTGAAACACGCGGTCATCGAAGAGATGGACGCCACGGTTCAGGCGCTGCGCGATGCCGGGGTTTCGGTCGAGCCGGTGCCGGGCGGCATCCACGTCGCCGCCGATGGCCCCTTGCGCGCGATCACGCTCTCGACCGCGCCTTATCCGGGCTTCGCCACCGATATGCAGGCACAACTGATGGCCATGCTGTGCCGCGCCGAGGGAGCCTCGGTGCTCACCGAAACCATCTTCGAAAACCGTTATATGCACGTGCCAGAGCTGAACCGCATGGGTGCCCATATCGAGACCAAGGGGCGCACGGCAGTGGTCCACGGCGTGGCCAAGCTCCACGGTGCCGAAGTCATGGCCACCGATCTCCGCGCTTCGATGAGCCTGGTTATTGCCGGTTTGGCGGCGGAAGGCGAAACACAGGTCCACCGGCTGTATCACTTGGATCGCGGGTATGAGCGGCTGGAAGAAAAACTGGCGCTGGTGGGAGCAGAAGTTGAGCGGGTTGGCGGGGATTGATCTTGCGCGCGGTTACTAACGCGGTAAATTGAATTCAACGGGATCAGGCAACTTCCCGTCGCCCTTGTTGGGCTCTGGCGTTCCCGCCCAAGCGTTGTGGTTATTTCGAGGGGGCTTCTCCTCGTGGGAACGCATATGAACGATACACCAGATTCCACTACCCTCGCCGACAAGCCGAGCCTTGGCGAGCTGATCCGCACCTTTACCCGCATCGGCTTCCTCAGCTTTGGCGGCCCCGCAGGCCAGATCGCGCTGATGCAGCATGAGATCGTCGATCAGCGCCGCTGGGTCGATCAGGGCGCTTACTTGCGCGCGCTCAATCTGTGCCATCTGCTGCCGGGGCCGGAAGCGCAGCAGCTGGCGACGTGGATCGGCTGGCGGCTGCATGGCACGCGCGGCGGGCTGGTGGCGGGGCTGCTGTTCGTGATTCCCGGCGCGCTGGTAATGCTGGCGCTGTCGCTGGTCTATGCCATGGCCTCGGGGATGGGCTGGTTCGCCGCGCTGTTCCTCGGGATCAAGGCGGCGGTGCTGGCCATCGTCATTCAGGCGCTGCTCCGGGTCGGCAAGCGCGCGCTGGGGACGCAGTTCAAGCTGGCACTGGCGGTGCTGGCCTTCCTCGCGCTGGCGCTGCTGCATGCACCGTTCCCGCTGGTTATCCTGATCGCTGGTCTGGCCGGGGCGCTGGCTGGCAACTGGCATCCCGAATGGCTGGGCGCCCATGCCTCACCCGCCAGTGGCGGCGCGCAGGTCAGCAAAAAGCGGCTGGCGGTGCAGACCTTGGTGACGGTGCTGGTCTGGCTCGCCATCTGGGGGCTGCCGATGGCGGTGATCGCGCTCACGCTGGGACGCGATTCGGTGCTGTGGGATATCGGCAGCTTCTTTTCCAAGCTGGCGGTCGTGACCTTTGGCGGGGCCTATGCCGTGCTTGCCTATATGGCGCAGCAGGCGGTGGAGCATTACCACTGGCTGAGCGCGGGCGAGATGGCCGATGGGCTGGGGCTGGCCGAAACAACGCCCGGACCCTTGATCATGGTGACGCAGTTCACCGGTTTCCTTGCTGCATGGCGCGATCCGGGAGCATTATCGCCGCTGGCCTCCGGTCTGCTGGGGGCCGGATTGACCACATGGGTGACATTCGCGCCCTGCTTCCTGTGGATCTTCGCCTGTGCGCCGTGGATGGAGCGGCTGGAGCGGGCGAAGGCGCTGCAAGCAGCACTGGCGGCAGTAACGGCGGCGGTTGTCGGCGTGATCGCCAATCTGGCGCTGTGGTTTGCGCTCCATGTGTTTTTCAGCCGAGCGGAAGGCGGGCCTTATGGCCTGCCTGATCCCTCCAGCCTTGATTGGCGCGCGGCGGTGATTGCCATTTTGGCCGCTGTGTTGCTGTTCCGGCTGAAGCGCAGCGTGATTGAAGTGCTGGGCATCGCGGCCTTAGCCGGGCTCGGCCTCTCCGCGCTTTAGCCGCTCCACCAGCCAGATCCGCACCGCTCCCGCCAGCCCCGGCGGGGTATCGGACTGAATGCGCTCGGCATCGATCCGGGCGACGAGCGCATTCACCGGCACACCTTCAGCCTCGGCAGCGGCCCTCAGCATGTGCCAGAACAGCGGCTCAAGGCTAATCGAGGTCTTGTGCCCGGCGATCTCGACCGAGCGTTTGACCGGGGGGTGATAGGGTGTCGCCACCCTCAATACATATGCTGACCGCCGTTGATCGACATCGTTGAGCCAGTAACAAAGCCCGCATCCTCCGAAGTGAAGAAGGTAACACCGCGGGCGATTTCGTTGGCTTGCGCCAGCCTGCCGACGGGAATCTTGGCGACGATCTTTTCGAGCACCGGGGCGGGCACGGCGGCGACCATATCGGTATCGACATAGCCAGGCGCGATGGCGTTGACCGTGACGCCGAACTTCGCGCCTTCCTGCGCCAGCGCCTTGGTGAAGCCGTGGATGCCCGATTTGGCGGCGGCATAGTTGACCTGGCCGTACTGGCCCGCCTGCCCGTTGATCGAACCGATATTGACGATCCGCCCCCAGCCGCGTTCGCGCATTCCGGGGAAGGTGGCCTTGGCCATGTTGAAGCAGCCGCCCAGATTGATGCGCATGACTTCGTTCCAGTCATCGAAGCTCATCTTGTGGAGCACGCCATCGCGGGTGATACCGGCATTGTTGACCACGACATCGATCGGGCCGAGTTCAGCGGCGATGTCGTTGCAGTTGTGGATACAGGCCTCATGATCGCCCACGTCCCAGCGGTAGGACGGAATACCGGTGCGCGCGGTAAAAGCCTTGGCTGCTTCGATATTGCCGCCGTAATTGGCAGCCACAGTGAATCCCTGTTCCTGAAGAGTAAGGCTGATCGCCTCGCCAATGCCTCTGGTGCCGCCGGTGACAATCGCGATTCGTGCCATGGTCAGATATCCTCTGTTGCAAGGCCGCTACCTTGTCCTGCGATGCTATCGGGGAGGCGCGCGCGCGGCAAGTGGGCGCAAAGCTATTCAGCAAAGAATTGACTTCGCCATGACGATTTTGCTGAGGAAACGTTGCCGCAGGAAGCCGTTCAGAACTTGACCAGCTGCTTAGAACTTGAACTGCGTGCCCACATAGACGGCCTGATTGTCCTGCTTGCCATCGGTCAGCGGCACCAGCCGGTCACGCTCTTGCGAATAGCGGACACCGGCGGTGACATTCAGGTTCTTGCCGACGCGGTAAGCGGCCCCGACATCAACAATCTGTTCACCCCCGCCTTCCAATGTGCGCGGCGAACGGCCAGCTTTCTCTCGCGCATCAAGCGCCAGTTTCGGACTAAAGCGCGAAGGCACATCTTTTGCCCCGGCGCTGGGCCGGTAAGTGGAAAGATCGGGCATGTCGATGCGGCGAATTTCGCTCGGCAGGCTGAAGCCCTGTCCGCCACGCGCCACGCCGAGGCTATAGGCGGTCGGCGCGATGCGCAGTGATGCGACACCGGGAGCCACAGGGGCATCGCCTAGAACTTTGTGCACGGTAATGGCGCGGGCAGTTTCGGCATCAACCCGCACCGCGACAGTCAGCGAGCGATCCGGACGTGCAGCAATTCCGGCGGGGGTGAAGCGGAAAACCTGACCTTCGGGCAGCGAGGCGACGTGGATCTGGCGGGCCAGCCGCGGATCAACCGAATCGGGGGTGAAGGCATCAACCGCACCGGGTTGAACTGAAGTTTCGGGTCTTGAGGTAAAGCTGCTGGAAAAAGCCAGAACCGCGCTGGGCAGGGCGAGCATGCCGACGGCGGCGGCAATCAGCACCGACGGGGAAATCCCGCTGATCAACTGCTGTTTGCTATCGCCACTCATGGCTGTTGACGCTGCCTTTCCCTGTTCCGGTATGACCCGGCTTGATGCTCATATCGCCGCTACTGCCTGAACCAGAGCCTAACGAGACTCGACCAGCACAGCTTTCTCGCGTGTTTTTGCGCCTTGCCGCGCGAATTTCCAAGCAGATTCGCTGTGCCAGTTCTGGGCGTGTCACACTGGCAAAGTCTGGTTGACGTTCACTTCCGGTTAAAGGGTGAGACTGGCTATGTCGCCTGCATCGTCATTCCGACGATCAAACCCTTGCCGCCAAGCCGCGCGCGGTTATAGAGGCATGCAGCGTTTGCGGCAGTTCATGTGTCGCAGCAGACTATTGACGGGAATTGAGCAGAGATGACTGGCAGCACCGATTCAAGCAGCAGGCACGTGAATCACCGGGTGAATTTCAGGGCTTTGGCCCGCACCGGTGGGACGATTGCCCTTGTGGCATCGCTGGCGCTTGGCCTCTCGGCTTGTGGCAACAAATCGCGCCCCAAGGCCGATCTGGCCGCTTCGAAGGTGACGACCATCGGCGTCAATTCCTATCTGTGGCGCGCCAGCCTTGATGCTTTGTCGTTCATGCCGTTGCTGCAGACTGACAGCAATGGCGGCGTCATCGTCACCGATTGGTATGCCAACCCGCGCAACCCGGGTGAACGCGTCAAGGTGACTGTGACTATCCTCGATCAGGATCTGCGCGCCGATGCCCTGCGCGTTGCGGCCAGCCATCAGGTTTCGCAGAACGGTTCATGGGTCGATGCGCCGGTGCAAGCGGCAACCGTGCAGAAGCTTGAGGACATCATCCTCACCAAGGCGCGCGATCTGCGCCGCTCTGCCATCAGCAAGTGATCTGACCTCACGTGAATTAGGCCGTCATTCCTGATCCTGCGGCCCTGCTCGGGATCGGGTGGGCGGATAGGATATACGAATGACCGCCGAACGATTCGATCCTGCAATTGCCGATGCTCGCTGGCAGCGCGCATGGGATGATGCGCAGTGCTTCCGCGCTGACGATAACAGCACCAAACCGCGCTCCTATGTGCTTGAGATGTTTCCCTATCCATCGGGCCGCATCCACATCGGCCATGTCCGCAATTACACCATGGGTGATGTGCTCGCCCGCACCAAGCGGATGCAGGGCTTTGAAGTGCTGCACCCGATGGGCTGGGATGCCTTTGGCATGCCGGCGGAAAATGCGGCGATGGAAAAGGGCGTTCACCCCGGCGGCTGGACGCGTGAGAACATCGCCAACATGAAGGCGCAGCTCAAGCGGCTGGGCTTCGCGCTCGATTGGAGCCGCGAGATCGCCACCTGCAAGCCCGAGTATTACGGGCAGGAACAGGCGCTGTTCCTCGATCTGTACGAAGGTGGGCTGGTTTACCGCAAGGAATCGGCAGTCAACTGGGATCCGGTGGATCAGACGGTGCTGGCCAACGAACAGGTGATCGACGGGCGCGGCTGGCGCAGCGGCGCACTGGTGGAAAAGCGCAAGCTTTCGCAGTGGTTCCTCAAGATCACCGATTTTGCCGAGGAACTGCTCGAAGGGCTGGGCACGCTCGACAAGTGGCCCGAAAAAGTGCGGCTGATGCAGGAAAACTGGATCGGCAAGTCGCAAGGCTTGCAGTTCAGTTTCCGCAGCGCTGACGGGGCGACCGAGCTGGAGGTTTTCACCACCCGGCCTGATACGATCTTCGGTGCGAGCTTTGTCGCTATCTCCGCCGATCACCCGATTGCGCTGGCGCTCGCCGCCGCCGATCCCAAAGTGGCTGAATTTGCCGAACTGTGCCGCAAAGGCGGAACTACGGCGGCGGAGATCGAGACGCAGGAAAAGCTGGGCCATGACACCGGCCTGCGCCTGAAGCACCCCTTCGATGATGCCATCGAACTGCCGCTGCTCATCGCCAATTTCGTGCTGATGGACTATGGTACCGGCGCGGTGTTTGGCTGCCCGGCGCACGATCAGCGCGATCTGGATTTCGCACGGAAGTATGCCCTGCCGGTAACGCGCGTGGTTGCCGATGGTGACAAGACGGACCCGGTTTTCGAGGGCAATGAGGCTTATACCGGCCCCGGCAAACTGGTGAATTCGCGCTTCCTTGATGGCATGGATGTGGTCGCTGCCAAGGCCGAGGTTATTTCCCGTGCCGAGGCAGGCAATTGGGGCCATGGCACCACCGTCTGGCGGCTGCGTGACTGGGGCGTGAGCCGCCAGCGTTACTGGGGCACACCGATCCCGTTCATCCACTGCGAGATTTGCGGCGTGGTGCCGGTGCCCAAGAAGCAACTGCCGGTGGTGCTGCCCGACGATGTTGATTTCGCCACCCCCGGCAATCCCTTGCAGCGCCATCCGACGTGGAAGCACGTCGATTGTCCGCAGTGCGGCCATGCGGCGACGCGTGAGACGGATACGCTGGATACTTTCGTTGATAGCTCATGGTATTTTCTGCGCTTTGCCAGCCAGCCGGATGATCAGCCGTTTGATGCCGAAGTCCTGAAAAAGTGGCTGCCGGTTGAGCAATATATCGGCGGGATCGAACACGCGATCCTCCACCTGCTCTACGCCCGCTTCTGGACTCGTGCACTGCAACGCATCGGCAAGATCGACTTCGCCGAGCCTTTCGCCAGCCTGTTCACGCAAGGCATGGTGACGCATGAGACGTACTTTCAGCAGATCGCTGACTTGGACGCCCCAGCAGACGCGCCTCGGACGTTCACGCGGTATTTCTCTCCAAGCGAAGTTGAATGGACAGAGGATCGCGGGGAACGCTATCTCGCAGAACGCGAAACAGGAATTCCGGTCGAAATCGGCCGCGTCATCAAGATGTCGAAGTCGAAGAAGAACGTCGTCGATCCTGACGCCATCATTGCCACCCACGGCGCTGACGCGATCCGCTGGTTCATGCTGTCTGACAGCCCGCCCGAACGCGACTTGCCGTGGTCCGAAGCCGGGATCGAAGGGTGCGCGCGGTTTGTGCAGCGCTTGTGGCGACTGTTCGCGCAGTTCGATGCCGCCGCCACCGGCGAGGACAAGGCGCTTGATCGCAAGCGCGACCAGACCGTTGCCGCCGCAGCTGACGATATCGCTGCGCTCTCGTTCAACAAGGCCGTGGCGCGTATCTATGAGCTGACATCCGTGACCGAAAAGGCCGCGCCCTCGGCCAGTCGCAGCCAAGCCATTCGCACCTTGCTGTTGCTCGTATCGCCTATGATGCCGCATCTCGCTGAAGAGGCCTGGAAAATGATCGGCGAATCGGGCCTGATCGCCGAAGCCGCATGGCCCCCGGTCGATCCCGCCCTGCTGGTCGAGGACGAGGTAACGATCGCCATCCAGGTGCTCGGCAAGCTGCGCGATACCGTGACTGTCGCCAAGGGAATGCCGCGCGATGAGCTTGAGGCGCTTGCCCTTGCCAGCGACAAGGTGCAGCGTGCATTGGATGGCAAGCCAGTGAAAAAGGTGATCGTGGTGCCCGACCGTCTGGTGAATCTGGTAGCATGAGGATGCGCGCACTTCTTCTCGCTTCGTTGCTTGCGCTTTCGGGCTGCGGGCTCCAGCCGATGTATGCTGGCGGCGGCTCTGGCGTGGTGGCGCAAGGGTTGGCTGCGGTCGATGTTCCCATCATCGAAGGCCGGGGCGGCTGGTTGATGCGCAACGCGCTCAATGATCGGCTGCAGGCTGGCGGATCAGGGGCCGCGCCGCGTTACCGGCTCGATGTCCGGCTCGATGACAAGCTCGAAGGCCTCGGCCTGCTGTCAGACGATACCATCGGCCGCGAACGCCGCACCCTGCGCGCGCGCTATCAGCTGGTTGATCTGGCCAGCGGTGAGATAGTTGTCGATGCCACCGCTGGTGCCGATGCCGGTATTGACGTGGTCAGCTCGGAATATGCGACCATCGCCTCTGAAAACAAGGCGCTGGAAAACCTTGCCGAGGAAGTGGCGAACCGCATCGTCACCAATCTGGCCCTGCAACTGCGTAAGGGCGCGGCCCAAGAGGCTGCGAAGCCCGGCAAGTGAAGGCTAGCCAGAAGGACTTTGCTGCGGTGGCGGCGCGAGCTGCGGCACAGGCGCGGGTGTTCTTTTTCTGCGGACCCGATGAAGCTGGCGCGGCAGATGCCGCCTTTCGCATCGCTTCGTTGCTTCCCGATGCGGGTGAACGTATCGAATTTTCCGGCGCTGAGCTGAAACGCGATCCGGTGCGGCTGGGCGATGAGGCGCGCTCCACCTCCTTGTTCGGCGGCAATCGCCATATCTGGGTGCGCGCGCAGGGTGATGAGGCCTGCGAGGCACTGGAGATTCTGCTCGGCAGCGATGTTGAACCCTGCCCGGTAATCATCGTCGCCTCCAGCGCTACCGACAAAAGCCGCACCGCCAAGCTGTTGGCCGACCGCAAGGATGCGCTGGTGGCGATGTTCTGGCCGCCCGATCTACGCTCGGTCACTGAAGTCGTGCGGAAAATGGCTGACGCTGCTGGTCTGAACATCGATGGCGCGATTGCTGATCGGATCGCCCGCGCCGCCGGATTGGATACCCGTCTGGCGCAGAGCGAAATTACCAAGCTGGCGCTCTATCTCGATGCCAGTCAGGAGCGCCCGCGCAAGGCCGATAGTGCCGCACTCGATGCGATTGGCACGCGCACCGAGGATGATGGCTTCATGCCCATCGTCAATATGGTACTCGGCGGGGAAGCGGGCAAACTGGCGGGTGAACTGCATCGTTTCCGCGAACTCAGCCTCAATCCACTGGGGGTGCTGCTGGCATTGGAGCGGCGGGTAGCGCAACTGGCCCAGCTTTCGGCAAAATTGGGCACTTCTGGTAATGTCCGCGCGCTGATCGAGGCGGAGAAGGCAGCCAAGCGCATTTTCTGGAAGGACGAGCGCGATCTGCAGGTCCAGTTGCTGCGCTGGCGGGGCCGCCGACTCGAAAGGCTGGTGGCCAAGCTGGCCGGACTTCACCGCGCATTGCTGGCCAATAGCCAGAGCGCCGAGTTGCTGCTGGCGCAAGGACTCGCGGAAATCACCCGGGTTGCGGCGGTTAAGAACTGATGGTGGATTGATCCATTTCGGAACTAGGTGATTTTCCGAGGATATAGTTTATCTTTTGCTTGAAATATGACCCTGTTGCAGTGCAACATGGTGCTGTGGAGTTGTCGGATGTTGTGGTTGAAGGGCGTAATCGTTCCGGTTCGGAAGGAAGGCAGCGTCCCATGCTTATGAATGTCGAGATGAAGCCTGGGCCTGCAGCCGCCATGATGGACCGGCCAGTAGAGATGCAGCCGCTCGAAAAGCGCAGGCTGCAATCCTATCTCGCTATCATGCTGGGCGATATCGCCATGCTTCTCACAGCATTTGTCGCCGCAGGTTATGGCTATCTCGGGACTGACGGTGCGCATCTGGGCCTAGTTCTGGGCCAGTTGTTGCTGCCGGTTTTTCTCACTATCGCCCTGTATAACAACGCCTATTCTCTTCAGACGCTGGTCGAGCCTGCCTATGGTGTCAGGCAGGCGATTGTGGCCTTGCTGAGGCTTTGTTGCGTAATTGCGC
The DNA here is from genome assembly GCA_945906105.1 of Novosphingobium sp. Chol11. Lineage (GTDB taxonomy): Bacteria > Pseudomonadota > Alphaproteobacteria > Sphingomonadales > Sphingomonadaceae > Novosphingobium. The sequence goes on along the minus strand of CAMDQO010000018.1, from coordinate 126 downwards.
GCGGGGGATTCCTCCGGGGAATCTAATGCGTTAAGTTGGCTCATGCCCAAGCCAGCGCCACCAAAATATCGCACAACGAACTGGAGCGCGTATAACGCCGCTCTGAAGCAGCGTGGATCGCTGGAT
>CAMDQO010000017.1 GCA_945906105.1 Novosphingobium sp. Chol11 | reverse complement strand
CCCGGCATCGGTACGGTACACGATTTGAAGCACGCCTATGAGCTGGGCGTGCGCTCGGTTCGCATCGCCACGCATTGCACCGAGGCGGATGTATCGAAGCAGCACATCGAGGCCGCCCGCAATCTGGGCATGGACGTCTCGGGCTTCCTGATGATGAGCCACATGACTTCGCCGGAAGCCCTCGCGAGCCAAGCCCTGCTGATGGAAAGCTACGGCGCGCATTGCGTCTATGTCACTGACAGCGGCGGTGCGATGAACATGGACGAATATGCCGCGCGGCTTGCCGCCTATGACCGGGTGCTCAAGCCCGAAACGCAGCGCGGCGTGCATGCTCATCACAACCTCAGCCTCGGCGTCGCCAACAGTATCGTCGCAGTGCAGAACGGCGCAATCCGCGTCGACGCCAGCCTGGCCGGCATGGGCGCAGGCGCGGGCAATGCCCCGCTCGAAGTGTTCATCGCCGCCGCTGACCGCATGGGCTGGAACCACGGCTGTGACCTCTATGCGTTGATGGATGCCGCCGAGGAACTGGTGCGCCCGCTGCAAGACCGCCCGGTGCGGGTCGACCGCGAGACGCTGACGCTGGGTTACGCGGGGGTCTATTCCAGTTTCCTGCGTCACGCGGAAAAGGCGGCGGCAGATTACGGCCTCGATACCCGCGCGATCCTCAGCGAAGTTGGCCGCCGCAAGATGGTGGGCGGTCAGGAAGACATGATCGTCGATGTCGCGCTTGATCTGCTTAAAGGGCTCCTGGTTTAACAGGCGCACAGCTGGAGATTATTGACGTGGCAAATTTGGTAGCACAGCGCGTTCTTGTCGTCGGCGGGAGTTCCGGCATCGGACTTGCCACTGCCAAGCTTGCCCAGAAGGCGGGGCGCAAGTGTTGATCGGCGCTCGCCACGCTAGCGAGAATGCTGATGGCCTTGAGCATCTGGCGATCGATGTCTCGGATGAAGCTGCCGTCGCATCCTTGCTTGCCGGTCTTGAACCTTTCGACCATCTCATCATTTCCGCTGGCGGTGCTGACCCGGCTAAATTCCGCGGTACTTCCACTGACAGCGCCATGGCCGCGTTCCAGACGAAATTCTGGGGGGCATGGCGCGTTGCAGCATTCGCACCATTGACTGAAAAAGCCTCGATCACCTTCGTCTCGGGCGTCTTTGCCGAGCGTCCGGCTAAGCGCAATGTCGCCGCGACTTGCGTCAATGCGGCATTGGAAGCACTGGCGCGCGGACTTGCCGTGGAAATGGCCCCGGTCCGGGTCAATGCCGTGTCTCCGGGGCTGGTCGATACCCCGATGTGGTCGGCCATGCCCGAAGACCGCCGCGCCGCCTATTTCCAAAGCGTTGCGGCAACACTTCCCGCCGGACAGATTTGCTCGGCGGACGACGTGGCAGCCGCCATCCTGCTTTGCATGACCAATCCGGTGATGACCGGCACCGTATTGAAGCTGGATGGCGGTTACACCCTCGTCTGAGGGTTATTCCCAGTCCACCATGTCGAAATCGCGCTTGTCGGATCCGCATTCGGGGCAGATCCAGTCGTCTGGCACGTCTTCCCAGCGGGTGCCCGGGGCGATGCCGTCCTCGGGTGCACCCGCTTCCTCGCTGTAATAGGTGCCGCAATTCATGCATTTGTAGCGGCGCCATGGTTGCTCAGCCATCGTCGCGCTCCATGATCACGGGGATGTGTTCAAAGCCGCTGGTGAAGCACGAAGGCAGGCGCTCAGGCTCGCCGACGATGCGGGGGGTCATGCCGCGCTTGGCCATTTCCGAGATCAAGGTGGCCAGTTGCAGCTCGGCCAGTCGCGCACCCAGGCAGCGATGGATGCCGTAGCCGAACGAGAGGTGGCGGCGCGTATTCTCACGCTCGGGATCCCAGCGATCACCGTCGGGGAATACGTCCTCGTCGCGGTTGCCGGAGTTGTACCACATCACCACCTTGTCGCCCTTGCGAATCTGCTTGCCGCGGAATTCGACATCGCGCGTGGCGGTGCGGCGCATATGCGCGATGGGGGTCTGGAGGCGGATGGTTTCGGTCGCCGCACCAGCGGCAAGCTTGGCCGGATCGGCCTTGACCTTGGCCCAGGCATCCGGAAACAGGTTGATGCGCTCAACCAGGCCGGACATCGAATTGCGCGTGGTATCGTTGCCGCCCACCACCAGCAGCGCGATGTTGCCCATAAAGCGCTGATCATCGAGATCGGACATGGCTTCGGAATGGGCCATGATCGACAGCAGGTTCGGCTGCGGCGGCAGCGCCTTGCGCTCGTTGAACAGCTTCTTGAAATAGGCCGCCATCTCGAACACGTGCTTCTCACGCTCGGCATTGAGCACCGGGTCGGGACCGATGTCGATCTTGGCCGCCCAGTCCGACCAGATCGGCAACTTGTGGCGATCTTCCCACGGGAAGTCGAACAATGTCGCCAGCATCGCGGTGGTCAGTGGGATCGAGACCGTATGCACCCAGTCGAATTCCTCGCCCACCGGCAGTTCGTCGAGCAGCTTGCCAGTGCGTTCGCGCAACGGCCCGGTGAGCTTGGCGATCTCGCTGGGGGTCACTGCCGGGGCAATGGTTTTGCGTTGGGCGTTGTGCTCTGGATCGTCCATGGCGATGAACATACGCAGCTGCACGTTGGTATCATGCATATCGAAAATTACGATGCCGCCGTGCTCCCACGACGACGAGAAGGTTGCCGGATCGTCTTCGATGGCAATGATGTCTTCGTACTTGGCTACCGACCAATAGGGGCCGAAGAAGCTTTCGGGGCAATAGCTGACCGGCTCCTCGGCGCGCAGACGGGCGAACAGTGGACGCCAGGTGTTCTGCGCCCAGAGTTCAGCTCGCGAACCATCGAGTCGTTCGAGCTCTTTCACGTCGATTTCCGCGACTTCGGCCATGTTGCATCCTCCTTGTTCTTTGAGGTGAGAATATCACCATCATGCGTATTGTCTATACGCAAAACGCGATTGACTGTTGACGCAAATCAATTATGTAAACAAGTTCACAAAAATATGATGGGTGAGACATATGCTGGTCCGCGAAGGTAGCCACCTGTACAGCGAGGAACATCACGCCTTTCGCGATGCCATCCGTCGCTTCATCGCGCGCGAATTTTCCCCCCGCATCGAAGAGTTCGAGGAAGCGGGCGCGGTTTCGATGGATTTCTGGCGCAAAGCCGGCGAGGCGGGCTTTCTGTGCCCGACCATGCCCGAGGCCTATGGCGGGCCAGGGCTCGATTTCACCTTCAACGCTATCCTCAACGAGGAATTTACTTATGCAATGATGGCGGATTCGATCACCCTGCAAAGCGACATCACCATGCCCTATGTGATGCACTACGCCAGCGAGGAACTGAAGGCGCGCTGGCTGCCGGGTATGCTCGCGGGCGAAGTGGTGGGGGCGATCGCCATGACCGAACCCGGCGCCGGGTCCGACCTACAGGGCGTGCGCACCACCGCGCGGCGCGATGGCGATGATTTCGTGATCAACGGCTCCAAGACCTACATCACCAACGGCCAGAACGCCGGGATCATCCTCACCGTCTGCAAGACCGAGCCCGAGCTCGGCGCCAAGGGCACATCGCTGATTCTCGTCGAGGCAGACCGCGCAGGCTTTGCGCGTGGGCGCAACCTTGACAAGGTCGGGCAGTGGATGTCCGATACGTCGGAATTGTTCTTCAACGATGTGCGCGTGCCCGCCAGTAACGTGATCGGCGAGGTCAACCGCGGCTTCATCTATCTGGTCAGCGATCTGCCGCAAGAGCGACTCTCCATCTCGATCACCGCCCAGGCCGCTGCCCAGCGCGCGTTTGATGAAGCACTTGCCTTTACCCGTGATCGCACAGCCTTCGGCAAGAAGGTGATCGAATTCCAGAACACGCGCTTCACCCTGGCGGACATCAAGGCCAAACTGCAAGTCGGCTGGGCGCATCTGGACTGGGCGATTGCCCGTCACGTGAAGGGTGAATTGACCGCAGACGAAGCTGCCGCCTCGAAATACTGGCACACCGAAATGCAGTGGCTGGCCTGCGATGCAGCACTGCAATTGCATGGCGGCGCGGGCTATATGAATGAATACCCCATCGCCCGCATCTGGCGCGATGCGCGGGTGCGCCGAATCTATGGCGGCACCAGCGAGATCATGAAGGAACTTATCGGGCGGAGTCTTTAGATTGCTCTCATTCCAGCAATAAATCCTGCAACGCCGCCCTCCGCACCGCGTCAAAGCCCAATTGCGCAAGGTAGCTGTCGATGCCGCCGAATTGCCCTTCGATCGTGGCAAGACTGGCGGCCAGATAGCTGGGTCTGACGGTCATCAATCTATCGAGGGCTTGTTCGGATATCTCCTGCCCGAGATGGCTTGCAACCATTGCCCGCGTGGCCTCCCTTGCTGCCGCCGTCTTACGACTGGCGCTGAGCATATAGTCTTCAAGTATGGCATCGTTTCCAACGCCAAGCGCAGCAAGCAGCATGGCAATCATGAATCCGGTTCGGTCCTTGCCGGCTGTGCAATGCACCAGAACCGGCACGCCGCCGTCCGCCACGCGGCGAAGGAATGTTGCCGCATGGCCTAACGCTGCTTGTGGCAGGCCGCGATAAAGCGTGTGCATGGCAGCATCAGCGCCGCGTTCAGAGGCATCCTCACGCATCGCCAACCAGGGATTACCCGAGGCATCAAGACTTCCCATCAGGTCCAGATTTAGGCATTCCGCGCCCTGCCCGGCCCAGAACCGGTTGGGTGCCCTGCCGCATTCGCCAGCACTGCGCAGATCGAATACCAGGCCAATCGCTTTGGCTTCCAGTTTCGCTGCATCTTCCGTGCCGGGATCGAGCACGGCTTCTGATCGAAATATGCGGTCTCGTCGCAACCGACCGGCGGCACCCGCCGCCATGCCGCCCAGATCGCGGAAGTTCGGGTATTCCTGCAATCGTATCATCATCAATTCCGCGTCAGCCAATCCCACATACGTGTCGCGACAGCGCCGCTCCAAACTTGTCGGTCGGCAGTTTCGGAACTGTCAAGCAAGCCGCTGTCCGCCGCAAATCCCATGGCGCGCACGTCCCGTTCAATGCGCGCGGCATCTTCCAGAAACCATGCCAGCGTTGCCGCCTTGGGCATCGTTTCGGCCACCACCACGGCACCATTGCCGCGCATGACGATGGCGGGGGCCTGCCCCAGCATCTCGGCCAGCGCCAGCGCCGCACCGTCATCGCGCAGCAAACGCGGATCGGACCATAGCGGCAGTTCGGCAAAATAGGCACCGATGCCGTGGCGCGGGCGCGGCACGATGGCTTGCGTCGAAAGCGCCATCAGCGCCGGCGGCATGATCCGGCAAACCGCGCCCACCTCTGCCCGCCGGGCATAGATCTGCTGGTGGATGCGCACTTCCCCCAACACGCCTTCGGGAAGCGCCCCTGTTACCGGGCAGACAGTTCCCGGCGTATCGCCGACAAGTTCCAGCGGGCGCGGCGCGCTGACGAGGAAAAAGTCAGCATCCAGTCGAATGCTGCAATGACCAAAGGCGTGTACCAACCCCGCCCGGCCCAACGCCCGCGCAGCTTTGTGAACGATGTCCTGCTGCGCGGGCGTTGGAGTTATCATGTGAGCAATCCTAGAAGCTGTAACCGACCTTCGCGCCAAAAATACGCGGTGTGCCAGCAAAGCCAACAACCGTATTGCCCAGCGCATTGATCGTGCGGCGATATTTCGTGTCGGTCACGTTGTTGGCATAGGCCGTCAACTTCCAGTTATCGACGGTCAACGTGGCGCGCAAATCAAGCAAGCCATAGCCATCTTCAGCCGTCAGCGGAATGCCCGTTCCATAGATGATTTTGCCTTCGCCGGGTTCATGGAAGAAATCACCCGTGAGAGCATAGTCAGCCCGCAGAGTGAGTTCGGCACGATCCGAAATCGGTGCCCTCCATTCAGCCCCCACGTTGATCGAATGCTGGGGCGCACGCACCATCCGGGTGTTTGAAAAGTCAGTCGTGGCATTGAAAACATAGCTGCTATATTTCGCATCAAGATAGCCATAGGCAATGTTGACTTCGAAATTGCGGCTGGGCCGGGCTGTCACTTCAAGATCGAAGCCCTTGACGGTGCTTGATGCCGCATTGCTGATGAGCGAAACCGGAGCGGTGCTGCCAGCAGGCAAGATGATCCGGGAAATTTGCAGGTTCTTGTAGTCATAGTAATAAAAAGCGCCATTGACCCGAAGCGCGCGATCCAGCCACTCCGTCTTGAAGCCTACCTCATAGGCTTTGATATCCTCCGGATCGAACAGCACGTTCGCCTGGCCAAGACTGAACGGCACGTACTGGAAGCCACCACTTTTGAAACCGGTGGAGAAGCTGGCATAGACATTCGCGTCAGACGAAACCTTGTATGAGACTACGATACGCGGATCGAAACTTTTGTATGTGGCCTGGTTTGTCGTGGAAAAAGGTGCCGCAATAATCGGCGCGCCGTCTGTTGTCGTGCCTGCCTGTGTTGCCTGCTTGCTATCGTGACTATAGCGTCCGCCAACCGTCACATCGAGCGCTTCCGTCAAATGGAAGGTTGCTTGTCCGAACAGGGCATAGCTCTCGATCTTGTAGTCAGACAGGGCAACATCGGTCGCAGGCGTTCCGGCTGCTGCACGCACAGCACTGTTCAGGCCAATATGGAAGGAATCTGTGCGATCGCTTTTGTCATGGTAATAATAGCCACCCAGAATCCAGTCCACCAGACCATTGATGGACAGACTGCCGCCCGGCGCAGAGGTCATGCGGAATTCCTGCGTGAACTGTTTTGAACTTTCAGCACTCGACTGGTCCAGAATATCCAGCGACGAGCCTTCAAGATCGCGACCGTCGGTAATATCGAGCTGACGCAAGGCAGATATGGAGGTGAAAGTCACAGCGCCTGCATCATATTCGATGCGGCCGGTATATGCCTTCGCCTCGCGATCAAGGAACGGATCGGAGGAAAGCGCGCCACGTCGCAAATCCGGGTTGGCGGAAGCCGCACCAGAACCGCGAAAAAAGACTGACTCAGGCGCCCCGAAAGTTCCCTGATTCAAGCCGCCAAATGCAGCTTTATTGCCATCTTTCATATACTCTGCCGTGAGATCGATCTTCAGGGCATCCGTCGGTACAAAAGTCAGCCGTGCCCGCGCACCGGTGTTGTCGATCCCCTGGAAGCGGTTGCCTGTGGTGGTGTTGGTCACATAACCATCACGATTCTCGTGCCACGCCGCAACCCGGAACATCAACTGATCGCCAGAAATCGGCCCGCCAACCGCGCCGAAAACATTATAGCCGCCAAAGTTGCTGGCCCCGCCTTCAAAATTACCGGTCAGTTCATTCGTAGGCGACTTGCTGATGACATTGATCGCGCCGCCAATGGTGTTGCGGCCATAGAGTGTACCCTGTGGGCCGCGCAGCACTTCAACGCGCTCAATGTCCTTCATCGCACCAAAGGAACCGCTGGACCTGCCAAGGTAGACATCGTCCGAAAAGACACCGACCGAGCTTTCCGAGCCGGGATCGAATGATCGGGTGCCAATACCGCGAATATACAATTGCGGCCGCGCCGCACCGAAGCTGCCGAAATAGAAACTTGGCACACGCGGAGCGATATTCTCAAGCGAGGCAATGCCGGTACGTTCGATCTGATCACCGCCGAAAGCGGAAATCGCCACTGGAATGTCCTGCACCCGCTCTTTGCGACGCTGCGCGGTCACGACGATATCCGTCGAATCGAGAGCGGCACCTGTCTCGTCAACGGCAGACTCCTGCGCGAAAGCGATTGACGGGACCGCAGCCAGGGCAATCACGCTGGTGCGTAGGGCTAGCTTAGCAAACATAATGCTCATGATCATTTTCTCCCTGAGAAGGAAGCCCATTGACTCGGGCGCCTCTTCTAACTTACATACCGCCTGTCCGGTTTGTATAAATTATTGTAAGCTAGTTATCTAAACTGGTCAAGAGTGGATGGGAGTTGGGCCTGTGGTGAGTATTGTTGATGATCGGGTGGGAGGACGTTTCCTTGTGCCGCGTGCTGCTTTCACCAGCCGCGACGTTTTTGAGCGCGAGTATGAGGCGATATTCGGGAACTGCTGGCTCTATCTTGGCCACGCCTCTGAATTGCCGGAACCAGGCAACTTCCTCACCCGCACTGTCGCGCGGCGACCGATCCTGTTCACGCGCGATAAAGAAGGTGAATTCAGTGCCTTGCTCAACGCTTGCCCGCATCGCGGCGCGCTGGTCTGCCGCGAACGCAAGGGCAAATCGCGCGCCTTCATGTGTATGTACCACGGCTGGACCTTTGGTTCAGACGGCCATCTGATGACCCTGCCGGGCAGTTCCGGCTATCCCGAAGGCTTCAAGACCGATCCGCAGAAGCAGATGGTTCACGCCCCCCGGCTGGAACGATTTGGCGATTTCTTTTTCATCAATTTCTCGAAAGATGGCGAAGATCTGGCCACTTATCTGGCCGATGCCGGAGATTATCTTAAACTGGTTGCCGAACATTCAGCCAGCGGAATGCAGATTGTTGGCGGCACGCAGGAATATTCGATGCGCGGCAACTGGAAGCTGCTCGCCGAAAACAGCTTTGATGGCTATCACGCTGCCTGCAACCACTCGACCTATCTGGAATACCTCAAGAACGCCAATGGCGCGCTGGGAGCCACGCCGCTTTCGGGTGTTGCTCGCGATCTGAAGAACGGCCATGCGCTGGTCGAATATTCCGCTCCATGGGGCAGGCCCATCGCCAACTGGGTGCCGCTATGGGGCGAGGAAGGCAAAACCGAGATCGCGGCAATCTATGCCGCACTGCAAGCCCGTGTCGGGGCCGAACGCGCCGATCGTATCGCGCACAAGAACCGCAACATGGTGATTTTCCCCAATCTGGTGGTGAACGACATCATGGCGATCACCGTCCGCACCTTCTTCCCCACCGCACCTGATTACATGGAAGTCAACGCCTGGGCACTGGCACCGCGCGAAGAAAGCGAATGGCTGCGCAAGTTCAGGCTCTACAACTTCACCGAATTCCTCGGCCCTGGCGGCTTTGCCACGCCCGACGATGTCGAAGCGATCGAAAAGTGCCAGCAAGGCTACGCTGTTGGTGGAGAAGCACTCTACAACGACATTTCCAAGGGAATGCTGCGCGAAGACGGTGCCTCGTTCGATGATGAGGAGCAGATGCGTGCCTACTGGCGGGAATGGGATCGCCGGATGAATCAGGTGGAGTCATGACCATGGACGAGATGCTGATGCTGCGCTTGCGCGTTGAAGACCTGCTCTATCTGGAGGCCGATTTGCTGGACCGCTGGCAGCTTGATGACTGGCTGGCACTCTATACCGAAGATGCGCACTATTATATCCCGCCCAGCGATGTCGATGGCGATACCGCCGATCCCGAGTCATCACTGTTCTATATCATGGACGACCGAATCCGCATGGAGCAGCGCGTAATCCGCCTGTCCAAGGTGGGCGCACACAGCGAATTCCCGCATTCCAAGGTGCGTCATCTGGTATCCAACACACGGGTAGAGCGCGCTGGCGACCTGATCCGGGCGCGATCATCCTTCGTCGTCTGGCGCAGCAAGGACGTGACCAGCGATGCCTTTGTAGGCCATTATTTACATGAAATCGTCGAGCAGGATGGCGCACTGAAAATCGCCAAGAAGACCTGCGTACTCGATATGGAAGCGCTGCGTCCGCACGCACGCATCAGCATCATCCTGTGAAGGGAAGAGAAACGATGGACCATCCCCTGCGCTTCGCCCGGCTCGGGTTTTGCCGGTTGCGATGCCCCGATCTTGCCGCCAGCCTGACTTTCTACCGTGACATCGTCGGACTGACGGTAGCGCGTGAGAGCAGCGAGGGCGCGTGGCTGCGTTGCAGCGACAAGCCTTATGACCTGATTCTGGAACACGGCGATGCTGCCGGACTTTCCGCCGTCGGCTTCGAGATGGAAACCGAGGCGGAACTGCTTAATGGCTTTGCCCTGCTAACCCGGCTGAACTGCGCGCCCGTCTGGGCCAGCGCCAAACAGAATACAGAGCGGCAGGTTGCACGATCACTGAGATTTGCCGATCCGGTCACCGGACTGGAAATTGATTTTTACGTTGGACAGAAGACCGCCGCCGATCCTTATGTGCCACCGCACACGCGGATTGCCCGGCTTGGCCATGTCGTGCTCAACGTCACCGATCTTGCTGCGGCGCATGACTTCTGGGTCAATCAACTGGGCTTTGCCGTTTCCGACCAAGTAGAGGGTGTTGCCGAATGGCTGCGCGCCTGGCCCAATCCATTGCACCACAGCCTGGCCTTGCTCCAGCACAGTGCCAATACGCTGCATCACATCAACTACATGGTCAGCGATATTGACGACGTTGGCGGTGCGATGAACCGGATGAAGGGGGCAGACGTTCCGATCGTCTTTGGCCCCGGTCGTCACCTGCCATCAACCAGCATTTTCCTCTATTACCTCGACCCCGACGGCAACAGCACGGAGTTCAGCTTTGGCATGGAACTGTTCGAGGAGCATGATGCGCGTGATGCGCGCGAACTGGAGCACAAGGCCGAAGTGATGGATATCTGGGGAAGCAAGCCCGATCCACGCTTTGGCAAGGGCAGCCCGATTGTGCTGCACCATGGCTGAGGTGAACGGCGCCCCCCTTTCCGGCCCGCTTGCCGGACAAGTCGCCATCGTCACCGGCGCGGGCGGCGGTATTGGCCGGGCCATCGCCGACCGGCTGCTGCGCGATGGCGCAAAGGTCATGATTTGCGATCTTGATCCCCTGCTGGCCGCCGCTGCCGCTGATGAGCTTTTCGGACCGGAACAGGCCACCGCTTTCGGCGGGAACCTTGCCTGCGAGGCTGATGCGCGGCGCATGGTCAGCGAAACACTGGAAAAGTTCGGACGGATCGATATTCTGGTAAACAATGCTGGCGGCGGCATCCTGCGCCCGTTTCTGGATCACACACCAGACACTCTGCGCGAAACTATCGACCGCAACCTGTGGACCGCGATCTGGTGCTCATGGCTCGTTCTGCCGCACATGAAAGCCGCCGGATTTGGCCGGATCATCAACATCGGTGCGGATTCGGTGCGCAACGGCTTGTTTGATCATGCCGCCTACAACGCCGCCAAGGGCGGGATGCACGGCATGACGACCGGCCTTGCCCGCGAATTTGCGCTGGATGGCATCACCGTCAACACCGTTGCCCCCTGCGCTGTTCAGTCCCGCCAGCTTGATGCTTTTCGCTCGGCCAATCCCGAACAGGCCGAAAAAGTGCTGAGCGTTATCCCGATGGGACGCGCCGCCAGCGAGGCGGAAGTTGCTTCGATGGTCGCCTATCTTGCCTTGCGCGAAGCGGGTTTTGTGACCGGGCAAGTAATCAGCGTCAACGGTGGCAGCACGATGCTATGACCGGAAAAACAAGATGGGCTATGAACAGCACAATCGGATGGGAGATTACGTGAGCGACAATCCTGAAATCGGCAAACAAGTCGATGTTGGCGGCATTGGCACCAACTACATCGAGGCTGGGCAAGGTCCACCCCTCGTGCTGATCCATGGCTCTGGCCCCGGCGTTACCGCCTATGCCAACTGGCGCGGCGTCATCCCCGCCTTTGCCGAGCACTTCCACTGTTATGCGCCAGACATGGTCGGCTTCGGCTATACCGATTGCCCGGCGGAAATCGCTGAATTCACGCTGGATGTCTGGGTGGGCCATATCCTTGGCTTCCTTGATGCGATGGGTATTGAAAAAGCGCACTTCATCGGCAACAGCTTTGGCGGCGCCTTGACCCTAGCCCTGGCGACACGCCATCCGGACCGAGTTGGCCACATCGTGTTGATGGGGGCCGCAGGGCTGCCCTTCCCGATCACCAAAGGCCTTCTGGATGTCTGGGGATATGAGCCGTCGATGGAAACCATGCGCGGATTGATGCACACTTTCGCCCACAATGCCGGACTGGTGACCGAAGAGATCGTCCGCTCGCGCTATGAAGCCAGCATCCGCCCCGGCGCACAGGAAGCCTATTCGCGCCTGTTTCCTGAGCCACGCCAGCCCAAGCTGGACCGGCTTGCCACTTCTGAAGACGCCTTGCGCGCCATGCCACATCAGGTTTTGGCAGTGCATGGCCGGGAAGACGTGATTGTGCCGCTGGCGCAATCGATCAAATTCAACCAGCTGATTCCGAACAGCGAGTTGCATATCTTCGGCGGCTGTGGCCATTGGACGCAAATCGAAAAACGCGGCCGATTCATCGCACTGGTTACACCGTTCCTGAAAGGTGATGCATGACTGTTGCAGGGCTGATGCAGCAACGTGATCTCGCGATTATCGATATAATCCGGTTTGCTGCCGCAGCCCATCCCACTCGCGAGATCGTTTCACGCAACGTCGATGAACCCCTGTGGCGCTATGATTATGCCCGGTGTTTCACCCGTGTGGCGCAGGCGGCAAATATGCTCGCCGCGCATGGCGTCAAGTCTGGTGACCGGGTCAGTTCGCTGGCTTGGAACGCGCATCGTCATTTCGAACTGTTCTTCGCTGTCCCCGGCATCGGCGCGGTGCTGCACACGGCTAACCCTCGCCTGCCTGACGAGCATCTCATCTTCACGATCAACCACGCCGCCAGCCGCGTGCTGCTGCTTGACCGCAACATGGCAGAGATCGTCGAGCGTATCCGTGACCGGCTGGAGACGGTTGAACACGTCATCATGCTGAGCGATGCCGAGCGCAGCTTGCCCGGATACACCGGCTATGAACAGGCCATCGCCGATCAGCCCAAAATATTCGAATGGCCGCGCTTCAGTGAGAATTCTGGCGCTTTCCTGTGCTATACTTCGGGCACCACTGGCGATCCCAAGGGAGTGCTCTATTCGCACCGCTCGGTCGTGCTGCATGGTATGGCTGGGGGGCTTTCAGGCGCAATGGGGTTCTCTGCGTTTGACGTGGTGATGCCTTGCCAGTCGCTTTACCACGCCACCGCATGGGGGCTTCCGTTCGCGGGGGCAATCAACGGCGTCAAATTCGTGCTGCCCTGCGACAAATATGACGGCGCATCGTTGCAAGAGCTGATCAGCAGCGAGGGCGTAACCTTTTCGGGCGGCGTGCCGACAATCTGGACGATGTATCTTGATCATCTAGCCCGCACTGGTGGCAATCCGGAAACGCTCAAGCGCGTGATCATCGGCGGATCGGCCGTACCGCGCGACATGGCGGTGGCGTTTGACCGGCTGGGCGTTACCGTCCAGCAGATCTGGGGCATGACCGAGACCAGCCCGCTTGGCGTCGTATCCACACCCACCCCAGCGCTTGCCGAACTGGGCCGTGATGACGAACAGGAGCAGATCTGGACCCGCCAGGGGCGGATGCAATTCGGTATCGAGATCGAGATTGTCGACGAGGATGGCGCACCGCTGCCGCATGATGGCGAGGCTTCGGGTGCCCTGCTGGTGCGCGGCCCATGGGTATTGGAGCGCTACTTCCGCAGCGATGTGAGTGCTTGTGATGCTGATGGCTGGTTCGACACCGGCGATATCGCAACTATCGACCGCTTCGGCTTCATGCGGATAACCGACCGCAAGAAGGATGTGATCAAATCCGGCGGCGAATGGATCAGCTCGATTGACCTTGAGAATGCTGCTGCTGGCTGCCCGGGCGTAAAAGTGGCGGCGGTTGTTGGTGTTCATCACCCCAAATGGGAGGAGCGCCCGATACTGCTGGTCGAGCCCCTTGAAGGCGCAGATCTGACAGAAAGCGCAATAACGGACTATCTTGCTTCGCGCATTGCCAAATGGTGGTTGCCAGACCGGATCTTGTTCGGCCCGGTGCCGATGACCGCGACCGGCAAGATCGACAAGAAAGTAATCCGGGACGCCCACCGTGATATTCTGCGTGGCTGAAGCATGACCCGTGGAGCCCCCCCACGCCCGCCACGCCGCACCCAGGCTGAACGCAGCGAAACCATGCGAGCGCGGCTGGCAACCGCCGCATTTGAGACTATTGCCGAAGGTGGACTCAAGGCCTTGCGGCTGCGCGCTGTGGCCGAAGCGGCTGGTGTTTCTCAGGGTGCATTGCTGCATCATTTCCCGGACAAGAACGCCGTCATCCTTGCCGCCGTCGTGGAGGCGCTGACCCTCGCTCGCGATGACAGCGCCGCCTGGCTGGACAAGGCAACGGTCGGCAGGGAAGCTTTGTTGCGCGCCATGCTCGCCGAATTTCGCGCTTTCTTCTTCAGCGATCGCTTCTGGGTGGCAATGGGCATCACCCTAGAAGCATCCAAGGTCGCCGATCTTTATCCCACAGTACGAAGCAGGATCGCCGACCTACGCACCCCGACCTATGCTGCATGGGCGCAGCGGCTGGTTTTGGCTGGATGGAGTGAAAGCGATGCCGCCCGTGATGTTCGTTCCGGTGCGGCCATGATATCGGGCGCTGCCGTTCGCCGCATCTGGGCGGACAGTGATGCGCTGTCACAGGAAGTGGAAGCGGACTGGATCGCCCAGCGGCTTGGGCAAGGCTGATTTACCCTAACTCTTCAGGTGCTTGTCCGCTGCTCCCGGTGGAATCACGCGAATGTCGCCACCTTTCTTTGTCTTGGTTCCAATATTGCGCAAGAAAGCCTTCAACCGGATGAGGCCGAAGAAATCGAGCATTGCGGGGAGCGCAAATTCCAGCATGGCAGCAGCCTCGTCCTCGCCGACGAGGCCCTCAACCCGTTCCAGAAACAGCTGGGCTTCCTTGCCCGCAACATATTCAGCCGCTTCGATATAGTAATCGAGGATCTCCGGCGGAAAACCATGCGCTTCGTCAAAACCGACCGTGCGCATCCGCCCCCAGATGCTGACGAGGCTGGCATCGGTGATGCTAACCGATTCGCCTTCCGGGGAATTGATGAGTTCTATTACGCCGATCTTGTTCAGCGCTTTTGCGTCGATCCGCGCCTTCGGATTGGTTTCCAGCATGGTCTTGATCGATACCAGGCCCTGCTGAACGCCGACACGTGAAGCGACCAGTTCTTCCAGGTGCTGAAGGGCTGAAGCGCCAAGTGAACGAGCGGAGCCGCCCCCTTTCAGCACCTGCCGGATTTGCGGCAAGGTCATGCCTGATTCACGCTGTAACTTGCGCACGGCGAGGATGCCGCGAATGTGGTCTTCGCCATAATCGGCCACGTTTCGCGCGGGGCGGCTTGGCTCTGGCAGCAGCCCTTCGCGGAAATAGACCCTTATCGTCTCACGATTGACGCCGGTCTTCTCTTCAAGCTCACGCATCTTCATTACTTGCAGCCCATAAGCATTAACAACGGGTTTGTCTCGATAAAGCTGAACCAATTCACCATTTGCACATCTCATCTTTTGCGTATACATATAACGTGAAATTCGCCGATCAGTGCGATGGAGGGGATGATGGATTACGGACGCTATTACCTGGGCGTTGTGCTGCAACTATGCGTGATCGCCAGCTTTCTTGTCGGCGGAGCGTGGGTATTTGTAGGCATCGCCAGCCTCCCGGTCTTCGGACTGATCGATTCGGTCCTGCCGAATGATTTCGCCACACGCCGCATCAGCAACAAGGCGCTCGCCGATATTCCGGCTTGGCTATGTTCGCTCCTCGGCCCAGTGATCTATCTGTTTGCTGCCCTATGGGTGGTGCGCAACCCGGGCGCAAGCGGCTGGGAAATGGCTGGTGTTATCCTGTCTTGTGCCTGGCTCAGCGTGATCCCGCTGGTTCCCGCAACGCATGAACTCTATCACCAGCGCGGCAAGTTGCGGCGGTTTGTCGGCCGCTATGCGCAAGTGTGCTACCTCGATTGCACGCGCGAGATCGCCCATGTTGTCGGCCACCATATCCATGTCGCCACCGATCTGGACGGTGACACAGCCAAACGCGGCACCTCACTTTACGCCTTCACTCCGCGCGCGGTGGTGATCAGCACACGCGAAGCTTGGGGCGCAGAAAGCGATAATCTGGAAAAGCTGGGCAAGCACCGCTGGGGCATTGGCCACCGCCTGTGGAAAGCGATTCTGGCCCAAGTTATCTTCCAGTCGATAGTATTTGCCATTGGCGGCTGGATAGCAGTTGCTGTCGTGCTGGCTGGCATGGTGGGCGCGCGCTTCTGGGTTGAGAGCTTCAACTATTTCCAGCACTATGGCCTTATCCGGCTCGAAGGCGGCCAGATCGCCCGGCGTCATGTCTGGAACCACTTCAAACCTCTATCGCGCGTGCTGGGGTTCGAGATCACCAATCACGCCGATCACCACACCAACAGCTACGCCGCCTTCCACGAGTTGAAGCCCGATCTGCAGTGGATCCCGATGCCATCGGTTTTCGTCTGCTTCTTCTCAGCGCTGATCCCGCCTCTGTGGCACAATAAAGTGATCATGCCGGCTCTCAAGCGTTGGGATAACGAAATGGCATCGCCCGAAGAGCGCGCGCTGGCCCGCGAACAGAACCGCAAGGCCGGCTGGCCCGACTGGTTCGAGGAAGAAGCCACCGTAAAGGGCGCACTTTCTGCCGCTTGAGCAAAGCCATGTGATCACGATTGCTGGCTATAAGCCTTGATACATCGGTGAGGCCTGACTCTGCGGGATGCTGCTACGGAAATTTGGAGCTGATTTATCTGTCACCTTAATTCTTGTGACATTCTATGTGACTGACGCTTTGATCGTGTAACAAGATACTTCGGGGTCTGGAGGGGCATAACGAATGGACAAGCATCGGCTCGCACTGTTCAGCGACGGCGTCTACGCGATAATCCTGACGCTGCTGGTGCTCGAACTGAAACCACCCCATGCCGGTGGACTTGCAGGTCTCAGGGAAGTTGCCCCCGCGCTGGTAGTCCACGCGCTGTCGTTCATGATGGTCGGCACAATCTGGCGGGCCCATTTCCGCGTGTTTCTGGGCAAGCAGACGATCAGCGACCACGTGCTCAAGCTGAATCTTCTGACGTTGTTCTGCGCGACACTCATCCCGTTCGGGTCACTGATCGCCGCTGAGCGCCCCACCGGTTCGCTAGGCGCGGCGATGCTGTGCCTGAGCCTGAGCGGTTCCGTTTTCGTGCTTCTTCGCATATTCACCATCGAACAGCCCGAGAGCCTCAGCCAGCCAACGATGCAGGCGTCGGCGCGCAGGCCGCATATCCATGGCGGTTTGTGCGTCTCTGTGTGTCGTCGCAGCGGCGCTGTGCTCCGTCTCACCCTGGTTCGGCTATATCGCGGCGCTGGCAACCTGCGTCTATTCACTAATGCGCAGCCCATCCATGGCCCTCTCACAAACGGCGGATGGTCCGTAAGCCGAATTGGTTCTGGGATTTTCTGAAATCGCGATCACGATGGGCAAATTGTTGTTATCACGGCAGATGTCACGCTGCTTTGTACGTGGTGAACACCTGCTTATTGCGAATTATACCCTAGAAAATTGAAACAAGGGAGGAAATCATCGCATGACCCACGCCGCACGAAACTTGCTGATACATGGCCTGCTGGTACTGACCTCAGCCCTGCTGCTCGGCTTCGTTTATATGGTGTTCCTCGTTGGAGCTCTCGATCTGCGGCCCTTACCGATGAATATCCAGATTGCATTGCCGGGGACCGAACACGGCTGGCGTGTGGCCCATGTCGGAAGCTTGCTGAACGGCACCTTCGCCGTCGCGCTTGCGTTCGCACTGGACAAGGCGTTGCTGACCCCGCGTGCTCGTGCCTGGGCGGGGAGGCTCATCGTCTTCGCGATATGGGTCAATGTCGGATTCTACGTATTGGCCAATTTTGCACCCAATCGGGCGCTGAGTTGGAACGCCAATCATTTCGGTGAAGCCAGTTTGGCGGGTATGCTCGCATTTGTCCCTGCCGTCTTCGGAACAATGACCGCGATTGCCGGGGTCGTGATGATCCTGATCGGGGTGCTGCGCAGCAAGGCCGGGATTGACGCGGGCTGACCGGGCATGAGCCTGACCCTCGCACAGCAAATCGACGCTGCCTTTGCGGCGGAACAGGCCCAGCCAGTTACCGCGCGGACAAGGGACCAGATTCCGCGTTCCTACGATGCGATCAGCGATGACTGGCTGACCGCCGTGCTGTGTGCCGGTGTACCGGGAGCAGAAGTTGTCGGCCATCGGCTGGGCCCGCCTGATGACGGCACCAACAACCGGCGCCGCATCTTCCTGACGTATAACGCGGCAGGCGATGCTGCCGATCTGCCGCCAAGCGTATTCTGCAAGGCAACCTTCGGCCTCGCCAATCGGCAGATGCTGGGCCATTCGGGCGGCGTGTTGTGCGAAGTGACGTTTCACAACATGGCCCGCCCGCTGCTGGACATCGAAGCACCGCGCGCGCTGCTGGCCAATTATGATCCGGTGAGTTTCGCCTCGATTGTGGTTTTTGAGGATTTTGGCGAAGCCGCCACATTCTGCTCGGAAGACACGCGCGTTGATCTGGATTTTGCGCGGTCACAGCTGGACATTCTGGCCAAGCTGCATGGCCGGTTCCATCACGCTCCCGAACTGGCGGGCGGCCTTGCCGTGCTGCCAGACTGGTATCATCGATTCCACAATCTGGCGAAGTTTCACCTTGAGAAATCCTGCACTGCGGGGGTCGATGCGGCCGAGAAATTGCTGCCCGCCGAACTCTTCGCCCGGCGTCAGGCGATCTGGCCGGCAACGCTGCGCTCGCTTGAAGCCATCCGGGATTTGCCGCTGACCTTGTGTCACGGCGATGTTCACCTGAAGAACTGGTACCAGCGCAGCGACGGACGCATAGGGCTGGGCGACTGGGGCGTTACCCACCGGGGCCATTGGTCGCGCGATCTCGCTTATACACTGACGACGGCGCTTAGCATCGCTGACCGTCGCGCTTGGGAGGGCGAGTTGATCGCCTATTACCTTGATCGGCTTGCGTCAGAAGGCGGTCCCCGTATCTCGCCAGAAGATGCAATGCTTCCCTACCGCCAGTCACTGCTCAGCGCGTTTGCCTTCTGGACGCTGACCCTGAAGCCCGATCCGGCCTTTCCGGATATGCAGCCACCGGCCACCGCACGCACCTTCATCGAGCGCATCGGACAGGCGGTTGCCGATCACGATGCGCTCGATGCAGCGTAGACTTCAACCCATTACATAGATCGATTTGGTGTTCTGATAGGCACCGACGGCTTCGGGGCCGAATTCACGGCCGAGGCCGCTGCCCTTGATCCCGCCAAACGGTGCGCCCAGCGAGGGCATATAGCCATTCACCCCGACCGTCCCGGACTGGACCTTGCGCGCCACGTCGGTGGCATGGGCGCTGTCTGCGCTCCACACCGATCCACCAAGGCCAAACTGGCTGTCATTGGCAATGCGCAGCGCATCCTCCTCACCGTCATAAGGAATGACAGACAGCACCGGACCAAAGATTTCCTCCTGCGCGATGCGGGCCGAATTATCGACATCGGCAAACACCGTTGGTTCCACAAACCACCCGCGGTTGGTGTCTTTCGGGCGGCCACCACCGGCCACCAGCCGCGCTTCGCTCTTGCCGATCTCGATATAGCTTTCCACCTTGTCACGGTGGGCGCTGGAAGCCATTGGACCGACGTGGGTTGCCGGATCAAGCGCATCGCCGATGGTGAGCGAAGCGGCAAAACCGGCCAGCGCATCAACCACTTCGCCATAACGACTTTTCGGGGCGAGCACGCGGGTGGCGTTATAGCAGGCCTGCCCATTGTTGAGCATACAGGCAATTGGCACGCCTTGCAGGAATGCGCCGATGTCGGCATCTTCCAGCAGGATTGCCGCCGATTTTCCGCCCAGTTCCAGCGTCACTGGCCGCAGAAGCTCGCCACAGGTGCGGCCAATGCTCCGTCCAGCACCCGTCGAACCAGTAAAGGCCACCTTGTTCACGCCGGGATGGCTAACGAGATAGGCCCCAACATCGCGGTCGGCCGCCACCCAGTTGAGCACACCAGCAGGCACGCCCGCTTCCAGCGCGGCTTCGGCCAAAATGTAGCTATCAAGAATCGTGCCCGGCGATGGCTTGATCACCAGTGTGCAGCCCGCCGCCATGGCCGGGGCAATCTTGTTGAGCGCCAGGGTTACCGGGAAATTCCAAGGCACAATCGCGGCTACCACGCCAATTGGCGTGCCTTCGACCAGCGTTTCCTTGCCCATCTGCGAGGGGCGAACATCGCGCTGGCCCATCGCCTTGGCCAGTTCGGCATAATATTGCACCACACCGGCTCCGAACTGCCCTTCGAGCATTTGGCTGAGTGCAATCGGCATCCCGTTCTGGGCGCTGACTGCCTTGGCAATGTCGTCTCCCCTTGCCGCCAGCGCAGCCATGAAGCGTTCCATAACAACCGCGCGATCCTGCGGGGTGGCATCAGACCAGCCCGAAGCTGCGAAGGCCTGCTGCGCCGCAGCGACAGCAGCATCAACATCAGCTTCGCAAGCCTCTGGCACGGTGCCGATAACCTCTTCGGTCGAGGCGTTGATCAGCGTAAATCGCCGGCCACTCGCCGGGCGAACCCATTCGTTGCCTATAAAGAAACTGTCTCTGCTGGCAGTCATGTCTTCTTCTCCTCACCCAATGCCGCGCCTTAGCTGGCTCGGCTACTTGCATCCGTAAACTTGTCATAATGGATCTCGGCCAGATCGATCCCAGTCTCGGTCAGTGCCTTGACGCCTGCATCGATCATGGCTGGCGGGCCGCAAAGATAGGCCTGCAACGCTGAAGCGCCGCCCAGCCAGTCAATTGCTTCAGGAATCTGAGCAGTGACCATGCCTGATTTGCGGTCGGGCGCGGACTCTTCCGACAACACCGGCCAGAAGGCAAAACGCCCCTGCCAACGGCGGCTGAGCGATTCGATTTCTTCCAGGCAGAACAGATCACGCTCCGCCCTTCCGCCAAACAGCAGTATCGCATCACGTTGAACCCCACGTGATGCGGCGTCCTCCAGAACGCTGAGCAACGGCGAGAGGCCGCTACCGCCACCGATCAGCAGAATGGGCGTCTTCGCTTCACGCAGCCAGAAACTGCCATGGGGTGCCTCGATCTCGAAAGGCAGCGAGGAAATGTCTTCGGAAAACAGCTTTTCAGTGAAAGCCCCTCCCGGCACCCGGCGGATGAATGTCGTCAGTCGATTCTGTCCGCCAGCAACCGGCGCGGCGCTGAAAGAATAGGATCGCGGCCCTGGCGCGCCCGGCCACGAGACGTTCATATATTGGCCAGCGCGATAGCAGACTGGTACATCTGTTTCCCACGTTACTTGTTTGATGTCGTGCGTAAGGTCTTTCGTCTCCACGAGTCGCGCCGTGGTGCGGACCAGTTTTGCAGCATCGACCAATTCAACGGCGATCTCCAGATCGGTCTCAGGCACGGCCTGACACGCAAGTATATACCCAGCCTGAAGCTCCTCGCGGCTCAGCGTATAGCCGAACGGCGTAATCGCATCGACCTTGCCGGAAAGCAGGCGACTCCGGCAACTACCGCAGGTGCCGACGGTGCAATCGTGCGGATAGGCAATGCCCGATTCGAGCGCAGATTCCAGCACAGTCTTGTTGCGGCCCACTTCAAATTCAACCTGCGTTCCAGACAGGTGGACGCGATGCGGATTTTTCCGGCCGAAGAGTTTTTTCAGCATGATAACCCGCCATTTTGCTGCGCAGCATGATGCCAAATAGCAGCACTGCAGCGGGCGATTTTGCCGTGCGATTCAAGAAGTCGTAAATATGTTGACATTGATGATCTCTACCCTAGTTTGCGTATCGAGGTCACGCAAAATTTTCCGAAGTGAAAAGTGATCTGAATTCTGAGGGAGGATAACCATGAAAGACATTCGCGCCGTTAGCATCATTGCGTTAGCATTGAGCATCTCAACACCCGCATGGGGTCAGGCAGCGCAAGCCGGGGACGATACGTCAGCCACCGGTGGCCTTGAAGAGATTATCGTTACTGCAACCAAACGCTCCGAAAACCTGCAGGACGTGCCGGTGGCCGTTTCGGCCATTTCGCAAACAGCCCTGCAAAATCAAGGGGTGTTTGAAACTACCGATCTCAACCACGCGATGCCTAACCTTCAGGTGTCATCGCCCTATGGCCAGCAGCAGCCGAACTTCTCGCTGCGCGGCGTTGGTGTGGGTACCGAATTCAACGCCAATGCTGCCTCGCCGGTTGGCGTCTATGTCGACGAAGTTTATCAGGCCTTCCGGGCCAGCCATGGCCAGCAGCTTTATGACCTTGAGCAGATCGAAGTCGTTCGCGGCCCGCAGGGTACGCTTTATGGCCGCAACACCACGGGCGGCGCGATCAACTTCATCACCCGCAAGCCCAAACTGAACGGCACCAATGGCTACCTTACACTCGGCTATGGCAGCTTCAACCGCATCAATGCGGAAGGTGCCATCGAACTGACCCCGGTCGAAGGAATGGTTGGCCTGCGCATTGCCGGAACCTATGTCCATTCCGATCCCTATGTCAAAAATCTGCTGCCGGCCGGCCTCAACAAGTCAGCGCCCGGTCTGCCGACAGCATTGGCCTATGGCAATCAGTCCAGTGGCAAGCACCCGGGAATTACGGAAAGTTATGGTTTCCGCGGCACTCTGGTTATCAAGCCCAGTGATCGAGTGACGCTTACCCTGAAGGGTTATGCGGCAAAGGCAACGGGCGGCACCGAAACGCCGCTGGCAACCGGCCAGTCGAAGACCAATGACACGATCAACTATCTCAGCCCCAACTTCCTGCTTTCCCCCATCTGGGGCGCATTTGTGCCAGCCGGGTTCCTGCCCGCGTCCTACAGCGCAACGGCGCAGGGGCTGTCCGATCGGCAGATCCAGGCCGATACGGTCGGTGATGCTGTCTCGCGCGCCGAGGGCGCCGTTTTCACGGCAGACTTTGAACTCACGGACAATCTCAAGCTGATCTCGATCTCCGGCTATGACTCCGGGCTATATTCACAGTCGTCGACCGATTGCGACGCAACGCCGTTGCGGCTCTGCGCAATTGGCTATCGCTCGTCGTTCCATGCTTTCAATCAGGATGTACGGCTCGATTACGATGGTGGCCCCTTCAAGATGATCCTTGGTGGCTATTTCGGCAAGGACAGCGTCACCGCCGATAACACGCCTGACTTCTTCAATGTACTGAGTGATATCAACAAGGCGGCCGGCCTGCCTTCGAGCTATTTCAATCCGGGCGGCAATTTCAACGGGACATTACTGTCCGCCACATCATTGCCTACCGGCATTCGTGGCAAGCAACACTTCAAACAGGAGCGTACCTCCTACGCAGTCTATGGCGAAGGCAGCTACAAACTGACCGATACCGTAACTGCCACGGCGGGCCTGCGCTACACGCATGATACCAACGAGTTCAAGGATGGGATGACCACCTTCTACGATGATGCCGGAACCGCGCGATTGATCACGGTTTCCAACTTCGCGGGTGGAGCATACTTCCTTCAGCCAGTGAGCGATATGGCCGGAACTGTCGTATTGCCAGCCTTCGGCGCAGGCGGCCTTGGCATTCCGGCTCCCGGCCCGCTAACCCGCAAGGGCACCTCGGGCCGCATTTCAGGCCGCTTCATCCTTGACTGGAAACCGACCGAAGATTCGAAGATCTATGCCAACTACAGCCGCGGTTATCGCGCAGGCACCTTCAACGGTCTGGCCTATGGCAGCGCCAATCAGGTCTACTTTGTTCCACCTGAATCGGTGAATGCCTATGAAATGGGCTTCAAGTCGCGGTTCCTGAACAACCGGGTTCAGTTGAACGGCGCGGTGTTCTATTATGACTACAAGGGCCAGCAGGGCCAGGTGGTCGACTCAACAGCGACCGCAAACCTGATCGCGCTTGACGGCACGATGAAGGGATTGGAACTGGAATTGCAGGTTGCCGCAACTGACAAGCTGCATCTGACTGCTTCGCTCGGCCTGCTAGACAGCAGCTACAAGCATGGCACTTGCCCCGTAGCCAACATTACCGCAGCACCGCCTCAGGTTGGCAACTGCGTGGCATCAGCTTCGCCACTGGCGGGAGGAAACGTCGATGTTGGCGGGAATCCCTTCCCCTATGCGGCCAAGTCGTCGATCAATCTGGGCTTCGATTGGGATGCCTTTGAAGCCGGAGACTTCAAGCTCATGCTTCATGGCGACGCGAACTACACCGGCAAATTCGCCTATGACTCCTTCAACACCTATAGCAACACCGCAGTGCTTGGGACGGTTTCCTCGGGCAAGTTCGCCCAGGGCGAAGGCAATTACTGGGTGATGAATGCCCGCATCACGGCGACCAAGGGTCCAATCTCGATCGCAGCCTATGTCAAGAACCTGACCAACAAGACCTACTATCCGTTCGGCATCGCGATCGAGAACCTGTTCGGCAATGGCTACCGCGTCCGCGCGCAGCCACGCATGTTCGGGGTCGAGGCTACCGCACGCTTCTAGGTTAAATGAACGAGTTGGGGCGCATCCGGACAAACCGGAGCGCCCCTCCATCGTGGGAGACGTTACATGGAAAGCAAAGTCGATACCCGTTACTGGCGGTTCTGCGCATGGATGGGGCCACTGTTCGTTGCGGTGTTCTTCTATTGCTGGGGCATCCTCGGCCATAACTTTCCCCCGTTTGCGCCTGATACTCCGGCCAGTGAAGTAGCCGGATGGTTCAGAGACAACCGCGATGGCGTGCGGCTGGGCATGGTTATCGCGATGACCTTCGCGCCTGCCTATGGCGTCTGGGGCTATGCGCTCGCCAAGGTGCTCGAGCAGGCCGTCGGCGGGAACAAGCCGGGTGACAATATCCTCGTCCAACTGGCCCGTGTCGGTGCAGCCTGGACGACGATCACAGTGCTGGTGCCAACGTCCTTCTGGCTCACCGCAGCCTTCCGGCCCGATGCTCTGCCCGACTGGATGATCCAGATGCTGTATGACATGGCATGGTTGCTGATCGACCTGGCCTATGCGGTGACTTCGGTTCAGCTGTTCGCGCTGGGCGTGGGGTTCCTTGCAGACAAGCGGGCAGTCCCGTTGATCCCGAAATGGCTGGCCTGGTATGGCATCTGGGTGGGCTTCATGTTCATTCTTGAATGCGTCATGCCTTATTTTTTCAACGGTGCCTTTGCCCGCAACGGCATTCTCAACTTCTGGATCGAGTTCATCATCTGGATGGTTTGGGTACCGGCTCTCACGTTTTTCGCACTGAAGGCGATTAAGCGGATCGAGCAGGAGTAGGTTGACTGTGCACGGCAAGGCGGAGAATTCCGGGATCGAAGGTGCCCGCCTTGCCGTTATACCCGGCGATTCAGGGGTCTGGGTATTCATCTTTGCCGATATGTGCGCCTTCGCGGTGTTCTTTCTCCTCTTCAGTGTCGGGCGTGTGGCCCAGCCGGAACTCTACGAAGCAGCGCGCCAGCAGCTCGATCTACAACTGGGACTTGCCAATACACTGATCCTGCTCACCAGCGGGGCCTTCATGGCGGCAGCTGCGCGGACAGCACGCGCGGGAAATGTTCAGGGCACGCTCCACAATCTGCTGCTGACACTGGGCGTGGGATCGCTGTTCGGTCTGTCCAAGGCCGTGGAATGGAGTGCCAAGTTCAACCACGGCATCGGCCTGACAACCAATGAGTTCTTTACCTACTACTTCGTCTTCACCGGCATCCATTTTCTCCATTTCGTGATCGGCCTCGGCGTGCTGCTGGTGCTGATCGCTCGGGTACGGGACATATCCGTGCAAGGCGGGGCGATGGACGGGGCTTCGCTGCGCTGGATCGAAGCGGGCGGTGCCTATTGGCACATGGTGGACCTGCTGTGGATCGTTTTGTTCGCGATGCTTTACCTGATGAGGGCAGCATGACCGGCACTCGCGAATGGCCGGTGTGGGCCGTCTGGACGGTGCTGACAGGGACAAGCCTACTCGGCTTCCTGCTGGCTGAGGGTCAGGCCCCAGCGAAAGTGGCGGCCACGGCGGCCATCTTGCTGGCTGCGGTGAAAATCCACCTCGTGTTCGATCATTACATGGAATTGCGCTGGCAGCACCGTCCGCTGCGCCAGATGCTGGCGGTGTGGCTCGCGGTCGTCACCGTGATCCTGCTGGGTGGATATTGGGCGGCCTAGGCCGCATGTTCTTGGAGTTGATGATGTTCGAAAATGCCAAGCTTTCGCGCCCGACACTGGCCGTCGATCCGGTCCACGATGGCCGTCACAAATTGCGCGCCGACCGTCCGCTTGACCGGGAATCGATTCCGATCATCGTCAACCTGCCCGACGAGGGCATTGCCTTCTTCACCTATACCTGGGTCAATTCCGCCGGTGATGCTGGTGCGGTCTTGGCGATTTTCGGTCCCGGTGTTGGCGACAAGCCGATCCAGCTTGGACTGCCCGACCGCCCGGTACCTGCCGACATGGACTTTTCCAACTGGACCATCGACGGCTTCACCATGAAACAGGACCTGAAGTTCGGCCATGCCGATGTCAGCTGGACCAGCGATGTCGCTTCGGTTGATTTCACCTTCGACGGTTTTCACCCGCCCTATGCCTATGGCAGCAACGCGGAAGGCTGCCCGACCTATTGCGCCGATAACCGCATCGAACAAAGCGGGCGGGCGAAGGGCACGCTGACCATCGGCGACCGCGTGATTTACTTCGACACCACCGGCCACCGCGACCACAGCTGGGGCACGCGCGACTGGATCGCCTTTCAGGACTACCGCTGGTTTCAGGGTCAGGTCGGCACCGATTGCTCGGTACATTTCTGGCATCTGCAGGCGCTCGGCAGCACCAAGTTGCTCGGTTATGTATTCAAGGACGGGCTGATGGCAGAAGTCACCGATCTTGATTTCACTTGGCAACATGACGAGGACTTCAACCAGACCAAACTGGACGCGACACTGACTGATGAAGCGGGCCGCACGACCACCGTGGAAGTGGACTTTTTCGGCCACTACCCGCTGGTCCCGCATCCAGAGCTGGTTCTGGTCGAAGGCGCAGGCCGCGCAAAGATCGATGGGCGCAACGGCGTTGGCTGGCTGGAAGTAGCCTGGCCGGTCGCTTACCTTGAACACATCAAATCGATCCCGCTGTACCGGGACTATGCAGGAAAGCCGCAATGACCGCATTGATGGACATGGAAGCCGTAAACCGCCGGATTCTGGACCGGCGACTGGCCAATCGCAGCTTGCCGCCCTATCGGGCAGCGCTGACTTCCGAAATTACCGAGATGCTTTCGGGATTCTTCGACACCGCTCGTCCCGGCGCAACGATTTCGGGTGTACGGCGGGTTGGCGGCGGTGCCTCAAAGGAACAGTTCTTCTTCACGCTTGCCGACACCGGCCCAGACACTGGCGGCACCGAGCAATATCTGCTCCGCATGGACCCGCGACTTGCCATTACCGAGACTGACCGCGGGCGCGAATTCACTTTGCTGCAGGCCATGCGGGGCGTGGTCCCGGTGCCGGAAGCGGTGTGGGTCGATGCCAACGCCGATTTCTTCCCGCAGCCAGCGGCGATCATGAAGGTCGTCACCGGCGTCACCAAGCCGAGCGATGCGGGTATCAAGGTATCGGGACTTGGCACCTGGCTTGGCCCAGACTTGCGCGCCAAATTGCGTGACCAGTTCATGGATCATCTGGTCACCATCCACGGATTTGATTGGCGCGCGGCGGAAATGCCCGGTTATGAAGTGCCCGATGCCGATGCGAAGCAGGCCGCTCGCTGGTCGTACAATTACTGGCGCGATCTGTGGCAGATCGACGATGGCAAAGCCCGCCCGATTATCTCGCTGGCTGAGCAATGGCTGGCTGACAACATGCCCGATTGCAGCGAACTGGTGCTGACTCACGGCGATTACCGCACCGGAAATTACCTGTTTGAGGAGGCCAGTGGGCGCGTCACGGCGCTGCTCGATTGGGAATTGGCCCGCATCGGCGATTATCACGAGGATCTGGCCTGGGTGCTGATGCAGGTGTTCGGCACCTTCGACAACGGCACCTTCCGGGCCAGCGACCTGTTCGAGCGCGAAGATTTTATCCGCACGTACGAACAGCGCTCGGGCCGCTCGGTCAATCGCCAGACGCTGCACTATTACGACGTCATGAGCAGCTGGAAATGCTACATCATCACCGCCGCCAACGGCATGGCCGCAGCCCGGTCGCAGCATAATCATCAGGATGTGCTGCTGACCTTCCTTGCCACCACCAATGCCATGTTTGCCGATGATCTGGTCCGCCTGCTAGCCGACGATTCTGCGCAGGGAGATGCCGCATGACCCCTAATACCGACGAACGCATCGCCAGCGTCATCCGCGCGCTGACCGAAGTTATCCTGCCGCAGTTGCCCCCCGAAGCCAGCCTCGCACAGGAACAGCTACACCTCAGCGTCGGCCATTTGCAGATATTGCGCGCGCAGTTCGATGCCATTCCCGGCTATGAACGCGAGGAACTGGACGATGCCGTGGCCATCGGCATAGCGCTGCAGGCAGGCGTTTTCGGCGGCTCTGCCACTCAGCAGGCGTTGACCGCGATTGGCACCGCAGTTGCCGCCGCCGATGGCAGCAATGTGCGCGGCCAACGCCAAGCGATCCACGATGCCATCGACACCCTGGTTCGTGCCGTCTCGGCTGATGGCGATGCGCAAGGTAAATCGGCCTTGCGCGCGATCATCCTCAAGCAGGAACACGCCCGCGCACAGAAAGACCGCAAGTGGTTCGCACCCTTCGGGTTTGACACGCTGTGATCCGGCCAGAGGACTTCGACTGCCATTTCGCCAGCTGGGCCTGAACGGGCCTATCTCACACGGCACCGCGACGCCATTCGCACACGTTACTGACCCTTCACACCGGAGCATCCCCCATGCAAACCACTGCCGCCGTTCTTAACCAGCCCAATGGTCCGTTCGATATCGAAACCATCGACGTCGCCGAGCCGCAGGGCAATGAAGTGCGCGTAGCGATCAAGGCCGTGGGCATCTGCCACACCGATCTGGTGATTGCCTCGGGCGCGCTGGGGCTGCAATTCCCGGCGGTGCTCGGGCATGAAGGCGCCGGGATTGTCGATGCGGTCGGGCCGGATGTCACTTCGGTCAAGCCGGGCGACAAGGTGCTGCTGACCTTCAACAGCTGCGGAGGCTGCCGTCACTGCCACAATGATCACCCGGCCTATTGCCAAAGCTTCCTGCCGCTCAACATGGCTTGCGTGCGCGGCGATGGCTCCACCCGGCTGCATCGCGGGGACGCTGCTGTGGCCGACAATTTCTTCGGCCAGTCCTCGTTCGCCGGGCTTGCCATCGCCAATGAGCGCAATGTGCTGAAGGTCGATGACGACGCCGACCTCGCAACCCTCGCCCCGCTCGGTTGTGGCATCCAGACCGGGGCCGGTGCGGTGCTGCGCTCGCTAAACGGCAAAGCAGGCGAATCGCTGGTCGTGCTCGGCGGCGGCGCGGTTGGCCTCAGCGCGGTGATGGGCGGAGCGATTGCCGGTTGCAACCCGATCATCGTGCTCGAACCGCAGGAAGGTCGCCGCGCGCTGGCGCTGGAACTGGGCGCAACCCATGCCATCGATCCAACCGCTGGCGATCCTGTGGCCGCCGTCCGCGCTATCGTGCCGGACGGGGCAGACATGGTGGTTGATACCAGTGGTTATCTGCCGATTGTCGAAGCTTCGGTAAACATGGTCGGCAATCTTGGTCGCATTGGCCTGATCGGCGTTCCCGGTTCGCTTGATGCTGTGCTGCCAGTCCCGATCATGCAGTGGCTGACGATTGGCGGCACGGTGCGCGGCATTGTCGAAGGCGACAGCGATCCCAAGGCATTCCTTCCCGAACTGATCGCCCACCACAAGGCCGGCCGTCTGCCGCTTGAGAAATTCTCAAAGACCTACCGCTTTGAAGACATCAACCAGGCGATCGACGATGCGCATCACGGCAAGTGCATCAAAGCCGTGCTGCTGATCGATTGAGGGACAGAACCATGACTTATACCTCCATGCGGATAGACCGTGATGGCGCTCTCGCCCGGCTGACTTTCATTCAGCCGGAACGCGGCAATCCCATTGACGGCACCTTCTGTGCCGAATTCTGCGACGTGGCGAATGAGCTTTCAGGCGACGCATCGGTGCGCGCTGTGCTGATAACGGCAGAAGGCAAAAACTTCAGCTTTGGCGGCGATGTTACCATGTTGGCAGCCAATCTCGCTAAACTGCCGTTGATGATTAAGCATTGGACCGCCGATCTGCATATGGGAATCGCCCGGATGCAACAGATGAATGCCCCCATCGTTGCCGCTGTCCATGGCATTTGCGCCGGGGGCATGTCGGCGCTGGTGGCTGGTTCGGATATCCTCGTGGCAGAACCGGGCACACGCTTTCTCGCTGCCTTCGCAGGTATCGGATTCAGCAACGATACCGGTTCATCGATCATGTACACCCGCCGCATGGGAATCGCCCGTGCGCGGCGGTTCCTGCTGTTGAATGAGACACTCGATGCTCAGGCCGCTTTGGCAGCCGGACTGGCTGATGAAATTTCTCCGGCCGAGGAGCTTGCGAGCCGCGCCGAAGCCATCGCTCGCCAACTCGCGGCAGGGCCAACCAAGGCGTTTGGCGAAATGCGGCGGCTGTTTTCGACGGTAGAGGATCAACCACTGGCAGCCCAGCTTGAACTCGAAGCCCAGGCGCTGTCCAGAATATCCGGCACCGCCGACGCGCGCGAGGGGCTGACTGCCTTCGTTGAAAAGCGCAAACCGCAATTCCGGGGGGAATGAGCAGATAATGTGGCTTTATCCTGAAGTACGGACTCTCGGTGAGTTTATCGAATATCATGCGCGCAAAACGCCAGATCGCCGCGCGCTGGTGTGGAGTGATCGAAACATTTCCTTTGCCGAATACGATGCCGCCGCCAACCGCATAGCCCATGGTTTGCTGGAACGCGGTGTGGCGAGCGGTGACCGGGTTGGCTTTCTTGGCCTGAACAGCCCGGACTTCTATCTTGCGCTGATTGGCACCGCCAAGACACGCGCGGCATTCACTGTCTTTAACTGGCGTCTTTCGATCCCCGAACTGGCGCAACTGATCGCTGACAGCGGGACACGGCTGACCATTGTCGAGCGCGGACTGGAAGCGATGTGGACCGCCGCGCTCACCGCTTCGGGCAATTCGATCGAAACGATCTGGATTGACGAGACGGAAACGCTGGAAACGATCTTCACTGCTCAGCCTGCGACCAGGCCGGAGCTGTTCATCAGCGAGGAAGACGTCGCTATCCAGCTTTATACGTCGGGCACGACCGGTCTGCCAAAGGGCGTGATGCTGACACACGGCGGCTTCAACCGCATCCGGCTTTGCGAGCATCTGGAACCGACCTTCCAATGGACAGACGATGACATCTTCATCAATCCGCTGCCCAATTTCCACCTGCTGTCGATCGGCATCGCCTTTCAGTGCCTGTATAACGGCGTTTCGGTTTCCATTGTCCGCCAGTTTGATCCAGCGGTCGTTCTGAAAACCATTGAACATGACCGGCCGACGCTGCTGACGCTGACGCCGACCATGATCCAGATGCTGCTCGATCATCCGGCCGCGGCCACCACCGATTTCTCGTCGCTGCGGCTGACGCTCTACGCCGGGTCGCCGATCTCGCTGGGGCTGATTAAGCGTGCCATCGCCATGATGCCGGGAAAATTCATGCAGTTCTACGGCGCGACCGAGGCGAGCGGCGCCTTTTCGATCTTGCGGCCTGACGAACATGATCTGGAGGACGAGGCCAGACTGCAAAGCTGCGGTCGCCCGCTGCCGCTGATCGATTTCAAGATCGTTGACTGCGCTGGTAACGAGGTGCCCGATGGCGATCCCGGCGAACTGCTGATCCGCGCACCAGCCATCACATCGGGCTATTGGAACCAGCCAGATGCCACTGCCAAAGTTCTGGAAAACGGCTGGTATCGTTCGGGCGATGTCGCTCGCCGCGATGCCGAGGGGCTGTATTACATCGTCGACCGGGTGAAGGACATGATCGTCTCTGGTGGCGAGAATATCTATTCTGCCGA
Organism: Novosphingobium sp. Chol11; assembly: GCA_945906105.1. Classification (GTDB taxonomy): domain Bacteria; phylum Pseudomonadota; class Alphaproteobacteria; order Sphingomonadales; family Sphingomonadaceae; genus Novosphingobium. The sequence goes on along the minus strand of CAMDQO010000017.1, from coordinate 23,344 downwards.
AGTGGAAAATGCGCTGTCCACCCATCCCGAGGTCGGCATGGTCGCGGTGATCGGCGTCCCCGATCCGCGCTGGGGCGAGGCCGTCATGGCCTGCATCATCCGCAAGGCAGACAGTACGCTCGACGAGGCCGCGTTGCTCGCCCATGCGCGTGAGCGTCTCGCCGGATACAAGGTGCCCAAAGCTGTGACCTTCATGGACAGCTTCCCATTGGTGCCCAGCGGCAAAGTCTCCAAGAAAGACCTGCGCGAACCCTATTGGGCAGGCGTCGGCAGAGGAGTGGCCTGATGGACGCGGTAAGCAAGCTGTCGTGGCAGCGATATGCAGCATGGTGCGGGCCGCTTTTCGTCGTCACATTCGTGGCCTGCTGGGGCTGGGTCGGCATGAACCTGCCGCCCGCTGGTCCCGGTCTTTCAGCAGCAGAGATCGCCCGCCACTATGCCGAAAACGGGTTGCGCATCCGCATCGGCTTCGTCCTGTCGGTGGTGCTGGTCTGCCTGTACTTGCCTTGGACGGCGGTGCTGACGGCGCGACTGGCGAAGATCGAGGGGCCGGGCCCAATGCTCAGTTACCTGCAACTGATCGGCGGCGCACTGACCGTAATGGTCGTGTCGATGAGCGCGACCTTCTGGATTGCCGCCGCCTTTCGCCCCGAACGCAATCCCGAGATCACTCAGATGCTGCACGACATGGGCTGGCTGACGATCGACCAACTCTATTTCTGTACCACGCTGCAAATGGTCGCCGCCGCGATTGTCGGCCTGCATGACAGGTCGGAAAAGCCCATGCTGCCACGCTGGGCCTGCTGGTATGCGATCTGGGCAGGCTTCACCTTCCTGCCTGCCAGCCTGACGGCCTTCCTCAAGGGCGGGGTATTCGCGTGGAACGGGGCGATGAGCTATTACTTCCCCTATTTCGCCTGGCTCAGCTGGTTCACCATCTTTGCGGTGTTGGTCCTAAAGGCCATCGCCCGCGACAGGGCCGCGCCTTAGGGCTATACCCGGATCAGGCGCTTGCCCTTGTTTTCGCCGCGATAGAGTCCGGCCAGCGCGTCGGGACAGGCTTCGATCCCTTCGAGTATTTCCTCGCTGTAGCGCAGTTTGCCGTCACGCACCCAGCCCGCGAGTCGGGCCACTGCGCCTTCCCACAAATCCATGTGGTCAAAGATGACAAAGCCCTGCATCCGCGCGCGCTTGACCAGCAGGTGCCGCTCAACCCGGGGTCCGGAAGGCCAGGGGTTCCATTGGGTAAGTGATGCCGTGCCACAGACAACCACCCGCGCACCAATAGCCAGTTGCGGCATCACCGCATCACTGATCACGCCTGCCGTATTGTCGAAATAGACGTCGATGCCATTCGGGCAAGCCGCCGCGAGCGCTTCATTCAGCCCGTCGGCCTTGTAATCAATGGCCGCATCATAGCCAAATTCGGTCAGGCATTGCGTCACCTTTTCCGGTCCGCCGGTGATAGCGACCGTGCGGCAACCCAGCAGCTTGGCGATCTGCCCCACTGCCGAGCCGACACCACCAGCGGCGGTAGAAACAACCACCGTCTCGCCCGGCTGTGGCTCGCCAATCCGGGTCAGCGCCAGCAGCGCGGTAACGCCGTTGATGCCCAAAACGCCCAGCGACAATGAGGGCGACAGATCGCGCTCGGCAATCCTGCGCAGGATCGCATCCGGGGCCACAACGGCCTCTTCCTGCCAACCGAACCAGCCGCAGACCTGATCGCCAGCGTGCCAGCCCTCAGCCGTGCTTTCGATCACTTCGCCCGCCGCCAACGCGCGCATGACCGAGCCGATAGCAACCGGCGCCGAATAATTGCCCAGGTCGGCGATCCAGCCGCGCATGGCCGGTTCAACTGACAGGAACTGGTTGCGAATGCGCAGTTGCCCTGGGCCCAGCGGCAGGCTCTCGGCGCTGATCACCGCGAAGTTTTCCGCTTGCGCCACCCCCGCGGGCCGCGACGTGAGGATGACTTGCCGGTTCAAGCGGGCATCCCCATTGCCAGCCGCGCCCGCGCATAATCTTCCGCCAGCCAGTCAATATAATCGCCCGCCGGTTCAGACCGCGTGACAGCACCGATGCCCTGCCCGGCGCTCCAGATTTCCTTCCACGCCTTCACATTATCACCCCCGCCGGAAATATTGATTTCCTTGCCTTCTGGCCGCTTGAGATGCGCTGGGTCAAGGCCATGTTCCAGCAGCGATGGCCGCAGAAAATTGGCATCGACCCCGGTAAAGCAATTGGTGGTGACGATATCGTCGGCCCGTCCATCGACAATCATCTGCCGGAAACCGGCTTGCGTATTGGCCTCGGTCGAGGCGAGGAAGGGCGAGCCGATATAGGCGAGATCCGCGCCCAGCACTTCGGCGGCCAGCACCGAGCGGCCATTGGCGATACAACCCGACAGCAGCAGCAGTCCGTCCCACCACTCACGCAGTTCCTGCATCAGCGCGAAAGGAGAGAGGTTGCCGGTATGCCCGCCCGCGCCAGCGCCGACGGCGATGAGACCATCAACGCCAATCTCGGCACATTTGCGGGCGTGGCGATCCTTGATCACGTCCTGAAACACCAGACTGCCAATGGCCTGAAGTTCGCGCACCAGATCGGCGTTGGCCGCCAGAGCCAGCACAACAATTGGCACCTTGTGGCGCAAGACGACATCAAGATCAGCCTGCAACCGCTCATTGGTGCGATGCGCCACGAGGTTGATGGCATAGGGCATTTCACCCACGCTTTCGCGGATGCGCGCCACATCCTCGTCCAAAGCCGCCGTCGAGCGCGGATTGAGAGCAGGCATCGAACCGATAATCCCGGCCTTGCACTGGGCGATCACCAGATCGGCGGTCGAGGCGATGAACATCGGCCCCGCCATTACCGGCAGGCGTAAACGCGATTTGAGCTTTTTGGCGACTTCGGACTTAGTCATGCCAGGCAACTTCCCCTCCATCGAGCACTTTGCGGTCATTGACGAAGGCGACAAATTGCGCCGTGCTGCCGCCTGTGTCCCAGACCTGAAAATCGATCCGGTCCCCCGGCATGACCACGCCAGAGAACCGGCAGGCCAGCCGCGAAACCTTGGCCGGATCGCGGCGCAACGCTCGCGAAGCCGCAATACCGGCAATGCCATAGCTGGCAAGGCCATGCAGGATGGGCCGCGAAAACCCTGCCGCAGCCGCGACATCGGGATCAAGGTGCAGCGGGTTCCAGTCACCCGACAAGCGGTAGATCAGCGCAGCACGCGGCGAGGTGGCAAGTTGCCATGCTGCATCGGCGCTCCGTTCTGGCTGCGATGTCTCGCTGCGCGGCGGCGGTGGGCCACCAAACCCGCCATCGCCGCGCAACAGCAATGTCTGCTCAAGTCGGCAATAAAGCGTGCCATCCTGCGCATCCATTATCCTGCGCTCCAGCACCAGCACCGCCCCGCGCCCTTCGCCGCGATCAGTCAGCGATGTTACTTTCGCGGTGCCAATCACATCGGCGGCGGCGGGTAGCGGATTGGGGAACTCGGCCAATTGCGCCGAATGCACCAGCTTGCCGAAATCAACGCCAAGCGCGGGCTCGCGAATCCACATCCCCGGCGTGCAGAGTGTCACCGCGAAACTGGGCAGAACACTCAGCTGTCGTTCGTCGAGAAAGCTCAGATCGCCCCGGTCCAGCGGATCGCCACCCAGACCAAGACCCAGTGCATAAAGGATGGCATCGCGCGCGGTGTAGGACTGGCTTGGCTCGCCAAAATCGTGAGCGGCGATGGCGGCTGGATTGATCACACCGGCTCCCAAGTGAAGACATCGGCTGACCGGTGCAGCGGGTAGAAATCTTTGGCGAATTGATCGAACACGCGTTCCGCTACCGTCTCCGGTGTCCAACCGTCCGACGTATGCGCGGTGCGAATCGGGCGCGGCTGCGAGAACAGATATATCTCGTTGTTGCGCACGCCGAAAATCTGGCCGGTAACATTGGCTCCGGCATCGCTGCACAGTGCCACCACGAATGGCGCGATCTTGTCGGCATCGAGCTTTTTCAGGCCATCGACCCGCTTCTGCTGTTCAGGCGTGTCGGTCGGTATCGAATCGATCATCCGTGTCCACGCAAACGGGGCCACGGCATTCGAGCGCACCTTGAAGCGCTGCATGTCGAGCGCAATGCTCTTTGACAGGCCGACGATCCCCAGCTTGGCCGCCGAATAGTTTGCCTGACCGAAATTGCCGACAAGGCCGCTGGTCGAGGTCATGTGGACAAAGGCCCCACCTTCCTGATCCTTGAAAAACGGCGCGGCGGCGCGGCTGGTGTTGAAGCTGCCTTGAAGGTGCACATCTACAACGGCGCGGAAGTCTTCCGGGCTCATCTTGTGGAAATAGACATCGCGCAAGTTGCCGGCATTGTTGACCACCGCGTCAATCCGGCCGAAGTTGTCTACCGACGCCTTGACCATCGCGCAGGCACCGTCCCAGTCGGCAACGCTGTCATGGTTGGCGACTGCCCTGCCGCCCATCGCGATGATTTCAGCTACCACCTGTTCGGCGGGTGAGGCACTATCCTCCCCCTCTCCGGTAATCGAGACGCCAAGGTCATTGACCACCACCGCAGCCCCGGCCTTGGCCATGGCCAGCGCAATACCGCGCCCGACACCCCGGCCTGCGCCGGTAACCAGCACTGCTTTTCCGTCCATCATTCCCATGGTAATCGTCCTCAATAGCTCTTGGGCAGGCCGAGAACCTTCTCGGCGATGAAGCACAGAATCAGCTGTTCGGTGATCGGTGCCAGTCGGGTGAGCGCGCTTTCGCGATAAAGCCGCTCGACGTGATATTCCTTGGCATAGCCAAAGCCGCCATGAGTCGCGACGGCCTGCCATGCGGCGTCGTGGCAGGCACGGGCAGCAAGGAACTTGGCCGAATTGGCCTCTGCCCCGCATTGCGCGCCGCTATCATAAAGTCGCGCCGCTTTCTCGACCATGAGCCAGGCGCTTTCGAGATACATCCAGCGTTCGGCCAGCGGATGCTGAATGCCCTGGTTCATGCCGATCTGCCTATCAAACACTACTCGTTCCCCAGCATAGTTGACCGCACGGCGCAGCGCATCACGGCCAATGCCGATGGCTTCTGCACCGATCAGGATGCGTTCGGGATTCAAGCTGTGCAGAATATAGCCAAAGCCTTTGCCCTCTTCACCGATGCGGTCCTCATCGGGAATGAACAGGCCATCGATGAAGATGGCATTCGAATCGACCGCTTTGCGCCCCATCTTGGGAATCAGGTGAACGTCGATCTTGCTGCGGTCGAGGTCGGTGTAGAAGATCGTGATGCCGTCAGTCGGCTTGGCGCAGTCCTCGTACTTGGTGGTCCGCGTCAACAGCATGATCTTGTTCGCGACCTGCGCGGTCGAGGTCCAGACCTTCTGGCCGTGAACGATATATCCGCCAGGCACTTTCTCGGCGAAGGTCTTGATGCGCGTGGTGTTCAGGCCGGCATCGGGTTCGGTGAAGCCGAAGCAGACCTGATCCTCGCCCGATACCAGCCGCGGCACCCAGCGGGCCTTCTGTTCAGGCGTGCCCTTCACTACGATGGGATGCGGGCCGAACAGGTTGATGTGAATGGTCGACGCCGCCGCAAAGCCGCCGCCGTGTGAAGCGACCTCGTTCATCATGGTCATCGCCTCGGTCACACCAAGGCCCGATCCGCCGAATTCCTCGGGCATGGTGATCCCCAACCAGCCGCCGTCAGCCATGGCGCGGTGAAACTCGCGCGGAAACTTGCCATCATCATCACGGGCCAGCCAGTAATCATCATCGAACTGCGAACAGACCGCACGCACGCCTTCGCGGATCGCGGAAAGATCTTCCTCGCTGGGAAGCGGACGTGTTTCAGTCATGCGGTTTCTCCGGCTGCGGCCAACACTTTTTGCGCGGCCTTCAGGTGGGGGATATCGTACATCTTGCCGTCAATGCCGATGGTCCCGGCATCGGGCTGGGCGGCGAACAGGGCGACTATGCGCCGGGCATGAGCGATATCGTCTTCGGACGGTGAGAAGCAGCGATTGATCGTCTCAACCTGATCGGGGTGAATGGCGATGCGCCCAAGGAACCCGTCGCGCCGCGCGCGGCGGCAGTCCGCTTCCAGCCCGTCCGTATCACGGAAATCGACGTAGAGCGTATCGACCGGGAACACTTCCGCGGCCCCGGCGGCGAACAGGCAATGCGCCCGCGCCACCTGATAGGGGAAGGTCCAGCTGCCGTCGGCTTCCTTGTTGGCGGTCGCTCCCAGAGCGGCGGACAAGTCTTCCGCGCCCCAGGTCATGGCTATCAGCCGGGGATGCGGAGGGGTGTAGCTGCCGAGGTGAAACATCGCGAGCGGCGTTTCCGTGGCCACCACCATGATCCTGACGCTGCCTGCGGTCATGCCAGCGGCAGTTTCCAGATGGTCGAGCATCAGGGCCATCGCGGAAACATCCTGTGCACCATTAACCTTGGGAGCGAGGATACCGGCCAGACCAGGGCGGACCACGGCAGCCAGATCACCCTCGGTCAGCCCGGTATCGAGCGGATTGACCCGGACAAACAGTTTCGACGCCAGCCCCTCCGCAGTGTCAATCCAGCCCGCCACCAGACCGCGCGCAGCCTCCTTCATCGAGGGGGCGACCGCATCTTCGAGATCGAGGATCAGCACATCCGCGCCGCTCGCGCTGGCGCGGGCGAACTTCTTCTCGCTGTCTCCCGGGACAAACAGCAGCGAGCGCAGCTTCATGGTTGCCAAGCTCATTTCGGGCGCCTGTTCATCAGGGCGTTGCGCACCGTGCGGCAGACCACTTCATCGCGCTGGTTCAGCCCGGTGTGTTCCATCGTCAGTATGCCCTGATCGGGCCGCGATTTGCTGTCACGAACAGCCTTGATCGTAGTTTCGGAGCGAATTGTATCTCCGGCAAACACCGGCTTGGGAAACACCGTGTCGGTCATGCCGAGATTGGCAACCGTGGTGCCCAGCGTGGTGTCCTGAATCGACAGACCGATCACCAGGCCCAGCGTGAAGATCGAATTGACCAGCGGCTTGCCGAACTCGGTCTTTGCGGCATATTCGTAGTCGATATGAATCTGCGCCGGATTATAGGTCGCAGCGTTGAACCAGACATTGTCCGCCTCGGTTACCGTCCGGCGGATTTCGTGCTGAAACACGCGACCGACCTCGAATTCTTCAAACCATAGTCCTGCCATCGGTAATGCTCCTTCAGTCAAGCCGGCCAAGAATGGCAACCGCCGCGACGCTGTTGAACGGCGATCCGCCCAGATTATGCGTCAGGCCCAGATCGACCTTGCCGCGCTGGCGCGCTCCCGCCCGGTCCTGCAACTGGTTGTAGACTTCATAGGCCATGCGCAGACCCGATGCGCCGACGGGATGGCCGAAACACTTCAGCCCGCCATCCAGCTGGCAGGGTATCGCCCCGTCCTTGTCATAGCGCCCGTCCAGAATGTCGGCTGGTGCCCGGCCCGGATCAGACAGGCCAAGGTCTTCCATAATCACCAGTTCGGTGATCGAGAAGCAATCATGCACTTCGGTGATGTCCAGTTCGGCGCGCGGATCGCGAATACCGGCTTCGGCATAGGCCCTAGCGGCGGCGGCCTGAGTATTGGGCACCGATGCCCCATCCCATTCGCCAAACTGCATTTCCCAACCATTGCTGGCGGATAGCTGCACGGCCTTGATCGTCACCGGATTGGCCCGACCCATCGCGCGGGCAATCTCGGGCGTGGTGACAATGGCGCAGGCCGCGCCATCCGACACCCCGCAACAATCGAAGATGCCCAGCGGATCGGCGATCATCGGCGCGGCGAGGATTTTCTCGATATCGACCACATTGCGCAGGTGCGCTTTGGGCGAATGCACGCCGTTCTGGTGGCTCTTCCACGAAACATGGGCCATCGCCCGCTTCAGGTCTGCCGGACCAATGCCGTGCCGTGCGCTATAGGCTCCGGCCAATTGGGCGAAGGTGCCGGGCGCGGAACCATAGGGCATCCACAAGTCGTTCTGCACGCCCTTGGTTCGCAGCGGCAAGCCGCCATAACCTGTGTCCTTGAGCTTCTCGACTCCGATGGCGAGCGCAATATCCACTGCGCCGGATGCCACCGCATAGGCCGCCCCGCGCAGGGCTTCGGTGCCTGTTGCACACATATTTTCCACCCGCGTCACCGGAATTCTGTTCAGCCGCAGCGCATGGGCTGCTGGCAGGGCACTGTTGCCCACATTGATATCATCGAGCGCATTGCCGACCCAGGCCGCTTCAATCCGGCTGCGTTCTATCCCGGCATCAGCCAGAGCTTCGGTGAATGCTTCGACCATCAGGCCATCCGCACCCACATCCCAGCGCTCGCCGAAGCGGGTGCAACCCATGCCGATGATCGCGACTTTATCCTTGATCCCGCTCGCCATCAGCCTTCTCCCAGCAGCGGACGTGACAGCGGCGCTGCCTTCCAGAAATAGGTGCGAAATCCCAGACGCGGGTTCTGCGACTTGATCCGCAACCGCATCCGCACCCTGTCTCCAACAGCAAAGCCACTGGCCGGTCGATTGACCATTTCCATCAGCACCCGTGCACCATTGTCGAACTGGACAAGGCCAAAATCGAATGGCGGATCGGGCGAGAAATTGAGGCGGTCAGCTGTGACGGTGACGATCGTCGCCTCCTCATCGGCCAGCCGCACGTCTGCCAACTGTTCGACCTCCTGTAGTGCCGGATTGACCGGGTAGGCGCTCTTGGGGAACTGGACATTGCCAGCACTGTCGCGCCCGCCGATGAAACCGATGGTATCGCGCCCCACGCGGTCAAGCACGGTGGCCTGCGCCTTTTGTTCAAATTCGGCGCGCATCCCCCAATCGAGCCCGATAGCCCCGGTCAGATTGAGAAAGCGCGTGAAATCGCGAATGCGTTCTCCTTCAGCCAGCAGGTCCGCCATCTCTGCCGCGCCGGGAACCGCAGTGCTCACTTCGAATATCAGTGCATCAACCCCGCTGCCGAAGCCGACCAGCAGCACGTGATCTCCGGTCTTGGCCGCCGCCAGCGCCAGTCCGAACGCGAACAGCGCGTGGGCGGCACCCAGGTCACCAGCTTGATCGGACAGCGTTTCACAATGGTTCGGCGCCGCAATCTTCAGCGCTTTTGCTACACCCTTCCAGCAATTGCCGACCGGTTCCGCGCAGGCCGCCTGAGCAATCTGCGACGGCGCAATACCCGCCGCCGCGCAAGCATCCCTGATCGCCGGGATCAGCAGTTCAGGCACCGCAATGTCGCGAACGAAGCGTTCTTCATAGGCATAGGGCGTGGGGTGTTCGCGCGAGGCATAGCGGTCCACCAGATCGCGGGTGATGCAGGCATGACCGACCAGATGCGCCGCGCCATCCTCAGCAGTTCGCAGAGCAGCAGCGCCATCACCATAGGCAAACTGGGCTGTGCTACCTGCCTGTGTCTGACGCTTTTCTGCCGCCACAATCAGTTCAGCAGTACGCCCCAGCAAGGCATCGAGCAGTGCAGACGTCCCTGCCCGACGACTCCCTGCAAGATCAGACGTCCGGGTGGCCGAGGTCAACGCCAAAGCATCAACCAGCAACGCCGCCTGCGCCCGGTCTGTAAAAAAGGCCGAGGTTGAAGCAAAGCGCAGCGCCGTAACCGGTGCTGTGATCAAATTGCGCACCGCCTCAGCCGCCATGGTCACGGGATCCTCATCCCAGTCGGCAACGGTGCGGAAGCCACTGCGCGGCATCGACAGGCCGGCCCAGGCAAGCTCCTTCGCCGCCACTTTGCGGTCCAGCCGCAGCTGCGGAAGATAGCCACCAATCGCGGCGATACCGAAACGCACCTTGATCTCTCCCCATTCTATCCATTCACGTGATTACGGGAAGCAAAACCCAGAATCACAGACTGTGCGCTTGACAGCGCCATCCGTATTCGTAAACAAGTTCACTATTGCATTGCAAGCAGGTTTTCCGCAAGAGGGCTGTGCGGGATATCCGGCGGGAGGAAATATGGACGTTTTTCGGAGTGACGCGCTCGCGGGCAAGGTAATCCTTGTCACCGGCGGCGGCGGCGGCCTTGGCCGTGAGATTGCCCTGGCGCTGGCAGCCCGCAAGGCCAAGGTTCACATCTGCGGTCGGCGACTTGGCCTGCTGGAAGATACAGCGCGCGAAATCACCGAAACAACCGGTTCGCCTGCTTTCGCCCATGCTTGCGATATGCGCGATGCCGATGCGGTCGATGCGATGATCGAAGCTATCTGGCAGGACGCTCCGCTCACTGGCCTTGTCAACAATGCCGCCGCTAACTTCATTTCACCAACCAAAGATCTTAGCGCCAGGGGCTTTCGCGCCATCACATCGACAGTGATGGACGGCAGCTTCCACGCCACCCTGTCTTGCGGCAAACGCTGGATTCGCGATGGCTTGCCCGGTTCGGTCGTTTCCAACCTTGTTACGTGGGTGTGGACAGGATCGGCCTTCGTCGTCCCTTCGGCCATGGCCAAGACGGCGATCCACGCGATGACCATGAGCCTTGCTGCGGAATGGGGCCCCTATAATATCCGGCTCAACGCCACCGCGCCTGGCCCCTTCCCCACCGAAGGAGCGTGGGACAAGCTCAATCCTATTCCAGACACAACCTCATCCGCCACCAGCGCCGATACCGTGCCGATGCGCCGCTTTGGCCGTATGCCGGAATTGACGAACCTGCTTACTTTCTTGCTGTCAGATGCCTGTGACTACCTCACCGGCCAGACCATCGCCATCGATGGTGGGCAGCATCTGGCCGGACCTGGCACCTTTGCCGATCTGAGCAATCTGACGCCCGAACAGTGGCAGGCCGCGCGTGATAAGATTGCCGCTTCCGTGACCAAGGAAAAAACTCAGCGCGCCACAACCGGCGAAGGGGCATAAACCATGATCGAACGGAGTCTGTTCTCTCCTGAGCATGATATGTGGCGCGAAACCGTGCGACGCTTCGTCGAAAAGGAAATCGTTCCCTATCACGCACAGTGGGAAAAGGACGGCATCGTCCCGCGCGAACTTTGGTTGAAAGCGGGTGAGGCCGGCCTGCTGTGCTGCACCGTGCCAGAAGAATACGGTGGCCTCGGCCTTGATTATCTGTTCGATGTTGTAGTCTTCGAGGAGCTGTGGCGCGCAGGCGCCAGCGGTCCCGGCTTCCTGATTCACACAGATCTTGTTGCCACCTATATCAAGTCCTTCGGCACCGAAGAACAGAAGCACCAGTGGCTGCCCAAGATGGTAAGCGGCGAAGCCATCGGTTCGCTCGGCATGACCGAACCGCACGCTGGCAGCGATCTCAAGGCCATCCGTACCCGCGCCGAAAAAGACGGCGATGACTTTGTCGTAAATGGCCAGAAGGTGTTTATTTCCAACGGCCAGATGTGCGACGTGCTGGTGCTGGCCACCAAGACAGACAGTTCAGCCGGAGCCAAAGGTGTCACCCTGTTTCTGGTCGATACCAGTCTGCCCGGCTTCCAGCGCGGCCAGAACCTCGAAAAACTGGGTATGAAGGCACAGGACACCTCTGAGCTGTTTTTCGACAATTTGCGGATTCCCTCCTCGGCCATGCTTGGCGGCGAAGGCGAAGGCTTCAAGCTGATGATGACCAAGCTGTCGCAGGAACGACTAGCCCAGGCGGTTCGTTCGGCGACGGTCATCGAAACGATGATCGAATGGACTGTCGATTATACCAGCGAGCGGCGGGCTTTCGATCAGACCATTGCTGATTTCCAGAACACCCAGTTCGTACTGGCCGACCTCAAAGCGCGCAGCGTGATGGCACGCGTATTCACCGATCGCTGTATCGAACTGTTCATGGAGGGTAAGCTTGATCCGGTGGACGCTGCCATGGCCAAGATGACCACTTCGGAACTTCACTGCGAAACGGCAGACAAGTGCCTGCAACTGTTCGGCGGTTGGGGTTATATGTGGGAATATCCCATCACCCGCGCCTATGCCGATGCCCGCATCGTCAAGATCGCCGGTGGCTCTATCGAGATCATGAAAACCATCATCGCCCGCGAGATGTTCAAGGGCAAATTGAGGCGGGACAAGTGAACGCATTGACGATCCCGCTTGCGGTGAACGCTAATGGCGATACTCCGGAATTATCACATTCCGGAGTATCGCCTGTGCAGAAGAATCTTGATGCTAACCTGCGATTTGGTTTCCTTATTCACGATGTGTCGCGTCTGCGCCGCATTGTCGTGGACCGAGCGCTCAAACCGCTGGGTATCACCCGCTCGCAATGGTGGGTGCTCGCCTTCCTGTCACGCCGCGATGGCATGACGCAAACTGCGCTGGCGGCGGATCTTGACCTGACCAAAGTGGCCATTGGCGGATTGATTGACCGGATGGAAACCGGTGGGTTCGTGGAGCGCCGTGCCGATGAGCGCGATGCCCGCGCCCGCCGCGTCTATCTGACTCGCGCCGGACAAAAGCTGGTAGCCTCGATCCGCGAGAATGTGGACATCGTCGAAACAGAAATCCTCGAAACCGTGACGGAAGAGGAACTCGATTATGCGGCCAAAGTGCTCATCAAGATCAAGGCACAGCTGATTAGTCTGGCCGGCGTAGATACCGAAACACCGAATACGGACACTTAGTCCAGTACCATTATTGACGGAGGTTCACTTGAAGGGATTGGCAGGAAAAGTCGCTATCGTAACGGGCGGCGGACAAGGCATTGGTAGAGCATTGGTGCTGCGCCTCGCCGAAGAGGGCTGCAAGGTCGCCATATTCGACCTGAGCATCGCTGCTGGTGATGAAACAGCGAAGCTGGCAGGGGCGGCCACAGTCAAGACCTGGCAGGTCGATGTCAGCGATTATGATGCAGTGCAAGCCGCAGTCGATCAAGTAGAGGCCGATCTCGGCCCGGTCTGGGTGCTGGTCAATAATGCTGGCTGGGATAAGCCCCAGCCCTTCCTCGCCACCGATCCGGCTTTCTGGGACAAGGTCATCTCGATCAACCTCACGGGCAATCTCAACACCCATTTCGCGGTGGCATCGCGCATGGTGAAGAACGGCGGCGGACGGATCATCAACATCGCCTCCGATGCTGCCAAGGTCGGCACCAGCAACGAAGCGGTCTATTCTGCGTGCAAGGGCGGCCTCATCAGCTTCACCAAATCCATCGCCCGCGAACTCGCCCGCAAGAATGTGCTGGCCAATTGCGTCTGCCCTGGGCCGACCAATACACCGATGATGGCCTCTGTGGTTGGCGAAGGCCCGGATGCCGAAAAGTGGAAGGACGCCATGGTGCGCGGCATTCCTCTGAAGCGCATGGGTGAGCCCGAGGACTACGCCGGAATCGTCGCGCTACTGGCATCGGATGACGGTGCCTTCATCACCGGTCAGGCCATCTCGGTCTCCGGCGGCATGAACATGGTGTGATGGTGCCGAGTAACGGCCCCTTGCATATCGGCGGCAATTGGGAACTGTCTGAAGTGACCAATACCGGGACATGGACCGTGGGGCCGATCTGGCTCGACCGCGCCGCGCATTGCTACGCATTGTGCATCGGGCCGCAGCACTGCAACGCGCTCGGCTCGATGAACGGCGGAGCCATGGCCACCTTTCTCGATGGCCAGGCCGTGGTGGTTAGCAGTCTGTCACCGGACGGTAGCGATCACACTCCGACGATCTCACTTCACGTCGATTTTCTCGCACCGCCAAAGGCGGGCGACTGGCTGATTGCCGAAGTAACTCTCGTCAAGACAACCAGGACCATGATTTTCACCCAGGCGATAGTTTCCGTCGGCGACCGTGTCGTCGCCCGGTCTCACGCGATCTACAGCAATACCCAAGGAAAGGTTCCGCAATGAGCGACGCCCCCCAGTTCGAAGACATCCTCTATGAAGTCCGTGGCCGTGCGGCCTGGGTCATCATCAACCGGCCCAATCTGTACAACGCCTTCCGCGCCCAGACGATCGAGGAACTGATCGCGGCGTTCAAGCTGGCCGCCGATGATCGCGGTGTTTCCAGTGTCGTACTGACCGGCGCAGGCGACAAGGCTTTCTGCACCGGCGGCGACCAGAGCGCCAAGGATGGCCAGTATGACGGACGCGGCATCGTCGGCCTGCCGATCGACGAATTCCAGTCGATCATCCGTGACATTCCCAAGCCCGTGATCGCCCGCGTCAACGGTTTCGCCATCGGCGGCGGCAATGTGTTCGCCACACTGTGCGACCTGACGATTGCTGCAGACACCGCCAAGTTCGGGCAGGTCGGCCCGAAGGTCGGCTCGGTCGATGCCGGCTGGGGCACGGCCTTCCTTGCCCGCCACGTGGGTGACAAGAAGGCCCGCGAAATCTGGTTCCTCAACCTGACATACACCGCGCAGGAAGCGATGGAGATGGGCCTTGTCAACAAGGTCGTACCCGCGGCCGAACTGGACGATGCGGTCAACGAATGGACCGAAACCCTTGGTCAGCGCTCGCCAACCGCGCTCGCACTGGCCAAGCGCAGCTTCAATGCTGATAGCGACAACATTCGCGGCATTTCCATGCTCGCGCTCAACTCGGTGAAGATGTTCTACGACACCGAAGAATCGAAGGAAGGCATGCGAGCCTTCAAAGAAAAGCGCGCGCCCGATTTCCACAAATACGTGAAGTGAGGGCGAAGGGGCGCGGGGAGAAGCTGGCATGACCGTGCTATCTCTGCGCCCCGGAGATTTGGCCAGCGTATTGCCGCCCGGCGGCGGTACGCTGGTGTCATCCTGTTCGGCTGAATCCGATCTTCTGGCCGTTGAAGTCCGCGCCGCCGGTGATGCGCTGGGCGCGATGGAATTTTCCGGCATTTTCGTACCCGGGCTAAACCGCCATGACTGGATGGCTGGCGCTGAATCGCGGGTCACGACCTTTTTCCAGACCCCCGAATTGCGGGTTCAGCCCCAGCGCAGCCGGTTTTTGCCGCTGTGCTATCAGGACATCTTGCGCTTCTATCGTCAGGAAAAGCCGCAAGCCGCGCTGTTCATGTGCTCGCCGCCCGATCGCGACGGGTTTTGCAGTTTCGGCCCCGAAGTGGCCTTTATCGCCGCCTTGTGGCCTGATATTCCGGTGCGGATCGCGCATATCAACCCGCTGATGCCCCTCACTCCGGGTGATCGCGGTATCCCTTTTGCAGAGCTGACTGGCTATTTGGAAGGCGCGCAAGTGCTGCGCGGCATGGTCCCGGCGACTGCCGATGCCGCCAGTCTCGCCATCGCCGCCCATGTCGCTGCGCTGGTGCCGAACGGCGCGACGATCCAGACCGGGCTGGGTAAGCTGCCCGATGCCGTGCTCACGGCGCTATGCGATCATCGCGAATTGCGGCTGCACACCGGCCTTGTCGGCGATGGCGTGCTGCCGCTGCTCGATTCCGGCGCGCTGGCCAGTGACGGCGCGGCGCTGGTTGGCGTCGCGATTGGCAGCCCCGAACTCTACGCCCGGCTGGACGATTCCCACTTCCAGTTCCGCCCCGTTACTGTGACCCACGATCCCGAACTTCTGGCGCGCACTGAACGACTGGTGACGATCAATTCTGCAATGGAAATCGATCTCTACGGGCAAGTCTTCGCCGAGGCGTCATCGCGCGGGTTCCAGTCTGGCCCTGGCGGAGCAGGCGATTTTGCCCGTGGCGCGCGGGCCAGCGAAGGTGGCTTGCGGATCATCGCTCTGCCCGCGCAATCGGGTGCGATCAACCGCATTGTCGCGCCCGGCGCGGGCCATGGCCCGGTATCGTTATCGCGCTTTGATGTGGACTTTGTAATCACCGAGCACGGCGTGGCCGATCTTCGCCTGCAGGATTATCACCACCGCGCCGCCGCGCTGATCGCCATCGCCGCACCATCGCACCGCGATGCTTTGGCCGAGGCATGGGCAACTGTGGCGAAACAAATTTAGAGACAGGAGAGTACAATGGCCGCCGGGAAAGTCATCATCAGTTGCGCGATCACGGGTTCGATCCACACCCCGTCGATGTCAGCCTACCTGCCGGTAACCGCGCAGGAGATCGCCGATTCTGCTCTCGGTGCGGCAGAGGCCGGGGCAGCGATTGTCCACCTCCATGCCCGCAATCCGGTTGACGGCAGGCCTGACCAGACGCCCGAAGCCTTCGCGCCATTCCTCAAGGTCATCAAGCAAAGCAGCAACGTCGTCGTCAACCTGACTACCGGCGGCTCGCCCTATATGTCTGTGGAAGAGCGCGTGCGCCCCGCCGCGCACTGGCAGCCCGAAGTCGCCAGCCTCAACATGGGGTCGATGAACTTTGGCCTGTTCCCGATGCTGAAACGCTACAAGGAATTCAAGCACGACTGGGAACAGCCGATGCTCGAAGGATCGCACGATCTGGTGTTCCGCAACAGCTTCAAGGATATCCGCTATGCGCTGGAAACGCTGAACGCGACCGGCGCGCGTTATGAGTTCGAATGCTACGACACCAGCCACCTCTATAACCTGCACTATTTCTGGTCCGAAGGCCTGGTGCAGGCGCCGCTGTTCATCCAGACCTGCTTTGGCCTGCTGGGCGGCATCGGCGCGCACCCCGATGACGTGATGCACATGAAGCGCACGGCAGACCGGCTGTTCGGCGATAACTATCGCTGGTCCGTATTGGCTGCGGGAGCCAACCAGATGAAGGTGGCGGCGATGGCCGCCGCGATGGGCGGGCATGTCCGTGTAGGGCTGGAAGATTCGTTGTGGCTCGGGCGGGGGGAACTCGCTCCGTCAAATGCAGCTCAAGTCACGCGCGTCCGCCAGATTATCGAGGGCCTTGGGCTGGAAGTGGCCTCCCCCGATGAAGCCCGCGAAATTCTGGCGCTCAAGGGCGGCGACAAGGTGGGGTTTTGACATGACCGATTCGTTGCCACAACTCACCCAGTTCCGCGTTGAAGCGCAGGCTAACGGTCTGATCCACTTGATCTTCGATTGTCCCGACCGGTCGATGAATGTCTTTTCCAACCAGGCGATTCACGAACTGGGCAGTTTCGCTAAATGGCTGCAACACAGCGATGCGCGCGGGGTTGTCGTGCGCTCTGGCAAGACCAACGGCTTTTGCGCCGGGGCTGACCTGACCGAGCTGGGCGTGGCCTATGAGATGATCGTGGCTGCACCGCCAGCGGATCGCTTCGACATGGCGTTCGACCATTTCTTCCCGCTGGGCCATGCCATCCGCAGGCTGGAAACCGCTGGCAAGCCGGTGGCCGCCGCGATTGCCGGTGTTGCACTGGGCGGCGGTTGCGAACTGGTGATGGGCTGCCATTACCGCGTCGCTACCACCTCACCGCGCGCCATGTTGGGCCTCCCCGAATGTGCCGTCGGATTGCTGCCGGGCGCGGGCGGCACCCAGCGCATGCCGCGTCTTGTCGGGCTGGACCTGGGCCTTGAGGTGCTGTTGCATGGTCGCAACCTGCAAGGCCGCAAGGCGCTTGATTCAGGCCTGATCGATCTGCTGGTCGAGGAAGGCGCTGAAATCGCCGCTGCCGAAGCCTGGCTGCTTTCAGGCGACGCGCATTGCACCCAGCCGTGGGACCGACCCAGCGCGCGCGCCCTGTCGCACAGCGCGAACACCGCTCTGATCGAGGCGGAGCGCAGCTATCAACTGGCGCGAATGCTTGGCCATGAACCGGCCCCGCTGGCCATTCTGGACTGTGTGGAATTGGGTCTGGTTCAGCCGATGGACGGTGCGATCCGTTCGGAAATGGCGGTCTTCGCACGCCTGATCCAGCGCCCTGAGCCGCGCAACATGATCCGGACGATGTTTCTCGGCAAGCAGGCCTTTGACAAGGCCACACGCAGCGGTGCGGTCGATCCCGCCGTCGATGAAGCCAAGGCCCAGATCGAAGCGATTGTGCGCGCAGCGGCAGACCAATGCCCTAGGCTGCACAGCGCCGGTTTTCTGACCAGTGACCAATCATTGGCCCCGGTGCAGGACCGCATCGGTGATGACTTCTGGTTCCGATCAGATGCCGCCACAGCCGCAGCCGTCATCGACATTTGCGAAGCAACTGCCCCCTTCATGCGGCAGCTCGATGAAGGACAGTTGCTGCTCGTCGAGCATCAACTCGCGGCGGCGGGGATAATCCCTGCTTATTTGGGCGGGCTTGGCGGGCTCCACGCGGCTTGCAGCACTGCGGCATGATCCTTTGAACAAAGTTTGAATTTTGCGGGAAACAGGAGACTGAGGATGGCTGATTACATCATTGTGGGCGCTGGTTCTGCCGGTTGCGTGCTGGCCAACCGCCTAAGCGCGGACCCCGCCGTCAGCGTCGTCCTGATTGAAGCGGGGGGCCGCGATTCAAGCTTCCTGTTCCGCATGCCGGCGGGCTTCTTCCCGCTGATGCAGGCGGGCAAAGGCAACTGGAATTTCGAGACGGTGCCGCAGAAGCACCTTGATAACCGCACACTATATTTCCCGCGCGGCAAAGTCTGGGGTGGGTCGAGCGCGATCAACGGCATGGTCGTTTCGCGCGGCAACTCCGGCGATTATGATCGCTGGGCGCAACTGGGCAACTCCGGCTGGAGTTATGCCGATTGCTTGCCGTTCTTCAAGATGATCGAAAGCTACGAAGCGGGCGATCCTGAGGTGCGCGGCCATGACGGCCCGATGCAGGTCACCCGCTCGGCCATTGAGACGATGCCGCGCATTGCGCGCAATTTCATCGAAGCGGGCATGCAGGCCGGGCACCCGTTCAACCCCGATGTCAATTCTGGCAATCCGATAGGCATGGCCCAGATGCAGGGCAATTATGGCAATGCCCGCAGGCAAAGCGCGTCTGCAACTTATCTGCTCCCCGCACTCGACAGGCCCAACCTGACCGTCATCAGCAAGGCGCTGGTGCACCGGGTGATCATCGAAGACGGACGCGCGGTTGGCGTGGAATACAGTCAGGGCCGCAAAGTCCAGCAGATCAGGGCGACTCGCGAAGTCATCCTGTCCGGCGGTGCGATCAATTCGCCGCACTTGCTGCAGCTTTCGGGCATTGGCGATCCCGCCGACCTGATCCCGCTGGGCATCGCGGTTAGCCATGAACTTCCCGGCGTTGGCAAGAACCTGCAGGACCACTTGTCGGTGACGCTCAAGCACCGGATCACCCAACCGATTTCCGCGCTAAACGACCTGAAGCCGCTGGCGACGCTGAAAGCGCTGGCCCAGTACTTCCTGTTCAAGACCGGGGCGACTGTCACCAGCGGACTGGATGCCTGGGCGCACCTCAAATCCCGCCCGGATCTCGAATATCCCGATATCCAGATGTACATTGTGCCACTGATGTACAACGACCATGGCCGCGACGTGATCAAGGAGCACGGTGTGCTGGTTGCGGTCAATGGCACAAACCCTGCCAGCACCGGCACAGTGCGCGCGGTCTCCAGCGATCCGCGGGTCATGCCGGCAATCGATCCTGATTTTCTGTCCGACCCCGACGACGCCAGACCGCTGCGCGCAGGGATCCGGCTGGCGCGCGAAATTCTCGCCCAGCAGCCGTTCGATGATCTTCGCGGCACCGAGTACGCTCCCGGTGCCGATGCGGAAAGCGACGAAGCGCTCGACAGTTACATCCGGCAGAATGCCAATTCGATTTACCACCCCGTCGGCACCTGCAGCATGGGTCAAGGGCCGCTTTCGGTAGTCGATGAAAAGCTGCGCGTGCGCGGAATTGCCGGACTGCGCGTCGTCGATGCGTCCGTCATGCCGCTCGTCCCCAGCGGCAATACCAACTTCCCAACCATGATGATCGCTGAAAAGGCGGCGCAACTTATCCTGTCAGAAGCCTGACCCACCAAGCTTGGCACCAGAGCTGAGTATCAGTCGATATCGACCGCACGGTGATCGGCCATCGCCTGTCCGATGCGTTCGATAAACACCTGTGCCGTAGCCGCCGGCTGCATGTCAGGAAATGCCGGGTCCGGTTTCAGCGTCAGCGTCCAGAAGGCAAATGCGCTCGGCAGCGACAGCCGGTAGACGCGCATAGCCTCGTCCATGGACACACGCGGACCGCCTTCGTCCGCCAGCTTGTCCAGATAATAGGCGATCAAATCGGCTTCATGGGCTTGCCGGTCCGCAATGGTCAGGGCGGTTGTCAGCGTATAGGCAAGGTCACGCGACCAATGTCCCCGGTGCGCCACACCCCAGTCACCGAGACCAATTTTGCCGTCGTCACATTGATACCAATTCTTCAGATGGACATCCCCGTGACACAAGGTCAGCTGCAGATCACGCAGCCGTTCCAGTGAACGCAAAGTCGCGGGCCATATCTGCTGCCGCCGGGCAAAAAGTTCGGGAGGGAGAAAGGCTTCCGAGGCGTCCACGCCGGCAGCGCACGATTCTTCCAGATGAAAGGTCGCGAGATTGTGAAAGCGATCATACCACGTCGGCAGCACGGCAAGCGCTCCACCGAGTTCCGGTGCCCCGGCAAACCGGCCATGCAATCGCGCCAGAACATCCAGCTGCGCCCGCGCAAAGTCCAGATCGACGCGGGTTTCTTCGGAACAGAATGTGGCGCGATCGCCAAAGTCCTCAAAGACCACAATCGACGCGAAGCTGACCGGATCATAATTGGCCAGCAGTGCGCGCGGCGCTTCGATATCGAGCAGATGGCAAGCCGGTTTCCCCTGGGGTCCACGGTGTAGCAGCAAAACGATCTTCGCCCTTGATGG
The DNA here is from genome assembly GCA_945906105.1 of Novosphingobium sp. Chol11. Taxonomy (GTDB): domain Bacteria; phylum Pseudomonadota; class Alphaproteobacteria; order Sphingomonadales; family Sphingomonadaceae; genus Novosphingobium. Next base: position 2,688 of record CAMDQO010000017.1, on the reverse strand, counting down.
CAAAACGGTTGGATGCCGGTTGCTGGCCGACTTGCAACAGGTTAACGGCAAAATTTCCAGCCTCGCGCAAGATCGGTGCGGTCCCGGCGCTGTTGGCAATACATACCAGCAACAAGGGAGGATCGAGCGAGACCGACGAGAAGCTATTGGCCGTCAACCCCACAGGATTGCCGCTGGAGTCCAGCGAAGTGACGATGGTGATTCCGGTTGCGAAGCATCCCATGGCGTCACGCAACGTTCGTGCATCGGAGCCTGCACGATATTCGCTCGATCCCAAAGGTTGTTTGCGTTCGAGAAAATCGAGCAGCAGGCCAAGGAAGGCTTCGGTGCGATCTGTGACGATCAGCAGGTCCGCATCTTTCACCTCGACGCATTCCGCAGAAGGCAAGGCGGCATCGAAACGCGAACTGGCTGCCGATTGCTGCATCCAGGTCAATCCGCCGCGAACTACCAGCGTAGGCAAATTCAATTTTGACGCCGCAACCTCGATATGGACTGCGATTTGCTCCAGCGGAAAATCGGCAATGGCTCGTTCATCCCAATTGGCGTCGCCCCGCTCACGCGAGCGGCGCAAGCGTTCAACCACTTCCTTGGCAATTTTGGGGTCGCTTTCTGCAGGCATGTCGACCAACACCAGCCCTGCGGCAAGGCTTGGCGCATCTGACGACAACGCAATGCAGGCAATCCAGGCGCCCAAGGTGGTGGCGACCACTACCGGGCGTGAACGCATTTGTGCCAACACCGCACGCAAATCCTCAACATGACTTTCGAGGTCATAGCGTCCGTCGGCGGGCCATTCGCTGCCGCCATGCCCGCGCAAATCCAGATTGAAGACGCGACGCCCCGATTGGACAAGCGCTTTGCTCACACTGGACCACACTGCACGGGTCTGGCCGGCACCGTGGATAAGCAGTATTGCCGGGCTTTCGTCATCACCCAGAAGTTCTGCTTCAAGCCGGACTCCACCGAACCCCTTGAACGCAACAATAGTCACGCAATTCTCCCATCGATATCGGCTGCTCGCTGCGGCCGGGCTGCCTACGAGACGGCTCAAGTCTGTCTCAGGCGCTCATGTGTCTAGGTCCAGAAATCGGCGACTTCTTGAGCGACTGCCTTACCCTGCGTTCTTCCTGCCCAAGCGGAAGGTATGCGGGTTCCCGGATCGAATGGGTTGGTTCCCATTGCCGTTCTGGCCTCTGAATTGGGTTCAATGGCAAGCACTTTAGCACCGGTTCCCGCGAGTGCTGCCACTTGGTCGGATAATCGGAATCCCTGTGGGAAAGTTGCAACATTGCCCATTGGTGACACAATAAGGACGCACTGCGAGCCAGAAGCGAGCTGGGCATTGTCGGATGAAAATACTCCGCCATCGATGAATGATCGTCCGTCAATTTCGACGACCGGCCATACGCCTGGCGCAGCACAGCTCGCAGCGACGGCATCAACCAGTTCCAATCCCGAATTGGAATCAAATGTCACCAGTGCTCCGCTCTCCGCGTCTACTGCGGTAATCGTCAATGCCGCAACTGGCCAACTGTGATCAGTCAAGCGCTTTTCGATCATCGCACGACGGACCTGCGGGGCAACAGACTTTGTTCTTTTCGCAACCCAACCAATGGCCCGCATACGTTCACCGCTATCGGTGATCGCCATCAGTTTGGGGAAAACGTTCATCAATTCCGCCAGTTGCCTCATGCTGGGCGGTGCCTCGTCGGCGATCAGAGCCGGTTCGGTCTGGCGGGCATAGAGCATTTCGATTGATTGCGCGCTCCGCAGTTGCGCCGCCGTTGCAGCGCCAGCTGAGGTGCCGATGACCTGGTCGGCATCTCGCAGGTCGATGCCGGATTCTTTCAAACCGAGCAGCAATCCTGCGAGCCAGCCCAATCCGGCAAGACCGCCACCGCCAAGAACAAGGGTCTTGATGGCGTTCACGAGGTCGAGACTACCGGCTCCAATCTGAACAACCGCGCGGCGTTAAGTCCGAGGATGTTACGCCTGACATCGTTTGAAACATTAAGGCCTGCGAACAGGTCTTCGGTCAGCTTGCGGCTGATCGGAAAAGTCCCTTCGGCATGCGGATAGTCCGATCCCCACATCACGTTCTTTGCGCCGGGCAGTCCGGCGGCAGCAGCGGTAATGCAGGCGCGGTCATGCTGGAAGCTGGCCCAGACCTGATTGTCGATGATTTCGCTCGGACGGCGCGACAGCTTGGGACGAACGAAATTGGCATGCGCCTCTTCCACTTCGTCCATGCGCTCGGCCAGTGCCGTCAGCCAGCTGGCGCCGCTTTCGATAAAGGCCACTCGCGCGCCCGGATTGCGATCGAGCACACCGCCTGCGACCAGATACATGGCGCTTTGCTGCGCATCGGTCATCTGGTTGGTATAGTTGATGATGCCCGCTCCGGGACCACGTTCGACGACAACGGTTTCAAGGCCGGTGCCAGTGTGCATTACGAACACGATGCCTAGTTCCGCGCCCTTGGCGAAGACTACGTCCCACGTATCGCTGTTGTATTTGGGCAGACCCGGCGGCGATACGGCGGGGAGCATGGCGGCGGTGAAGCCCTTTGTTGCCAAATATTCCATCTCGGCCACGGTGTTCGAAAAATCGAGCACGGGCAGCATGCCGCAGCGCACGAAGCGGTTAGGATGCCCGCCGAGGAATTCGTGGTTCCAGTCATTGTAA
>CAMDQO010000016.1 GCA_945906105.1 Novosphingobium sp. Chol11 | reverse complement strand
CTTCGATCGTCAGATAACCGAGCTCAAAGTCCGTGCTGCAATCCTCAATCGCTTCTCGCAAATAGGCACACCCAATACCGTTCGTGTTGGGTAGTAATCCTAAATAAAGGATGGTTCAGGCCCGCGCGGAGTTATGCAACAAAGCCGTTGCGGAGTGTAGAGGTTGTTGCACATGGCACCGTAATTCGGCAAACCATGCTATTGCCAATAACTTGCCTTGCCTACTTGGCGTTGTTAAGTCGCACCGACTGGACGGCATTGTGAGGGGGAATTTATGCGGTTGAAAATATTTATATTCTATCTTGCAGTTTTGGCTTCTTCGACAAGCAGCAGTGCTGAATCTGCTCGTGAAATCGTGATGTATCAGCAAGTCACAGATAATAAGCCCGACATTGGCATAAGTACAACTGTCTATCTTGGAGATAGGATGCTCCAGCAAAGACGAGGGCAATATCAAGAATGCGTAGTTCCGAAATTTGATTATCAAAAATCAATGAATTTGGGTATGGGTAAGTTTATAGTCAAATATGGACAACCTATTTGCAAGAAGAAACTAGATTCTAAGAATTATACACCAAATTACATCAATTGGATTGGTGGATCAAATGTGCAATTTACTTATGATGTAGTCCTGAGTGAAAAGGGTGATGGATTTTTGAACATTTGCATAGCGTCCATGGGGGTGAAGTCGGGTTGCACAAAAGACAAGCGCCCAGATGATTATGACAGCGAGCCATATTTTTTGTATAACGTAAACAGCCTGCAGCAGACAATCGAGTATGCAGGGCGGAGCGGTTCGGTTCTAAAATTTATATATTCGGAATTTCAGGATGGATTTGCTCGACAGGCCTTCACTCGTGAATTTCAAGTGGACCTGAATGAAGGTGCGGTCGCAGCTTACAAGGGGGCTGTTGTTGAGATTGAAAGTGCAACTAACGCTTCAATAACCTACAAGGTCGTGAGGAATTTTCAGCAATGAGTGTCAGAATGCGTAATCTGACCTCATCGGCCTTTGTCGCTTTTGCTTTAGCTTCATGCTCAGGGACTCCAAGCGCAACCTTGCCAATGTCTGGGCATTGGGAGTGGGGCAATGTCGACGCATCATACGTGCCCACCTTGAATCAGGACAGGCAAGTATGCGTCGCCGAGGCCGAAGGTATCCTTAGCCAACTAAGGCAATGTGCTACAATCAAGCCACAAAATTGCGGAGGTCTGACGGACAACGTAGCCAAGGCGATGTGCCAGTATGCCAACTCCACCACCAAAAATATGTGCAGCGTGGGACGCATAACGATCCCGAAGCAGGAAATCGTGGATGGCTGCATCAGCGCTCGTGGATGGAAGCAGGCTTGGGTAAAAACTAGAAACTGAGGCACAAGGGGCTCCGCTGGGTAATACATGCCACGTAGCTGTGGCTCGAGCAGCGGATTTGCGTGGAAATTATTTCGAGGTAATCGGCGGTTATGGCGGATAAAAATATTGTAAATCCTGCAGTGGACTATTTGATGGATCAATGGAAGAAGCTTGCTGAAGATGGAGCTTCATCCCGTCATACCCCTACAGAAATAGCCGATAGTATACGTAATGTATGCAAAACTACTCCGCAAAGATTGGGTGTGGTTCGTAATTTAATTACCAACCAATTGAAAGGCAGAGGTGTTGCTGCAGAATATAAAAAATCAGCAATAATCGTTTTTTTATTTTGAAGAAATGAGTTACGGTGACACGTTGCTTAACCCCTAATTGAATTCCGGAATTACGGTGACACGTGCGGATGCGGAATTACGGAATTACGGTGACACGTGCAACAACCCCTAAATAGGGAAAATAGGGACGCAGGCGGAGTTCCCCCTCCTGCTTCGTGGCGTCCCCCTCAAGCCTCCGACTTCACCGCACCCGGCGCACCATCCGCAGGCTTCTTGAACAGCCCCTGGCGCGCTTCCTTGCCGGTGCCAGCATAGTCGAGCGTGCCGAACAGCCAGTCATAGAGCAGCGAGATTGTTGCGAAGTTGCCGCCGGTGAAGCGGGCGTGGTGGTTGTGGTGCATCACCGACATGGTGTTGAGGTATTTGAACGGAAACCGGTCAGTCTTCCACAGATCGTGGTTGTGCTGGTTGATCTCTGAAAAGGCGACCCAGGTGATGATGATCGTCACCAGATGGAAGGGCCCCATCAGCAGCGAGAGCACGAAAATGCAGGTGGCATAGAGTCCGAGGCCCAGCGCCACTTCGATCGGGTGAATATAGCTCGAATCGCCGCGGCAGGGGTTGTGCTGGCGGTGGTGGACGCCGTGGACCCAGATCAGCAGGCCACCGAAAAAGCCCTCATCGTGAAACAGGAAGCGGTGAACGAGGTAATAGAAGAAATCATAGACCATCAGGATGACGAAGGTATCGCGCAGAACCTGCCACCAGGGCTGCGGATCGATAGTCAGGCAGAACGGCAGGATCACGGCGAAGATCACCAGCTGATCGAACAGGCCCCATTTGCGGTTCCATTTCTGGTTGGCGGCATAGGTCGGTTTTTGCAGTTTTTCAGCGTAGTTCTGTTTGTTGATCGCCGCTGCCTCACGGAAAGTGGGCACCAGCAGCAGCAGTTTTCCGCCGATCAGACTGATCGCCATGATGCCGATAAAGGCATAAAGCGAAAGCTTGCCCTGCCATGCTTCGGCCAGTGATGCGAACATTGCACTATCAAAGGTCATATCCTTGGATCCTCGTATCCCTTGGGTTCGTGAGGCCTCGATGCTTCCGTCCGAAGACGAGAACAGCGTTCTCATGAAGGGGAAATACTAGGGAAGTTGCCGCAGGACTTTGATCAAACGCAAATTTATGCGCGCGGCTGAAATCGCCTCAGCTTCGCCCGACACTCACATAGGTGAAGCCCTTGGCGCGGACTTCGGCGGGATCATAGACATTACGCAGATCGACCAGCAGGGGTGCCTTGGCCAGCCCCTTGATCTTTTCAAAGTCGAGCGCGCGGAAGGCGTCCCATTCGGTGACGAGGGCCACGGCGTCAGCGCCTTCGATGGCGGCATAGGCGCTGGCGGCCATGGTCACGCCCGGCATCAAGGGCGCGGCGAGTGCCATGCCTTCGGGGTCATAGGCGGAGACTTCCACCCCCGCATCCTGCAGCGTCTGAGAGATGGCGATGGAGGGGGCATCGCGCATGTCGTCGGTGTTGGGCTTGAAGGTCAGCCCAAGCAGCGCGACCTTCTTGCCGCGTGCTGCTTCAGCGCCGCCTAATGCATCTACCACCTTGCGGCCCATGGCGCGCTTGCGGCTGTCGTTGACCTTGACCACCGCCTCGACGATGCGCAGCGGGCTGTCATAGTCTTCGCTGGTCTTGAGCAGCGCCAAGGTGTCCTTGGGAAAGCACGAGCCGCCATAGCCCGGCCCGGCATGGAGGAATTTCGATCCGATGCGGCCATCGAGTCCGATGCCGCGGCTGACATCCTGCACATCGGCATCAACCTTTTCGCAGAGGTCCGCGATCTCGTTGATGAAAGTGATCTTCACCGCGAGGAAGGCGTTGGCGGCATATTTGATCAGTTCGGAGGTGCGGCGGCTGGTGAACAGGATCGGCGCCTGATTGAGGAACAGCGGCCGGTAAACCTCGCGCATCACCTCTTGCGCCCATTCATCATCGCTGCCGATAACGATACGGTCAGGCCGCTTGAAATCGCTGATCGCCGCGCCTTCGCGCAGAAATTCGGGGTTTGAGGCGACGGCGAAACGCACGCCGGGTGCGGCTTGGGTCAGGATGCGCTCAACCTCGTCACCGGTGCCGACCGGGACGGTGGACTTGGTGACGATCACCGCCTCGGTTTTCAGATGCTGGCCCACTTCCTCAGCCACGGCATAGACAAAGGACAAGTCAGCATGGCCATCGCCGCGCCGCGAAGGGGTGCCGACGGCGATGAAGATCGCACTGGCATCGGCAATGCCTGCCGCCAGATCGGTGGTGAACGACAGGCGTCCAGCCTTCACATTGCTGGCGACCAGTTCGCCAAGCCCCGGCTCAAAGATCGGCATGACGCCATCGTTAAGCGCCGCGATCTTGCCGGGATCCTTGTCAATGCAGACAACATCGTGGCCGAAATCGGCGAAACATGCCCCCGAAACCAGGCCGACATAGCCCGATCCCACCATTGCAATCTTCATGCAGGAGTTCCTTGTTTACTCAGCCGGACGCGTTGCCGCAGTGATAGTGCCTTGTTCATCGCGGGTTTCAATCAGCCACCGATCAGTTCCCTCAAGCCCCAGCGCGGTCAACCGCCCAGAATCATAGGCGCCGGTATCAATGCCGATACGGTTCAGCAGCACTTCAGCCTCGCGGTTGATGGTATGGCCGTGAACTACGACAAAACCATGATCGCCCGAATGGCTGAGAAAAGGCTCGCGAATCCAGCGCAACTGGCTGACGCGTTGTTCCTCCAGCGGGGTGCCCGGATGGATACCGGCATGGACGAAGACATAGTCACCGCTGACTATGATATCCTCGAATCCGCGGATGAAGTCGATGTCGTCCTGCGGGATTGAATCGGCCATCAGTGCCTGCACCTCCTCAATCTCGGCCTCGGTATAGGCCAGCGGATCAATCGGGTAGCTCAGCAGGGTTTCCTTGCCGCCATAGCGCAGGAAGTGGCGCAGAACCTCGGGGTTTTCGAGCGCTTCGAGAAACATTTCCTCATGGTTGCCGGTGATGAAACGCAGCTTGCGCTGCTCGGCCCAGATCCGCACCGCCTTCAGCACGCCAGCACTGTCAGGCCCGCGATCAATCAGATCACCCAGCATGATGACGGTGACTTCCGCCGGTCCGCGCCGGGCATTGTCGGCCTCAATCGCCTCGGCGAGCGAAACCAGCAGATCGAGCCGCCCGTGCACATCGCCCACGGCGTAGATCCGCTCACCCTCGGCAAGGGCGGGCAAGATGCGCTCGGGGCGCGAAGCGAAGAGTTTTTTGAAACTTTTGATCATCATGGGCTTTGGGGCGGGTGCTGGAACCGGTGTTGAGGCTTCTGTCCGGGACGGGCGGGCCTATAAGGGTTGCGCCATAGCGTGGCAAATTTTTAGCGGCGATGAACAGTTCTGGGAACAGTCCTGGGAACAGAGCTGGCAAAGTGGCAAGCGTTGCAAAATGACAACAGGGTATAGGGCAGGTTTTCCAAGCTGACAATTTTCTCTTGTGCAATGCAACAATTCTTGGCAGTCAAAACTCACTGACGCAAGGAGGGCCCGTAATAGAGGCTCCCGGCGCTGGTGCAGGTGGGACGAAGCAACCCAATTTTCGAGGGAAAAATTCATGCTTACGTCCATCCGCAGCCTTGCTGCTGCTACTGCCCTTGCGGGCGCATTTTTCGCTTCGGTCCCGGCCTTTGCTGACGAGACTGATCCTCCCAAAGATATCACCGTAACCGGCAATGTTGCTCTTGTTTCGGATTACCGCTTCCGTGGTCTTTCGCTTTCGGGCGGCGATTTCGCTGTGCAAGGCGCGATCAATATCAACCATTCCAGCGGCTTCTATATCGGCGCATGGGCTTCCAGCCTTGAAGACTCGCCGGTTTACGGAAACGCGGAAGTTGACGTTTATGCTGGCTGGACCGGTTCAGTCGGTGGTGGTCTGACCGCCGATGTCGGCCTGCTCTACTACGTTTACCCGAACGGCACCGTGGGTGATGCCAACGTGTTTGAACCCTATGCTTCGCTTTCGACAACCGTGGGTCCGGTGTCTGCCAAGGTTGGCGTCACCTATGCCTGGGAACAGAACTCGCTGGGCGGTGATGATAACCTTTATCTGTTCACCGATCTGGGCGTTGGCATTCCCAGCACTCCGGTGACGATTTCGGGCCACCTTGGCTACACCAGCGGTGCGCTTTCGCCGAACCTGCTCACACTGAAGAGCACTGACGGCGGCTTCGATTATTCGATCGGCGCCACTGCCAATGTCACGAAGAACCTGTCAGTTGGCGTCAGCTATGTCGGCGTTGATGGCAACTCGTTCAACAGCTTCTCCAACGATGCTGTCGTTGGCACCGTCAAGCTGTCGTTCTGATCCATCCTGACTGAGTGAAAACAAATGGCCCGTCTCGGCTTACGGGGCGGGCCTTTTTGCATTAATGCCTGCCAATATGACCAGCTACCTCCACACCATGATCCGCGTCAGCGATCCGCAGGCGACCATCGCCTTTTTCGAACTGATCGGGCTCAAGGAAGTCCGGCGCATTGATAACGAGAAGGCGCGCTTCAGCCTGATCTTCCTCGCCGCACCGGGGGGCGAGGGCGTCGCTGAGGTGGAACTGACGCATAACTGGGACGAGGCTGGCTACACTGGTGGCCGCAATTTCGGGCATCTGGCGTACCGAGTGGACAATATCTACGATACTTGCGCTGCGCTGATGGCGGCTGGCGTCACCATCAACCGCCCGCCACGCGATGGCCATATGGCCTTTGTCAGGACACCCGACGGTATCTCGATTGAACTGTTGCAGGACGGCAGCCTGTCACCGCAGGAGCCTTGGGCAAGCATGGCCAACACTGGTGAATGGTAATTAGTTTCGCGGCGCGAATCTAAGCACGGCAAAACCCAGCAATCCCGCCAGCAACGATCCCGCCAGCACGCCTAGCTTAGCCTCCTCAACCAGCGCAGGTGCCGCCGGGAACGCCAGCGCGCCGATGAACAGGCTCATGGTGAAGCCGATGCCGCACAGCGCTGACAGACCCCATAGGTGCAGCCAGCTGGCCCCGGCTGGTCGCGGTGCAAAACCGCTGCGTTCGGCGAGCAGAATGGCACCGAAGATACCCAGTTGCTTGCCCGCAAACAGCCCGGCAGTCACAGCGAGAGGCAGCGGTGCAGCAAAGGCTGCGAAACTCGTCCCGGCTAACGAAACCCCGGCATTGGCAAAGCCGAACAAGGGCACGATCAAATAGGCGCTCCATGGGACAAGGCTGTGCTCCATGCGCAGTAATAGACTGTCACCTTTGCGATTGATGGCCAGCGGAATCGTAAAGGCGGCGAGCACACCGGCCACCGTGGCATGAACACCCGAATGCAGCACACACAGCCACAACAGCACGGCAAGCGGCGCATAGGCCCAGCCGCTGAAAACGCGCCACCGGTTGAGCAGCACCATCACCAGCAAGACCGCCAGTGCCGCGCCCATCCACGCCGCACTGATTGAAGAGGTATAAAACAACGCGATAATCGCTACTGCCCCCAGATCATCGACAATCGCCACGGTCAGCAGGAACAGCCTGAGCGAAGGCGGCAGGCCTTTGCCTGCCAATGCCAGAATGCCAACGGCAAAAGCGATGTCAGTTGCGGCAGGGATCGCCCAACCATTTGAAAGCGATGGGCCATCAGAAAGTGGTGCGCCGCTGCCGGCCAGAACGAGATAGACCAGCGCCGGTGCCGCCATTCCGGCAATCGCTGCCACTATCGGCAATCTCCGCCGTGCCGCAGAGGCCAGTTCGCCATCCAGCACCTCGCGCTTGATCTCCAGCCCGACGACGAAGAAGAACACCGCCATCAGCGCGTCATTGATCCAGTGGTGCAGACTGGGCAGGGCGGCGATTGGCGTCCAGACCAGCGGATCATGAAGCACCGCATGATAGCCATGCGCCAGTCCCGAATTTGCCGCTACCAGCGCGGCAATCGCCGCGCTGAGCAGGATCAACCCGGCCCCCGCATCACCATGGGCCAGCTGCAGCATCGCAGTTGCCATTCGTGTGGTCAGACGGCGAGGCGTGTTTGGGCTTTGCATATATCGACTCTGGTTGATCAGTTCCCGCGTTGCAAGTGCTGCAACTTACCCATAGGTATGTTCACTTGGATTCTCTGGGGGGAGGTTTTTGGGGCGTGATATTGGGGCCAGCCGCACTATCGGAGCTATCAGCGCCCGCAGCATTGCTGCATGGGCTGACTCTCCTTGAATATGAGCTGATGCTCTTTGCCGCCTTCTGGTTCGTCATTGGCATCTTTGATGAGCTGGCGGTTGATCTGGTCTATTTCTGGCACCGCATTTTCCGCCGCAAGCGCACGCATCATCTGGTGGAGGACGTGGCGCACCGACCGTTGATGGGCCGGACTGCGGTGTTCATTCCGGCGTGGCAGGAAGCCGGGGTTATCGGTGCGACAGTCAGTCACGCGCTCAAAGTCTGGACGCAGCAGGAACTGCGCATCTATGTCGGCTGCTATCGCAACGATGCGGCGACGCTGATTGCCGCCATGGCCGGGGCCGGGGCCGATCCACGGGTGCGGCTGGTGGTGCATGATGCCGATGGGCCGACCACCAAGGCGGATTGCCTCAACCGGCTTTATCAGGCGCTGCGTGATGATGAAACACGCTGCGGCCAGCGCGCCCGCTCGGTGATTCTCCATGATTCGGAAGATATGGTCCATCCAGCGGCGCTGGCGCTGATCGATCTGGCGTTGACCGATGCCGATTTCGTCCAGCTACCGGTGCGGCCCGAACCGCAACGCGGCGCGCGCTGGATCGCCGGGCACTACCTTGACGAATTCACCGAATCCCATGCCAAGGCCATGGTGGTGCGCGATCTGCTGGGAGCTGCGCTGCCCGCAGCGGGCGTTGGCTGTGCGTTTACGCGCGACATTCTCGATAAACTTGCCGGTTTGCGCGAGGGTGAGGCAGTGCCCGGGCCGTTCGAGGCTGCTTGCCTGACCGAGGATTATGAATTGGGATTGCTGGTCGCCCGCTGCGGTGGTCGCGGGCACTTTCTGCGGCTGCGCGACAGGGATGGTTCGCTGGTGGCTACGCGCAGCTATTTTCCGGCCACACTTGATGCTTCGGTGCGTCAGAAAACCCGCTGGATTCATGGCATCGCTTTTCAAGGCTGGGAGCGACTGGGCTGGTGGGGAAAGCCGGTTGATATCTGGATGGCGCTGCGTGATCGGCGCGGGCCATTGGTGGCGCTGGTGCTGGCCGTGGCCTATTTCCTGCTGCTACTGTCACCGCTGCTGGGGATTGCCGGACATTACGGGCTGGCTGGACCACGCGAGGAATCGGTCCTGCTCGACGCGATGATCGTCATCTGCTTCCTCGGCCTCGGCTGGCGTGCAGTGATGCGCTTTGTCTTCACCACCCGCGAATATGGCTGGGCAGAAGGTTTGCGTGCGGTGGTGCGAATTCCGATTGCCAATATCATCGCCATCATGTCCGGTCGCCGCGCTTTCGTTGCCTATCTGCGATCCATGGCTGGCCGCGCCCCGATCTGGGACAAGACGGCGCATAATGATCATCCGGCCTTGGCTTTGTTGGCTGAGATGCCGATGGAAAGGGCGCGGGCATGAAACAATCCGCCCGCCGCCGCCGGGGTCAGCCTGCTATCGTGTTGTTCACGCTGCTGAGCGGCTGGATGGCTGTTCGCGTGATGGCGTGGAACATGGTGGCGGTGATACCGCAAGTTCCCGATGCGAACCTGGCTGAGAACCCGATTCAACCGCCGGTGCAAATGGTACGGAAAGCGGCCTTGCCCGCGCCCTTCAAGCAGGATGATGAGGCGACAAGCGATGGGCAGTCTCAGCCCGCAGATCCTGCGTCTGCGCCAATGGCCGGGACGACGGCGCGGGGTGTGGCCCCACCATTGCCGGAACCGGTGCCCATGGCCGCTCAGGAAATGCCCTATGCTCCGCTCGCTGCACCGCCGCTTGCGACATCAACTGCGCCAGTTCCTGAGCCCGCAAAGTCCACCGCACCCCAGAAAGCAGTGATGCTCGTTGGTGGCCACCAGATGCTCTGGCTCTCAGCCTTGAGCCAGCTGCCGATGCCAGCCGAAGTCATGGCACGAATCGCGCCGACCCCGGTTGATCCCGCGCGATTGACGCGCTGGTCGGCGGATAGCTGGCTACTGCTGCGGCGCGGCAACGGGCCAGCTGGGCTGGCGGCGATTGGTGGCTCTTATGGTGCCAGTCAGGCCGGTGCTGTGCTGCGCTACCGGCTTGCGCCAAGCAATCCGCATCGCCCGGCCGCCTATCTTCGCGTCACGGCGGCGCTGAACGGCACGCGTGAACAGGAAGCCGCATTCGGTCTGTCGGCAAGGCCGATTGCCAGACTGCCGATTGTGGCCATGGCCGAACTGCGCGCGACTCGTGGGTTGGCTGGCACCAGTTTGCGTCCGGCTGCGGCACTGGTCAGCGAATTTCCCGCCATCAACCTGCCGTTCAAATTGCGGGCAGAGGCCTATGCCCAGGCAGGCTATGTTGGCGGACGCAATGCCACCGCCTACGCCGATGGGCAGTTGCGGATTGACCGCAAGCTCTTCGGCATCGGTGCAGCAGAACTGCGCGCCGGGGCAGGGGCCTGGGGCGGAGCGCAAAAGGGGGCTGCGCGCGGTGATGTCGGGCCGAGCGCCAGTGTCACCTTGCAACCCGTTCGTGGTGCCTCGGCAAGGATCAGCGCGGACTGGCGCTTCCGCATTGCCGGGGATGCTGCGCCCACATCGGGGCCAGCGCTCACCTTGTCCGCAGGATTCTAGGGGCTGTTGCTCACTCCAATACTATCGTCATTCCCGCGCAGGCCGGAACCTATCTCCGAAGCTATCCGCACCAATCAAGTTTGCGTAATGAGGGCAGTGCAGGAGATGGGTTCCCGCCTGCGCGGGAATGACGAGGGTTTGATTTCCCATTTTTCTCAACAGACCTAGGTTTTCCGGCCTTAACAGAGGGCTGTAGCTGGGCTAGGCCAGTGTCAGCTCATGGACGTTTACCTCCCCATAGCCAACCTTGCGGTCAATCTGCTCGTCATTGTCGGGCTGGGTGCGCTGACGGGTATCTTGTCCGGTATGTTCGGTGTCGGCGGCGGCTTCCTGACGACTCCGCTGTTGATCTTCTACGGCGTGCCGCCCACGGTCGCGGCTGCTTCTGCCGCGAGCCAGGTTACTGGCGCGAGTGTTTCGGGGGTGATCGCCCACAGCAAGCGCGGCGGCGTTGATTATCAGATGGGCGCCGTGATGGTGGCGGGTGGTATCGTCGGCACGGGCATCGGTGCGCTCCTGTTCAATCTGTTCACCGCGCTCGGCCAGATCGATACGCTGATCAATGTGCTCTATGTCGGTCTGCTCGGCAGCATCGGCACTTTCATGGCGCGTGATGCCTGGCGTGCCTTGCAGGCCCAGCGCACCGGAGTGCCGCTGCCAGCGCGCAAGCGGCGGCATCATCCGCTGGTGGCCAACCTGCCGATGCGCTGGCGCTTTTATCGCTCGGGGCTCTACATATCGCCACTGGCACCGCTGCTGCTGGGTGTGCTGACGGGTATCCTCACCATGCTGATGGGCATTGGCGGCGGTTTCGTGCTGGTGCCGGCGATGCTTTATATTCTGGGCATGAGCGCCAATGTCGTGGTTGGCACATCGCTGTTCCAGATCCTGTTCACCACCATCGCCACCACTTTGATGCACGCGATGACCACTCATGCGGTGGACATTGTGCTGGCGGTGCTGCTGCTGTTCGGATCGGTCACCGGGGCGCAGCTTGGCGCACGGCTGGCTTTGAAAGTCCCGCCAGAGCGTTTGCGCATGGCCTTGGCGATTCTGGTGCTGCTGGTGGCATTCCGCATGGCGCTGGGGCTTACCTACCGGCCAGAAGCGATCTACACGTTAGCACCGCTATGAAGCATCTGTTCGCCATCCTGTGCTTGATCCTGCTGGGCGGCGCGGCCAATGATCCGATCCTGGTGCCCGAAGTTTCGCAGCACGAGGTTGAGGTGCGGCAGGGTTTCAATGGCACCGAACTGCTGCTCTACGGTGCGATCCTCGATCCGCAGGGGCTTCGCGCGGGGCGTGAATACGATATTGTCGTCGTGCTCAAAGGGCCAACCAGTGCCATCATCGTGCGGGAAAAGCGTCGCTTTGCCGGAATCTGGATCAACGGTGCCAGCAGCGAGTTTCGCTCTGCCCCCGGCTATTACGCGGTTGCCGCCAGCCGCCCGATCAAGGACATCGTCAATGACCGGACGGCGGCGATTTACGAGATGGGTCTGCCTTTCCTGCAACTGTCGCCGATCGGCGCGATTGATCCGGTGAAGCAGCAGCGCTTTTCCTCCGGACTGGTCGGCGAGATGCAGAAAGACGGTCTGTATCAGCAGGATGATCACGGCGTGACGGTGAGCGAGCAGGTGCTCTATCAGGCGCATATCCGCCTGCCTTCCAGTGTGCCGGTGGGGATGTACACCGCCGAAACGCTGGCCGTCTCGCGCGGGCGGGTGGTCGCCTCGGCGATTGCCCGGGTTGAGGTCAAAAAGCAGGGTTTTGAGCGCATTATTGCCGAATTCGCCGAGGGCTATGGCTTGCTCTATGGCTTGCTCGCTGTCGCTGTTTCGGTGGCCATGGGGCTCACCGCAGGCCGCCTGTTCAGCCGGACTTAGTGGTATATTAACGAGTTAACCCTAACTGCACCATTGTAGCAAGGGGTGCGAGTTAGCTGATGATGTCTGATATGAGCTCAAAGGGCTTTGATCGTGCGGCACCTGCCAATCCCGCCGATTTAGATGCCGCAGACATGGGCCTTGCGCCTGAGTCCCTGCAGATTGACAATGCGCTGGAGCCAATCGGCGTCATTCAGGAAATTTCCGGTTCAAGTTCCGCCATCGCGCTTGATCTGCAGCGGCTTAATGAATGTGCGGTCGATAGTGATCCTTCGGTTGCGCTCGCCGGGCAGGTTGGCAGCCAGATCAAGATACGTGTCGGGCGCGGCTGGCTGCTTGCCTCCGTGCGCAGCCAGCGCATGGATAACAAGACCGCCGGCGGTATCTATGCGAATATCGATTTTCTGGGCGAAGGCGATGAAGAGCGTCTGACCGGGCGCATCCATGGCTTCCGCCGCGGTGTTACCTGCTACCCGATCCCCGGCGCGCTGGTCTATCCGGCCACCACCAATGATCTGCGCCAGATCTATGCGAGCGATGGACGCTCATCAATTCAGGTGGGCACCGTGTTTCCGACCCGCGACATCCGCGCCGGTATTTACATTGACGCTATGCTGGGCAAGCACTTCGCTTTGCTGGGTTCCACCGGCACCGGCAAATCGACCAGCGCCGCGCTGATCCTGCACCGCATCTGCGAGGCCGCGCCGCAGGGCCATATCGTGATGATCGATCCGCACGGTGAATATGCCGCTGCGTTCCGCAACACCGGCACCATCTTTGACGTTTCCAACCTCGCCATGCCCTATTGGCTGATGAACTTTGAAGAGCATTGCGAAGCCTTGCTAACCGGCGCTGGCCATGAGCGACAGGAAGATGCCAACATTCTTGCGCGCTGCCTGTTGCAGGCGCGGATGAAGAACCGTCTGGCCGAATCGATGGGGCGGATAACCGTCGATTCTCCGATTCCCTATGTGCTGTCGGACCTCACCACGATCCTGCAGAATGAGGCCGGTAAGCTCGACAAAGCGACCACTTCCGCGCCCTATATGCGGATCAAGACCAAGATCGACGAGCTGCGCCTTGATCCGCGTTACCAGTTCATGTTCTCGGGTATGCTGGTGACGGACACCATGGCCGATTTCATCTCCAAAATTTTCCGGATGCCCGCCGATGGCATGCCGATCTCGATCATCGACGTGTCGGGCGTGCCTTCGGAAATCACCTCTACCGTGGTCGCCGTGCTATCGCGGCTGGTGTTCGATTTTGCCATATGGGGCCGCGATGAAAAGCAGCGCCCGATCCTGCTCGTCTGCGAAGAAGCGCATCGCTATGTGCCTAATGAGCGGAACGCTGACGGATCATCGGTTGGGCGCATCCTGTCGCGTATCGCCAAGGAAGGCCGCAAATACGGCATATCGCTTGGGCTCATCACCCAGAGACCGTCCGATCTGGCCGAAGGCGTGCTCTCACAATGCGGCACGATCATCTCGATGCGCCTCAACAATGATCGCGATCAGGCCTTTGTCAAAGCTGCGATGCCCGAAGGGTCGCGCGGGTTTCTCGATTCGATCCC
The DNA here is from genome assembly GCA_945906105.1 of Novosphingobium sp. Chol11. GTDB lineage: Bacteria > Pseudomonadota > Alphaproteobacteria > Sphingomonadales > Sphingomonadaceae > Novosphingobium. Next base: position 42,823 of record CAMDQO010000016.1, on the reverse strand, counting down.
GGCGCTGCGCAACCGCGAATGCATCATGTGCGGCGAAGGCGTTTCGATCCCGATGCGCGTAACCTTTGATGATCTTGATGAAATGAAGCGTCCGGCTTCTGCCGATCCTTCGTTCGTCGATCTGTGGCGCACATCGGGCGGCGAGGAAGCAGCGGTAGAGCGCATCGTCATGCGTTGGCGCGCACAAGGACGCTGACGCACGGCGCTGACCGCTTATTATCCGGCGAGCGGCGGTGACATCTGCCGGGCAATCCGCGGGATTTTCCGCCAGCCGCCATGCAGATAATAGGCGACGGCCATGATCGCCGAAGCCATGCCGCTGGCGATGAACGACCACCAGATCGCTTCTGAACCAAAGCGGGGGTAAAGTCCGAAGCCCAGACTCATCCGCACAACAATCACCGAGATGATGAGAATGACCAAGGGCACCGCCACTGCTCCGTTGGCGCGGACGATGGAGGTCATCACCATCGAAATTCCCATCGGGATGAAGGTCCATCCGATCAGCAGGTTGATGTGTTCGCCGATGGCCACCGCCTTGCTGCCCGGCGGCAGGAACAGGCCAAGCAGGAAATGGCCCGCCAGCAGCATCGCCACCACCAGCACACCGGTCATCACAATATTGATGAGAACTCCGGTGCGGGCAATCGCGCTGATCCGGTCCCAGCGGTCCGCGCCGATGTTCTGCGCCGCCATGGCGCTCACCGCAGAGCCGACCGCGAACGCGGGCATCTGGATATAGCTCCACAGCTGGTTGGCGGCATTATAGGCCGCGATGGTATCGACGCCCTCACGGTTGATCAGCCCCGTCATCACCAGGCTGGCAACCGACATGATGATCATTGATAGCCCCATCGGCACCCCGATAGTCAGCACCGGCTTGAGATGGGCCCAATCGGGGCGAAGCAGCCACAGTTCCTTGCCGCGCAGCCTGATCGGCAGATTGAGCATATAGATCCGCAGGATCATAAAAACGAGGCAGATCAGGTTGGTAATCACCCCCGCCCATGCTGCCCCCGGTAATCCGAGTGCTGGCACCGGCCCCCAGCCGAGGATGAAAATCGGGTTGAGCACCAGTGACAGCACGAGGTTGAGCACCGTGGCCCACAGCGGCGTCACTGCATCGCCCACTCCGCGCATCGCCGATTGCAGCAGCACGGAAAGGAACACGAACGGCACGCCATAGAACACGACCCTGAGGAAGGATTCGGCAAAGCCAAAGGCATCGGCGGGGGTTGCCAGCAGGCGCAAAAGCGGCGGCACTACTACGCCGCCGAGCATGGCAATGATCAGACTGATGGCGATGAAAGTGCCCGATGTCGCGCCGATGGTGCGCTTTACCTCGGCAATATCGCGGCGGCCCATCGCCTGCCCGATCATGATCGTTGCCGCCATAGCGAGGCCGAACACACTGGAAAATATAAGGAACATCACCATGGTGGCAATGCCCGCTGCGGCAAAAGCGTTCTCGCCCAGAAACTTGCCGACATAGATCGCGCTGATCGAACCATTGAGCGATTGCAGCACGTTCGAACCCAGCGTCGGCAGAGCGAACAACAGTAGCGTTTTGCCGACTGGTCCCTGAGTCAGGTCGCCGCGGATCGGCGGGAGCAGCTCGGCTGATTGCTCTGGTTGTCCTGTTTCACTCACGTTCCCCTCGTGTCGCCAAACAGGTGGATATGCAAGCGATCGGTAAGCCGCATATCATTCTTGATCACCAGCGGAGTCAGCCATTTTAGCCGCGCGGTGATAGTGGCGCTGTCGGTGCCTTCGGGCATCAGGAAGGTGCGTTCGGGGGCAATTGCAAAGGCACTGCAAAGCACTTGCACCGCCTCCACATCGGCCTCGCAGGCCACCACGAACTTGAAATAGGCGCGGGCATCAGCGGCGAAGGCGGCAAGCCGCTCGGGGATCAACGCCAGTTCAGCCGCATTGCCCGAGTGCGCCAGCTTGGGGCTGACGTTATATTGATCGACCAGCGCATCAAGCGCGGACGTCGGGGCCACGGTGCCGTTGGTCTCGATCTCGATATGGATGCCGGGCAGCAGTGCCAGCATCCGGGCGAGGGCGGGGGATTGCAGGAGTGGCTCGCCGCCGGTGATGACCAGCCGGTTTTGCCCGAGCGCGAGAATCCGCGCGGCGGCGTCTTCTTCGCTGAGCGTAATCTGATTGGCCGTGCGGTCAAAGCGCGTGTCATCACGGTGCGGACGGTTATCGCCCTCAAAGCGCCAAGTATAAGCAGTGTCACACCAGGTGCAGGCAAGGTTGCAGCGCGACAGGCGCATGAAGGTGCAAGGCCGCCCCGCCGACTGGCCTTCGCCTTGCACCGAGGCGAAGATCTCGGGTTCACCCGGAGTGGTGGTGGCGAGGGTCAGCACCCAACCCCGCCCCTATCCTAACCGCGACAAGGCCGCGCTGAGCCGCTCGGCCTCGGCAGCATGGGCGGCATGATCAGCGCGCGCCTTTTCGACCGCTTCGGGCTTGGCCTTTTCGACGAAAGACGGATTGGAGAGGCGGCCTTCGAGCGACTTGGCTTCCTTGGTGGAAAGTTCGAGGGCTTTGGTCAGGCGAGCCTTTTCACTGGCAATGTCGATCACGCCTTCAAGCGGCACGACAATGTTGGCGTCACCAGCACCCACCGCCATCGCCGCACCCGCCGGAGCAGGGGCAAAGTGGATCGCGGACAGGCGAGCAAGGCGGTCAATCGCACCGGGATTGCGCTCGATGATCGCGCGGGTGGCGGGGCTGGGATCGGCCAGATAGGCTTCCAGCTTGGCACCCGGCGCGATGCCAAGTTCGTTCTTGGCAGTGCGCAGCGTGCCAACAAGAGCGATCAGCCACTCCACCTCACGCTTGGCCTCAGCATCCACAGCCGCCTTCGGCTCCGGCCAGCTGGCAGTGATCAGTGGATAGTGACTGCGCTCACCAAGCGCCCCCCACAGCTCCTCGGTCACGAACGGCATGAACGGGTGCAGCATCACCAGAATCTGATCGAGCACCCAGCCGGCAACCGACTTGGTCTCCTCGTCGAAGCTGCCTTTGATCAGTTCGATGTACCAATCACAAAACTGGTCCCAGACGAAGTGATAGATCGTGTTCGCCGCCGCATCAAAGCGCAGGTCGGCCATGGCCTTGTCAAGTTCCGCCAAGGTCTCGACAACCTCGCCGATGATCCACTTGTTGACTGCAAGCGTGGCCTTGGGTGCCTCGATGGAACTGCTCGCGCCGATGCCGTTGCTCTGGCAAAACCTTGCGGCGTTCCACAGCTTGGTGGCGAAGTTGCGATAGCCTTCGACGCGCTTTTCATCCATCTTCACGTCGCGGCCTTGGCTCTCCATTGCGGCCATGAAAAAGCGCAAGGCATCGGCACCGTACTGATCAATCAACACCAGCGGATCGACGACATTGCCCTTGCTCTTGGACATCTTCTGGCCGTCAGCAGCGCGCACCAGTCCATGCAAATACAGCCGCTTCCACGGCACCTGGCCGTCCATGAAATGCATCCCCTGCATCGCCATCCGCGCGCACCAGAAGAACAGGATGTCGAACCCGGAGATGAGCAGATCGTTGGGGTAGTGGCGGGACAGAAGATCCTCTCCATCGACTTGCGATGGGGAGGGGGACCGCGCCGCAGGCGTGGTGGAGGGGCTGGTTGCGTCCCTGGCCCCTCCGTCAGACGCTATCGCGCCTGCCACCTCCCCATCGCAAGTCGATAGGGAGGATTGTGCGTGCGGCCAGCCCAGCGTGGCGAAGGGCCACAGCGCGGAGGAGAACCAGGTGTCGAGGACGTCTGGATCCTGCCAGAGCGGCAGTGTTCTCTTGTATGTAATGACGTGTTGATGTGCGGCCTGGGCGCTTCCGACAAATTCAATTTCTTCGGATTCCAAGCCGTAGAATTCCCGAGCCTTGACCATCACACCTTCTTCATCCGCGCCAACAAAGACAGCGGGTGTAGTCATGTCATAGTCGGTGCCGACGCCACGGCCCGGCCCATACCAAGCCGGAATCCGATGCCCCCACCACAGCTGGCGACTCACACACCAAGGCTGGATATTCTCCATCCAGTTGAACCACGTCTTCTCCCAGCTTTTCGGCACGATCTCGATAGCACCCGATCGCACCGCCGCAATCGGCGCTTTCGCCAGTTCGGCGGCGTTTACATACCATTGGTCGGTCAGCCACGGTTCGATCACCACACCGCCGCGATCACCGTAAGGCGTCTGGATCACGCGGTCTTCGGCGTCTTTGGTGGTGACTTCGCCATCCTTGGCGGTGACGCTGAACATGACAAGCTGGCCGAGCGCTTTCATCTGCGCCACCACGGCATCGCGCGCGGCGAAGCGGTCTGTGCCGAGATATTCCGCCGGGATCAGCCCATCGCTGACCTGCACCACCTTTGCCTCGGCATCGAACATATTGAGCATATCGGCAGGCTTGAACCCGGCGCGTTTGCCCACTTCGAAATCGTTGAAATCATGCCCCGGGGTGATCTTCACCGCGCCGCTGCCGAGTTCGGGATCGGCGTGTTCATCCGCAACAATCGGAATCCGCCGTCCGGTGATCGGCTGCTCGATAAATTTGCCGATCACGCTCTGGTAGCGTGGATCGTCCGCGTTCACCGCCACAGCCATATCGGCGAGCATGGTCTCGGGGCGCGTTGTCGCCACAACAATGTGATCGCTGCCATCAGCCAGCTTCACGCCCTCTTCCAGCGGATAGCGGAAGTGCCAGAAGTGGCCCTTGATCTCACGGGTTTCCACCTCAAGGTCGGAAATCGCGGTTTTGAGCTTGGGGTCCCAGTTGACCAGGCGTTTATCGCGGTAAATCAGGCCTTGGTTATACAGATCGACAAAAACCTTCACCACCGCCTTGGTAAAGTGCGGGTCCATGGTGAACTGTTCCCGTGACCAGTCCATCGAACAGCCCAGCCGCCGCAGCTGCTGGGTGATGGTGCCGCCGCTCTCATGCTTCCAGTCCCAGACCTTGGCGATAAACTCTTCGCGGCTGTAATTACTGCGCTTGTCGCCCGCTGCTTCCATCTGGCGCTCGACCACCATCTGCGTGGCAATGCCCGCATGATCGGTGCCGACCACCCACAGTGCATCCTTGCCGCGCAGCCGCTCGTAACGGATGACGATGTCTTGCAAGGTATTATCCAGCGCATGGCCCACATGCAGGCTTCCCGTCACATTTGGCGGCGGGTTGACCAGCGTGAACGGCTCGGCGTTCGGCCGCTCGGGCCGGAACAGGCCGTTCGCTTCCCAATGGGCATACCACTTCTTCTCGATAGTGGCGGGGTCAAATGTCTTGTCTAGCGCGGTTCCAGTCATGGGCTGGCCTTTGCCAGCGGGGGCGCAAAGGCGCAACCCGCAGCACCGTTCTCCCCGATGGTTACAGCTTGCCGCTTACAGGTTTTTCCCGCAAGACTTCCCCCGCATGCGCGATTGGGCTGACTTTACGAGCGAGGAACTGGACGGCGGGGCGGTGCGGATCGCCTTTTCCGGACCGCTGACCGTATCGACCATCGGCATTGCGGACAATCGCCTGCGCGCAATCGAAGCCGCCGTCACCGAGGTCGATCTCAGCCAGATCAGCGATATCGATACCGTCGGGGCATGGACCGTGTGGCGGCTGGCGCGCGATCATGATGCCGTGATTACCGGCACCAATGACAAGGCGGACCGGCTGATTGCCGCGCTCAAAGGGGCAAGCGGCACCGCTGATATTCACCCAAGGCGCCAGGCCTTTATGCGCCGGGTGCCCGAAAATATCGGCAGTCTGGTGACCAGCTGGGGCCATGGCATGGTCGGCATCACCGGCTTTCTCGGCGCGCTGATCATCACTATCGGCGATGTCATCCGTCAGCCATCGCGCCTGCGCACCACGGCGATCATCCGCCAGCTTGAACTGGTCGGGATTTCCGCGCTCGGCATTGTCGGATTGATGAGCTTTCTGGTCGGCATCGTCATTGCCCAGCAGGGCGCGGTGCAGCTGGCGCAATTTGGCGCGGAAATGCTGACGATTAACCTCACCGGGCGGATATCAATGCGCGAACTGGGCGTGCTGATGACCGCGATCATGGTCGCGGGCCGCTCGGGCAGCGCCTTTGCCGCGCAGATCGGCACGATGAAACTGACCGAAGAGGTGGATGCCATGCGCACCATCGGGGTTTCGCCGATGGAAGCGCTGGTGCTGCCGCGCATCGTCGCTGCGGTGATCATGATGCCGCTGCTGGGGTTTTACGCGGCACTGATGGCGATTGTCGGCGGAGCGACCATTTCGGCCTTTACGCTGGGTATTCCGTTCATGACCTTCCTCACCCGCATCCAGGAAGTCGTGCCGATTCACGATGTTTGGGTCGGGCTGGTCAAGGCGCCGTTTTTCGGCCTGATTATCGCCATGACCGGTTGCTATCAGGGGATGCAGGTGAAAGCCAATGCCGAGGAAGTCGGCCTCAAGACCACCATGGCGGTGGTCCAGGCGATCTTCATGGTGATCGTCCTTGATGCCTTCTTTGCCGTGTTCTTCAGCGAAGTGGGCTGGGGATGAGCGAGCCGGACGCAATCACCGCAACCGAGATCACCGAAGCCGAAGCTGCGGCGCTGGATTTTACCGCGCCCTATTTTCACGGGCAGTACCCGATCGTCGTCAAGGGGTTGAAAACCAGCTTTGGCGAGCACGTGATTCACGAGAACCTCAACCTCACCGTCAAACGCGGTGAGATTATCGGCGTGGTCGGCGGATCGGGCACGGGTAAATCGGTGCTGATGCGCGCGATCATCGGCTTGCAGATCCCCGATGCCGGATCAATCGAGGCGCTCGGCATGTCGATCACCGATGCGCGCGATGATGAGGATATCGATATCCGCAGCCGCTGGGGCGTGCTGTTTCAGGGCGGGGCGCTGTTTTCAACGCTGACCGTGGCGGAAAATGTCGAAGTGCCGCTCAAGCAGTTCTTCCCCGAAATCGGTGATGCCTTGCGGCACGAAATCGCGCGTTTCAAGGTGATGCTGTCGGGCCTGCCCGAAGAAGCAGCGGCGAAATATCCGGCTGAGCTTTCGGGCGGCATGCGCAAGCGGGCGGGTCTGGCGCGGGCGCTGGCGCTCGATCCCGAGCTATTGTTCCTTGATGAACCGACCGCTGGTCTCGATCCCATCGGTGCGGCGGCGTTTGATAGGCTGACCAAGGAATTGCAGGAAACACTGGGCCTTACCGTATTCCTGATCACCCACGATCTCGACACACTGTACGAGATTTGTGACCGGGTGGCGGTGCTGGCGGACAAGCGGGTGATTGCCGTGGGCACGATCCCCGAACTGCTCGCCACCGATCATCCGTGGATCCAGGAATATTTCAATGGTCCTCGCGGCAGGGCCGCGAAGAGCAGCCAAGAGCGCGGGCGGGCCGCGAAGAGCAGTCAGGAACGCGCAGCGGTGAGAAACGCGGGCGTGGACAAATCAGCAGATAGAGGGGCATAGAGCGGGCGATGGAAACACGCGCGAACCACGTCTGGGTGGGAGTAGTCACACTGGCGTTGCTGGTGATGGTTGCTGGTTTTGTCCTGTGGGTCACGCAAATCGGCCGCGGCAATCAGAACGAATATGACATTTTCTTCAAGCAATCGGTCGATGGCCTCTCGAAAGGGGCTTCGGTCAGCTATGCAGGGGTTCCTGCCGGTCAGATTGCCGATATCGAACTGTGGCCCAAGGATCCCAGTTTCGTGCGCGTGCGCATCGCGGTCGATGACAAGATTCCGATCCTGCAAGGCACCGTAGCGACGATCCAGGGCTCTTTCACCGGAGTTTCCACCGTTCAGCTCAATGGCGGAATTAAAGGGGCCAAGGAAATCATCGAGCCGGGGCCGGAGAAGGTTCCCGTCATCCCGACCAAGCGCGGCGGTCTTGGCGAACTGCTGACCAATGCGCCGCTGCTGATGGAACGCATTGCGACGCTGACCGAGCGGCTGACCTTGCTGCTGTCAGACAAGAATCAGGCCTCGATCCAGAACATCCTGACCAATACCGACAAGTTCACCGGAGAACTCGCGCAGGCATCGCCGCAAGTGAAGACCATGCTTGTCGAACTGCAAGTGACTTTGAAACAGGCGACGGCAACACTGGCCTCGTTCGAAAAGGTCGCCGGTTCCGCCAATGAGGTGCTGGGCAGTGATGGTCAGTCTCTGGCCAAACAACTGCGCGAGGCGATCGGTTCGGTCAAGAAAGCGGCGGATGAATTGCAAGGCACACTGGGTGAGGCAAAACCTGCGATGCGCCAGCTTTCCGATACCACTTTGCCGCAAGCCGAAGCCGCTATCCGCGATCTGCGCGCCACCACCAAGGCGCTGCGCACCGTCACCGAAAAGATTGACGAGCAAGGCGCAGGGGCGCTGCTCGGCGGGCCGAAGCTGCCCGAGTACAAGCCATGATCAGGGGTGGCCATGATAGGGAACTGGGGATGAGGAACTGGTGGAAGGTCGCCGCACCTGCCGCTCTGGCATTGACGCTTACGGGGGCGCTTTCGGGCTGCCTCGGGCTGGGCGGTGCCAAGCCGCCGCCAACCTTGTTGCGGTTGACAGCCGCCAAGAGCGTGCCAGTCGGCACTGCGCTCAGCGGCAAAGCGGCCGATGCGATCATGGTGCTCGATCCGGAAACTGACCGCAGCCTTGCCGTGGCAAAGGTGGCTGTGCAGGTCGATGACAGCAACATCGCCTATCTTGCCGGAGCCCAATGGGTTGAACGCCCCGCGCATTTGTTCGGCGCATTGCTGGCTGAGACGATCCGCGCGGGCGGCAAGCATCTGGTATTCACCGCTGACGAGGCGGTGACGCTTGGCGGCACCCGGCTGAGCGGACGCCTGCTCGATTTCGGCTATGACGCGCGCAACCAGTCCGTCGTGGTGCGCTATGACGCGCTGTGGACCGGCCCCGGCGGCACCATCAGCACCAAACGGTTCGAAGCCGTGGTTCCCGGTGTTGCGGCCAAGGCGGAATTTGTCGGGCCCGCGCTCAACAAGGCGGCCAATCAGGTGGCGGCACAAGTTGCGGACTGGGTGGGCTAGGCTTGCTACTCGGCTAAAGCTGACCCAACCGGGTTTCCTTACCGCTGCGTCGCGAGATAAGCGATGATCGCCTTGCGCTGGGCGGGATCGCTCACCGCGATGACCATGCGGGTGCCGGGAACCGTCTTGCCGGGGGCAGCGAGATAAGCGTCCAGCTTGGCGGCGTTCCAGACGATGCTCGATCCCTTGAGCGCGGGGCTATAGGTTTTGAACGCAGTGGAACCCGCCTTGCGGCCAACAACGCCGCGCAGGTTTGGTGCGAGCGGGCCGGACGCGCCGCCGGGGGTCAATGCGTGGCACATCTGGCAGCGCTGCTTGAAGCTCTGATCGCCAGCCGGAGCCGGTGGCGCAGCACCCGCGCTCACGGCAAGCGCGGCAAGGCCAGTGGCGGCGATGATTGCGGAGAGGGGGAGGACAGTGCGCAGGTTCATCAGAGGGCTTTCATCATTTCACGACCAGCTTAGGTCAGCCTTGCGGATCGGGGTACGCCGAAGACGCTTGCCAATAGCTGAATAGATGGCATTGCCAAGTGCCGGTTGCACAGGGCCAACGGGAGCCTCGCCGATGATTTCCAGCCGTTCGTGCCCTGAAAGCGCGCCGAAGTGGACATTGATTGGCGGCACATCGGCCATGTGGCTGATCGGATATTCGTCAAAATTACCCTCGACAATCGCGCCGTCTTTGACGGTGAGTTCTTCATTGAGCGCGACATTGAGACCAAACAGCGTTGCACCTTCGATCTGCGCGCGCACCGCATCGGGATTGGCGACGCGGCCGCAATCAAAGGCAGTGTCGATCTGCTTCACCATCAGCACCCCTTCGGGTGTGATCGCCACGCGCACGGCGGCGGCGACAACGGTGCCGTTCTTGCGCACATTGGCGACCGGCCAGCAGGAAATGGCAATGCCAATGCCCTCGCCCTTGGGCAGTTTTTGGCCCCAGCCGGATTTCTCTGCGGCAAGTTTCAGGCAATCACTCCAGCTCTTGTCCCAGCTCGCCAGCAATTTGAGCCGGTATTCAAGGCTATCGATCCCGGCAGCCACAGCGCATTCGTCAACGAAGGTTTCAAGCACGAAGGCGTGGCTGTTGAAGCACGGTGCCCGGAAGGCGCCGCTGAGCACGTTCACCGGCAGGGCGGAAGACGTGAGGTGCAGATTGGGGATCACGCCGCTGTTGAAATAGGGCTGATCGGAAAAGCCCAGCGGCAGGTGGAAACCGGGGCGCGAGCCGACATAGCCGATATCAGCGGTCATCGCCTGTGGCAGACCGGTGGTATCATCAAGCACGGCGTGCATTTTGGTGAACACCGGCGTGCGATAACGGCCTTGACGGAAGCATTCTTCGCGGCTCCAGATGACTTTCACCGGCTTACCCGGATAAGCCTTCGCCACGGCGACAGCCATGCGCAGATCATCCCCTTGACCGCGCCGACCAAAAGCACCGCCCATGAAGGTCTGGTGCATATTGACTTTGCCGGGTGCAAGCCCGGTTTCATCGACCGCCACCCAGAAGGCCTGGGCCATATCCTGCGTATTGGTCCAGACCTCGGCGCTATCCGCCGTGACGAGGGCGGTGGTATTGAGCGGTTCAAGCGCGGCGTTTTCGGCATAAGGCGTGCCATAGTCACCATCGACAATGCGTTTGCCGGTGGCAGTGGCGATATCGCCGGTCTTCTTGAGATCGCGGCCCGGCCCTTTGTCACGCAAGGCCTTGGCGGCGCTGTAAATGGCCTCGGCATCTTGCCACTTCGCGCCCCCGCCCATGTCCCATTCGACCGGCAGCGCGGCCAGCGCCTTTTTCGCCTGCCAGTAATGATCGGCGATCACCGCAATACCCCACTGGCACAGCGAATCGCCAAAGCCGAAGGTGCTTTGCGCCTTGACCGGACTGCCGGGGGTCTTGGCCGGATCGATGACAACCACGGCGCGCACCCCGGGCATTTTCATCACCGCGCTGGCATCGTGGCTCTTCAGCTTGCCGCCGTGGACCGGGCATTGCATCAGTGCGGCGTGGACCATGCCGGGCAGCTTTACGTCCAGGCCATAGACGGCCTTGCCGCTGGCGATTTCGGGGATGTTCAGCTTGGGCGGGCTCTTCTTGCCGAGCAAGGTCCATTCGCCCTGCGGTTTTAGCGCGGGTTCCTTGGGCAGGACGATCTTCGCTGCCTCTGCCGCCACTTGGCCGTAACGCAGCTTCTTGCCCGAAGCGTGGCTGAGCACAGAGTTCGCAGCAGTAATCTCGCTGGCCGGAACCTGCCAGCGCGCCGCTGCTGCTGCTTTCAACCGTTCACGCGCTGAGGCACCCAGTTGCAATGTGGTTTTCAGGCGCTGCTTGCCGGTCGAATGCCCGCTGAAGAATGATAGGAAACCGGTCTGGTACGAACCCTTCTCATCAAAATCGCGGCGGATCGAGGCGAAGGCGACCTGCACCTTTGACCAATCGCATTGCAGTTCCTCGGCGACATTCATCGCCGCCTGGCTCATCGCGCCATTGCCGCATTCGGGCGTGGGGACGCGCACCGTGACGGTGTCATCGGGCGCAATCTCGATCCATGCGGAGAACTCTGCGCCAGAGGCCATATCCGGCCCCCATGGGACCGTGGGCGCACCCTCGGCACTGGTAATCCCAAGCGCCATGCCGCCGCTGACCACGGCGGTGCTGACCAGAAAGCTGCGACGGTCGATGCGCATCGCGTTCATGCCGCCACTCCCGCTGCCCGTTTAATCGCGGCCTTGACGCGCGGATAGGTGCCGCAGCGGCAGATATTGGTCATTGCTTCGTCAATATCGGCATCGCTGGGCTTGGGTTTCTTCTTGAGCAGATCGGCGGCGGCCATCAGCATTCCCGCCTGACAATAGCCGCATTGCGGCACGTTCAGTTCATGCCACAGCGCTTGCAATTTCGCCCCGCCCTTGGCCGCAAGACCTTCGATAGTGGTGATATTGGCCCCGGCCAGACCGTCCAGCGGCACCTGACATGAACGCACCGCTTCGCCGTTCAGATGCACCGTGCAAGCCCCGCACTGCGCCACACCGCAGCCGTATTTGGTGCCGGTCATGCCCAGATGGTCGCGCAGCACCCACAGCAGCGGGGTGTCGCCATCGGCATCGACGCTCTGCGCCTTGCCGTTGACGCGCAGGGTTATCTTGCTCACTTGCCCTTGCTCCCGCCCTTGGCCTGACGTTCAAGTTCAAGCCGGGACTGAGCACGGATATATTGGCGCAGGCCTTCGATGGTTGATTTCCCGAAGATGCCAAAGCCCGGCATGCCCTTGTTGATCAGCGCGGCATCATGAACCACGGTGTAGAAAGCATCAGGATCAAGCGTGATGGCGGATTCACGCAGATCAGGCGCGGGGCCACCAGCGCCGATCGCCGCCTTGCCGTGGCAGGCACCGCAGGCAATGAACAGTGACTGGCCCAGTGCGATGGCCTTGGGATCAAGCTTCTCGTCAGGGTTGTCGAGAACCTTGACTGCCAGCGTCGGCGGATCCGATGGCGGCAGCACCGCCGTACCGCCCAGCGCGAAGGTCAGCAGTCGGCGCGGCATGGAATATTTCCAGCCGAGCACGGCCGGTCCGCCCAGCGCCGCCACCGAGCCACCATAGCCAGCCAGGATGGAAACATATTGCTTGCCGCCAGCCGACCAGACCGTTGGTGCGGCGATAATGCCCATGCCGGTATAGGATTTCCACAACAGCGCGCCGTTCTTGGCATCATAGGCGCGAAACCAGCCGTCGGCGGTGCCCTGAAAGACAATTCCGCCAGCCGTTGCTGCGGTGCCGCCGTTGAACATCGTTTCTTGCGGCACCTTCCAGCGCGCCTTTTGCGCTACCGGATCCCAGGCGATCAGTGTGCCTTTGCCGTCGCCGGGTTCAGTCGGAGCAGTGCCGATCACCAGTCCGCCGACCTTCAGTTCGTCGGGTGCCGGATTGCCTTTGTAATAGCGTGTGCCCATCTGCATTGTCGGCACATAGACGAGGCCGGTTTGCGGGCTGAAGGCCATCCGCATCCAGCTGTGCGCACCGCCGCCAAAGGGATAGATCACCGATGAGCCGCTTTCATAGCGGATGCCCTTTTTCTCGACCGGGCGGCCCGTCTTGATGTCGATCCGTTCCGCCCAGTTCTGCTTGGCGATCTGCCCGGCCGAGATCAGCTTGCCGGACTGACGATCCAGCACATAGAAAAAACCGTTCTTGGGCACCTGCATCAGCACCTTGCGCTGCTTGCCGCCGATTTTGAGACTGGTCAGCGTCATCTGCTGGGTGGAATCGAAGTCCCATGAATCGCGCGGGTTGACCTGATAGTGCCAGATATACTTGCCGGTATCGGCATCAAGCGCGACGATAGATGCGGTGTAGAGATTGTCCCCGCCGCCCGGGCTGCGCAGTTCTGGATCGTAATCATAAGCATTGGCCGTACCAACATAAACGCGGTTCAATTCCGCATCGAATGTCATCGAATCCCACGGCCCGCCGCCGCCGCCGTTCTTTTTCCAGAATGGTCCGTTCCACGTCTTGGCAGCGGCTTCCATCGCCGCATTGCCTTTGTTGGCTTCAGGACTGGCTGGCACGACATAGAATTTCCACGCCTGTTTGCCGGTTTCCTGATCCCACGCTGAAACAAAGCCGCGCATGCCGAAATCAGCCCCGCCCTGACCGATGATCACTTTGCCGCGGAAGGTGCGCGGCGCGCCGGTGATGGTTTGCCCGCCTTTGGGATCAGTGGTTTCCGCCTCCCACAACTTTTTGCCGGTCTTGGCATCAATGGCGAACAGGCGGCCATCGAGCGCGGCAGAAAAGATCTTGCCCTTATCATAGGCGACGCCGCGATTGGCGCCGAAGCCGTAGTTCATCTTGACCGGGTTATGCTCCCAGATCTTCGGTTCGAACTTCCATACCAGTTCACCGCTGACCCCGTTTACCGCATAGACATCGCCGTATGAGCCGGTGAAATAGAGCACGCCGTCCACCACCACCGGCGCGGCCTGCAGTGATGCCTCACCGGGCAATTCGAGCTGCCAGGCAAGGCCGATCTGGCCGGCATTGGCGGCGGTGATCTGCGTCAGCGTGCTGAAGCCGGTCTCATTGGAATCACCGTTGACGTTGTGCCATTCAGCGCCGCTGCCAATCGCTCGCGGAGCAGAGGCCGGGGCCGAGGATGCCGCCAGTAAACAAGCTCCTGAAAGCACGGCAAAGGCTGCCATTGCGTCCCATTTTGCGCGTTTCGCACTCATCATTCTCTCCCGGCCGGTTTCCGGCACTTATGATACACAGTAAATCATAAATCAACTGGTCTTGACGAGTGTATGGAAAGGCGGAGCAGCGTCAATCTTGTTCGCCCCTTGAGGCCAGAGACGAAACCGGGCAGGGTGAGCGCCTTCGAAAAACCGTAAGCGGATGCTCTCATGAATGGCGCTGAATCCCTCGTCTCGACTCTGGTCGGGCAGGGCGTGAATGTCTGTTTTGCCAATCCCGGCACCTCGGAAATGCATTTCCTCGCCGCGTTGGAAAACCCGGCGATGAAATCGGTGCTGTGCCTGTTTGAAGGCGTCGCAACGGGCGCGGCGGATGGCTATTTCCGCATGGCTGAAAGCCCGGCAGCAACCTTGCTGCACCTCGGTCCCGGCCTCGCCAATGGCCTTGCCAATATTCACAACGCCAAGCGAGCAAGTTCCGGCATCGTCAATGTGGTGGGTGAACACGCCACGGCTCACCTCAAATATGATGCACCGCTGACCTCGGATATCGAAGGGCTGGCCCGTCCGCTCAGCCATTGGGTGCGGCGCACCGACAGCGCGGCAACCCTAGCTGGAGACGCTGCCCGCGCGGTGACTGCCGCACGGCCCGGCCAGATCGCCACGCTGATCCTGCCCGGTGACACCTCTTGGGGTGATGCGGGTGAGCCAACACAGTTTCCCATCGAACTGCCGGTCCGCGCCGCACCGCCTGTGCTCCGCGTCGATCATGTCGCGCGGATGATCCGTCAGGCTGACGGCCCGGTGCTGCTGCTGCTGGCCGACAAATCATGCCGGGGACGCGGGCCTGAACTGGCCGGACGCATCGCCAGCGCCACGGGTTGCCGCATCGGCACGCACTTCTTCACCAACCGTATCGAGCGCGGGGCCGGGCGGGTAACGCTGGAGCGCATTCCCTATTTTGTCCCCGCTGCCATCGAATTCCTCAAGGACTTCCGCCATATCGTCACGGTCGAGACCGGTGAGCCGATTGCTTTTTTCTCCTACCCTGGCAGCCCCAGCAAATTGCAGCATCCCGAATGCCAGATCCACAGCCTCGCCGAAAAGGGCGAGGATGGCTGTGCGGCGATGGAGATGCTGCTTGATGCATTGGGTGCTTCGGGTGCGCAGGCGCAGTATCAGCCGAGGATCGAAACGTCCGTTCCGCACGGCGCGCTCGATCCGATCAGCATCGCTCATGCCCTCGCGGCGGCCATTCCTGAAAACTGCATTCTGGTCGATGAATCGCTCACCACTGGGCGCGCTTCAATGGGGCTGACGGCGGGCTCTCTGCCGCATGATACGATGCAGAATATGGGTGGCTCGATCGGCTTTGGTACGCCGGTGGCTACTGGCGCGGCGATTGCCTGCCCGGATCGGCGGGTCTTCTGCCTCGTTGGCGATGGCAGCGCGATGTACACCATCCAGTCATTGTGGACGCAGGCGCGAGAGGGGCTGAACATCACCACGGTGATCTTCGCCAACCGCTCTTACCAGATTCTCAAGCACGAATATGCCGCCATGGGTTTCGGCGCGCCGGGGCCAAAGGCGCTGGAAATGATGGAGATCGACAAGCCGACGATAGACTGGGTAGCCATGGCCAAAAGCATGGGCGTCCCCGGCATCAGCGTCACCACGGCGGAGCACTTTCACCGCGCCCTGGCGAATTCGGTGCGTGAGGCGGGGCCGCTGTTGATCGAGGTGGTGCTTTAGGGTCTATTGTTAGCAGACTGCGCTGAAACGAGGACGCCAACCATGAGCGATGATACTTCCGCCGAACTGCGCGATACCCGCAAGGACTGGGCAACCGAACACCGCGAGATGTATCTGCAATCGGGCGGGGCCAAGGGCCACATCATGGACATCACGGCGGTGGGCGGGCCGAAGTTCGGCACGCACCTGCTGCTCAAATATACCGGCCGCAAGAGCGGCAAGGTGTTCATCACGCCGCTGTGCTATGGCGCGGTGGGCGGTGAAGTGGTGGTGGTCGCATCCAAGGGCGGGGCGGACAAGCACCCCGAATGGTATCTCAATCTGATCGCCGCCGGGGAGGTTGATTTCCAGATCGGTACACAAGCCTTCCACGCCACCTTGCGCGTTCCCGATGGCGCCGAGCATGACAGGGTCTGGGCGCACATGGCCGATTTCTATCCCTTCTACACCAATTATCAGGCCTCTACCGAGCGCCGGATCCCACTGGTGATGATGAAGGTGGTCGAGGAAATTCCGGTGTTCAAGGAAAGCGATGCCACCGGAATGCGGCAGTATTGAGCTGGCTTGTTGGGCGGCTCCAGTAGGATGTATTCATTTGCTGCTTTTGATAAATATCAAAGTGGCGGTGGGGAAGGCGGCCTAGGCAGGATGCGAAAGCTCACCCGGGCTTGACGATTCTCCCCAACTTGAGCGACTGTACCTCGTGAACAGTCGCTCATTTTTTTTGGGCTTTTCAGGATGAGCGCGATCACACCGCAGAGCTGAACCGCCGCACAGAGTCCTGCCGGTAGGGATCGAACAGCGCGGCGATGGTGCGGGCATAGGGCAGGCCGCCGGGGGCGATTTCAAGCTCGCCGCCCGAAATCAGAGCAAGCCCGCGGTGCAGAAAGAGTTGCAACGTGGAAGCCACTTCATTCAGCAAATCGCGCGGCACCATGGCCTTGCCCTGACAGAGCAGCGCAGTGATGATCTTGCCGCGCCGCTGATCGTCGCCTGAGCGGCTGACGCCAAGCGCACCGGTCAACCGGTTCTGGCTGAGCAGCATCCGGTATCGGCCCGCGTTCTTTTCATTCTGGACGAGGACATCGCTGAACGAACTGATCGCCGAGGAGCCAAGGCCGATCAATGTCGGTGCCGGATCATCGGTGAAACCCTGAAAATTTCGATGCAGTTTTCCTGCCACGGTCGCCTGAGCCAGTGGATCACCAGGCAGGGCGAAATGATCGAACCCAACCGGGACATATCCCGCCGCTGTCAGAAAGTCATAGCCAAACTCGGCCATGGTAAAGCGCGCTGTTTGATCGGGGAGGTTTGTCGCATCGATGCGCTTTTGCCGGGGGACGATATGCGGCACATGAGCATAGCCGAACAGGGCAATGCGGTCTGCCCCAAGCTCCACAGAGCGGGCCAGACTGGCATCCAGATCGGCCAGCGTTTGTCCGGGAAGGCCGTACATCAGATCATAATTGAGCGAGGTGACGCCCGCCCCGCGCAGCAGATCTGTGGCGGCGACGATGTCCGCATCGGGCTGCACCCGCCCGATGGCCTTTTGCAGATGCGGCGCGAAAGTCTGCACGCCAAGGCTGGCATGGCTGACACCGACCATGGAAATCACCGCGCTCCACCGCGGGGTCAGCTTGCGCGGGTCGATTTCTATCGACCACACCGGGTCTTCGAGCGGGAAGTGCAGGGTCAGCGCATCAGCAAGGCGGACGAAATCGGTGGGCTCTATGGCATTGGGGCTACCCCCGCCAAACGCCACGCGGCGCACTCTGGTGCTATTATCCAGCCTTACACCGGTGAGCGAAATCTCATGGTGCAGCGAATCGAGGTAGTTCTCCAGCCGGTCCCGCCGGTTGACCGCCGAAGTGTTGCAGCCGCAATACCAGCAGATCTTCTCGCAGAACGGGATGTGGACATAGAGCGAGATGTCGCCCCTCGCTTGATGCAGCGCGACATCCAGATCTCCGGCATTTACCGCAGGTGTAAACTCAGCCGCAGTCGGGAAGCTGGTATAACGCGGTACCGGCGTTGCCAGAAGTTCGGGGTAATAAGGCCACATTGGCTCTGGCTAAGCCATGCAGCGGTGCAATTCATTGCGGCGTATCAAATTTGCCGTCTGATCGCTTGCGACTGCCTCCGGCATGGCAGCCTTTGGCGCAGCATGGCTGGTGGCTGGGGGAGGCGGGGCTGCGCTTCAGCGGAAGCACGACAGTCTGCGTCGTGCCATCGCCGGTGCAGATCATCATGGTCAACGAGGCGCTCGCCGCTGCGGGGGTGATGGCCAGCGCAGCCGGGATCATGGCCACCAGACCAAAGGTACTGCCGCGCTTCATGATAGCGGGTCTTCCTCGTCGATCAGGATGCGGTTGGCCGCACCTTCGAGATCCTCGAACTGATTGCCTTTCAGCGCCCAGAAGAATGTCGCGAGGCCAAGTGCGCCCATGGCGAGCGCAATCGGGATAAGGATGGCGATGCCTGTCATGATAGATCGGGGCTCATCGGGCCGCCCTCACCAGTCGCAGCGAATTGGCGACTACCAGCAACGAGCTGGCCGACATCGCGGCGGCGGCGATCAGCGGCGTGACATAGCCGCCAATGGCCAGCGGCACGGCGAGAAAGTTATAGCCGATGGCCAGCGTGAAATTCTGTTTGACCACCGCCATGCAGGCCCGTGATGCCGCCACGGCGCGCGGAATCGCTGCCAGTCCGTCGCCCAGAAACACGAAGTCTGCCGCTTGCCGTCCAACATCGCTGGCGCTGCCCGGTGCGATCGAGGCATCGGCGGCAGCCAGCGCCGGACCATCATTGAGGCCATCCCCCACCATCAGCACATTCTGCCCCGCGCTTTGCAGACGCGCGATGGCCTCTTGCTTATCGACGGGAGTGGCAGCGCATTGCGCCATCAGGCCGGTCGTGCGCGATACTTCGGCAACGGCCGAGCTTCTGTCGCCCGAGAGGATCGAGCATTCGATGCCCATTGCCGCCATCCGGGCCAATGCCGCGATGGTGCCGGGGCGCAGGGCATCGGCAAAGCTGATCAGCCGCGCCGGATCGCCACTGATGTCGAGCATGGTAGCCATGCCGCCAAAGCCTTCACGCGCAGCCACATCTGGTCGGCGCAGCGCGACGGCACGGCCTTGCCAGATCGCCCGCATCCCTTGTCCGGCCACTTCCTCAACGCTTTCCAGCGGGGCTGCGGTGAACCCACGCACGGCCAGCGCCTCGGCCAGCGCCTGGCTCAACGGGTGGCGGCTGTGCGAAGCGAGCGCAAGCGCCACCGAGGCGACATCTGCCGGAAGCGCTTCGATCATGCGGGCATCGGGAACCGGGCGGCCGAGTGTCAACGTGCCGGTCTTGTCAAACAGCGCGCGGTTGATCCGCGACAGACGTTCGAGCGCGGAGCCATCCTTGACCATCACGCCCGCTTTCATCAGCGCGCCGCTCGTCACCACCTGTGCCACCGGTACGGCCAAGCCGAGCGCACAGGGGCAAGTGATGATCAGCACCGAAATGGCGATGATCAGCGCCTGATGCATTCCGGCTCCGGCAAGCAGCCAGCCGATCAGGCTCGCCAGCGCCAGCGAATGCACGGCGGGAGCATAGAGCCGCGAGGCGCGATCAGCGATGCGGACATATCTGGAGCGTGCCTGCCCCGCCGATTCCATCAGACGCGCGATTTCGGCGAGCGCTGTGCCAGTTCCGGCGGCGCTGACCGTGACATCGACCGGGGCATCGAGATTGAGAGTGCCGGCGAGTACATCGCCGCCGGGGCCAGCGCCGACAGGTGCAGATTCACCGGTGAGCAAGGAGCGGTCAAACCGGCTGGTGCCCTTTGCAATTACACCATCGGCGGCAAGCCGTTCGCCTGCAGCCACGCGCATGACCATGCCGGGCAACAGGGCGCGTGCCGCCAGCCATTCGAGCTTGCCGTCTTTACCAACCACCATTGCGCCCGTGGCCGCCTGTCGCAGCAGCGAATCGACCCCGGCACGGGCACGATCACGCATCATCGCATCGAGCGTGCGGCCCCCCAGCAGGAACAGCAGCAGCATCAACACGCCATCGAACCACGCATCATGCCCGCCGGTGGCGGTTTCATAGAGGCTGAGCGCAGCGGCCAAGGTCACGCCGATGGAGATCGGCACGTCCATATTGGTGCGTCCACGCCGCAGCGCCGACCATGCCGAAGTAAAGAAGGGCCGTCCGGCATAGGCGATGGCGGGAATGCCGATCCCGGCAGACAACCAGTGGAACATCTCGCGCGTCGCGCCGTCAGCACCCGACCAGATTCCAACCGACATCATCATCACATTCATCGCCGCAAAAGCCGCGACAGCCAGCGGGGCGAGCAGCGGCTTTGCGGCGGACGGTGGCGGCGCAAGGTCTTCGTCGAGCGGCTGACTGGCGAAACCGCTGGCGGACAAGGCGGAGACCAGATCAGGCATCGCGATGCTGGTCGAATGCGCTATGCGCACTTGCCGCGCGGTAAGATTGACGCGGGCAGAGGTCACGCCCGCCATTGCGCCAAGGCTGCGCTCGACTTTTGCCATGCAGCCCGCGCAATGCATGGCCGGAACTGTGAGGACCGTCTCGATTTCTCCGGCGGGATCAAGGCGGGCTGGCAGGTTCACCTGACGTCCTGCTCCTGCCGCCAGTTATGCCCCGATGCGCTCACAATCACGCGCAATCGCCAGCGACCTGAGGGAAGTGTCTCATGGCTGATAAAACGGCCCGGACCGACGGCCACAAAGGTCAATTGCTGATCGGGCACCTTGCCAAGTGGATGGCGCGCTACAGCGCTGACAGCAGCAGTCTCCAGCGGCACAGCAGCAAGCGTGATTGCCACGCGATTGTCCGGCATCCGCGTCGCAACTGCGCTCCAGCCCAGTGCCTTTTCGTTGCGCGCCTCATCCAGCCAGCGGTTGAATTCCTGGCTGGCGACGTAGGAATTCTTGACTACGACACCGCCAAAGGTCTGCGAAGCGAGCCGCGCCATGGTGAAGTTCACCGCCACCACCACGCCGAAGAAGGCGATCATGATGGCGAACATATGCCAGCCGGTGAAGGGGCGAGGAGCCTTGGGCTGAGCGCGTTCAATCATCGTCATTCTCCGGTGCGGCGAAGTGGGCTTCGGCACGATCACCGCCGCCTTCCTTATCAGTGGCGGTCAGCACAAAGGTGAAGTCCTGCTCTTCAACGTCGGCCGGTGATACCACATAGATGCGCACCGGCATGGTGGTATCGGCGGGAACCAGCAGCGAAAGGTGGCGCGCGGCATCATCGCGGCTCATCGTGTCAGACCACATCACGCCGCCCTTCAGGCCTTCAAGGCTGACCGTCATCGGGCGCGGGCGGCCTTCCATGTTCTTGAGTTTGACCGTCCAGGCATTGCGCACTTCGCCATTGCTCATCAGCATAAAGGGTGGATTGCGATCCTTCTGCACGGCAAGGTCAATGTGCTGGCGGGTGCCCAGCGCGAACAGCAGACCAAATCCGATCGCGCTCCACACGCCGAGATAGAACAAGGTGCGCGGGTGCCAGATCAGCTTCATGTGGCTGGTCGGCGGATTGCCGGCCTTCTCGCTCACCGAATCTTCGAGCGTGGCATAGTCAATCAGCCCGCGCGGGCGGCCGACCTGCGCCATCACCCGGTCACAGGCATCAATGCACAGCGCGCAGGTGATGCAGCCAATCTGCGGTCCTTCGCGGATGTCGATGCCGGTGGGGCAGACCGCCACGCATTGATTGCAATCGACACAGTCACCGAACTTGTCAGGCGCTTTTTCGGATTTCTTGATGCTGGCGCGCGGCTCGCCCCGCCAGTCCTTGTAAGTGACGAGCAGGCTCTTTTCATCGAGCATGGCCGATTGGATACGCGGCCATGGGCACATATAGATGCACACCTGCTCACGCATGAAGCCGCCGAACCAGAAGGTGGTGAAGGTCAGCACGCCGACGGTGGCATAGGCAACCGAGGCGGCATTACCGGTCCAGAACTCGCGCTGCAGCGTAGGAGCATCGGCAAAATAGAAGATCCAGGCACCGCCAGTGGCAAAGCTGATCGCCAGATAGATTGTCCATTTGAACAGGCGGCGGGCGCTTTTGGTTAGACCCCAAGGTGCATTCTTCAGGCGAATCTGGGCATTGCGATCACCATCAATCAGCCGGTCGACGTGCTGGAACAGATCGGTCCACACTGTTTGTGGGCAGGCATAGCCGCACCAGGCGCGGCCCACTGCGCTAGTCACCAGAAACAGGCCGATACCCGCCATAATCAGCAGTCCGGCAACGAAGTAGAACTCCTGTGGCCAGATTTCGATGGCGAAGATGTAGAAACGGCGGTGCTCAAGGTCGATCAGTACGGCCTGATCAGGCGCATAGGGACCGCGATCCCAGCGCAGCCAGGGGGTGATGTAGTAGATGCCGAGCGTAACCAGCATCACCGCCCATTTGATCCGCCGGAACTTGCCGTCGATCTTGCTCGGGAAAACCCCTTCACGCTTCTGATAAAGCCCCGTGGCGACCGGGCCGGGCTTGTTCATTTCACTCTACCTTGTTTTCCCCGGTGCAACAGGAGCAGCCGGAGCGGCGGAAGCTGCCGCCTCAGGAACGGGGGCAAAAGCTTCACCGCCGCCCAGTGAATGGACATAGGCGGCCAGCATCTTGATCGTCACCGCATCAAGCCGGGCACCCCAGGCGGGCATGACCCCGGCGTGAGCGGCGTGGATGGAGGCGGTGACATCGGTTTTGGAACTGCC
This sequence comes from Novosphingobium sp. Chol11, assembly GCA_945906105.1. GTDB lineage: Bacteria > Pseudomonadota > Alphaproteobacteria > Sphingomonadales > Sphingomonadaceae > Novosphingobium. The sequence goes on along the minus strand of CAMDQO010000016.1, from coordinate 20,057 downwards.
GTAGAGCCAGATTGCGTCTGTCAAGTTAGGAGCGCCGAACTGGCGGAGCCCCTTGCCGGCGGGGCCATGGCAGGCGGCGCAGTTGTTAGCGAAAGTGACCGATCCCGCAGCATTGGCCTGAGCCTTGCCTGACAGAGAAAGGACATGATTGGCGACTTCACCCACCTGAGTAGAGGTCAGCATGGCATCGCGGCCAAAGCTTGGCATCAGGCTGACACGGGTTGCCGTATCATCGGGTGAGCGGATGCCGTGGACAATCGTGGTCTCCAGCGTCTTGAGATCGCCGCCCCACAGCCAATCATCGTCATTAAGGTTGGGATAGCCCTTGCTGCCACCCGCACCCGTGCCATGGCACTGGACGCAGTTGACCAGGTAGGCTGCTTTGCCGCCTGCAACAGCCTGCTGCATCAGCTGCGGATTAGAGAGGAGAGACTCTATCGGCGTGGCGGCAAGCGCCGAAAGCAAAGGGCCATGCTGCCTTTCGGCACTGACGGTATCCTTCGCCAGTTCGCCGCGGGCGGTCCACCCCCAAATGCCTTCGGTGCCTTTGTTCAGCAGCGGAATGGCCGGATAGACCACGACATAGCCCAGCGCGAAGGCAATGCAGGCATAGAAGGTCAGCAACCACCACAAGGGCAGCGGGGTATCGAGTTCCTCGATACCATCCCATTCGTGGCCCTTGGTTTCAGTGCCGGTGGCTTCGTCGATTTTGGGACTAACCATTGTCATCATCCTCGAAGATCATGGTTGCAGCGGCGTCATTGCGTGTCTTGGCGCCGGGGCGGAAAGGCCAGAGAACCAGCACCAGAAAGCTGACGGTCATGAGAACAAGTCCCCAGCTATCGGCCAACTGGCGCAGAGTTTCGTAAGTGGAATGTGGGTGGATCACCGCCCTTTCTCCTTCGCCAGATCCTCCTGCGCGGCGACGCTGCCGACATCGACCAGCGTCCCCAGAACCTGAAGATAGGCAACCAGCGCATCCATCTCGGTCAGGCGGGCCGGGTTGCCGTCAAAATCACGGACCTGGCTTTTGGGATAACGCGTGCTGAGATCGGCGGCGTTACCATCGGCGCTGGCTTGCAGCACAAGGTCTTCATCAGCCTTGGCGATATGATCTTTGCTATATGGCACGCCGACCCGGCTGAGCGCGGTGAGTGTGGCACCCATGTTGCCGACCTTCAGATCGCGGGTCGCCAGAAAACCATATGTCGGCATGATCGATTCGGGCACCACGGCGCGCGGATCGGTTAGATGCTGGACGTGCCATTCATCCGAATAGCGTTTGCCGACGCGTGCCAGATCAGGTCCGGTACGCTTTGAACCCCACTGGAAGGGGTGGTCGTACATCGATTCAGAGGCGAGACTGTAGTGGCCATAGCGTTCCACTTCGTCACGGAACGGCCGGATCATCTGGCTGTGGCAAGTATAGCAGCCCTCGCGCACATAGATGTCACGCCCTGCCTGTTCGAGCGGGGTGAAAGGCCGCATCCCCTCCACCTTCTCGATCGTGTTGTCGATCCAGAACAGCGGCGCGATCTCGACGATGCCGCCCACCGTCACCGCTGCAAAGGCGCAGACCGCCAGCAGGGTGATGTTGCGTTCCAGCCGTGCGTGACCTTTGGGTTTTGCGGCTTTGGTATCGCCAGACTTTTGGGTTTCGGAAGTCATAGTCTTGCTCCCTTATTCGGCTGCAACAGCGGCGGGGACGAGCGGACGATCCTTTTCGGGATCGAAGGCGGGACCGCCCAGCGGCTGCTCGACGCGCAGGTTGCCGGCAATCGTCTGCCAGATATTGTAGGTCATGATGCCTGCGCCAGTGAGATAGAGCAGCCCGCCAAAAGCACGCAGGATGAACATCGGATGCAGCGCCGCGACGGTTTCGACGAAGGAGTTCACCAGATAGCCATCAGCCCCATATTCGCGCCACATCAGGCCTTGGGTAATCCCCGCCACCCACATCGAGGAGGCGTAGAAAACGATGCCCAGGGTCGCCAGCCAGAAGTGCCAGTTGACCATGCGCAGCGAATACATCCTTGTCCGGCCCCAGAGGCGCGGCGCGAGGTAATAGAGCGCGCCGAATGTCACCATGCCGTTCCAGCCGAGCGCACCCGAATGGACGTGGCCGATGGTCCAGTCGGTGTAATGCGACAGGGCATTGACCGAACGGATCGACATCATCGGGCCTTCGAAGGTGCTCATGCCATAGAAGGCCAGGCTCCAGACGAACATCCGCATGATCGGATCGGTGCGCAACTTGTCCCAGGCACCGTTAAGCGTCATCAGGCCGTTGATCATACCGCCCCAGCTGGGCATCCACAGCATGATCGAAAACACCATGCCCAGCGTCTGCGCCCATTCAGGCAAGGCGGTGTAAAGCAGATGGTGTGGTCCGGCCCAGATGTAGAGGAAGATCAGCGACCAGAAGTGGACGATCGACAGACGATAGGAATAGATCGGGCGTTCGGCCTGCTTCGGCACGAAGTAATACATCATCGCGAGGAAGCCGGCGGTGAGGAAAAAGCCCACCGCATTGTGGCCGTACCACCATTGCACCAGCGCACCCTGCACACCGCCGAACAGCGGATAGGACTGACTGCCGAACAGCGACACCGGAATGTTGATATTGTTCACCAGATGCAGCAGCGCCACGGTCAGGATGAACGACAGATAGAACCAGTTGGCAACGTAGATGTGCGGCTCGCTGCGCTTTGCCAAAGTGCCGACAAAGACGATCAGGTAGGAAACCCAGACCACGGTGAGGAACAGATCAACGTACCATTCCGGCTCGGCATATTCCTTGCCCTGGGTAATACCGAGCAGATAGCCGGTGGCCGCCAGCACGATGAACAGCTGATAGCCCCAGAACACGAAACGGGCGAGACCGGGGAAGGCCAGCCTCGCCCGGCAAGTCCGCTGCACTACGTAGAACGATGTGCACAGCAGGGCATTGCCTCCGAAGGCGAAGATCACGGCAGAAGTGTGAAGCGGCCTCAGGCGGCCGAAATTGAGGTATTCGGTGAAGTTGAGCAGCGGAAACGCCAGCTCAAGCGCGATGTAAAGCCCGGCGAGAAAGCCCGCCATGCCCCAGAACACCGTGGCGATCACCCCCCAGCGGATCACATCGTCGTAATAGCGCGATTGATCGGCTGGCCCTGGGGCGATGCCGTTGGCAATGGCCGAATAATCAGCTCCGCGCAGGGCAAAGACAAGCCCGGCCAGTGCCGCAATTGCGACAATCACCATCTGCGCCGCGAAGCCGAAATCGGCTGCCTGCGCAACTGCGACGATGGCGAATAGAAGCGCGCTCAGCCAGATGCCGACGCGCAATAGGATGCGATCCATAGAGCCTTCCCTCTCAGACGGATGAAATGGCAACTTGCCCTTCCTGAGTTGTCGCAGGAACCACAAGCAGTGGCAAGGCTCTGCCCGCCCTACCGCAGTGCAACATTGACCCCGATCAAATTGCGCAGATGCAAAAGAAAATTTCGCAAAATCGAATATTTTGCGTTCGATCAATGTCGAAAGCAGCTGTCGCGCGCGATTTTCAGGGCTGACGCCGCGAGACACCTGCATGGGGCAGGCAAGCGGCGACCATGAGGGAAACATGAAAAAGTTCGCATCACTTGCCGCGCTTGCCGCTGCCGCCGCCACTTTCGCAGTTGCGGTTCCGGCCCAGGCCGCGAACCCCGAAGGCAAGTTTCAGGTCAAAGTGCTCGCCACCGGCGTCCTGCCCGATGGCAAGATCGACAAGATTAATATCAACCTTGTCGGCCTGCCAGCCACATCGCAGACCACGGTCAATGATAATGTCGTGCCGACGCTGGCTTTGGAATATTACGTCACGCCCAATGTCTCGGTCGAGACGATCTGCTGCTTCACCCAGCACCATGCTACCGGCGCGGGCGTTATTGCCGGAGCGGATGTCGCCCAGCACCTGCTGATCCTGCCCGCCACGCTGACACTGAAATATCACCTCAATGCCGGAGCGATCAAGCCTTACATCGGTGCCGGTCCGGCGCTGTTCTTCTACTTCAATGAAAAGCCCGGTGCGACAGCGAAGCTGCTGGGTGCATCGACTTTGAAGATGGACAACAAGCTGGGTCTCGCATTGCAGGCCGGTCTTGATATGCCGCTTGGTGAAAGTGGTCTGGGTATTTCGCTCGATGCCAAGAAATACTTCATGAAAGCGACGACGCATTTCTACACCGCTGGCGGTGTCGAAGCACTGTCGACCACGCACAAGCTTGATCCCTGGGTGGTCAGCGGCGGGGTTTACGCGCGCTTCTAATCGCGAGAATTCCAGCACAAGGGCACCTGTCGCGAACGGCATCGCCGGGGCGACAGGTGCCCTTTGCCGTTTTTGCGTTTGGTCAAATTCAGTCCGGCCCGATTTGCCTCATGATCACCCCCGATAGGCAAGCGCCGCGAACGCGGTCGCGAAAAATCGAGGAGTGATGCCATGGGTGATATGCGCAAGTTCGCGGATCGTTCCGCCGCAGTAATGCCGGCCGAAACGCATGGTGCCGAAGCCTATATTTCCGAGGACTACGCCCGCGCCGAACGCGACAAGTTGTGGCGCAAGTGCTGGCTGCAAGCGGGCCGGCTGGAGGATATTCCCGAGGTCGGCAATTACATCACCTATGACATCCTTGACGATTCTGTGCTGATTGTCAGGACCGCTGCAGACCGCATCAAGGCCTTCGCCAATGTCTGCACGCACCGTGGCCGCCGTCTGGTCGATACGCCCGCAGGCCAGCGCAATGCGCGCGGCAAGAGCGCCAATTTCGTCTGCGGGTTTCACGCCTGGACCTTTGACGTCACTGGTGAGAATGCTGGTGTATGCAGCTTCATTCAGGCGCAGCACGAATGGGGCGGCGCGCTGAATGACGAGCGCACCCGGCTGGGCGAATTCAAGGTCGATACCTGGGGCGGCTTCATCTGGATCAACCTTGACCCTGATGCCGGACCCTTGCGCGAATACCTTGAACCCGCCGCAACCATGCTCGATCCGTTCCAGATCCAGAACATGCGGGTACGCTGGCGTTTCTGGACGGTGTTCGATTGTAACTGGAAGGTCGCGCTCGAGGCTTTTGACGAGACCTATCACGTCCCCGGCACCCATCCGGAATTCACCGCATTCGGCGATTTCACCGGCTGGGGCCGCCAGCAGGGCCAGCACAGCCACATCGGCTATGATGCCCCGGCAGATGCGCCGGAGGCGGATGACAGCATCCTTGGCGAGAATAGGGCCAAGCTGCGGCTCGGCATCGGCGATCCGCGCATTTCGACGGCTGAGATGCAGAAATATACCTGGGAAGGGGTGAACACCAATACCACCAAGACCTTGGTCGATGTTGCGCAGACTCTGCCTGAAGTCCTGCCAGAAGGCACGCCGCCCGCCGAGGTGCTGAAATACTGGCTCGATACTGCGCGGCAGATCGATGCGGATCGCGGAGTGGAATGGCCCAAGGTCGATAGCGATCACACCGCGCAGAGCGGCACCGCATGGCAGATTTTCCCCAACCAGCAAATCGGCCACGCGGTCAACAATATGCTTTGTTATCAGGCGCGGCCCTGCGGCTATAACCCGGACAAATGCTATTTCGAGGTCGCGGTTTACGAACTTTACCCCGAAGGCGGCGCGCCCGAAACCGAATGGACTTTCGCCGAGCCCAAAGACTTCCCGTATGTCCTGAAACAGGATTTTTCCAACATGGCGGCGGTCCAGCAGGGGATGAAGAACCTGGGTTTCCGGGGAAACATTCCCAATCCCAAGGCCGAAGGTGCCGTGGTCAGCCTGCACCGCAATCTGGCCCGCCATTTGGGCACCGGCGCGCCGGTCCCGCTCGACTGAGCCCATTTTCATCGCCCCGGCGCTGCGGTGATTTTGCGCTGAATCAACGCAACTGCCCGAGCAGCCAAGCAGACTGGTGGAAACACAGATTGGTGAGAACTCTGGGCCCGCCCACTGGAGAGGACAAGAACAATGGCCGATTTTGATGCCACCGAAAGCCTGAAAGCCGCTGCCAACCCGTTCCGGGTAATCGATCCGGAAAAGATCCCGGCCAGCCGCTTTTACGACGAGGAATTCTTCAACCTCGAAGCCGAACATATGTGGAGCCGCACCTGGCAGATGGCCTGCCGGCTCGAAACGATCCCTGAAATCGGTGACTGGGTAGAATATACCATCCTCGGCAAGTCGGTGATCGTCGTTAACACCAAGGATGGGGTGAAGGCGCATCACAACCACTGCCGCCACCGCGGCGTACCGATTGCCGGTGGTCACGGCAATGATCGCGGCAATTGCGCCAAGACCGGCTTCATCTGCCCGTTCCATGGCTGGCGCTGGAACATGGAGGGCGATTGCACCTTCGTTTACGGCAAGCAGTTGTTCAATCAGGATCTGCTCGAAGCTGAAGACCTGAAGCTGCGTTCGGTCCGCTGCGAAACCTGGGGCGGCTGCGCCTATATCAACCTTGATGACAATGCGCTGTCCTATGTCGAAACCATGGGTTCGGCGCTGGATGGGCTTGATGCCCGCGGCATCGGCAATCTGCGCGCCGAATGGTGGTATGGCACGGTGCTGCCCGCCAACTGGAAGATCGCGATGGAGGCCTTTCAGGAAGGCTACCACGTGATGAAAACCCACCCGCAGCTGCAACAAGCCACGCCGGTGCTGTATAATTCGCGTTACGGCAATGACACCGGCGGGCAGGGGCCGGCGATCAACCCTGACATGAGTGCGCGCGACAATATCCTCTCGCAATTCGCCCAGTTCGAACTGCTCAGCGAAGGCATGGCGGGGCTTGTCCATGCCAAGGAGCTGGAGATTGCCCGCCAGTGTCTTGATGTTGAGCTGCCCGATGATCCGGCGGTGGCGGTGCCGATGTGGTTTGGTCTGGTCATGGACGAAGTCACCAAGCAGCTGCGCGCGCGCGGTGAGAATATTCCCGACATCCGGGAAGCGGCGACCAAATATCCGCTTGATGCTCTGCAGTTCAATTTCCCCAACAGCTTCGTGCTGGTGTTCTTCTCAGGCATGACATCCTACCGCGTCCGCCCGCTGACACCGGAAACCTGCCTGTTCGAAATCTGGTCGCTGACCAATTTCCCTGAAGGGCAGGAACCCGATCCGGTGCTCGAGCCGATCATGCTGCCCTATGACAGCAAGGAATTCCCGAAGATCCCGCAGCAGGATTATTCAAACATCCCGATCCAGCAGAAGGGCATGCATTCGCAAGGGTTTGAATACATGCGGCTGTCACGGGTGCGCGAAGGCCTGATCAGCAACAATCACCGGGTGATCGATGGCTTCATCGCCGGGCACAGCCACGCCAGACTCGCCCCGGCCATCCAGCAACTCAGCCTGAATTTTGACGGACCGATCCTCGAATTTGATCTTTGACACACACAACTATGGGAGCCGTACAATGGAAATGAATGACATGGTGGTCATCAGCACCGATGACCATATCTGCGAACCGCCGAACCTGTTCGATAACCAGCTCTCGGGCGATCTTCTGGCCTCTGCGCCGAAGCTGAAGACTGATGCGCAGGGCAAGAACTACTGGGAATATCAAGGCCGCCTCAAGGGTTCGATCGGCCTCAATGCTGTTACCGGCCGTCCTTTCGAGGAATATGGTATGGAGCCGACCAGCCTCGATCAGTTGCGTGATGGCTGCTATGATGTTCACGCCCGCATCGATGATATGGACGTCAACGGCATTGCCGCATCGATGTGCTTTGGCAATTCGATCTCGTTTGACGGTGCGACCTTCCATCAGGCACCCGACAAGAAGCTCGCGCTGCGTCATATGCAGGCTTACAACGATTGGCACTATGACGAATGGTGCATGGCCTATCCGGGCCGTTTCATCCCAATCGGCGTACTACCGACCTGGGACCAGCAGGCTACCATCGATGAAATCAACCGGCTCGGCAAAAAGGGTTTCCACGTTCTGCAAATGAACGAAAACCCTACTGTTCAGGGGCTGCCTTCGATCCACAACGAATACTGGGATCCGATCTACAAGGCGGTGATGGACAACGATATGACCATCGCCCTGCACATCGGCTCGGGCAACCCGGCGCCGCATGCCTCGATGGAAACGCCGATCGAGGCGTGGATTTCGACCATGCCGATGTCGGTGGCGCAAGGCGTGGCAGACTGGCTGCAGCTTGAGGAGCTGTTCCAGTATCCCGACATGCGCATCATCGTTTCGGAAGGCTCGATCGGCTGGGTGCCTTATCTTGCAGAGCGTGCAGACTTCTCCAACTGGCGCCACGGCGTCTGGACCAAGTCGCGCTTTCAGGCGAACAACATCAAGCCGAGCGAACTGCTTAAGCGCCACTTCTGCCATTGCTTCCTGTGGGATCCCTATGGCTTGAAGAATCTGGGCGAAGTGGGCGAAGACAACGTTACCTACGAGGTCGATTACCCGCACTCCGATGCTGTCTGGCCGGACGCTGCCGAAATGCTGTGGCGTCAGATCGAAGGGACAAATCTTACGGACAACCAGATCGACAAGATCACGCACCTGAATGCGATCAAATGGCTGCGCCACGATGCGATGTTCGAGCACAACAAGCGAGAAGACCTGACCGTTGGTGCCTGCCGCGCGCGGGCCGAGGCCAAGGGCGTGGATGTTTCACCCAAGGCTTCGGGCGGTGCCGTGCCGCTGACCGAAGATCGGCCGGTAACCTCGGGCGACATCATGGGCATGTTCGCTGAGCATGCCGAACGTCGCGCTCAGGAAAAGCAAGCGGCCTGATATATCGGCTTGGCGGGCAACCAATTGATTGCCCGCCAAGCAACTGTCTGATACCCGCAGAGGAAGATGTCCTCTTGCGATACTTGTTTGGTGCGCAATCGCGCAATCTGCTCGGCTCTTGATGCCGGGGAAATCGGCGCGCTGAACGCGATCGGGCGCACGCGCAAGCTCGAAGCCGGGCAATCGCTGATCTGGGAGGACGAGGATTCGATCCTCGTCGCCAATGTTGTTGATGGTGTGCTCAAGCTGTCGACCGGCACCGAGGGTGGCCGCGAGCAGATCGTTGGCGTGGTTTATCCGGCGGATTTCGTCGGCCGCCCGTTTGGCGGCAAGACCGGACACAGTGTCACCGCGCTTACTGAAGCCACGGTCTGCGTATTCGGACGCCGCGATTTTGATGATTTTGCCCGCAAGCACCCGGCGCTGGAGCACAAGCTGCTCGAACGCACCATGGCTGAGCTTGAACGCACGCGCCGCTGGATGCTGCTGCTTGGCCGCAAGTCGGCAAGCGAAAAGGTGGCCACTTTCATCGCCGAAATGTCCGAGCGGCTGGTCGATCCGACCTGCATGGCGCTGCCCGGTGTGCCGATTGACCGCTTCGAGCTGCCCTTCTCGCGCCAGCAAGTGGCCGACGTGCTGGGCCTGACCATCGAAACCGTCAGCCGCCAGTTCACCCGCCTCAAGAGCGAGGGCGTGATTGATCTGCCCTCACGCCGCGAAATTGTCATCCGGGACCGGGATCAGCTGATCGCGCAGGCGGGGTAGGCTGGGTAGGCTCGTCGCCCTTGATGGGCTGCTAATCAATCACCTTCGTCATTGCGAGGAGCAAAGCGACGAAGCAATCCAGAGCGGAGTGACCTGACTCTTTGGATTTCCGCGCTTCGCTCGCAGTGACGAAGCTTTGGTAGCCTTCTTGTCATTCGTTACAATAGAAACTAATATTGTTTCCCTGGAGTGAAAGGGAATCGATGGCGTCGCAAATTCAGCCGCAAATTCAGCTCTGGGACCGGATCGACCAGGCCAAGTATCGCGATGAAGGCGATGCCGTGGCCGAACTGCTGGCGCTCGAACCGCTGAGCGAGGCGGATCGCCGACAGGTCGGCACCGAAGCCGCCGCGCTGGTCATCGGCGCGCGGGCTCATGCCGGACGGCAGCGGCTGATGGAGGGCTTCCTCGCCGAATATTCGCTTGATACCGATGAAGGCCTTGCGCTGATGGGCCTGGCCGAGGCGCTGCTGCGCACCCCCGATGCCGAAACCCGCGATGCACTGATTTCCGAGCGCATCCTGTCAGGCGACTGGGCGGCGCATACCGGAAAATCGGGCAATCTGCTGGTCGAGGCTGCCACACGCGGATTGGTGCTGTCGCGCTCCATCCTTACCACCGAGGCGGATGCGGCTCAGATCACCGGTGCGGTCCACCGCCTCGCGCGCCGCATGGGCGAACCGGTGATCCGCCGCGCGGTCGCCAGCGCAGTCGGCATCATGGGCAACCAGTTCGTGCTCGGTCGCACCATCGCCGAAGGCCTCGAACGCGCCGCCAAGGAAGGCGCGCTGTGCTCATTCGACATGCTGGGTGAAGGCGCGCGCACCGCCCAAGATGCCGCCCGTTATGAGCGCATCTATGCCGATGCGATCACCGCAGTCGGCGCAGCGCGCGGGCAAGCGATGCCCGAACAGGGCCACGGCATTTCGGTCAAACTCTCTGCGCTTTGCCCGCGCTATGCCGCCGTGCAGGAAGCGCGGGTGTGGGCCGAGCTTTACCCCCGCCTCAAACGCCTCGCGCATCTGGCCGCCGCCCACGATCTCAACCTGTCGATCGATGCCGAGGAGGCGGACCGGCTGGTGCTGTCGCTCAAACTGGTCGAGAAACTGGCCTTCGAGCCGGAGCTGGGCGATTGGCGCGGGCTGGGCGTGGTGGTGCAGGCCTATCAAAAGCGGGCGATGGCGGTGCTCGATGGTCTGGCGGATCTGGCAAGGCGATCAAACCGCCGGATCATGGTGCGGCTGGTCAAGGGTGCCTATTGGGACAGCGAGATCAAGCGCGCGCAGGTGGCCGGGCGGCCCGGCTATCCGGTGTTCACCACCAAGGCGGCGACCGACGTCAACTTCCTCGCCTGCGCCCGCCGTTTGATTGCCGCCAGCCCGCTGCTCTATCCGCAATTCGCCACGCATAATGCCCATTCGCTCGCTGCCGTGCGGCTGATGGCACGCCATGCCGGGGTCGCCATCGAGCACCAGCGGCTGCACGGCATGGGTGAGGCGCTCTATGCTGCTGCCGAGCGCGAAGCGCGTATTATCGATGCCGGTAGAGAGACGGGCGAGATCCGCTTGCGCGCCTATGCGCCGATTGGCGGGCATGACGAGCTGCTGCCTTATCTGGTGCGGCGCTTGCTGGAAAACGGCGCGAATTCCAGCTTCGTCCACGATCTGCTCGATGATGAGGTGCCGCCCGAGATGCTGGTCGCCGATCCCGTGGCCAAGCTTGCCGCCGCGCCGGGGCCGCACCCGCGCATTGCCTTGCCGCTGGATATGTGCGGGGCCGAGCGGCGCAATTCACTGGGGATTGACCTGTCGATCACCAGTGAGCGCGCGCGAATGGCGCTGGCTGTCGCGGCGCTTGATGTCCACTATCCCGCTCCCCCAGCCGATGTCAGCGCCGACGACATCGACCGCGCCGCCGCTCACGCGAAGCTCGCCCAACCGGCATGGGATGCGCGCGGCGGGGCAGGGCGGGCATCGGTGCTGCGCGCTATGGCTGATAGCCTCGAAGCGCACATCGACCCGCTGATTGCGCTGCTGGCGCGCGAGGCGGGCAAGGTGCTTGAAGACGGCGTGGCAGAAGTGCGGGAGGCGGCGGACTTCTGCCGCTATTACGCCGCGCTGGCCCAAAAGCAGTTCTGCGGCCTCACCCCGCTGCCGGGGCCAGTGGGTGAAACCAACGCGCTCGAACTGCGCGGGCGCGGGACATTCGTCTGCATTTCCCCGTGGAATTTCCCGCTCGCCATCTTCACCGGGCAGATCGCCGCCGCGCTCGCCGCCGGTAATGCCGTGCTCGCCAAGCCCGCCGAACAGACCCCGCGCATTGCTGCCGAGGCGGTGCGGCTTTTCCACGCCTCCGGTCTGCCCGCCGACGTGTTGGCCTTGGTGCCGGGCGAGGGCGGCACCGTCGGCCCCTTGCTCACCGCGCACCCCGGCATCGACGGCGTCGCCTTTACCGGCGGCACTGACACCGCCTGGTCGATCAATCGCGCACTCGCCGCCCGCCCCGGCGCGATCATTCCGCTGATCGCCGAGACTGGCGGGCTCAACGGCATGTTCGCCGATACCACCGCGCTCAAGGAACAGCTGGTCGACGATGCGATTGTCTCCGCCTTCGGTTCAGCAGGCCAGCGCTGCTCGGGCCTGCGCATGCTTTATCTGCCGCAAGAGAGTGCTGACGCGGTGATCGCCACGCTGATCGGTGCGATGGACGCGCTGGTGCTGGGCGATCCATCATGCCCCGCAACCGACATCGGTCCGGTGATCGATGCGGCGGCGAAACAGGCGCTGGATAGCCACGTCGCGAGGCTGGAAAGCGAGGCGACCATCCTCCACCGGCTGCCTGCGCCCAGCGGGGACGACCATTTCTTCGGCCCCGTCCTCGCCGAAGTGCCCAGCCCCGATTTCCTCGAACACGAGGTCTTCGGGCCAATTCTGCACGTCTATCGCTACGCCCCCGATGAATTGGACGAGGTCGCCAGACGCCTCGCCGCGCGCGGCTATGGCCTGACACTCGGCATTCACAGCCGCCTCGAAAGCTTCGCCGCGCGGATCAGGAATCTGGTTCCGGCCGGCAACTCTTACGTCAACCGCTCGATCACCGGCGCAGTCGTCGGCGTACAACCCTTCGGCGGCGAGGGCCTCTCCGGCACCGGCCCTAAAGCGGGCGGCCCGCACGCGCTGCTCCGCTACGCCGTGGAGCGCGCGGTGAGCGTGAATATCGCCGCGCAGGGAGGCGATCCGGCACTGCTGGGGTTGTGAGGGGAGAAAAAGGGTGATGCGATATAATACCTGCCTAGTATTATTGTATAATAACTATTTTTAACAAAGATTTATGAATCAAAATATGAACACATTGACGAATATCCAACCTCGGTAAGCCTCACAATATATCTGCGCTTGTCCTTGGCATCTGCAAAGCGTTCAACAAACCCAGTGAGTTCCAGATTCTGAAGCCAACGCAAGGCAGTGGTAGCTGGGACGTCGGCAGCTATGCATGCGCTTGTGACAGAAATTTCGGTTCCGTTTTGGCAGGAAACAAATAGGTCAAGCAGCATATCCCAAGCTGGCTCGCCGAATAATCCTTGCGGAAAGTGCTTTGCACGCTTTCGTCTTTTGTCATATTCGGCCCTCGCTTTTGTCATGCTGTTGTACTGACCTGACATATCCGCTGATCCGGTAGAAAAGAGAAGGCGATCGCCTTCATCTTCAGCGACATCTTTTAGGAACCTTGCAAGCAAGTCGAAAAAACCCGTCGGGCGATCGCTCAATTGTATCGGTCCGGCTGCCGTAATGGTCGCCATCGCATCCCCCAGTCTTTAAAATTTTAGATCAGTTCAAGCGCCAGTCTCTGTAACGCCCGATCCGCTGCTGCCGCAGGACATGTGCAATTGTTCCAGCAACAAGCACAATAATCTCACCTTGAGGTGGGATCGCAGTCATTAGCCAATAGGCCCCCATCGCACCGCTCTCGATCAACATAGAAATATGACCAAAGATTGTGATCAGTTGCATGGCACAGCACAACAGGGGCCAGAATCGATTGGCACGAAGACCTACGGCTAGAAATAGAGTGAAGCCTAGAAAATCTATCGCAGCGTGGCCTATATCGACAGTCTCATATCGGGCGAGGCCAATCGCTGAGTGATAGACAAGATCAAGCAGTATCGAACCAATGATAACCAGTGCGACTGCCTTTTCCGGCCCGGCTCCAAGGCGCAGGATTATCAATCCCACGCCAAGGATGCCGATTGCGAAGAGCAAATACATCATACTTGCTGATATAGTTCAATACTACACTTCGCCAGACTAGGCCGCCTTAATATTGGAGCCATGAGGTATTGTTGGCGCACCAAAATGCTCAGGGGGGCACAGGATGTCATCGGCGGCACCGGTGACTTCTGATCCAATATTGCTAAGTTTGCCATGCACGCGAGCAAGGTCACCGCCAGCGGTAATCAGCGACTGCTGAGAGTGAGCAAGCCGCATTAACGCGTCCTGCCCCGTGAAGCAGCCGACGCCTGTATCGCGGCGAGCAGTGAGCATGGTGGTGAACAAATTTGACTGCTTGAGAAGCGCATCGTTGAGCGCGGATTCTGCCTCACGAACTTCGCGGGCCAATCTAACTTGGGCTACTTTGACATTCATGGTCATGTGATGTTCTCTCGATCTAATATGATGAACGTAATAACCTGCCGACCCGTCGTCAGCTCCCGATGAGACGGGAAACTGTGAGAAAGATGCTAATCCCTCCCAGAACCGAGACCACCATAAGCAAGGCCAAGGCGACAATCGCGCCAAGTCTAGCCAAAGTGCCCCAACGTCCTTCGAACAGCTCGGGACCGACGCGATAGTTCAGCACATCTTTTGCAGTTTCCTGCCCAATGAGCTTTTCCGGAGACGTTGAAATCTCTGGTTCCACCGTGTCGCTCTGCGTCAGGCAATCGTCCAGATACGCATTCGAGGCCATGTAGGAAAACTGATATATCGATTCTTCGTATATCCCGATGAGGCGGCGATATTCACTGGCAACTTGCCCACGTGAAGACGCGCCTAACTTCGCACGAGCATGGTTAATACGCTGATCGACAGTATGCGGTGAGATGCCTAGGAGCCGTGAAATTTCCTTGGAAGTCTTGTGTTCAATAAGTAGATCAAGGACTTGACGCTGCTTTATGGTAAGAGCGATGAGCGGATTTTCAGCAGCCGGGGTAGATCCCTGATCACGCATGTGATGGCGCGCCCCTAGTCCAGCTCTCCATTTTTGACCTTTGTGTTATAAATTTTGGCCGAAATTGAAAATATTATTTTGCAACTCATAAGAGTGTAAACTTCGTCCACCCGTGCTGCAAGCGGGGTATAGAGAAATTACAAAGGCGCGTTGCGGCCAATCAATTTTAAGCAAAATCTTGTTGGCCTGTGTCATCGGGAAACTATTTTCCTGACGATTCCCTCCCTCAAGTGGCAGGGATAGTGCCCCCAAAACGCAAATGGGGCCAGCATTGCTGCTGGCCCCACTCTCACCTGCTGTCCGCCGCAAGTTCTGTTATGTCGCTTTACCCGACTTCGCCTGGGCAATTGGCCGCTATGATGCTTTGTTCGAACATCCTTCCGCAGAGCGCAGGACGCCTTGCATCGCGATGTTCGTCACATCGGGCCCGATTTCGCCATGCTTCCGGTCTTGCGACCATCCGCATTTCGTCCTCGTTATTGCTCCGGCTCTGCCAGCGGTGCTTCCGGCTTGCGCCTTTCGCGACCGGCAACCAGTGCCTACGCCGTTTCAGCGGCGTCCGGTCCCGTCAGGCGGGGGCTGGGGTGTCGCTCGGGCTGCCCTAAGGCAAGCTTTGCGGACCGTCGCCTTCCGTCTGGCGGTTCCGTGATCGCAATGGTGGGTTGTCATTCCAGTCGCTTGCCTTACCCGAAGATTTGGCCAGTCCCCGTCATTTCACTCCCGCCAGAGCGGTCATCCCTCGGCTCGCCATTCGCGGCATCTGCGGTTCGCTTGGCGCATTCCGGGGGGAATTTGCCGCACGCGTTTTCCGATACTGCTGCGGGCTTTACCGCGGTCTCTTCAGGTTGTAACTTTTCTTTTGATTTCAATGGTTTCCCATCGATCTCTCCAGTCAGAAACGCCCTTCCGATAACCAGAAGCTGCGCCCACAAAGTGAGTCGCGCAACAGGATTCTGCAAAGTTATCCACAGGCAGCCCACGCAGCAGTGGATAAGTCGCTGCTTGCGGTGGACATCTTTGGTTGAGGAGCAGTGCCGAAGAAGATTCGGGTTCACGCAAAGGCGCGAAGGCGCAAAGAGGTAATGCTGGCGGCGAAGCAGCTTTCATACTGCGGCCTTCCCTTATGCGGAGCATCTGAATGTCATGCAGCCTGCGGCTGAGTGCAACATCTTTGCGCCTTCGCGCCTTTGCGTGAGGCCTTATCGATCTCTCTGCGCCAAGAGGCGCAACCGGAGCGCGTTGAGCCGGATGAAGCCGGCCGCGTCCTTCTGGTCGTATGCCCCGGCATCGTCCTCAAACGTCACGTGGCGTTCCGAGTAAAGCGAGTTGGGACTCTTGCGGCCAACCACCGAGGCGTTGCCCTTGTAGAGTTTAAGGCGGACGGTGCCTGAAACCTTCACCTGACTGTGATCGATGGCGGCTTGCAGCATCTCACGCTCGGGCGCGAACCAGAAGCCGTTGTAGATCAGCTCGGCATAGCGCGGCATCAGCTCGTCCTTGAGGTGCGCTGCGCCGCGATCCAGCGTAATGCCTTCGATGCCGCGATGGGCGCGGGCATAGATCTCACCGCCGGGGGTCTCATACATCCCGCGGCTCTTCATCCCGACGAAGCGGTTCTCGACAAGATCGAGCCGTCCAATGCCGTGTTTGCGGCCAAGCTCGTTCAGCGCGGTGAGCAGGGTGGCAGGGGACATCGCCTCACCATTCAGCGCGACGCCATCGCCGCGTTCAAATTCCACGGTGATATATTCGGGTGCGTCGGGCGCGTCTTCCGGGTTGACGGTGCGGCTATAGACATAGTCCGGCACCTCCACCCACGGATCTTCGAGCACTTTGCCCTCGGATGAAGTGTGCAGCAGGTTGGCATCGGTGGAGAACGGGCTTTCGCCGCGTTTGTCCTTCGGCACCGGGATCTGGTGCTGTTCGGCCCAGGCGATCAGCGCGGTTCGAGATGTGAGATCCCATTCACGCCAGGGGGCGATAACTTTGATGTCGGGTGCCAGCGCAGCAACGCCAAGCTCAAAGCGCACCTGGTCATTGCCCTTGCCGGTCGCGCCATGGGCGACGGCATCGGCACCAGTTTCGCGGGCAATCTCAACCAGTCGCTTGGAGATCAAAGGCCGCGCAATCGAGGTGCCGAGCAGGTAATCGCCTTCATAACGGGCATTGGCGCGCATCATCGGGAAGACGAAATCGGCGACAAATTCTTCACGCAGATCGTCGATGAAGATATGCTCGGGCTTGACCCCCATCATCACCGCCTTGGCGCGGGCTGGCTCAATCTCGCCGTCCTGGCCAAGATCGGCGGTGAAAGTCACCACCTCGCAATTATAAGTGACTTGTAGCCACTTGAGGATCACCGAAGTGTCGAGCCCGCCCGAATAGGCCAGCACCACCTTCTTGATCGCATCGCTCATTGCCATATCCTGTCGTGAAAATTCGAGTCACTTTACGCGGCCCGCCCCTAGGCGAAGGGGGGGCAAACGACAAGAGGAGGCGGGAATGGCCAAGGCTGAAGTGAAGACCAAGGCAACCGATGTGAGCGTGGCGGAGTTCATCGCGGCGGTTCCCGATATGCGGCGGCGTGATGAGGCGGAGGTGATCGATGCCATGCACCGCCGGGTCACAGGGCTGGAGCCAAGGATGTGGGGGCCGAGCATCATTGGCTATGGTTCTTATGACTACAAATATGAGAGCGGCCGGGAAGGGACGAGCTGCCGGGCGGGATTCAGCCCGAGGAAGGCGGCTCTGGTGCTCTATCTGGCGGGCGACGAGGAGGCTGAGGCAGAGGGGCTTTACGCAAGGCTCGGCAAGCATAGCCGGGGCAAGGCTTGTTTGTATATCAAGCGGCTGGTGGATGTTGATCTGGCGGCGCTGGAACGGCTGGTGGCGCTCAGTTGGCAGCTCATGAATGAACGCTATCCGAAATAGCGCACCCACCATGACTGGGCACCATGACCGGGCACCATGACAGGTTTTGTCATTATGCATCGGAATATTTCGGCGGTATGCTGTTCAGGCAAGGAGGACCAGCCATGCGTAAACCTGTGATTTTTGCCGCTATCGCCCTCGTATCAGGCTTGATGGGGGCGCAAGTTGCCTCGCAGGGCGCTAACAGTTCCATGCCCGATCCGCGCAAGGAATATCACCAGCGGACGAATTGCCATCTGGGCTATGACGCTGTCGCCGAACGCCGCAACCGCAAATGGACCGTGTCACCGGCG
Source organism: Novosphingobium sp. Chol11 (assembly GCA_945906105.1). Lineage (GTDB taxonomy): Bacteria > Pseudomonadota > Alphaproteobacteria > Sphingomonadales > Sphingomonadaceae > Novosphingobium. The sequence continues at coordinate 2,071 of CAMDQO010000016.1, read as the reverse complement.
GTGGACGCTTGGGCAAAGGCGCATGAGGCCGCAGCAACTGATCGCAAGCCGTGCCCGCAGATGCCTGATGAGCTGAAAAACCTCTCGGTCAACAGACTGCTGATGACACCGCAAGGCCGGGCCAGCGCCAAGCTGTTCGCCGATCAGCAGAACGATCCGGCGGCGTTCAGCGAGCTCTCCTTTTCCTATATGGCTGGAAAATTCGCTGACGTTGCGCCGATGGACGGGGTTCCGCTGGCGCGCAAAGCGGCTGATCTGGGCGATCCGGCGGCGACTTATGTCATCGGTACGCTCTATTCTTCGGGACTGATTGACGGCACCAAAAACCACAAGGATGGCTGGAAACGGATCGAGCAGGCGGCCACTGCTGGACATCTTGATGCGATATTCCGCTCGGGGCTTTATATGATGGACGGGATCGGGACAAAGAAGGATCCGAAAAAGGCCTTCGCTGCCTTTCAGCACGCGGCTGAGCAAGGCCATATGTATGCCGCGATCATGGCGTGGAGCGTGATGAACGATGGCAAGGTCAAACAGGACTGGGACCTTGCCTATCGCCTGTCGCGCAAGGTTGCCGATCAGGGCGAGGCTTACGGCGCGGTGATGGCGGCATCGTCACTGTTGCAAAGCAAAAACCCGAAGGCCCATGAGGACGAAATCCTCTATTGGATGGACAAGGCCATCGCCCAGGGTGATGCCACGATCCGCGGGCAGATGGTGCCCTTGCGCCAGAAAGTTGTCGGCATCTTTTCCAAGCCCAAGGCCCCGCCGCAATACCAGCCGCGCGTTTACAAGGCCTGCCCGATGAAGACAGTCTGCGTCACCAACCACTATTCGGGCTTGCGCAGCTGCACGACCAACAAGGATTACTGGAGCGATTGCGACGGGTAGAGCGCAAAGCTACTCCGCCGCCCCCCTCTCCAAATGCCACACCGGCTCCGCATCGAGCGCTGATAGCCGCGCGGTTTCTGCGCTGATGTAATCGCGCGTCATCGGCACTGCGTCCTTCCGTTTGACTGACTGGATGTGGAAATTGACCAGTTCGCCATAGCGGAAGCTGCTTTCGAATCCAGCGAGGTAGAACTGCCACATGCGGAACATCCGCGCGTCATACAGTGCGGTGATTTCCGCTTCGTGCAGGGTTGTGCGGCGGTACCATTCGGCCAGCGTCAGGGCATAGTGCGTGCGCAGCTCCTCGAAATCGGACACCGCCCACCCGGTATGCTCCAGCGCGTCCACCAGATGGCTGAGCGAAGGCACGAAGCCGCCGGGGAAGATGTATTTGCGCGTCCACTTATCAGTCCGGCCCGGAGGTCCGGCGCGGCCGATGGTGTGGGTCAGCATGATGCCGTTTTCTGCCAACAGATCGTGCGTCTTGGTGAAATATTCTTTGTAATGCATTGCGCCGACGTGCTCGATCATGCCGACGCTGGTGATCCGGTCGAACTGCCCGGTGACATCGCGGTAATCGATCAGCTCGAACTTGACCTTGTCTGACACGCCAGCCGCAGCGGAGCTTTCCTGCGCAAACCGCACCTGATCGGGCGCGAGGCTCACGCCCAGAACTTCGCAGCCGAAATGGCGGTGGAGATAGAGCGCCAGACCGCCCCAGCCGCAGCCGATGTCCAACACGCGCATGCCTGCACTCTTGCCGGGTTCCAGCCGCAGCTTGGCGGCGATCAGCGCCAGTTTGTCCAGCTGGGCGCGCTCCAGCGTCGCATCGGGCTGGCGGTAATAGCCCATCGAGTAAATCCGGTTCTCATCGAGGAACAGCTCGTAGAACTGGCGGGTCAGATCATAATGATGCTTGACGTTCTTGCTCGCCTTGGGCCGCAGATTGATCTGGTCGAGCTTGGCGGCGGCAATGTCCACCATGCGCCGCAAGGGGCCGTGGGGCGAGATCGAGACCTTGTTTGCCCGCGCACGGCTTTGTTGCATAACTCCGCGCGGGCCTGAACCATCCTTTATTTAGGATTACTACCCAACACGAACGGTATTGGGTGTGCCTATTTGCGAGAAGCGATTGAGGATTGCAGCACGGACTTTGAGCTCGGTTATCTGACGATCGAAG
>CAMDQO010000015.1 GCA_945906105.1 Novosphingobium sp. Chol11 | reverse complement strand
CGCAACCCGCCGCCGTGACAGCCCGCTGCTCAGAGCAATCCGAACCGCCTCACGCTTGAAATCTTCCGTATGCTTGATCATCTCGTCGGTCTCCTTGAGCGAGTGTTAAACTCTCAAGTGACCGGCGCAAAACCGTTACAAGTCCAGTTCGATCAGCCGCACCGCCATCATCGCCAGATAGGCCATCATGTCATTATCGCCAAGGAACGCGCGCATCGATCGCAGCAGTTCGAAGGCGGCGGTATTGCCCGATCGCATCACCTCGTCAAAGGCCGCCTCGGCGCTGGCGTTCCAGTGCCAGGTATCCTCAAACGCCTCGATCTGGGCGTCGCTGTCATGGCCATCGGGTGATTTGAACAGGATGTTGTAGTTGGCGTTCGAATTGAACGGCGGATCGAGGTAGATCAGGTCCACGCTCTCATCCTTCACGTGTTCGCGCAGCACGTGCAGATTATCGCCGTAATGAAGGGTGTTGGTCATGGGCAGGTTGTGGCGGTGACGGGGTTGCACTGCAAGGGGGCGCGGCGTAACTTTCCACGCGGACGCTCATTGTGCCGCCCGGCCGATAACCGGGAATGCGCTTCGGACGTACGGCGGGGGGCGTCCACACCATTGCCCAAAATGCCCCTCCCCCTTTGAGGGGGAGGATGGGTGGGGGTGTACCACGCTGGCGTGGACGCTCGGCATTCGCCTCACTCCCCCACCCCTAACCCCTCCCCGCTGGGGAGGGGGACTTAACCTTTGCGATAGGTTCGCCGGAAATCGCCGGCAAAGCTGGCAAACCGCCCCTCACCAATCGCCTCACGCATCGCCTGCATCAGCTGCTGGTAGAACGACAGATTGTGCTCGGTCAGCAGCATGGCCCCCAGTATTTCGCCCGATTTGATCAGGTGGTGCAGATAGGCGCGGCTGTAGGTGGTGCAGACCGGGCAGGAGCAGCGCTCGTCCAGCGGGGCGCTGTCCTCGGCATGGCGGGCGTTGCGCAGGTTGAGCGGGCCGTTCCAGGTGAAGGCCTGACCGTTGCGGCCCGAGCGCGTTGGCAGCACGCAGTCAAACATATCAACACCGCGCTCAACGGCACCAACAAGGTCATCAGGCTTGCCAACACCCATCAGGTAACGCGGAGCATCGTCTGGCAGTTGTGATGGGGCAAAATCGAGTGTGGCAAACATCGCCTCCTGCCCTTCCCCCACCGCAAGCCCGCCGATAGCATAGCCATCGAAACCGATCTGGCGCAGTGCCTCTGCGCTCTCCCCGCGCAGTCCTTCATCGAGCGCGCCTTGCTGAATACCGAACAGCGCGGAAGCTTCTGCGTGATCGCCGCCCGCATCAAAGGCATCACGGCTGCGCTGCGCCCAGCGCATCGACATCGCCATCGATTTGGCAATCTTCTCACGCGGCAGATCGGCGCGCGGGCACTCGTCAAAGGCCATGACGATATCGCTGCCCAGCAGGCGCTGAATTTCCATCGAGCGCTCCGGGCTGAGCATATGGCGTGAACCATCGAGGTGGCTGGCGAAGGTAACGCCTTCCTCAGTGATCTTGCGCAGGTCTGAAAGGCTCATCACCTGATAGCCGCCACTGTCGGTCAGGATCGGGTGCGACCAGTTCATGAACTTGTGCAGCCCGCCCAGCCGCGCCACCCGCTCTGCACCAGGGCGGAGCATGAGGTGATAGGTATTGCCGAGGATGATGTCAGCGCCAGTCGCCCGCACCGCTTCGGGCTTCATCGCCTTGACCGTGGCCGCTGTGCCCACTGGCATGAAAGCAGGCGTGCGGATTTCGCCGCGCCGCATGGCAATCGTGCCGGTGCGCGCCTTGCCATCGCGGGCGTGAATGGTGAAGGCGAAGCGGGGTGGCATTGCCCGCGCCGCCTAGCCGTTTTGACCAGGGATGACCAGCACCAGCGAATTGATACCGATCAAGCATGAACTCAGGCTTTTCCTGCATGGTCATCAGCAAGTGATGGGAGCTATGCCGAAATGCTTAAAGTTGAGAAGAAAGCGTTGCTGGATGCCAGTCTCGAACGGGCCGCCGAATTGCTCGGCGATATCACACCACAAGTCATGGCAGCCTATTATGCTCGCCAACCAGGTGGTCTTGAGAGCTTCGAGTTTCACAGCCTTGGCGATCTCAACCAGCTTGAAGGCCAGATGATCGAGCAGGTGATCTATTGCCTGATGCAATGGTATGAATCGCCCGGCGAAATCGAGATCATCCTGCTGACCACAATTCCCCACCATATCGACACACTCAAGATCGCTCCGCAGTTCTTTGCGGATCTGATCGAGGTGACCTGTGATGTAATTGCCGGAACCATCCCTGCAGAGGCCACCGATGAGCAGGCGGTCTGGGAAGAAGTCAGGCATGAAATGCAGGCGCTGTGCGCGCAGGGTGCCGCCTATTCGCAGCGAATGTTGCGTCAATCGAGTATCGTAATAAAAGGGTAGCCCGCCTTGCTATTTGCCGGGCGCAAGGAACTCCATCGGATCGATATATTTGGCGAAGGCCTCCATTGCCTTGGCCGCATCGGGATTGCTCAACAGCTCCTGCATCGCCATGCGTCCCAATGCTTCACCACCGGTGCGAAATGCACTATTATTGCGATCTTTCATCAGCGGGCGGGAAAACTCGGCACAATCAACCGCTATCAGGCGCGTGAAAACGCGGGCAACATCACGGTCAAGCTCGTCCTTCTTGCCCGGTGCCAAGGTCGCCACACCTTTCATCTGCGGCGCAGAGGCCAGCGCTGCTACCATCCAGCCGGCGAATGTGAGCCGATCCTGACCAGTAGATTTCATCGTCAGGCATTTCGACAGCGCCTCAGGCGTGGCCGCCGGGGCAGCATCATCAGCGGCCATAGCGGTATTGGCCAGTGCCAGTGATGCCATGCCCAGTGTAATTGCGAAGCGACGCATCCCTCTGTTCCTTCCTTATTCCGGCAGCAGCAAGCTGCTGTCACCATACGAATAAAAACGATAATTCATTTCAATGGCGTGCCCATAGATAGCCTGCATCCGATCCAGTCCCATCAGTGCGCTGACCAGCATGAACAAAGTCGAGCGCGGCAGATGGAAATTGGTCATCAACCCGTCAATGGCGCGGAAACGGTAGCCAGGGGTGATGAAGATGGCGGTGTCCCCAGCAAAAGCCCGGATCACGCCGTCCTCGCCCGTTGCACTTTCCAGCAGGCGCAGGCTGGTTGTCCCGACTGCGATGATGCGCCCGCCAGCTGCGCGTGCGGCATTGAGACGCGCAGCCGTATCATCTTCGATCCGGCCCCATTCCGAATGCATGCGGTGATCGGCGGTCTCCTCAACCTTGACCGGCAGGAAAGTGCCAGCCCCGACATGGAGGGTGAGCGTTTCCCGGCCCACGCCTGCTGCATCCAGCGCTGCGATCAAATCCGGGGTGAAGTGCAAGGCTGCCGTGGGCGCGGCGACGGCACCTTTCTCGCGGGCGAACATAGTCTGATAGTCTGCGCTGTCAGCCTCATCGGTGGGGCGTTTGCCAGCAATATAGGGCGGCAGCGGCATGGTTCCCGCGCGTTCGAGCAACACTTCAACAGGCTCATCACCTGCAAAGGCCAATGTCCAGCTGCCATCATCATGGCGCGCTTCAGCGGTGGCCGTCACATCAGCTGGAAATGCGATCACATCGCCGATGTGCAGCCGCTTGCCATTGCGCACGAAAGCCTGCCAGCGGCGCAGGTCAATACGCTTGTGCAGCGTCGCGCCGATCTTGGCTTCACCACGCCGCCCTTCCAGCTGGGCCGGAATCACGCGGGTGTCGTTGAACACCAGCACATCACCCTTGCGCAACAGCTGTGGCAGGTCATGCACGGCCATGTCAGCCAAGGGAGCCGTGCCAGTCAAGGGAGTCGGGCCATTCGCCACCAACATCCGCGCCGAATCGCGCGGGCGCGCAGGACGCAGAGCGATCAGCTCTGGCGGCAGATCAAAATCGAAGGAATCAACGCGCATGGTGCACGCCTATACCTACCAGACTTCCGGTCAGTTCAGCTTCACCGGTGCTGCAGGCAACGGTGTGAGCAAACTCGGCACTGGTTCCGGTGCTGGCGGAACGATCACTGGCCGCGCCTTGTTTTCGCTACCCAGCGACGCCTGGAGGATCTTGGTTGGACGCGCAGGCGGTTCGCCACGTTCGATCGCATCGGCAATGTCCATACCGGCGATCACGCGGCCAAAATTGGTATAGCGATTGTCGAGCGCGAAACGGGGATAGAACACGATGAAAAACTGGCTGTTGGCGGTATCCGGCTCATTGGTGCGGGCCATTGAAACTGTTCCGCGCATATGCGGCACCCGGTTGAATTCTGCCTTGAGATCGGGAAGATCCGATCCGCCTTCACCAGTACCCTTGGGATCACCGGTTTGGGCCATAAAGCCATCAATCACGCGGTGAAAGACCACCCCGTTATAGAAGCCCTGCTTCGTCAGCGTCTTGATCCGCTCAATGTGACCAGGAGCCCAGGCAGGCACCAAACGAATGGCGATGCGGCCACCATTGGACAGATCAAGCAGCAGCACATTGTCAGGATCATGACTCTGATCGGGATTGACGGCGATGATCAGCGCCGGTGCCGGAGCAACCGGAGGCGCTTTTTTCTTGGCGAATGCCGGTGTGGTGACAAGCGACAGACCCATTGTCAGGGCAACAAGCAGGTGGCGGCGATTCATCGGGTTACTCTCATCGCGGGAACGGGCGTGGCGGGAGATAGCGAGGCATTACTGTCATGGCAATGAATGGAGAAAGATCTGTATCCTTAGGACAGGCCAATCCATCGACTTTGAGGCCAGAATATGACTTAATGCTGGTCAATCGTCGCCAAGTCGTCCCATTTCTGTGACGCGTTGAATCACGTCCTGTCGAACAACCGGACTGACAAAGCGCGAAATATCACCGCCAAATAGCGCGATTTCCTTGACCAGCTTTGAGGCGATCGGTTGCAAGCAGACGTCGGCCATCAGGAACGCGGTTTCGATGCTGGAATTCAACTGCTGATTCATCCCCGCCATCTGATACTCATATTCAAAGTCAGCAACGGCGCGAAGCCCGCGTAAAATCACCGATGCATTCTGTTTTTCGGCAAATTTCATCAGCAAGGCGTTGAAACCGACAACCTCGACATTGTGAATGCCCAGCGCAGCAACCTCTCGCCGTACCATAGCAATACGTTCATCAGCGGTGAACATCGGGTTCTTCGACATATTGGTCGTTACCCCGATGATCAGTTGGTCAACCAGCTTCGATCCGCGCCTGATGATATCGGCATGGCCAAGTGTGATCGGATCGAAAGTGCCGGGATAGACCCCGATTCGCCCTGTCGCGGAATTGCCCCCCACCTCAATGGTCCCTTTCAAGGATATAGCGCGCCAGCGCCCGCAGCAGATCGGCTTCCTCGCCGTGCTGCCCCAGATGATTGATCGCTTGCTCAACCAGCATTTCTGCCTGAGCGCGCGCGCGCTCTGGCCCGAGCAGCGAGACGAAGGTCTGCTTACCCTGCGCATCATCCTTGCGCAGCGCTTTACCGGCTACAGCCTCATCGCCTTCGTGATCGAGCAGGTCGTCGGCGATCTGAAAGGCGAGGCCGATATCTCGGGCATAGCCGCGCAGATGGCCACGCCCTTCAGGTGAAAGACGACCGAGAATCGCGCCCATTTCCACCGCCGCTCCGAGCAGTGCGCCGGTCTTCAACTGCTGAAGCCGGGTGACTGTCTGAAGGTCAAAAGTCTGCCCTTCAGCGACAATATCCATCATCTGGCCACCCGCCATGCCGTTCATGCCGCTGGCTGTGCCCAAAGCAAAAACCAGCTCGGCCCGGGTAAAGGGATCGCCGATTGTTGCAGGATCAGACAGCACTTCAAAGGCAAAGGCGTGGAGCGCATCGCCCGCCAGCACCGCAGTTGCCTCATCAAAGGCGAGGTGTACCGTCGGCTTGCCGTGGCGCATGGCGTCATCATCCATGCACGGCAGATCATCATGGATCAGTGAATAAACATGGATCGCTTCGATGGCGAGGCTGGCGCGCACCGCCAGTTCGCGCCCAACGCCATAAAGCTCTGCCGTTGCCGTCAGCAGCAGGGGGCGCAGCCGCTTGCCACCGCCGATGGTGGCATAGCGCATGGCTTCGACCAATCGCGCGCGCGCGTCCTGTGGCATGGGCAACATCGCATCGAAACCGGCATCAACATCGGCTGCGATTCGTCGCAGTGCCGCACCCAGCAGATCAGGCATGATCGCCGCTTCGGCCATGGTCACGCTGTGGGGCTGTCAAAGGGCTGGGTTCCAGTCGGCTGACCGTCAGCTCCGGCGACAATTTTTTCGATCCGCGCGCTCGCTGCATCAAGACGGGTCTGGCAAAGCTTCCGCAGTTCCTCACCGCGCTCATAAAGCGTGATCGATTCGTCCAGCGGCACTTCGCCGCTTTCCAGCTTACGCACCACTTCTTCCAGTGCGCGGAGTGCATCTTCAAAGCTCATATCTGCCATTTTCATGCAATGGCCTCACGAGGAATTGTGGTCAAGCACTGCTGATAGCTGGCAATCATGCTTTTCGCTCGTTAAGGGCCGCTCATGCCAGAATCTCATGCTCCCATTACCGCAGATGTCGTCGCCGCCCATGGGCTTTCCGAGGAGGAATACGCTCGTGTGCTCCATGCGCTGGGTCGTGAGCCCAATATGGTCGAGCTCGGCATATTTTCCGTGATGTGGTCAGAGCATTGCTCCTACAAGTCGAGCCGTCTTCACCTGAAGAAGCTGCCCACCGAAGCGCCCTGGGTGATCTGCGGCCCTGGTGAGAATGCGGGCATCATCGACATAGGGGAAGGCCCTAATGGCGTTCGGCAGGCCTGCATCTTCAAGATGGAATCGCACAACCACCCCAGCTACATTGAGCCTTATCAAGGCGCAGCAACCGGTGTGGGCGGCATCTTGCGCGATGTCTTCACCATGGGGGCGCGGCCTGTCGCCAATCTCAACGCGCTGCGCTTTGGTGATCCAAAGCATCCCAAGATGAAGCATCTGGTGCAAGGCGTGGTTGCGGGCATCGGCGGCTATGGCAACTGCGTCGGCGTGCCGACGGTTGGCGGTGAGACGAACTTTCACAAGGCCTATGACGGCAATATTCTCGTTAATGCGATGACCGTGGGCGTCGCCGATCAGGACAAGATTTTCTATTCGGCGGCCACCGGCCTTGGCAACCCGATTGTTTATGTTGGCTCCAAGACAGGCCGCGACGGCATCCACGGCGCGACCATGGCCTCTGCCGATTTTGGCGACGACATCGAAGAAAAGCGCCCGACCGTGCAAGTCGGCGATCCATTCGTCGAAAAGCTGCTGATCGAAGCCTGTCTTGAGCTGATGGCGACCGACGCGATTGTTGCCATTCAGGACATGGGCGCGGCGGGGCTGACTTCTTCAAGCGTCGAAATGGCGACCAATGGCAAGGCCGGGATCATCCTCGACATGGACAAGGTGCCGTGCCGCGAAGAGGGCATGACGCCCTATGAAATGATGCTGAGCGAGAGCCAGGAGCGGATGCTCATGGTTCTGGTCCCGGGCAAAGAAGCCATGGCCGAGGCGATCTTTCGCAAGTGGGAGCTGGACTTCGCCATTATCGGCGAAGTGACGGACACCGGGCATATGGTGCTGACCTGGCAGGGCGAAACGGTTTGCGACATTCCGCTGGGTCCGCTGGCCGAAGACGCGCCGCTTTATGATCGCCCGCACCTCAGTCTTGAGGAGTACAAGGTCTGGGCCAATGTCGCGCCGTTGGGCGACGTGCCTGAAAGTACCGATATCGGCGCAGACTTGCTCAAGCTGATGGCCTGCCCCGATCTCGCTTCACGCCGCTGGATCTGGGAGCAGTATGACAGCCAGGTTGGCGCGGATACGATGCAAAAGAGCGGCGGCGATGCGGCGGTGGTGCGGATACACGGCACCAAGAAGGCGCTCGCGATGAGCACCGATTGCACGCCGCGCTATTGCTATGCCGATCCCTATGAGGGCGGAAAGCAGGCGGTGGCGGAGACATACCGCAACATCAGCGCCGTGGGGGCGACGCCGCTGGCGATCACCAACTGTTTGAATTTTGCGAACCCGCAGCGGCCAGAGATCATGGCGCAGATTGTCGAGTGCCTGCGCGGCATGGCCGATGCCTGCCGGGCGCTGGATTACCCCATCGTGTCGGGCAACGTGTCGCTCTATAATGAGAGCAAGGCGACGGGCGGCGGAAGCGCGATTTTGCCGACGCCTGCGATTGGCGGGGTTGGCCTGATGCAAGACCATGAGAAGATGGCGACGATTGCATTTAAGGCGGAGGGTGATAAATTGTGGATCGTCGGTGGCTGTACAAGCCACCTTGGTCAGTCCCTTTGGTTGCGCGAATTGCATGGTCGTGAGGATGGCTCGCCACCAACAGTCGATCTTGTTGCTGAGCGCAAGAATGCTGAATTTATCCGCGCGGCAATCGAGGCAGGCCTTGTGAATGCCGTTCATGATGTTTCAGACGGCGGCATTCTAGTCGCTGCTACTGAAATGGCGCTTGCTGGAAACATCGGTGTCGACCTCGAAGTCGATTGGACTGTGAAGCAAGTGGCTCCAAATGTTGTAGAGAGCCTGAAGCTAGAGACTCAAAGAACTCTACCTTCGCAGTTTTTTGCAGAAGACCAAGGTCGTTATCTGGTTTGCACATCTGATCCAGAAGCAATCGAATTGATCGCGCTGGCTGAACAGCACGGGTTCTCTTTTGGGTATCTCGGCCACATCGGGGGTGACTCGATTTCAATCGGAGACATGCCAGGAACGTCGGGCAATTTCGCAGACATTCCCCTCACCGCCCTGCGCGAAGCCAGCGACAGCTTCTTCCGCGACTGGATGGAAGGCTGATGGCAGACCTTTACCTCAAGGCGCTGGAGAGCGAACGCAAGAGCCTGTGGGCCTCCTGCCGCCTCAAGGGGCTGGCGAAGGATACACCTGAACGGGTGAGGATTGCGGCACTTGATGGCTTGATCCGCGATCACAAGGGCAAGAAGTAAGATCCACCTCCGACAGCGCTTCGCGCTGCCACCTCCCCATTTGGCTTGGCAAAATGGAGAGGATCAAAACCAGCGGCCAGTGTCACCGATCCTCTCCATTTTCACGAAGTGCAAATGGGGAGGTGGCGCGCCGAAGGCGTGACGGAGGGGGTTCTTACTCCCAAACCCACTCATCGCGCGGCACACCCAGCAGTTCCAGCACCCCGGTAAGATCACCGCGATCAACCCAGCCGTCCGCCGCAGCGCGAGCCTTGGGCTTGGCGCTATAGGCGAGGCCGTAGGTCGCCGCGATCAGCATAGGGATGTCGTTTGCGCCGTCGCCCGTGGCGAGGGTGACAGCCCCCTCCCCGATCCGTGCGGCTTCTTCGAGCAACACCGCCCGCTTGACGCCGCTGTCGGTAATGCCGCCAACCAGCCCGCCGGTCAGTGCGCCATCGGCCACTTCCAGTCGGTTCGCCACGACTAGTTCAAAACCAAGCTCTTCGGCCACCGGATCGGCGAACTGGTGGAAACCACCGGTCACCAGCACGGTCTTGCAGCCCTTCGCCTTGAGCGTTGCCACCAGCACCTTGGCCCCCGGCATCGCGGTGATGCGGGTGGCGAGGCATTCGGCAATCGCGCCTTCGGATAGCCCGTGCAGTAACAAAACACGTTCCCGCAGCGCGCTCTCAAAATCGAGTTCGCCCTGCATGGCACGCTCTGTAATGGCGGCAATCTGGGGCTTGAGTCCGGCAAAATCGGCGAGTTCATCAATACATTCCGCTGCGATCATGGTTGAATCCATGTCGCTGACAAACAGTTGCGGAATGCGAATCGGTTGGTCGGCGATGAGCATGTCTGATGGCGCGAATGCGGCATCGAGCACGGCTGACAGCGCCTCTGCATTGCCGCCTTCAACCACCAGTTCGATCCCAGAGGCTGTGGCCAGCGGTGAAGTCTTGGCCTGCATGCCCTGCCCCGCCAATTCGGCCACTACGCTGTCGAGTTTTGCGGACAGGCTGGTTTGATCTGCTATCAGCCGGGCTATGAGCACCACGGAATCCTTTATATCATCAGCGGAGTTGCCGCCGCTGGCGCTCATTGCAGGGCCGACGGCGAGCGGCAAGAGCGATCTCGCGGTGCGGCTCGCGCTGGCGCTGGCAAAACGCGGCCAGCGCGGTGTGGTGATCAATGCCGATAGCGCGCAGGTCTATGCCGATCTGGCGGTGCTTAGCGCGCGGCCAACAGCAGACGAAATGCAGGGCATCGATCACCGCCTGTTCGGCACATGGGACGGCGCTGACTCTTGCTCTGCCGCTGATTGGGCAGTCGCCGCGACGCGAGAGATCGCTGCCGTTCATGCAGGCGAAGCCGTGCCTATCGTTGTTGGCGGCACCGGCCTCTATATCCGCACCTTGCTTGAGGGGATTGCCCCCATCCCCGAGATTGACCCTGCGATCCGCGCCGAAGTGCGTGAACTGCCGCTGCACCGCGCCTATGCTGCCCTATCCCGCGAAGATCCCGCACGCGCCAAGGAACTGCACCCGACCGACACCACGCGTATCGCCCGTGCGCTGGAAGTCGTGCGCTCGACCGGGCAGACACTGAGCGCATGGCAGGCCGAAAAGCAGGGCGCGATTGGTGATGCGGTTACGCTGCATCCCGTTATCCTGCTGCCAGAGCGCCAATGGCTTTATGACAGGTGCGACCTGCGCTTTGCACGGATGCTGGAAAGTGGCGCGATTGCCGAGGTTGAGGCGCTGGTGGCGCGCAATCTGGTTCCGGACCTGCCTGTCATGCGCGCAATTGGCGTGCGCGATATTGCCGCCTATTTGCGAGGTGAATGTTCGCTTGAGGAAGCGCGCGATCAGGGCGCACAAGCAACGCGCAATTATGTCAAACGCCAGCAGACATGGCTGCGTCACCAGCCGCCGGCAGAATGGCGACGCCTTGAAGTGCAATCTTTCAATGAAGAAGATATATTCGCATCATTATTACAAGTTTAAGGGTTGACGCGATATAAACAGACGCCTACCGCACCGCACAACGGCTGCTAATGGCGGTTTTGAGCGAGTTGGAGAGGTGGCCCGGTGCAGCAACCCTGTGCCGGGTCGATCTTTTGAAGGGTTTGGGGCTTTTTGCCCGCAGGAATTTTGAAAATGGCTTCGGTTTCACAAGAGCGCAGCGGCGCGGACATTCTGGTTGATAGTCTGGTGCGGCAAGGCGTCGAATTCGTCTTCGGCTATCCCGGCGGTGCGGTGTTGCCTATTTATGATGCGCTGTTTGGCGATGACAAGATTCGCCACATCCTTGTCCGGCATGAAGCTGGCGCGGCTCACGCGGCGGAAGGCTATGCCCGCTCCACCGGCAAGCCAGGCGTCGTGCTCGTTACCTCCGGCCCTGGCGCGACCAATGCGGTTACGGGCATCGCTGACGCGTTCATGGATTCGATCCCCTTGGTGGTTATCACGGGTCAGGTGCCCAGTTCGTTGATCGGTTCAGACGCGTTTCAGGAAGCTGATACCATCGGCATCACCCGCCATTGCTGCAAGCACAACTATTTGGTGAAAGACCCGTCTGAACTGGCGGCGATTATTGACGAGGCGTTTCAGATTGCCACTACCGGACGCCCCGGCCCCGTTGTGATCGACATCCCCAAGGACGTCCAGATCGCCACTGCCACATGGACGGACGGCCCACCGCAGCGCCGCAATCGTTATTCGCCGCGCACCGCGGCCAGCAAGGACGAGATCGCCAAGGCCATCGAACTGATCGCCAATGCCAAGGCGCCGATATTCTATACCGGCGGCGGTGTGATCAATTCCGGCCCGCGCGCCAGCGCATTGCTGCGCCAGTTGCAAGCGCTGACCGGTGCCCCGCTTACCTCCACACTGATGGGGCTTGGCGCTTTCCCGGCGGACCATGCCGATTGGCTGGGCATGCTGGGGATGCACGGCACTTACGAAGCCAATCTGGCGATGAACCAGGCTGACCTGATGATCTGTGTCGGCGCGCGGTTTGACGACCGGGTGACGGGCCGCCTCGATGCGTTCTCACCGGGCTCGACCAAAATCCATATCGATATTGACCGCAGCTCGATCAACAAGACGGTAGCGGTTGATCTGCCGATTGTTGGCGATTGCGCGATTGTGCTGGAGCAACTCATCGAGGCTTGGGGCAGCCGCAAGGCGCAGAACCTTGTCGCATGGAAAGCACGCATCGAAGGCTGGCGCGCTAAGAAAAGCCTGTCCTACCCGCCAAACAGCCAAGAGATCGCTCCGCAACTGGCGATCGAGCGGCTCTATCAGCTGACCAAGGACAAAGACCCGATCATCTCGACCGAGGTCGGCCAGCACCAGATGTGGGCGGCGCAGCACTTCCACTTTTTCGGGCCGAACAAGTGGCTGACCTCTGGCGGGCTTGGCACCATGGGCTATGGGCTTCCGGCAGCGATTGGTGCGCAGCTGGGCAATCCTGAAGCCCTAGTGATCGACATTGCCGGCGAAGCTTCGATCCAGATGAACATTCAAGAGCTTGGCACCGCCAGCCAGTTCCGCCTGCCGGTCAAGGTGTTCATCCTCAACAATCAGTACATGGGCATGGTCCGCCAGTGGCAGGAACTGACCTATGAAAGCCGCTATTCGAGCTCCTATTCCGATAGCCTGCCCGATTTCGTTGCTTTGGCTGAAGCCTATGGCTGGAAGGGCATCCGCATCGAGAGTGAGGACCAGCTCGATGCCGGAATTCAAGCGATGCTCGATCATCCGGGGCCAGTCATGGTCGATTGCATGGTGGCCAAGCAGGCCAACTGCTTCCCGATGATTCCATCAGGCTCAGCGCATACCGACATGATTCTCGAAGGCGACACTGTGGCTGGCACCATGGATGATGAAGCCAAGGCGCTGGTGTAGTAACGTGAAAATAGCCCCTAATCCGTTCGTCCCGAGCGAAGTCGAGGGACTGGTTCGAGCGAAGCCGAGGACCGACTGCGCAGAGCCTCGGCTTCGCTCGGCGACCTCCCTCGACTTCGCTCGGGACGAACGGGAGTTGGGAATTTTTGGTATGTTGGGCAGATGATGAAGATCAAAACCGAAGCCTCAGAGCGGCACGTTCTGACGGTCACCGTCGATAACGAAGCGGGTATCCTTGCCAAGATCGCCGGGCTGTTCACTGCGCGTGGCTATAATATCGATAGCCTGACCGTGGCCGACATTTCGGAAAACCACGCGATCAGCCGGATCACTATCGTTACCCACGGACCGCCAGCGGTGATCGATCAGATCCACGCCCAGCTGGAACGGCTGGTGCCGGTGCACAAGGTCGTCGATCTCACCGAGGTTGGCCCCTATGTTGAACGCGAACTGGCCTTAGTGAAGGTTTGCGGCAAGGGCGATATCCGGGTCGAGGCGCTCCGCGTTGCCGAGGTTTTCCGCGCCAAGGTGGTCGATACTTCCACCGCCAGTTTCATCTTCGAACTTACCGGCACGCCGGACAAGATCGACAGCTTCATCGCCATCATGCGCGAACTGGGGCTGGTCGAAGTGGGCCGTACCGGTGTTGTCGGCATGACTCGCGGGGCCGAGGAGGCCTGAATTTTTTATCCACCACTCGTCATCCCCGTGCAGGCGGGGATCCATCTCCAACGAGTGTGCCAGGATCAACTATCAGGAGATGGGTTCCCGTTTTCACGGGAATGACGAACATTTTGAGGGAATATCACTGTGAAAGTTTATTACGACGCCGATTGCGATATCAATCTGATCACGGCCAAGAAAATTGTCGTGCTTGGCTATGGCAGCCAGGGCCACGCCCACGCGCAGAACCTGCGTGACAGCGGCGTCAAGGAAGTCGCCATTGCGCTGCGCGAAGGTTCGGCCACCGCGAAGAAAGCCGAAGGCGCTGGCTTCAAGGTTATGTCCAACAAGGACGCAGCCGCTTGGGCCGATATCATCATGATCCTCGCCCCCGATGAGCATCAGGCGGCGATCTATGCTGAAGACATTCATGCCCAGATGAAGCCCGGCGCGGCGCTCGCCTTTGCCCACGGCCTCAACATCCACTTCGGCCTGATTGAGCCTCGGGGTGATATCGACGTGATCATGATCGCGCCCAAGGGCCCCGGCCACACCGTGCGCAGCGAATATCAGCGCGGCGGCGGTGTGCCCTGCCTCGTCGCTGTCCATCAGGACAAGACCGGCAACGCCCATGACGTTGCCCTCGCTTATGCCAGCGGCGTTGGCGGCGGCCGTTCAGGCATCATCGAAACCAATTTCCGCGAGGAATGCGAAACCGATCTGTTCGGTGAGCAGGCCGTGCTTTGCGGCGGCACTACAGCACTGGTGCAGGCCGGTTTCGAGGTGCTTGTAGAGGCCGGTTACGCCCCCGAAATGGCCTATTTCGAATGCCTGCACGAACTGAAGCTGATCGTCGATCTGATGTATGAAGGCGGCATCGCCAATATGCGCTACTCAATCTCGAACACCGCCGAATACGGCGACATCAAGACCGGCCCGCGCATCATCACCGACGAGACCAAGAATGAAATGAGGCGCGTTCTGGCTGACATCCAGTCGGGGCGTTTCGTCAAGGACTTCGTGCTCGACAACCGCGCCGGACAACCGGAACTGAAGGCTTCGCGCATGGCCGCCAAGCGCCACCAGATTGAGGAGACCGGCTCCAAGCTGCGCGCGATGATGCCGTGGATCGGTGCCAACGCGCTGGTGGACAAGGCCAAGAACTAATCAAGACTGCCCGCTGGCAGAGCCAAACCTCTCGCAAAGATTGCCCGGAGCCGTCCTTTCGCTAGGATGGTTCCGGGCTTTTCTTTGAGGCCCGATTTGCATTTAGGGGTGGCCGATGGCGGAAGAAACAGGTTTTGAAGGACGGCAGGGCATCGCCCGGATCGAGGCATTCTCGGACGGCGTACTGGCGATCATCATCACCATCATGGTTCTGGAATTGCACGCGCCAGAGCAGCCGGGGCTTGCGGCTCTATGGCACTTGTGGTCGATTTTTTTCGCCTATGTCATCAGCTACAATTTCATTGCCATCTACTGGCTCAACCACCACCGCCTGTTTGGCCATGCTCGCGTAGTGACCAATAACCTGTTGTGGTCGAACATTGTCCTGCTGTTCACCCTGTCACTGCTGCCCTTCACTACCGCTTACCTTGGTATGCATTTTGGCGATCCGGTGGCGAGTGCGATCTACACGTTATCATTGCTGGCTCCTTCATTTGCTTTTCTCTGGTTAGAAACCGCAATCCGTTGCAGCGGATCACAGACTATTGATTCTCTTGCTTATTACCGTGCGACGACACGCAAATGTATTCTGGCGTCGTTGGCCTACACATTGGCATTTTTGCTCAGTCTGGTCTGGCCTTATGTCGGCGTGACCTTGGCTGGGCTGGTGGGCCTATTCTGGATGTTGCCTTATGGTCCATTAGACCACCTGTTCCTGCGTAGTGATCCGTCTAACGGGGAATAGGCACTTTACATGCGGCCTGCCCTTGCCCATAGGATTTGGCATGTCGAACCAGCTTGGCCTTCTTCTGCGACTTATCCGCCCTTGGGCGTGAACCGGCGTGTCGGAGCTTCCGGTGCGCTTGGCGCTCAAGGGAACTGACACCGCCCAAAAGTTGCAACAAGCCATTCGAGACATCCCATGACCATGCTCAAAAATCCTTCGGCCAAGTACCGACCTTTCCCGCAGATCAACCTGCCCGATCGCCAGTGGCCAAGCCGCACCATCACCAAAGCCCCGCGCTGGCTTTCGACCGATCTGCGCGATGGCAATCAGTCGCTGATTGATCCGATGGGGGCGGAGAAAAAGCGCCGGTTCTTCGATCTGCTGATCAAGATTGGCCTGAAAGAGATCGAGGTAGGATTTCCGAGCGCGGGGGCGACAGAGTTCGATTTCATTCGCGGGCTGGTCGATGGCGATCATGTGTCTGATGACGTTCTCGTTCAGGTGCTGACCCAATCGCGCGAGGATCTGATCAAGACTTCGTTTGAGAGCGTCGCCGGTGTCCACGCTGCCATCGTCCATGTTTATAACGCCGTTTCGCCACTGTGGCGGCAGGTGGTGTTCGGGCTGGAAATGCCTGAAATCAGGGACATTGCAGTAGGCGGTGCCAAACATCTGCGTGATCAGGCCGCGCGTTTTCCGCAGACTGACTGGCACTTTGAATATAGCCCGGAAACTTTCTCCACCGCCGAAATCGATTTCTCCATCGAATGCTGCGAGGCGGTGATGCAGGTGCTCGCTCCCACGCCGGAGCACCCGATTATCCTCAATCTGCCAGCCACGGTTGAGGCGGCGACGCCCAATATCTATGCCGACCAGATCGAGTATTTCTGCCGCAATCTGCCCAATCGCGAATCTGCAGTGATTTCGCTGCACACCCACAACGATCGCGGCACCGGTGTCGCGGCGGCAGAACTGGGGCTGATGGCCGGCGCAGACCGGGTTGAAGGTTGCCTGTTTGGCAATGGTGAGCGCACCGGCAACTGCTGCCTGGTGACGGTGGGGCTCAACCTCTACACCCAAGGCGTTGATCCCGAGCTGGACTTCTCTGACATCGACGAGGTTATCCAGACGGTTGAATATTGTAACCAGCTCAAGGTGCCAGAGCGGCATCCCTATGGCGGCGAACTGGTGTTCACGGCTTTTTCCGGCAGCCATCAGGACGCGATCAAAAAGGGTTTTGCGGCGCAGGAAATGCGCAACGATCTGATGTGGTCGGTGCCTTACCTGCCGATTGATCCGGCTGATCTGGGGCGCAGCTATGAGGCGGTAATTCGCGTCAATTCACAATCCGGCAAGGGCGGTTTTGCATGGGTGCTCGAACAGGATCAAGGCCTCAAGCTGCCCAAGCGGATGCAGGCCCATTTCAGCCGCCATGTGCAGGAATTAGCGGACAAATCCGGACGGGAACTCTATGCGGATGATATCTGGGAGGTGTTCCAGCGCACATACCGCATCAACGATCCTCAGCACCTCCAACTGGTTGATTTCGACGAGACTAAAGCCGCCGATGGCACGCGAATTTTCGCTGGCAAGATTGGCGTCGATGGCAAGGAGCAGTCCGTTTCAGGACGCGGCAACGGACTCATCTCATCGGTTGTCGCCACGCTGAAGGAGGCTTTCGGTGTCAGCATAGAGGTTAAGGACTTTTCCGAGCACGCCATGGGAGCAGGATCGGATGCCCGTGCGGCAGCCTATGTCGAATGTGTGACACCTGATGGCAAGATCATCTGGGGCGTCGGCATCGATGAAGACGTCGCTACTGCCAGCGTGCGCGCTGTGCTCAGCGCCGCCAACGCGCTTGGGTGATCAGGGGACGATCCAGGTTCCGCCGTCGACGTTGACCGTCTGCCCTGTGATGTAGCCGCCGGCATCGCTGCACAGGAAGGCGGCGGTGGCACCCACGTCGTCTTCGCTGCTGCCGATGCGGCCCAGCACGGTGCCAGCCTCGAGCGCGGGTACGAAGCTGGGGTCTTCTTCACGCATGTATTCCATGCCCGGCGATTCGGAGAGCGGGCAGATCGTGTTCACCGTGATCCCGCGCGACCCCAGCTCTCGCGCGGCAACCCGGGCGAGCGCGCGGACGGCTTCCTTCGCCATGGCATAGGCGGCAAACCCAGCATCCCCGCGCGTGCCGGAAACCGAACCGAGGTTGAGCACCCGGCCAGTTCGCTCCGGCAGGTGCGGCAGACAGGCCTGGAGAAAATAGAGTGCGCCGAACATGCCCTTGAGCGCGATGGCCATGTCCTTGTCGGTGACATCGGCAATCGGCGTTTGCGGGCGCGATGTATGGGCGTTGTTGACAAGAATCGTCACACCGCCGAGCCGGGCAACCGTCTCGGCGACAGCGGCCTCAACCTGCTCGCGCTTGCCGACGTCGCAGGCGAGCGCGATGGCCGTGCCGCCTGCAGCGGCGATCACGGCGGCAGTCCGCTCGCATTTTTCAAGCGTGCGGCCGACGACGGCCACTTTGGCGCCTTCGCGGGCGAGTGCCAAGGCGATCCCGCGCCCCACGCCCTGCCCTGCCCCGGTAATGATCGCCACCCGCCCAGCAAGAGCGCCGGACATCAGTTTGCCTTCTTCGGCAGCCAGATTTCCGCCGTGCCGGTGCACATCTTCACGCCGCGCTGGTTTTCCATCAGGTGCTTGACCTGAACAAGGTGGCGACCGTCTGCATCAACCAGCTTGTCGACGACCTCGGCAGTCTGGATCGTGACGTCGCCGGTCAGTGCCGGGCCGCGATAGTTGGCGGTGGAATGGACGACCATGCCGTGTTCACCCGCCCAGCCGGCAAGGAAATCTGTCACCCACGAGCCCATCGAGGCACCATAGCCATAACCACGCGGCATCCCGATGCGGCGGGCATAGCGCGGAAACAAGTGCCCACGTGATGGTCCGTAATAGGCACCATCGGTGAGGAACGTGTTGTCGAGAAGCATATCGGGATCATTTTCAAACCCCGCCATTTCCCGGGTAAAGCCCAAGGCCTCAAGATCGTTTTTGCGCAGGTCCATCGTGCCCCAGTTATTCACCAGATAGGCACGCCATTCAGTGGTGAAGCTGGCAACCGAGTGCGGACCGAACAGCCGCTCGGTCAGTTGCTCGCCGATGTTGACATCGTCCCACCAGCGTTCCTTGTGGCCAAGATCGCGCAGCATCCTGACCCACTGGAAACGGCGCTGATCAAAAACGTCCATGTCCTCGTCGGACCATTCAGGCTCGTCGAATTCTTCGGGTTTGACGCTGTTGCCGCCTGCCGAGGCACGGTAGCGGATCGCCGTGGAGCGTTGCTTGGCAATCGCCTCGTCGTTCTGGTTGACGTAATTGTTGTCGCCGCGCTGGAAGCAGGTCGGTCCGAAGCCGGTTTCCTTCACGACATAGTCAAACGGCACGCGCTCGTTGCGGATAAAATCGCCTGATTGGATGCGCGGGCCATAGAACCACCATTCGTCACCACCAAACAGCAAGTGCGATTCCGGAATCTTGCCCATGCAGGCCGGGCCAGCACCGTGACCATCATCGGTGGCGATGGCGAAACTCTGCGGCGCAACCAGTTTGCCCCAACGACTGGCTGCGGCACAGGCCGGATCAAAATGCAGCAGGTTGGGATAGTGCATGGCATGAACCCAGCGCCGGATATCATTGCCCGCGATGGGTTCCCGCAGGAATGACTGGTCCATCGGCTTGCCGAGGTACTGATCGATATCCGAACAATCAAAGGTATCGGCGGCCATGCACTATGCTCCGGTATATAGTATTCAGCCGATCAATCAGGCATCTTCGGCAGTTCGATTTCAGCCTTGGCGGTCGCCAGAACCGCGCCCGCCTGATTGGTCATGCGCATTTCGATCTGAACCAGATGACGGCCATCTTCGATCAGCTTGCCGGTGATCTTGCCGGTCTGGATGGTAATGTCACCGGTCAGCGCCGGGCTACGGTAATTGCAGTTGGAGTGGCGGATAAAGCCCCATTCCCCTGCCCAGCCGCCAAAGTAATCGCTGATCCATGCGCCCATCGAAGCGCCATAACCATAACCACGCGGCATACCGATAAACCGCGCCCAGCGCGGGAACAAGTGCCCGCGCGACGGGCCGATATAAGCACCATCGGTCTGCTCGGGATTGATGCGCTCGATAGTCGGATCCTGCTCTGGCCCGGCCATCGGACCGGTAAAGCCAAGCTCAGCCATATCAAGGTCGGTACGGCGATGTGCGCCGCCCCACTGGGTGAAGGTGTAGCTGCGCCATTCAGTCGCAAAGCTGACAATCGAATGGGGCCCGAATACGCGTTCGGGAAGCTCGTCACCCACGGTTACAGAGTCCCAGTAACGCGGTTTGTGGCCAAGTTCGTGGAGCATTTCGATCCACTTGAACTTGCGGTCTTCCAGCGATTCCAGATCGTCATCGCTCCACACCGGATCGTCAGCACCAGACTGATCGCCCGACATACTTGCTTCGCCAGCGGACTGGTTATAGCGGATCGAGGTTGAACGCTGTTTGGCGATCAGATCGCCATGCTGGTTGTAATAGAAGTTATCGCCGCGCTGGAAACAGGTCGGGCCGAACGATGAGGTGTTCTTGATCGTATAGTCAAACGGGATGCGTTCGTTCCAGATGCGGTCGCCAGCCCGAATGCTCGCACCATAGAACCACCATTCATCGCCGCCGAACAGCATATGCGAATTGGGGATCAAGCCGATGCACGATGGGGCAGAGCCATGCCCGTCATCCATCGTTACCGGGAAACTTTGCGGGGCGATCAACTGACCGAAGCGGCTCTCCAGCGCATAGGCGCCATCATAGTGCAGCCGGTTGGGATAATGCATCGCCTGCGCCCATCGGCGGATATCGGTGTTGGCGACGGCTTCCACCATCCGCGCGGGCTGCATCGGCTTGCCGATGTAGTTATCAAGATCGGAGCAATCGAGTGTGGGGGTGCTCATTTTTCAGTGTCTCCGCAATTTTGTTGCTGATGCCATCGGGCAAGGCCGGGACAAAGGCAATGCGATTTGAACAGTTGCACAGCCAGTCACTCTCCAGAGCCAAGCTGATCGCCATAGCGATTGCCGCAAGATGCACAGGAATGACTGCTCTCTCGACAGTACTCCTGACCATGTCTATCGCAATAACCCATGAGCTTACCCGCACCCTTTGATCGCCTTCGCCTGCCTGTAATCGGCTCGCCCATGTTCATTATTTCTGGGCCAGAACTGGTCATTGCCCAGTGCAAGGCAGGGGTTGTCGGCACCTTCCCCGGCTTGAATGCCCGTCCGGCCAGCCAGCTTGATGAATGGCTGCATCAGATCACCGAAGAACTGGCAGCGCATAACCGCGATAATCCTGATCGCCCGGCAGCGCCCTATGGCGTCAATCATATCGTCCACAAAACCAACAACCGGCTTGAGCAGGACATGGAAGCTTGCCGTAAATGGGCGGTGCCACTGGTTATCACCTCACTGGGGGCGCGGGTGGACGTAAACGAGGCAGTGCATGGCTGGGGCGGGATTGTGCTGCACGATGTGATTGACGATCGCTTCGCTCGCAAGGCGATTGAAAAAGGCGCTGACGGACTGATCCCGGTGGCGACCGGCGCGGGTGGCCATGCCGGAACACTCTCACCCTTCGCGCTAATGCAGGAAATCCGGGAGTGGTTCACCGGACTGGTGGCATTGTCTGGTGCTATCGCCTGCGGTCGATCAATTCTGGCGGCACAAGCGCTGGGAGCTGATTTTGCCTATATCGGCAGCCCATGGATCGCCACGAAAGAGGCCAATGCGGTGGACGCTTACAAGCAGGCCATCGTCGAAGGCGATGCCGATGACATCGTTTATACTAACCTTTTCACCGGGATTCACGGCAATTATCTGCGCCCGTCGATCATCAACGCCGGGCTTGATCCCGATAATCTGGCGACAAGCGATCCCAGCAAGATGAACTTCGGGTCGGGCGGCAACAGCGAAGCCAAGGCCTGGAAGGATATCTGGGGCTGCGGCCAGGGGATTGGCGCGGTACACGCTGTGGAATCTGTTGCGGACAGGGTGGACCGTCTGGCGGCGGAATATCAGGTGGCGAAGTCTGAGTTATCAGACAGAACGGCTTCCTTCACCGCCTGATTGCCAACGCTTTCCGCCCATAGCAATTCTGCCATGGCATCAAGCTCATGGAATTCAGCCTCCTGGTGAGCCGGATCGCTGCGGTTCAATGAAACTGGCCGTCCGCGCGGATCGAGCAAGAGCTTGCGCAGGGCTTGCTGGAGCAGTTGGAGGCGGAAAAGTGCCTCGATTCCCGCCCGATCCGGATCGGCTGCGCAGGCATTGGCCCAATGCTCATCGATTTGACCTACGCGGGTGACGTGCTCCCCTGAAATGTGACCAGAAATGAGTAGAGTCCGACACGCAAGGAGTCGGACGCATGAAGCGCAGCAGGTTCAGAAAAGAACAGATTACCGGAGACGCCGCCGCCGCTCAGCCCTTTCGCCATACACGAAGCAGGTTTCGCTCGGCGTTAAATTCGGCACTGATCTTGCGACCCTGCGCGTCCTGAACATTGCTGACTTCGGCAAGCCCTGCCTGGATAATTTGATTGATAACCCGCGCCGCCAATTTCGCTTCATCTATCGCTGTTTCGCCAGATATTGGTTCCAGCAGGATTTCATAACCGGTAAAAAGCTTAAGCCCTTCGCTTTGCATGACATTGTCTGCACGGCGGGATAGCGCAGTCAAACCCAGCGAGGGAAAGACACCACCCGCCAGCCAGGCACGCACCGAGCTCATGTAATAGGCTGGAGCCATCATGCTACGCGCCGGTTCCCAGCCGACGGCGCGCAAACCGGGCAGTCTGGCCAGTTCAGCGCCAAGACCTGCCAGAATCCGCACAACCGGAAGCAGGGTGCTACCTGCGACAAGATGCGGGCCAGGGACTAGTCGGAGTGCTTCGGATGGTGGCTCAAGAACAGAACTATCAAGGCCAAACAAATGCTCTGAGTTGACAGTGGATGCTGGCAAGCCCGGTGCGAGACCAGTGATATCGTACGTCAGACCCATGGCGAGAATTTCCAGCCAACCTTCATCATCTTTCGGCCGGTGGCTTACTGTGAAAGTAGTGTTTTCGGCCGGAAGCGAGGCCACGCGCAGAACGGCTGCAGCATCCGGCCTGTGCCCGGGAGCGAAGTGCAATGACACAGCTGTGGAAGTGGAACCTGTCTTGTTGATCACATTATCGGCAAACGGATTTGCCCCCCTGTACCGGCCATGCTTATGCTCAACAGATTTGTCTGATTTTCCAACGGCGTCGAGTCCCTGCGAGGAAGATATGCCCGTTATGGAAGTATCTATCAGAAGATACCTAAAGTTATACCTTCCGCCAATGCTTTGCCCAGATTTATGCAAGGTGCAAGCGCAGCCTGTGTCAATAGCTTAGGCATGGCAATGGCTTCAGCCGTTTGTGCATCGAGATTGACAATGAGCGACGGGGCAACGCGCCGTAATCTCCAACCGGTTACGATCCGATCAATCTGCGCCTCTGCACCTTGTCCTGCCGATCCTGCGGCAATAGCAGTTGCATAGGCACGGCCTTCTATCTGGCCGAGCAACGGATAGTAGCAAAGGTCAAACATCTCCTTCATGGTTCCACTGAGCGCGCCCAGATTTTCCGGGCAAACGAACAGATAAGCTCCTGCACTGAGCAATAATTCAGGCGAACATTCACCCGCCGACACCAGCAGGGCTGTATCCCCCGCCCCTTCAGCAGCAGCCTTTGCTATAGCCTCGCTCGCACCGGTTCGGCTGTGCCAGACAATGGCGAGTGGTTTGCTAACAGCCGGATCCACCAAGAACGCCACCCATCATGCCACCAAGCCCTCGTGGGCGGCAGGCAGGCCGTTGTTGAGGATTGCCAGGGCTCTGGCCATAAGCGCCCGATGGCATTCCCGGCATGTCCATCCAGCTGGTGTTTGAACGGTGGCGAACCCGGGCGGTCCACTGCAGGTGCCAAGCGAGTTTAGGATCGGCTGGCCGCGCGGGGTATGCAAAGTTTTCTTCCGGACCAAAGGCCGTCAACATGCCGAAGCGAAATTCCGTGGCCGCACGGACCTCAGCCGGGACGATGCAGGTGGTCTGCGATGCGGGCATGACTGTTTTGTTGCCAACCAGCGTCGCGACTTGCGCAGGTGATATCCAGTCACTGAGACCGCCGCCAAACTGGCGGGAGGCGCTGCTGGACCACATCACCATATCGCCCATGCCGCCGCCGGGGCCACCTTTTCCGCCAAACAGCGTGGCGTAATAGCCTGTTGCGCCGCCAACCGCATTCCAGCGCAGTAGCGATCCACCCCCCGGTGTCGATCCAGTGGAGACATTAAGCGGCCCCATATAATCCTTGGTAAGCGAGAAGGCGATTTCGGGCGAATAATTGCCCGCAATCCGGTGCGGACCAATCAGTGAGGAATCGCTCTTGATCGCCTTGTTGCCGCCCATGGCATCTTCATTGGGCCACCGGCCAAAGCTCTTGCTATTGGCAAGCGTTGGGCCCCAATCGCGCAAAACCGTGGAGCTCCACATTCCCGGAGGCATTTGTCCCGCAGCGAGCTTGGCGAAATCCAGCACAATGGGCTGTCCCTTTGGCGCATGCTCCCCGCAGCCCCAGAAGATCAGCATCCGGCCTTTGGGCTTTTCCCCCATCGGCATTTCGTCAACGGTCTTTTCGATCTGCGGGGTCAACAGGGGCACCGATTTGCCGAGTTTTGCCACTGGCGGCATGAAATGATCGGCTTTGGGCGAGCCTTTGGCAGACGGCTGCGTCGAGCCGAGGCGCAGATATAGTTCGTGCTGCACATTGTTGCCGCCGCCGCCCATCATCATGCTCATCGCACCGCCCATACCTCGCCCCATGGCACCTGCTCCGGTGACAGTGCCCACTCGCATATCATAGCGCGCCACAGGCCCGCTCGCAGGTTTACTTTGGGCAAAAAGCGGTAGCGCAATCAGTGTCGCAACACCGGCAATTCCCAGTGCCGTAAAGGTATAGTGACGCGCATTCATAGCCGAGTCCTTCCCTGAGTCTGTGACCTAGGCAACCTGACTAAAGAACAAACCTGTTACAGTTGATTGTCAATTACCGACATTGCGCTTCAAAAGTCGAATTATGGGCCATGACCCCTTCCCGCGTCACCTGTGATTGTCTAGCCAAAGCCTATGACATCACCCGCACCCTCGCTTTTCGGAATAGACTGCTCACTATCGGGCAAATCTTGGCGCTGGCGTGCCGGAAACATGGATTTGAGCGATGGCACAGCCGGTCTGAGCGATGATCTGGTGGCGCAACTACTGCTCGCGCGCGGGGTGCCGCGAGATGATCTTGAACGGCATCGCACACCTTCGCTCCGAGGATTTTTGCCCGATCCATCGGAGTTCCGTGACATGGATGTCGCTGCTGAACGGCTTGTTCAGGCGGTGATCGGCAATGAGACGGTCACGGTCTATGGTGATTACGATGTCGATGGTGCCACCAGTGCGGCACTGCTGATCCGCTTGCTGCGCGAATTGGGGCTTGAAGCGCGCTATTACATCCCTGACCGCTTGCTCGAAGGCTATGGCCCATCAGGAGAGGCACTGCTGCGCATCGGGCGTGATGGCAGCAGCCTGATCGTTACCGTCGATTGCGGTGCCATGGCGCATGAGGCACTGGCTATGGCGAGCGATGCTGGCGTGGATGTCATCGTTGTCGACCATCATAAATGTTCCGCCGATCTGCCCCGAACCTTGGCACTGGTGAACCCAAACCGGCTGGATGAGAACGATCTTGCCGCCAGTCATGGCCATCTGGCAGCCGTCGGCGTTGCTTTCCTTCTGGCCGTGGCGACGCTGCGAGTGCTGCGGGAACGTGGCTTTTTCGCAAGCCGCGAGGAGCCCGATCTGTTCTCTCTGCTCGATCTGGTGGCGCTGGGCACCGTGGCTGATGTTGCCGCACTGCATGGGCTTAACCGGGCAATGGTGGCGCAAGGGCTGAAGGTTATGGCCCGGCGCGAGAATATCGGCATGGCAGCCCTGATCGATACCAGCAGATTATCCCGCGCGCCAAGTTGCAGCGATCTGGGCTTTGCCCTGGGGCCAAGGGTCAATGCCGGTGGCCGCGTCGGCGAATCAACGCTGGGTGTGCGGCTGCTCACTACTGAAGATGTGGATGAAGCCCGCGCCATCGCCGCGCAGCTTTCGTTACTGAATGAAGAGCGACGCGGCATTGAATCAGTGGTTCAGGAAGCCGCCGAAAGCCAGATCGCAGGCCAGCACAACCGTGCGGTGATGGTGCTTTCGGGTGCAGGCTGGCATCCCGGTGTGATCGGCATCGTCGCTGGCCGCATCAAGGAAAAGACCGGTAAGCCCACCTTGGTTATTGCGCTTGATGCCGATGAAAACGGCAATGGCAAAGGATCGGGGCGGTCGATCACCGGGGTCGATCTTGGGGCAGCGATTATTGCCGCCAAAGATCGTGGGCTACTGATCGCTGGCGGCGGACACGCCATGGCCGCAGGGCTGACGATTGCACCGGGTCAGCTTTCAGCGCTCGCCGACTGGCTCGATGAGCGGCTGGGGGCAGAGGTGCTCTCCGCTATGACAGGCAAGAGCCTGACGATTGACTTGAGCATCGCGCCGCGCGGTCTGACGCCTGAACTGGTCGATTCGATGGAGAGCGCTGGTCCGTTTGGCATGGGCTGGCCTGCGCCAAAAGTCGCGGTCGGGCCGGTGCGTTTGGTCAAGGCCGATATCGTTGGCGCCGATCATGTCCGGCTGATCGCGCGCGGCGATGATGGCGGCAGCTTCAAGGCCATCGCCTTTCGCGCCGCGACAAGCGACATGGGGCAGGCCTTGTTGCATGGTGCCAAAGACCGGAAATTGTGGCTGGTTGGCCGAGCAAAAATTGATGATTGGGCCAGCCGACCGCAAGCCGAACTCCATCTTGAGGATGCTGCCTGGGCGGACTGATACTTTCGGTTAAACAGAGGGCTTGACCCATGCCGCCTCTCCCCCTAATTGCGCGGCCCTGACTTCGGTGAGAGCCGGATAAGATTGCCAAACAGCTCACGCTGATCTGGCCCCATCGTCTAGCGGTTAGGACGCGGCCCTTTCACGGCTGAAACACGGGTTCGATTCCCGTTGGGGTCACCATCTCTCCATCAGCGGGGGATGAAATCAGCGCCACACTGGCCCCTTCGTCTAGCGGTTAGGACGCGGCCCTCTCACGGCTGAAACACGGGTTCGATTCCCGTAGGGGTCACCAGGCATATTGATCAGATTCTGGGCAGCTTATTGACCGGAAACCCAATTGCGCGCTGCGCTGCGGTTTATTTCCCATTCGGGCGGAAGATGAGACACATCGTCTTTATCCCGGGTTGCCAGCAGCATTTTTGCGGTGATCGGCTCAAAAAAATTCAGACCTAGGCTCTCGCGCCCAGACCAGACGACATGCCCGAATCCTTCAAAAATATCCCATTTTAGCAAGGCCTCGGTGCCTGGCATCGGCGGACAGCTGGTTAGAACTCTTCCGCCAAAATAGGAGAGATCAATCAGGATGGCCGAGAAAGTGCCCTTCACCGTTATCAATTGAGCTGGCAACCGCAGGCGCAGGCGGCTTGTGGTTCGCCTGCCCATCGGGTGAGCAGATTCTGGTGAGGCCGATTCGATCATCAGGGTATGATCTATTAATCTGTGAAATATCGACTTTTCTGAACGCTACGGGAAATCCCTGGCGCTTACGTAATGAACCCGATGAAAAGTAACCTATGCACTTTGCCGCCCGCGCAAATGGAAAAGGGCCGCCCGAACGGACTGCCCCTCCCTTGCTCTGCATCAAGCCGATCAGTCGAGTTTAATATCCCCCGGCAACGGAGCCACCGGCTGCGGCGGGATATCAGCATCATCCTCATGCACTTCGACCAGTCCGCGACCAACATGGCTGTGGTGGCGGCTGTAGAGGTAATAGATCAAGAGGCCCAAAATTGCCCAGCCTACGAACAGCCTCAGAGTGTACCAATCAAGGCTGAAAAACAGATAGAGACAGCCAAGGATCGCCAGCGGCGCAACCAGCATCACAGCCGGTGTGCGGAACGGCCGATGTCTGCTGGGATCGGTGCGCCTGAGCACCATCACCGCCACCGCGACCATGGCGAACGCGAATAGCGTGCCAGAATTCGAAATATCGGCCAAGGCACCCACCGGGAACAGCGCAGCGAAGATCGCAACGACAATGCCGGTGATGATCGTCACCACATGGGGTGTATGATACTTGGGGTGAATTTTGCTCAGCGCCTCAGGCAGCAGGCCATCGCGGCTCATGACGAAAAAGATGCGGGTCTGGCCGAACATCATCATCAGCACCACCGATGGCAGGGCAAGGCCTGCCGCAAGTCCGACAAGATTACCGATCTGCTGCCAGCCGATTTCACGCAACGTCCAAGCGAGCGCTTCCTTCGAACAGACGAGGGCTTGGCTGCCGATATCGGCACAGGCCGCAGCCATGGCCGTGGCATCGCCGGGAGCAATCCCTTTGCCCGCGGCATCAAGAACAGGCTGCGCGCCCACGGTGCCGATAACCCCGGCGGCGACGAGCAGATAGAACACGGTGCAGATCGCCAGACTGCCGATCAGGCCGATCGGCATATTGCGTTGCGGATTTTTGGTTTCCTCGGCTGCGGTAGAGACGGCATCAAACCCGACATAGGCAAAGAAGATCGAGGCCGCCGCAGCCGAAATACCTCCGAATCCAAGCGGGGCGAAGGGTTCAAAATTGGTCGATTGCATCACCGGAACCGCGAGTATGACGAAAGCCGTAAGTGCGGTGATCTTGACCACCACCAATACCGCGTTGACCATTGCGCTTTCCCGCGTGCCAATCACCAGCAGCCAGGTTACCAATAGAGCGATGATAAAGGCTGGCAAATTGATATAGCCGCCGACCTGCAGTGCAGAGGTCAGTTCGGCCGATGGCGCAGCACCGAAGGCGAGCTTGATTTCGGCTATCAGGGCATTGGCATTAACCAGTGCGGGTGGCAGCGAAACCCCCAGATATTCTCGCAACAAGCCGACAAAATAGCCTGACCAGCCGACCGAAACCGCTCCTGCCGCAACCGCATATTCCAGCACCAGTGCCCAACCGACCATCCAGGCCACCGTCTCACCCATAACCGCATAGCTGTAGGTGTAGGCCGATCCCGAAACCGGAACCATCGAGGCCATTTCGGCATAACACAGCGCGGCAACAGCGCAGACAAAGCCGGCGATGATGAAGCTGATCATCATGCCCGGACCGGCCTTTTGAGCTGCTTCTGCGGTCAGCACGAAGATACCCGTGCCAATGATGGCACCCACGCCCAGCATGGTCAGCTGGAAGGCTCCTAGCGAACGATGAAGCGATTTCTTTTCTGCTGTCGCCAGAATGGCGTCGAGCGATTTGACACGACCGAACATGCGGTTCCCCTAGCTCGTGCAGGCGGCACATGAAGCGCCTTGCCCGCAGGATTACAATGCTGGGGAAGCTAGCGGCAAAGCCTGCATTGGCAAGGGGTAACTGCCAAGCCTTCCCCAGCGAGGATTCTGCAGCTAGATGTGCCCTCATGTCTTCGACCTTCCAGCTCGATACCGGCACCAGCCGCGCCAATCCGATGCCAGCGCCAATGAAACGGCTGACCGTGCCCGCGATCCAAAGGCGCAAGTTCAAGGGCAAGACCGAGCAGCCTCTAGTCATGCTCACGGCTTATACCGCACGCCAGGCTCAGCTGCTTGATCCGCACTGCGACCTGCTGCTGGTTGGAGACAGTCTGGGCCAGGTGATCTACGGGTTGCCGTCCTCGCTTCAGGTCACGCTAGACATGATGTGCGCGCATGGCGCCGCAGTTGTGCGTGGCAGCTATCATAGCGTGGTGGTGGTCGACATGCCGTTCGGAAGCTACGAAACCTCTCCGCAGCAGGCTTTCGCCTCGGCCAGCCGAATTCTTGCTGAAACCGGCTGTGCGGCAGTCAAGCTTGAAGGCGGCGTAGCCATGGCGGAAACGATCGCCTTTCTCTCCGCGCGCGGTATTCCGGTGATGGCGCATGTTGGGCTCACCCCGCAAGCGGTCAACACGCTAGGTGGCTACAATGCACGTGGGCGCTCGCAGCAAGAGCATGAAAAGATCATTTCAGATGGTCAGGCGGTGCAATCGGCCGGGGCATTCGCCGTGGTGATCGAAGGTGTTATCGAACCGATTGCGATTACCCTGACCAAGACCCTCGAAATCCCGACCATCGGCATCGGTGCCTCGGCGCAATGCGATGGTCAGGTGCTTGTCACAGAAGATATGCTAGGCATGTTCGAGCGTGTCCCGCGCTTTGTGAAGCGCTACGAGGAAATCGCCGAGACCATTTCAGGTGCGGTAGAGCGTTATGCAACCGAAGTGCGTGCGCGCAGCTTCCCCGGCATTGATCAGACCTATCAGCCCAAATAGGCGTCCACAAAGCCGAAATTCTTCGAACTCTTACAGATTCAGAGGCCACATTGCTGCGTTTTTACAAAGGTTCAATTCTGTTCACCATTGCCTGCCTCATCCTTGCGGCAGCTTACGGGTGGCAGCTCCACGGCACTGTCTCCGGCATGCTTTCACTGCTGTGGATCGTGTTTGTGCTGGCGATTCTCGAAGTGTCGCTGTCGTTCGATAACGCCGTGGTCAACGCTTCTGTGCTCGATGGCATGGATGATATCTGGCAGCGCCGATTCCTGACCTGGGGCATGGTCATTGCTGTGTTCGGGATGCGCATCGTTTTTCCGCTGGCCATTGTCGCCATCGCAGCCGGTCTCGGGCCTGTGGACGCGATCAACCTCTCGCTCAATGATCCGCACCGTTATGAAGAAATTGTCAGCAGTGCCCATATCGGTATCGCCGGGTTTGGCGGAGCATTTCTGGCGATGGTTGGCCTCAGTTTTTTCTTCGATGCTGATAAG
This sequence comes from Novosphingobium sp. Chol11, assembly GCA_945906105.1. Taxonomy (GTDB): domain Bacteria; phylum Pseudomonadota; class Alphaproteobacteria; order Sphingomonadales; family Sphingomonadaceae; genus Novosphingobium. The sequence continues at coordinate 32,809 of CAMDQO010000015.1, read as the reverse complement.
GAAGTTCACTGGATCGGTTGGCTTGAACGCGGCCTCAGCAGCTTTTCAAACATCAAGGCGATGGAGATCGGCCTGCTGCTGGTGGTGATCTATGGCATATCGTTGCTGCTGTCCCCCGCAGACGCGCTGACTTTCATTGTCGCGGGCACCATGGGGCTTGTCAGCTTCATCGCGGTTGAAGCCGTCGGCACGATCCTTGAGATGCGCGAAGCGGCGCAAAAAGCCTCAGGCGCTATCTTGCGATCAGGGCTTGGCGGTTTTCTCTATCTGAACGTGCTCGATGCCTCGTTCAGTTTTGACGGCGTGATCGGAGCATTTGCCTTGTCAAACAACATGGTAGTCATTGCGCTGGGCCTCAGCATCGGTGCCATGTTCGTGCGTTCGATGACCATCATGCTGGTCAAGAAAGGCACGCTGGCAGAATATCGCTATCTTGAGCACGGGGCGTTCTGGGCGATTATCGCCTTGGGCGCGATCATGCTGTTTTCGGCCAAGTTCCATATTCCCGAAACGATCACGGGTCTAATCGGAGCTGTTCTGATCGGCCTGTCCTTGTGGTGGTCAGTTCGCCACAATCGCCGCGAAGCTGCTGACTGATTACCGCGCAGCCGCAGTCTGATTATCGGGCAGCAGCGGCCTTGGCGCGCTGTGACAGGACATCGGCCAGTGGGCCTTGCTGTTTGCGTGCAGCCAGCGCCATAGCCCAGGCCTGAGCGACGATGGGACTGGACCGCTGGATATTCCATGCCATTTTGGCGGTCTGATCTGCCGCCGCAGAATCACCGCTGCGCAGCTGCGCGAAGGCAAGGTCTGCGAGTAAGCGTGCATCACGCTGGCTGCCAGTAGCCTGCAAATGTTCAAGCAGTGATCGGGCTCGTCCCCAGTCACCGAGCGAAGCTGCATAGTCCGCTGCCAGACGCGTCGCCACCCGGCTTTGCGGATGGCTGGCAAGATAGGATGAAACCAGATTTGCCGCGACATCGCGTCTGCCGCTTCGCGTTGCCGACAGCACCATGCGCGAAAGCAGAGCATCGTCAAATCGCACCTTGGCTGACTGCCTATAGCGATCAAATGCTGCGTCATATTGGCCTGCAGCATATTGCGCATCCCCTGCCAGTGCTTGCGCAGGAGCCAAGCCTGTACGAACCTCACGGAGGCGCTCGGCAGCGCTCACCGCTTCACCGGCCCGTCCGGAGGCCAGCAATAAGCGAACCTGAGCGGCGGCGAAATCAACATTGCGCGGCGATCCACGGTAACGGCCAGCGGCATCGCCATTATCACTATCCAGCACCGGCAGCAGACCGGCTGTGCTAACACCCGAGGCACGGTCCAACAGTTCTGCCGCAGCATCACGCTTCCCCGTGTCTTCCAGCGCCCTGCCCACCAGCGTCAGGAGATAGGGCGAAGCGCCGTCGCGTGCTGCCATGGCGGCAAAACGATCAATCAGTTGCGGCTGTTTCCCCGCCGCATAAAGCACTCTCGCCAGCAGCAGTTGGGCCGTTTCGTTCTGTGGCTGAAGTTTTACCAGACGATCAAGTTCATCCAGCGCCAGATTGCTATTGCCCGCTTGCAAATCAAGCACACCAGCCAACAGCAATGCCGCCGGAACACTCTGCATGTCATCACCGATGTGATTGAGCATGGCGCGGGCCAGCGAATTATTACCGGCTCTTGCCGCGAGCACCGCCTGCAAGAAATAGGCACGCGGATTATCCGTTCCCAGTTCAAGCATCTTGCGCGTCACGGTCAGCATCTTGCGGGCCTGACCCAGCTCACCAAGAGTTGCCGCATAATCACCCAGCAAAGCGCCATCATTGGGCGAACGCAGCAAAGCCGCCTCAAACCATGGCAGCGCAGCGGCAGGGCCGAACTGATCCCGCACCAGCAGACCACGGAATTGCAACGCCCGCACATTACCCGGATCAAGCGCGTGCGCCCGTTCTGCAGCATCAATCGATTCCAGCTGCTCGCCGCCCCGATAGCGCAGTTCGGCAATATCGACCCAGACATCGGGGTTTTTCGGATCAAGCGCCAGCGCCCGATCCAGAGCCTTGCCAGCGCCGATCAAATTGCCCTGTTTTGTCTCCAGCAAGGCGAGCATCCGCATGCCGTGCAGCGCCTCTGCGGGAGCGAAGTCGGCTGGACCCAGCCATTCGCGTGCTTTTTCAAGCTTTCCCTGATCGAGCAGCGCCTCCCCCATGTCGGCGGCAAGGGCATTCTTCGCCGCCCCTGCCTGAGCTGCTTGCTTGAGGGCGATTTCGGCGGCAATGCCATCCCCTCGGGAGAGTGCTGCCTTCGCCTTGGCAAGTTCCACGGAGGCGCGCGAATCGTCAGCCCCACCCGGACCTGCGGCGGCGAGAGCGAGCACTATCAGTGCCGCGCCAATAAACCCGGGCCGCAGCTCAGGCATGAAGATCATACTGCTTGAGCAGATCGTACAAAGTCGGCCGGCTGATCCCCAGCATCTTGGCAGTGCTGGAAATATTGCCCTCACTGCGCGCCAGAGCATGGCGGATGATCTTGCGATCCGTCACCTCACGCGCGCTCTTGAGGTTGAGCGCCTGTGTGGTTTCGATATCGGGATCAGCAAGATCAAGATCACCAGCGGCCACCAGCTTGCCGTCGGCCATGATCACCGCACGCTTCACACGGTTTTCCAGTTCACGGACATTGCCTGGCCATTGCCAGCCATCGATAGCGGCCAGAGCATCGGATGCGAAGCCCTTGACCTGCGGGTTCATCTCCTTGGCAAAACGGCTGAGAAAGGCCTTGGCCAGCAGCGTCGCATCGCCCGGCCGTTCGGCAAGGCTCGGGATCTTCACCGGGATTTCGGCAAGCCGGTAATAAAGATCCTCACGAAAACGCCCTTCAGCGATCATCGTTTCGAGATTCTGGTGCGTGGCGCAAACGATCCGGGTGTCGACTGGGATGGAATTGCGGCCACCAACGCGCTCGATCACCCGCTCCTGTAAAAAGCGCAGCAGTTTGACCTGCAACTGCAAGGGAATGTCGCCCACTTCATCCAGAAACAGTGTGCCGCCACCGGCCTGCTCGATCTTGCCCTCGGTGGTCTTGATCGCGCCGGTAAAAGCCCCTTTCTCATGGCCAAACAGCTCGCTTTCAAGCAGGTTTTCGGGAATCGCCGCGCAGTTAAGCGCCACGAATGCCCCGCGTGCGCGGGTGCTGGCATCGTGCAGACCGCGCGCCAGCAGTTCCTTGCCGGTGCCGCTGGCTCCCAGCAGCATGACTGAGACATTGGTGTTGGCGACACGCTCGATCGTGCGGGCAACGCGGACCATCTCGGGGGCGGCGGTGATAAGTTTGCCCAGCACGCGGTTGTCATCGCCTGCACGTGCGGCCAGCACCCGGTTTTCCGTTTCGATCAGATGCAGTTGATATGCCCGGCGCACGATCAGGCCGATGGCGTCGATATCGACCGGCTTCTGATAGAAATCATAGGCTCCGCGCGCAATCGCCTGCAACGCGCTTTCCCGCGCGCCGTGGCCTGATGCGACGATTACCTTGGTATCAGGCTTCAGCGCCATGATCTCATCGAGCACGGCAAAGCCTTCGCTGGTGCCATCGGGATCAGGTGGCAGGCCAAGATCAAGCGTGACCACCGGCGGCGCATGGACGCGCAGCGCGGTCAATGCCGATTCACGATCACCGGCGATGATCACTTCAAAATCGTCATAGGCCCATTTCAGCTGGGCCTGCAGCCCGGCATCGTCCTCAACGACAAGCAGTTTGGGTTTACCCTCGATATTCATGCGGCCCTGTGGCTCTTCTGTTTATAGGTTGTAATTAGACCCGCCGCGCTCGATAGCGGCAGGTGGATGATAAACCGCGTGCCAAGGCCTTCACGGCTTTCGACATCAAGACGCCCCTTCATCGTGCGGATCAGTTCACGTGCTTCGAATGCACCGATGCCAAAACCACCTTGCTTCGATGAGGCAAAGGGCTTGAACAGTCTCGAGCGGACGAATTCGGGAGTCATGCCCGCACCTGAATCGACGATTTCGATGCGCACCTGCAAGCCGTTCCCTGTCTGGCTGAGGAATACGGGTGTTGTGCCCTTGCCATTGGCACTGGGTTCACTGGCATCAACCGCGTTTTGCACAATATGGATCAGCGCTTGTTCCAGGGCTTCGCGGTTGGCGATAATAACGCCACCCTCATTTTCCGTAATCACGACCTGATGATTACTGGAAAATTGCGCCGCCACCTGACTGATCAGTTCGCCCACATCAAATTCGCTCACGGCATCATAACCACCTGACCGATAGCGCGAGAGCCGGGCAATCAGGGCGTTGAGCTTGTCCGCGGAATTGCGCAGCGTCACCAGCATATCGGCTCGGAATTCAGGGTTTTCGGCATGATGTTCGGCATTGCGGGCCAGCAGGCCCAGCTGGCTGGCGAGGTTTTTGATGTCATGCATCACGAAAGCGATACGGCGGTTGAACTCATCAAATCGCGATGCTTCAGTCAGCGCATCCTGCCCGGCATGTTCTGCCAATGTTGTGGCAAGTTGCTGACCAACAACGCGGAGCAGATCAAAATCCTCCCAATCAAGCTGGCGGACATGCGGTGGCCGCGCCAGCACCACCAGACCGACCAGACGCTCATGGTGCCGTAACGGCACGAGCGTCCAGGCTTGGGTTTTCTCCAAAAGCCATTGCGGGATGGCCGCGGCCCAGTCTCTGCCCGCCTTCCCTGCCCGCATAGCATCGAGTTCGACCACGTACCCGGTCTGCTCAAAAAAACGTACGGCTTCAAATCCCAGTGCTGATGCAGGCACATCGGGTGACGGCCATTGCCAGCGCCCTGCCAGCACCAGATCGCCATGCTCGCCAGGGGTCAGCAGCAAACCGGATGGGCTGTCTGTGATCTGGGCGATGGCCTGAACTGCACGTTCTTCAAGCGGTGGAGCATTCTCACCCGCACGGCCAATCGTCTGGGCAAAGCGCAGCCATTCAGAGCGGTAATCATAACGGTGCCGGAACAGATGCTTGACCAGTGTTACCTTCAACCAGCCACGCACCCGGCGGGAAGGCAGCGCCAGAAGCACCAATGTCGAAGCAACAATCAGAACCCCAAACTGGAGCAATTGAGCATAGTCACCGCCAACAAGGCTGATCCAGCGCGCCAGAAGCACCATGCCGACCAGGTAAAAAACGATACCCGTCAGAGAGACAAACTGAAAAGCTACTGCACGTGACGGACTGAAGTGCAGCTCATCGCGTCGCTGGGCGACAGCAGGGATGAGCAAGGCCACCGCAACGGCGAGAATAATCCCGCGCAGTGCGGCAAGCCCGACTGGCCAGCTCTGTTCCAGATAGGCGACGGTGTAGAGATTGAGGTCGAACAGCCAGATCAGGGCCAGCGCGGCTGTCGGCCAGCGAAGGGCCAACCGCGCCTGCTGCGATGCGCCGCTAAACAGATTGTGCAGCAGCACCAGGCCGCCAGTAACAAGCATCAGGCGAAAGCTGACGCAGATCATGAAGACCGCGTCCTGCGCGAAAACACCCGCTAGCTTGCGGTGTAACACAACCATCATGGCTGCCTGAATTATCTCTACAGCAGCAAGTGCCGCGATCATCGGACGTACTGGTTTCATCAGCGCGTGGCGGCCATCGACCCGGAATAACCGCCAGACAACAAAGAGCAGCGAGAGGTTTCGAGCAGATTCGATCAATGCCGCAGCGGCACTTTCACTATTGGTTGCAGCCACAGTGATTGCCCAGCTCGCAGAAAGAGCCAGGGCAATAGCCAACGGCATCCCGGCATCTCCCAGCCTTTCGCGCCTTCCGAGCAGCCACACGGCCAGAGTCGCGGCACTGCAAGCAGCGGCAAGATGGGTAATACCGGCAAAAATGTCCCAGAAGTTCATCGCCACTTCACCGTGCTCCCTCATGCCACAGCACGACGCGAAGCGTTTGCAGCAGGATCAGCAGATCTAGGAAGGGCGTGTAGTTCTTGGCATAATAGAGGTCATATTCCAGCTTGTGGCGTGAATCTTCGATTGAGGCACCATAAGGATAATTGATCTGCGCCCAGCCAGTGATGCCTGGTTTTACCATGTGCCGTTCGGCGTAATAGGGCAGCTTTTCCTCAAGTCCGGAAACGAATTCAGGCCGTTCCGGGCGCGGGCCAACAAAGCTCATCTCGCCTTTGAGCACGCTCCAGGTCTGCGGCAATTCGTCGATCCGCACCTTGCGAATAAACCGGCCGATACGCGTTGTGCGGGGATCGTCCTTGGTCGCCCACTGTGCGCCAGCGGCTTCGGCATCAGTGCGCATCGAACGCAGCTTGATGACATTGAACGGTTCACCAAACAGGCCAACGCGTTGCTGACGAAAAAAGGCTGGCCCCTTGCTGTCCAGTTTCACGAGCAAGGCAAACAGCACGATAACCGGCAAAGTAAGGAAAAGCAGAACCGCGCTCGCTGTCACGTCAAACACACGCTTGGCAACGCTGGAAACCGCCCGGCCTGATGAGAAACCATCGGAAAAGATCAGCCAGGAGGGATTGACTGTGTCCAGATCGACCCTGCCAGTCTCTCGCTCGATAAAGCTGGAGAAATCGTTGACGTGAACACCGGCGGTCTTGATCCGCAGCAGATCCTGCAAAGGCAGAGAATTGCGACGCTCTTCCAGTGCGAGAACCACTTCACTGACGCCAAGGTTTTCGACAAAGCGCTTGAGATTGTGAATAGCGCTACGGTTTATCGCTTCTTCGACGACCGGCTGGCTGTCGCTCATGCCGACATATCCAACGATGACAAAACCGGCCTCGGCCTTGTCACCCAGCTTGCGCAAACGGTCCGCACGGTTGCCTGATCCCAGCACGAGGACACGGCGGCGGAATGCCTGAGCACCCAGAATGCCACCGACTATTACCCGGTTGGCGATCAGAAAAATGATCGACAAGGCCATGGCGTAGGCGAGCGTTGAGCGCCAGAAATGGGCACCGCCGATAACCCAGTCAGCAAAGGACAGGGCAATAACCCCCAGTGAAATTGCCACAAGCAGCCGCGCTGATGCATAGCGCAGCGAGCGCAGCGATTCCGCACCATAGACACCCACCGCAATCATTACGGTAATCATGATGCAGGCAAATCCTGCGAGCATATCAAAGCGATCAGCCGTTGCACCGATATCCATGCCGATCTGGCCGGCACGAATGCGCCAAGCCAGTTCTCCAGCGAGAGCCAGCAAAGCCAGGTCAATCAGGCCCAGCAGGATCACCGCGTGCGGGATATAATGTTTGAAAAGTCGGACCATGGACCTGCGGCAGTTGCATCCGGAATTTCGGACAATTGCCACTGTGCTAAACCCAAGGTGTGAAATGTCGGTAAATCTGACAGATTTGTCATTGTGGCAAAAGGGCTGGATTCTGCCGATCCTGTCCCGGTGCATATCGGCTATGTCGGTATTGCTTACAGAAAAATGCCAATTCAGCGCACTGTTCAGCCTTGATGCGCAAGCGTTGCATCAACCCGGCCTTAACCATAGTGCCTCTGTGATGGTTAACTCGGAGCAGACTATAGACCTTTGCCATGAGCCGCGTTGACAGCCTGATCAAAGTGCCACCCAGAATGTACCGCCACTTCGCAGTGGTCACGGTGCTGTTGACGCTGAGCATCGCCATATTTGCCGATGGCGAAAGCCGTGAGGCGATCAGCGCCGAGATCAAGTCGCAGAATCAGCGAGCTGAGTTACAACAAGCTGACGCAGTGAAATTCGGCAGTCGCAAAATGGGTGGCGTCGATTCTGCCGGACGGGTCAAGCGATCAGGTGGCGGTGGTTTCGGCTCAGAGACCTCAGAACTGGCCAATGCCGGTGCAACCGAATCTCAAGGTTCAGGCATTGGCGTTGCGCGGGCAGATATGGGCGGGCAGTATTTCGGTGCTCAGAATTATGACCTTGGCGTCATCAACCAGCCCATGTCTGCGGGGAATAACAAGACCGTAGTCCGCACTGGCGTCATCATCAGAAAACCCAATCCGAAAGACAAGAAACCGGACAAAGCGCAGCGAGATGCCCTTGAGGCTGCCGGATTCGCGCGGGCCGGTTCCCCCACGCCAGCCAATTGATTGCAATCAGCGCCGCTTAAAAACACTCCTGCGCGAGATAGCTCCGAGTGTCAGCACTGATTAATGCCGCATGGCCATAGCTGGGATGATCCATCACCAGCATCGCCGTCCCATCGCCACTTCGCCAGGCGGCGACAGCAGAGGGCGTGAAATCGAAATGGAAGAAGTGGACCGCGCTGGCCTTGCCATCGCTTTCGCGGGTGCGTTCAACATCACCTTCCGGACGCGCACGGAGCACCTCGCCGCCGACTTGAATGGAAATGTGATCCTCAACCCCGCCAATCGAGCGCAGGAAGATGTCGCGGCGGATGGGATCGGCCACCTCAAACAGGATCGTCGCAGTCAGCTCACTGCCTTTAGGCACCATCGGATCATATGCGGCAAGTTCATCGGGAAGTTGCGCTGCCCCGCCTTTTTCTATCCGCAACATCTCCTGGATCTGCAGCCACATTGAGTCCCAAGTCTCGAAAATGGCAGTGGCATTCGGCCCAACAGCAACGCGTGTCAGCTTCTTGCGCAGGATCGCTTCCTGCTTCTTGTCAGCGCGGATGAGATCATACTGCTCCATCGGAATGATATCATCGGCGGTGATATGGCGCTTGTCGCGGGGCATGATATTTACAATCCATATGCTTTGGCGAGAACTTCGATCGGGTGACCGATCCGTTCCGGCGGGGTGCTGCCATTGGCCGCAATTACCTGTTTCAGGTGCGGTCCGGCGAGCGGACATTCGCTGACAATCACATCAGGATCATTCTTCACCAGATTGCGCGCAGCGGGCTTGCCGACCTTCACGGCGCGATCAAAGTTCTTCTTAAACAGCCCCCATTTGCCGCCATGGCCTGAACAACGCTCTGTCAGTTGCGGTGTGGCGCCGGGGATCAGCTTGAGCATCTCCATCGCCTTTGCCCCCATGTTCTGCGCGCGGGCGTGACAAGCGAAGTGGACGGCAATGCTGGTGGGCGTTTCGGGGACCGGTGCGAGGCCTTTTTCCTTGGCCAAGGCAACAACATATTCGGACACATCAAAGGTGTGCTTGGCCAGCACCTGCACTGCCGTATTGCCCGGTTCAATCAGCGGCCATTCGAACTTGAGCATCAGCGCGCAGCTGGTGGTGAGCGGGACAATATCCCAGCCCTGTTCAACCAGCGGCGCAAAATGGGCCGAGATATTTTGTGCCGCGCTGGAAACGCCCGACAGATCGCCATTCTCGAACTTGGGCATGGCGCAGCATTCGGGGTATTCGATCCGAACTTTGACGCCATTGTGGGTCAGCACTTTGATCAGTGCCAGCCCCGGCGTGCCATCATTGAAATTGCCATGGCAGCCAGCATATATCGCCACCTTTTTGCCAAAGCCCGGACCATCGGGATTAGGCGGTGGAATGATAGCCACTGCTTGATTGATCAGCGGTGTATCCATGAAGGATGGCACGTGCGCGCGGGCATCAATGCCAAGCGCGATTTCCATCACCGGACGGGTCAGGCCGTTGCCCTCTTTGGTTGCCCAGTTGGCAGCACCTGCCATCACCGAACCCAGCTTGCCGTTACGGTCCATCTTGGCCAGCTCGCGATCAACCAGCGGAGTGCTGCCCTTGCGATGCTCCACAGCGCGGTGGCGCAGCATCAGGTGCGGGAAATCGAGATCAAAGCTGTGCGGCGGCACATAGGGGCACTTCGTCATGAAACACATATCGCAGAGCGTGCAGGCGTCGACGACGCTGGTGAGCTGCTGGACAGAGAGGTCTGCAACCTCCTCGGTCGGGCTTTCATCGACAGCATCGAACAGGATCGGGAAACTGTCACACAGATTGAAGCAGCGGCGGCAACCGTGGCAGATATCGAACACACGGCGCAACTCGGCATCGAGTGCTACTTCATCGTACCAGGCTTCGTCCTGCCACGGAATATCGTGCCGTGTCGGTGCGCCAAGGCTTCCTTCCATGCGATAGACTCCCTGCGTAGGTCTTTGCGTGTGAAGCGAAGCAATCCAAAGCCGCTTGCGCGACTCTGGATTGCTACGTCGCTCAGGCTCCTCGTAATGCCGAGAAGCCGGAGGAATGCTTAGGCGTCGAGTGTGTCCAGCGTCTTCTGAAACTTGCCAGCATGGCTTTTTTCAGCCTTGGCGAGAGTTTCGAACCAGTCAGCAATCTCGTCAAAACCTTCGTCACGTGCGGTCTTGGCCATGCCCGGGTACATATCGGTGTACTCATGGGTTTCGCCCGCGATTGAGGCCTTGAGGTTGTCTGCCGTGCCGCCAATCGGCAGGCCGGTGGCTGGATCGCCAGTTTCTTCAAGATATTCGAGGTGGCCATGTGCGTGGCCGGTTTCGCCCTCTGCGGTCGAGCGGAACACGGCGGCGACATCATTATGGCCTTCGATGTCCGCCTTCTGTGCGAAATAGAGATAGCGGCGGTTAGCCTGGCTTTCGCCAGCGAAGGCGGCCTTCAGATTGGCTTCGGTTTGTGATCCTGCGAGTCCCATGATGTGCTCCTCTCGAGTGGGTTGAATCGGTGTGTGTCAGGTAGCGCCGCAATCCGGGGAAAGGGAAAAGGAATTTTCCCCAAGCGGTAATCGATAAAAGCGATCAAATACTTGCGAATAATTCGCAAAAGTGATTGCTATCGTTTAGGCATCAGGCTCATCGCGCTGAATGTCAGAGCCTCGGCGGCGGTGGCGATTACCTTGGCTGCCTCAGGGGCGAAGAACGGGCTGTGAATGCCGGGAACGCTGCTGCCTTCAAGTTTGGCCTTGGCAATCGCATCTGCCGAAGATCCACCAACCCAGAATATCAGCGATTTGATACCCACTCGGTCAGCCCGCCCGAATTCGCCAAAGTCCTCTCCCCCCATCGAAGGCTGCATGGTTTGCACCCTCGTCTCCCCGAAGTGGCCACGAAGCTTGGCCAGCATCTGCTGGGTGAACTCAGGGGAATTATAGGTCGAGCGCGTATAAGGATCGCGCACCTTGATTTCCGGCATCAGTTCGGCGGGCAAGCCGGCGACCATGGCCTCACCCGCCGCCATACGGCGTATTCCGACCAGCAGCCGTGCCCGCGTTTCGTCGCTGTAGCTGCGCACGGTGAGCTGCAATTCGGCTTTATCTGAAATGATGTTGTGCTTGGCCCCGGCATGGAGCGCGCCAACAGTCACCACGGCGGGGTCTTGCGGATCGTTTTCGCGGCTGACCAATGTCTGCACACGGGTGACGAAGGCAGCGGCGAGCACGATGGGATCTTTGGTCTTGTGCGGTTGAGAACCATGCCCGCCGATACCCTTGAAATTGATATCAACGCTATCAACATTCGCCAGCGCATAGCCGGGGGTCGCGCCAATGACGCCTGATGGCAGTTCCGCAGTATCATGGAATGCCAACGTATAAGCCGGTTTGGGGAAGCGCGTGTAGAGGCCGTCTTCCAACATGGCCCGCGCGCCAAAGCCCAGCTCCTCTGCGGGTTGCGCAATCATCACCAGAGTGCCTGACCACTCCTGCTTGCGCGCGGCCATCAGGCGGGCAACCTCTATCCACGCCGTCATATGGGTATCATGGCCGCAGGCGTGCATGATGCCTGATTCGACGCCTGCGGTAGAGGTTCCTCGCAGCTTCGAGGCAAAAGGAAGTCCGGTTTGCTCGATCACCGGTAGCCCGTCCATGTCCGCCCGCACCAGCACCACTGGCCCCGGCCCATTGCGCAAAACGGCGACCACGCCAGTTTTTCCGACCTTTTCCGTCACTTCAAAACCCACATCACGCGCAGCTTTGGCCATGATCGCTGCTGATCGCACTTCCTGAAAGCTAAGTTCCGGATTGGCGTGGAGATCGCGGTATATCTCCATCAGTCCGGGCATATCAGCCTGAACCCTGCCACCGATGGTTTCGGCATATGTGGGGGAAGAGGCCAGAATGGCACTGCTGGCAATCAGGAGGGCAAGTTTCTTCATGCAGGCAAGGTTAGCTGCCCTGCCCGCCGCAGCAATCAAATAATGATACGATGAAGGTGGATGGTGCCCCTGGCCCGACTCGAACGGGCACGTCTCTCAACAAACGATTTTGAGTCGTTCGCGTCTACCATTCCGCCACAGGGGCACGGATTGCGCCGGGGCCTTAGCCGGACCCGGCGCTGGTATCAACCTTTGAGCGTCTGCGTGACGATCTTGTGCAGGCGCGAATGCATGGCATCGTTACCGGCCAGCACTTCGCTATCACAGATGGCTTGTGAACGGCCGCGGAAATCGGTGACGAAACCGCCAGCTTCGCGCACCAGCAAACAACCGGCGGCGGTGTCCCAAGGCTGGAGATCGCGCTCCCAGAAACCTTCATAACGCCCGGCTGCTACCCAGGCGAGATCCAGTGACGCGGAACCAAAGCGGCGAATGCCCGCTACCTGCGGAGCCAGTGCGCCGTAGATTTTCGACCACTCATCGGCATTGCCGCGATTGGCAAAGGGAATGCCGGTGGCAAACAGGGATTCATCGAGATGGCGTCGGGCCGAAACCCGAAGGCGGCGATCCTGCAGCCAGGCGCCCCGGCTTTTTTCGGCCCAGTAGCTCTCATCAGTGATCGGCTGATAGACAATCCCGGCGATGACATCGCCCCAACCGCTACCATCAAGTTTTGGCTCCTGCACGGCAATCGATACTGCGAAATGCGGGATACCGTGCAGGAAATTGGTGGTGCCATCGAGCGGATCGACGATCCAGCGCGGGCAATCAGGATTGGGATCAATCTCGCCCGCTTCCTCAAACAGGAAGCCCCAATCAGGCCGCGCAAAGCGCAATTCCTCATAGATCGTCCGCTCGGCTGCCATATCCGCCTTGGAGACGAAATCCGATGGCCCCTTGCGGCTGACCTGCAGGTGGACAACCTCGCCAAAATCACGGCGCAAGCGCTGGCCGGCCTTGCGGGCGGCCTTTTCCATCACGCGGATCATACCCGATACTGCTGACATGGCCGGTTCAGTTCACCTTGCCGACATATGTGCGCTCGTAAACATCGACGATGATACGGGTGCCACTGCCGATATGCGGCGGCACCATAACGCGCACGCCGTTATCGAGGATCGCAGGCTTGAAGCTGGATGATGCGGTCTGGCCCTTTACCACGGCGTCAGCTTCGACAATCGTGGCTTCGACCTGTTCGGGCAGTTGCACCGAAATCGGCCGGTCGTCATACATTTCGAGCAGCACGGTCATGCCATCTTGCAGGAAGGCAGCGGCATCGCCCAGCAGATCCTTGGACAGGTTGATCTGGTCGTAATTCTCGACATCCATGAACACCAGATCATCGCCCTCGGCATAGAGGAACTGGAAATCCTTGGTATCAAGGCGGACGCGCTCGATTGTATCCTGGCTGCGAAAACGGACATTGGTCTTGCGGCCATCGATGAGGTTCTTCATCTCAACCTGCATGAAGGCACCGCCCTTGCCGGGCTGGGTATGCTGGGTCTTGGCGACCTTCCAGATGCCCTTTTCATATTCCAGAATATTGCCGGGACGGATATCTACGCCGCTGATCTTCGCCATGGGATGCCTCAAGTTGAGAAAGAACCGGGTAACCCCGGTGAACGCGCGCCCTTAGCCTGTGCTTGTGCTGTGAGCAAGCGGGCTGTCGGCAAGCGGGCTGTCGGCAAGTGGCCGCTTGGCAGAACTATCTGGCGGTGGTGCGCTGGTTCTGGCTCCCTCGTTCATCGCGTGCTAAGCCAAGCGCTTGCAACGGAGCGGACTATGAAACGCCAGATCGCCATCATTGCCGCCCTGATTGCGAGCCCTGCACTGGCTGCAACCGGCGGAGAGCTCGATACCTTGCCGCTGGGTGGCTATGTCTGCGAACTGCCGGGTGATGCCACCGGTCCCGTTGGTATCCGCGCGCCAGAAGCCGATTTCACCATCGCCAACGCTTCAAGTTACAACACTGCGGCCGGATCGGGCGCCTATCTGCTTACCGGCGATCAGGTGGTGATGACCTCCGGACCGCAGCGCGGCACGCACTATCGCCGCGTCTATGGCGGGTTTCTGCGCAAGCTTGATGCGGGTGGCAGCGACAGCCCGCTGCGCTGCATCCGGCAGGTGCGGAACAACAATCGCTGATAATGGGTCAATCAGGCGCTTATCAGCCCGTCGTGGCCTTCCGCATCCGGGCATAGCTGAAGGCGACGATCACGGCGAACACCGCCACGCCCAGAGGCATTTGCCAATTGTGCCCCGCTGTCACGGCAAGGAAATCATCACGGTCACTCGCCACTGCGGCAAGTGCGAAGGCGACGCTGAACAGGCTGTCACCAACAATCAGCCCAGTGGCGACCAGCACACCCATGCGTTCGGCCACTTCCGGGTCTTTCTGGCGCTTCGCCCACTTGTTATAGACATGCCCCAGAACCGCGCCGACAATCACCAGTGCGGTGACATCCATCGGTAGATACATCCCCAGCCCTACGGCGAGCGGCGGCAGTGAAGCCTTGCCCGTCTTTTTGAGCAGTTCATCAATAGCAATGGCACCCACACCGATCAGCGCGCCCAGCCCGACCAGATTCCAGTTCAGCTTGCCATCGAGCACACCTTGCGCAATCGCGGCGATCAGGCTCGCTTGCGGGGCGGCCAGCGCATCCTTGCCTGCCCCCGGCACACCGACAAAACCCGGGCTGGCGTTGAGCACGTCGAGCACTGGCGGGATCACCAAAGCGCCGAAGCACACACCCATGATCAAGGCAATTTGCTGCTTCCACGGCGTCGCGCCGACCAGTTGCCCGGTTTTCAGATCCTGCAAATTGTCATTGGCGATAGTTGCCACGCCGAAAATGATGCCAGTGACAAAGATGGCGAAGGCCACCAGCGCCTTGGTTTCACCCGCATCGCCGCCGCGTCCGTGCATGGCGACAAGCACGAGCGCGATGCCCAGCACCGAAAGGATGCCGACGCCCGAAACCGGGCTGTTCGACGCACCGATAAGCCCCGCCATATAGCCAGTGACCGAGGCGATGATCACACCCGCGATCAGGATATAGACGATCGCCACAAGCATTGTCGCGGTGTCCCCGCCCGCAGTGAACTGCGATAGCAGGATGCCGATGGGAATGACCGAGAGCAGGATGGTCCCGCCGACTATGCCAATGGGCAAATCGCGTTCGCCGACTGGCAGCGAGGCAAAACCGCCCTCAGCCTTGCGCAGACGGTTGGCTTTCAGCGCATCGGCAATGCCGCGCACAATCGGGCCGATCACCCGCAGCAGCGTCCAGATCGCGGCAACGCCGATAGTGCCTGCGCCGATGAAGCGCACTTTCTGACGAAAGATCGTGTTCACATAGTCGGCAAGTTCAGTGCCCACAGGCGGCCCGCTGGCGGTCAGTTGCGGCAGGATGATCAGGAAACTGATCACCACACCGGTCAGCATGGCCAGCCCGACCATCAGTCCGATCAGATGCCCAACGCCGACCAGCATCATCGACAGCCCGCCCGAAAGCGTTGTCGCCCCGCCGCCCAGCTTGAAAGTGACGGAGGCCGATTCGGACACCAGCTTCATCTTGGCGATCAAGGGATAGAGCGCCCCGGCAACACTGCCAAAAACCACGGCCCGCAGCCCGCGCTTGTTCTCCTCAACCCCGCCAATGCCCGCGCCGACTTTCAGCACTTCGGCCGCGGCGACGCCTTCGGGATAAGGCAGGTCTGACCCTGTCACCAACGCGCGGCGCAGCGGGACCGAATACATCACCCCCAGAATGCCGCCGATACCGATGGCGGCAACGGTTTGCCAATAAGGAAAGCCTGTCCACCAGCCGATCATCAGCAAGCCGGGGAGGACAAAGACAATCGCCGACAGCGTCCCCGCCGCGCTGGCGATGGTCTGGACGATGTTGTTTTCCTGGATCGTCGCGCCTTTGAACGAGCGCAACACTGCCATCGAAATGACCGCGGCCGGGATTGAGGTGGCGAAAGTCAGGCCAACCTTGAGGCCGGCATAGACATTGGCGGCGGTGAAAATCACCGTGAGAATAGCACCGAGGACGATGCCGCGCAGTGTCAGTTCGCGATTACTGGCCGGTTTATCCATCGTCTTCGCCTTCATCTATGGGATCGAATCAGAGGATGGCACAAGCCTTAAGCAAAGGGAAATCAGGCGTCCTCTTCCCCCATCAGCGGCTCGCCAAGGTCTTCCATGATCGCGGCAAGATCGGCTTCTCGTGGATCAAAAGTGCGGTGCTGATCAAGCAGCTTGGTGAACCCTTCAACAGCCGCCACTTCGCCTTGCGGGTGGTTCCAGACGCCGCCTGAAACCGCGAGAAAATCGGCACCTGCTTCAATCAGCGAAGCCGCATTGGCGAGCGTTATGCCGCCAATCGCCACCGATGGCAGTTCAGACCAGACATGCCACCAGCGCAGCAGCGCGGGCTTTGCCACATGGCTGACCGCTTTGGTGGAGGAGGGGAAGAAAGCACCGAAAGCGACATAGTCGGCCCCGGCCTCACCGGCTTCGAGTGCGAGATGGCGGCTGTCATGACAAGTCACGCCGATCTGCATCTCTCGGCCGAGATAGGCCCGTGCTTCGGCCAGATCGCCGTCGCCTTGCCCCAGATGCACGCCATCTGCGCCCAGCCGTTTGGCGAGGCTGATCGAATCATTGACGATGAAGGCCACATCGCGGGCCGCGCAGATGCGCTGAAGTGGTTCAGCCAGCAGTGCCGCCTGATGATCGTCGATTCCTTTCACCCTGAACTGGAAAGCGGCCACCGGCCCGGCAGCAAGCGCACGTTCAAGTCGCTCGGGGAACAATCCACCCACTTCAGGCGTTGAGATAAGGTAGAGTAGGGTCTTTGCAATGTCAGCCATGACTGCGCTCTATCCTGCATGGTGTCCCGCGCCAAGCGTTCGGGCACCGTTCATTCGCATCAATGCACGAGGGGTAGCCATGAAGAAGATTATCCTATTGCCAATCGCCCTGTCACTTGCCGGTTGTGCCACCATGCCTCAACCAAGCGGAGACCAGTGGACGCACTTCGGCGAAGCAACCCGTGCCGGGCCAGTCGTCGTGCGGCCCGACAGCCTGGTTGAGGACAGCCGCTGCCCGATGAATGCGCGCTGCGTCTGGGCTGGCCGAGTAGTGATCACGGCAACGTTGTGGGCTGATGGCAGGCGCACTACTGCAAAGCTGATTTCTGGCGAACCATTTCGCATTTCCGGTGGTGAACTGGTGCTGGATTCAGTCCGGCCTGAAAGCTTCATGACCAACGACCGGCCAGCGCGCGCCGATTACAGGCTGCACTTCAGCTATCGTTAGAGTCTTTCCGTAACTCAAGTCCGTTCGTCCCGAGCGAAGTCGAGGGAATCGTTCGAGCGAAGCCGAGAACTTCAGCGTTGCAGGTCTCGACTTTGCTCGGCCCCCTCGACTTTGCTCGGCCCCCTCGACTTTGCTCGGCCCCCTCGACTTTGCTCGGCCCCCTCGACTTCGCTCGGGACGAACGGATTTTGTGGCTCTATGTTAAACAAGAAAACGCCGGCCACCTCTGCGGATGACCGGCGCCGTCCTCTCCAATTCATATGGCTGAAATCAGGCAGCGACCTTCTGGGTCGATCCCTTGTGAATATCGTCAATCGCGCCGCCCAGCGAAGCATCGAACTCGGCATCGCTCATCGGCGCACGCAGATCTTCGAGCAGAGCGCGGCTGAAGCTGGCGATGACGCCCTTGTTCTTGGATAGCTCCACGCAGGCTTCAGGGCGCTTGTAGCCGCCCGAAAGTGCCACAACGCGCAGCACCTTGGGGTGATCTGTCAGTGCATCAAACGTGCCCGGAACCACCGGCAGGCTCAGCTTGAGCATCACCTGAATGCCATCTTCCAGTGCATCAAGGTTCTTGTGAATTTCCGCCAGCATGATCGCATCGCATTCGGCGCGCGTCTCACTCTTGATGTTGATCTCGGGTTCCAGCATCGGCATCATGCCAGCCTTGAGTACATGACGGCCAATTTCGAACTGCTGGGCAACAATGGCGGCGATGCCTTCAGCATTGGCCGAATTGATCACCGAGCGTTCCTTGGTGCCAAATACACCCAGCGCCTTGGACTTCGCCAGCAGCGCATCAAGCTCGGGCATCGGCTTCATCAGTTGGACGCCGTTCGCCTCGTCTTCCAGACCCTTGTCGATCTTGATAAAGGGAACAACACCCTTGGCGATCAGCGCCTGCGGGGTGGTCTTGCCATCAACGGTGCCGTCCATCGTACGCTCAAACAGGATCGCGCCGATCACCTTCTCGCCAGTGAAAGCAGCAGAGCGGATGATGCGGCTGCGCATATCATGGATCAGGCCGTACATTTCTTCTTCGGTCGACCAGGCATCTGCCTCGATGCCATAGCCAGCGAGCGCCTTGGGGGTTGAACCGCCCGATTGGTCCAGCGCTGCAATAAAGCCGTTTCCGGCGGCCATCTTGGCGGTCATTTCCGAAGAGTTCATCGTCAATTCCTGTGATTGCATACGTATGTGAATGGCCGCGCTATAACCTTGGCGCGCAGGAACGCAACCGTTCAGAAATTGATAATTACAGATCGAGCCAGCGACGCAAAGCTTGGTCAACCAGATGCAATTCATCCAAGGATAAGTGCCCAAAAACCTGACGGATTCGGCTCCTGTTAATCGACGCGACCTTGTCCACCATAACAAACGAAGGCAATTTCAAACCATTGCCGTCGGAAGGCGAAACCGGGACACGAGCTGCATTCGTGGGAATTGGCGTGCTGGTTATGCCGCAAATTGTTATGGATGGTGCCTCAGCAAGCGTCGATTGATGTTGAATGATAACTCCCGGCCGCAGCTTTCCTGAATACTCGCCGCGTTCGCCATAATAAACGACATCCCCGCGAGAGAGATCACTCATCCATATCGCTTTCGGTATAATCTTCTTCTCGATCATTTTTCGCAAGGATCATCGCCGTTCGATACATCTCTGCAGCAAGGCTTTCTCGCTCAAGACCACGCATGATCAGATCGCGGGCAA
Organism: Novosphingobium sp. Chol11; assembly: GCA_945906105.1. Taxonomy (GTDB): domain Bacteria; phylum Pseudomonadota; class Alphaproteobacteria; order Sphingomonadales; family Sphingomonadaceae; genus Novosphingobium. The sequence continues at coordinate 13,737 of CAMDQO010000015.1, read as the reverse complement.
CAGCGCTCTTGGGCTTGCCAATAGCGCGTGCATGACGGGCAAGTTGCTCGTCTTCACTAGGCTTCAATCGTATTCCAAGCATATTTAGCTCCTACGAATACGATTAACATAGTGGCAAATTGTTAAACATTCAAGGCGCGCACACCAGGAAGTTCCTTGCCTTCCATCCACTCAAGGAAGGCACCGCCTGCGGTGGAGATATAGCTGAAGTCAGCTGCAACACCTGCATGGTTCAACGCGGCAACGGTATCACCGCCACCCGCAACCGAAACCAGCGAGCCTTCGCGGGTGAGTGCCGCTGCCATGCGCGCCAGTGCGACGGTGGCCTTGTCAAAGGGCTCGGTCTCGAACGCACCCATCGGGCCATTCCACACCAGCGTCTTGCAGGTCTTGAGCACATCACCGAGCGATTCAACCGCTTGCGGCCCGACGTCGAGGATCATCTCGTCAGCGGCGACTTCATGGACGTTGCAGATGCGCAAGGACGCCGGATTGGCGGCAAATTCCTTGGAAACCACGACATCGTAAGGCAGATGGACGGTGCAACCGGCCTTCTCTGCGGCTTCCAGAATTTCGAGCACCGTGGCTTTCAATTCATGCTCGCACAGCGATTTGCCGACATCGACATCGTTGGCGGCAAGAAAGGTGTTCGCCATGCCGCCGCCGATGATCAGATGATCGACCTTGCTGACCAGATGCTTGAGCACTTCTAGCTTGCTGGAAACCTTGGCCCCGCCCACCAAGGCAGCTACCGGCTTTTCGGGAGCATCAAGCGCCTTGCCCAGCGCTTCAAGCTCGGCCTGCATCGACCGGCCAGCATAGGCGGGCAGCACGTGGGCCAGCCCCTCTGTGGTGGCATGGGCGCGGTGCGCGGCGGAGAACGCATCGTTGACGAAGAAGTCCGCGTTGGCGGCGATGGCCTTAACCAGTTCGGGATCGTTGGCTTCCTCGCCCTTCCAGAACCGCGTGTTTTCCAGCACGGCGATGTCGCCCGCGCGCAGGATGCCGACGGTTTGTTTGACCACCGGCCCGGCAATTTCCGGGCAGAACATGACTTCGCGTCCGAGCACAGCCTGCACCGTATCAATCACCATGCTGAGCGACTGCGTGGAGACGCGATCACCCTTGGGCCGGCCGAAATGCGCCAGCAGCAGCACTTTTGCGCCCTTGTCGGCCAGTTCAAGGATTGTCGGAGCCGAAGCCCGCACGCGCGTGTCATCAGTGACAGTCCCATCCTGCATCGGCAGATTGAGATCGACCCGGACCAGTGCGACCTTTCCGGTCACATCACTCAGATCATCCAGCGTGCGGAACTTCGTCATCGCTCAGTTCCTCAGATCAACTTACCCATCGCGCCAGCCGTATCGACCATGCGGTTGGAGAAGCCCCATTCGTTGTCATACCAGCTGAGCACACGCACCAGCTTGCCTTCGAGCACCGAAGTCTCGAGGCTGTCGATGGTCGAGCTGTGGGCATCGTGGTTGTAGTCAATCGAAACCAGTGGCTCGTCCGAATAGCCCAAAACGCCCTTGAGAAAACCCTCCGAAGCGGCTTTGAGCAGGCCATTGACTTCCTCAACCGTGGTGTCGCGCTTGGGCGTGAATGTCAGGTCAACCACCGAGACGTTCGGCGTGGGAACGCGGATGGCTGAACCATCAAGCTTGCCTTTCAGTTCGGGCAGCACTTCACCCACGGCGCGGGCAGCACCGGTGGTGGTCGGGATCATCGACATCCCGGCAGCGCGGGCGCGGCGGGGATCTTCGTGGATCTGATCGAGGATCTTCTGATCGTTGGTATAGGCGTGGATCGTGGTCATCAGACCGCGTTCGATGCCGATGGCGTCGTTCAGCACCTTGGCGAAGGGCGCCAGGCAGTTGGTGGTGCATGAGGCGTTGGAGACGATCTTGTGATCGGCGGTCAGCTTGTCATGGTTGACGCCAAAAACGACCGTGAGATCGACTTCCTTGCCGGGAGCCGAGATCAGCACGCGCTTGGCACCGGCATCCAGATGCTTCTGGCCGCCCGCGCGGTTGGTGAAGAAACCGGTGCATTCCAGCGCGATGTCGATGCCGTTGGCGGCATGCGGCAAGTTAGCCGGATCACGCTCGGCCGTCACATGGACGCGTTTGCCGTTGATGATCAGGTCATTGCCATCAACTTCAACCGAACCGCTGAACGGGCCGTGGACCGAATCGCGCTTGAACAACAGCGCGTTCGAAGCGGCATCGGCCAGATCGTTGATCGAAACGAGCTCAAGCCCGCAATCGGGACGCTCAAGTATGGCGCGTGCGATATTGCGGCCGATGCGCCCGAAACCATTGATTGCAACCTTAGTCGCCATGTGAAAAACTCCTCTTAAATCGCCAGTCTGGCTTCAATTTTAGGGACAATGGCTTCAACCGAGAAGCCGAAGTGTTTGAACAATTGATCTGCCGGGCCCGAGGCTCCGAAGGTGTCTATGCCCACGGTCAGCCCTTCTCCGACATATTTCTGCCAGCCCAGAGTTACCCCTGCCTCTATCGAGACCCGCAGCGCATCAGCTGGCAGCAGATCGGCGCGATAGGCGGCATCCTGCTCGTCGAACAGTTCCGAGCACGGCATCGAGACGACGTCGGCTCCGATCCCTTTGTTCTCAAGCGCCGCCGCGACATCCATCGCCAGCGAAACTTCCGAACCGGTTGCAACCAGCACCACCTTGCGCGCCGCCTGGGCCGGTTTGAGCAAATAGGCTCCACGAGCGGTCTTCATATCCGCATCTGTGCGCAACGGCGGCAGGTTCTGGCGGGTCAAGGCGAGCACCGAAGGTCGGCTGCTTTGCTTGAGCGCCAATGCCCAGCTTTCCGCGGTCTCAATGGCATCAGCCGGACGGAACACCAGTAGATTGGGGATCGCCCGCAGGCTCATGACGTGTTCGATAGGCTGGTGTGTAGGGCCATCCTCACCCACGCCAAGGCTATCGTGAGTCATGACATAGACCACACGGGCGTGCTGGATGGCCGAAAGCCTGATTGCGTTGCGGCAATAGTCAGCAAAAACAAGGAATGTGCCGCCATATGGGATAATCCCGCCGTGCAGCGCCATGCCGTTCATTGCTGCCGCCATTCCGAATTCCCGGATGCCGTAATAGACGTAGCGGCCGCCATAATTATCGGGCGTAAACGGCAAGGTGGAGGCAGTCTTGGTCAGGTTGGATCCGGTGAGATCAGCCGATCCACCGACCAGCTCGGGAATGGCGGCTGTCAGCGCACCAAGCGCCATTTCGCTCGATTTGCGGGTCGCAACTTTGGGCGGATCGGCAAGCAGACTGGCCATGTAATCACGTGCAGCGCTCTTGTCGGCGGGAAGTTCGCCCGCCATGCGGCGCGTAAATTCAGCTCCCTGAGCATTGGCGGCAAGACGCGCTTCCCATGCGGTGCGGGCTTCTGCGCCTTTGGCACCCAGCGAACGCCAGTCAGCCAGAATATCGGCCGGAATTTCAAACGGAGCGGCGGTCCAGCCCAGCACTGCGCGAGCAGCAGCGATTTCTTCACCGCCCAGCGGTGCGCCATGGACGTTATGCGTCCCCTGCTTGTTAGGAGCGCCCTTGCCGATGATCGTGCGGCAGGCAACGAGGGACGGACGGTCATCGGCGAGCGCTGCGGCCAGTGCGCGGGCAATATCGGCAGGATCATGACCATCACAAGATTCGGTGTGCCAACCGGCTGCGCGGTAACGCGCCGGGATATCCTCGCTGGTGGAAAGGCTCGCGGCACCGTCAATAGTAATGTTATTATCGTCCCACAGCACGTTCATCCGGCCCAGCTTCAGGTGCCCGGCAAGGCCGATCGCTTCATGGTTGATGCCTTCCATCAGGCAGCCGTCACCAGCGACGACCCAGGTGCGGTGATCAACCAGATCATCGCCAAAATGGGCATTCAGATGCCGCTCGGCCATCGCCATACCTACCGCCATTGCCAGTCCCTGACCTAATGGACCAGTGGTGCATTCAACACCGGGGATATGGGTATTCTCAGGATGCCCGGCGCAAGGACTGCCAAGCTGGCGGAAATTACGGATGTCATCCATCGTCGGAGAGGCATAGCCGGTCAGCTGCAGCAGAGAGTAAACCAGCATCGAACCATGCCCGGCGGACAGAACAAAACGATCACGATCAGCCCACTTGGGTGCGGTGGGATCAAACTTGAGGAACTGCGAATAAAGCACCGTGGCAACATCGGCCATGCCCATCGGCATGCCGGGGTGGCCGCTATTGGCGGCCTGCACCGCGTCCATCGACAGCGCGCGAATGGCATTGGCCATAGGGCCCAGATGGGATGAATTCAGGGTCATTTGCAGGGCCTCCGTCGCGGGTTTCGCGCGTGGGTCGATTCGGGATGCGGCCTCTTTGCGGGAAGGCCGCTTCGCGTCAAGTTTGCGTAACCTGTGCATCACCGCTTCCGGAAACCGAATTTTTGGGTTAGCCATGCGGAATGACGGGGGATCGGGTAAACCAGGCTTTGGCCCGGATAGAGGCGGCAGCGGCCCGAATTGGGTCTGCAGCGGCGCGTGGAACCAACGCTGACAGTGCTCTTGCCGCACGGCATGAAGCTCTGCGAGGTGCGGTGACGCATAGTTTACAGGAACTTGACGCACTTATCGGGAGCAGCGACTCACTGATCGGGAGAGACAGGACATGAGCAATGTCGATCTCAAAATCGGTGGGCGTAGTTTTAAAGTAGCCTGCGCTGCGGGCGAAGAGGATCACGTCACCGGGCTTGGCCGTCTGATAGACCAAAAAATCGCCGGCATGGGCGATATGGGTGGCCAGAGTGAAGCACGTATGCTGCTTTTCGCTTCCCTGCTCCTCGCCGATGAATTGCACGAGGCCCGTAATCGCAGTCCTGGCACGGCATCAGCGGCCCCGGTCGATGATGCCAAAATGGCCGAAAAGCTGGAATCAGTAGCCGCCGCACTCGAAAAATGCGCAATGCACCTTGAGGGTGGTGGTTAAGAGGCCTACATGAGGCATGACGGGTACTGCCCGGTACGAACCGACAGAACATCCCTGAGGCTATAACTAATCCTAATGGGGGCTGTCCCTGGTTGGATCTTGGTCCGGCACACATGGTTCCCACCTGACGTGAACGCGTCAGTGGATTTCAAACGGCAACGGCCCATGGTGGTCCCGTCACCCTTCCTTCAAAGGCAGCCGCGCGTGGATGAGAAGCAGCATTTGCGCGCGAAGATGCGAGCGGCAAGGCGTGACCATGTCGCAGCCCTACCCCAGAGCACGCGCGCACTGATCCTGATGCGCCCGCCAGCGCCGGTTGCTGATCTGCTGCCTACCGGATCCACAATCGGGCTCTATTACGCAACACCCGTTGAAGCGCCGACTCATGGCTATGCCCGCTGGCTCTATGAGAATGGCCGGACAATCGCCCTGCCCTGGTTTGCTGATCGCACAGCAAAGATGTGTTTTCGCATCTGGCATGATCCGTTTGATCCAGATGGCCTTGTCGATGGCCCTTACGGACCGCAACCAGCCAATGATTCAGCGGAAGTGGTGCCAATCGCCGTTATCGTGCCGCTGCTCGCCTTTACCCCTGATGGTGCGCGGCTGGGCCAGGGTGGCGGGCATTATGATCGCTGGCTGTCTAATCATCCCCAGACGATGCCCATCGGGCTTGGCTGGGACATGCAATGCCTCGATACGTTGCCGTGTGAGAGCCATGACCGCAAGCTAGCTGCAGTGATAACACCGACGCGATACTACCGGAGTGATGATTGATGCGCAGCGAACCTACATGGCGGATACCCGTTGGCATCCTCGGTTTGCTGACCGTGCTGATCACCTATGGCGTTATTATCGCGCGTTATGTGCCCGATCTGATCGGCGCATGGCCCGCGCTGGCGCAGATGCCGGTCTATATTGTGCTGGGCGTGGTCTGGTTGTTTCCGTTGAAGCGGTTTCTCATCTGGATGGAAACCGGCCGCTGGAGCGTCTGACCAGACGCCGGGACTTCTGAAAAGAGCAGAAAATCCCCAAGTGGCGCGAGTGACGGGACTTGAACCCGCGACCTCCGGCGTGACAGGCCGGCGCTCTAACCAACTGAGCTACACCCGCGTATCTGGGCTCGCACCCCTTGGGGAGCCGCGCCACTAAGGCAGCAAACCGGGGCTGTCAACCGCTTCGCAGGACTGCTTGGCTCCATCTGCAAAAAACAGCGTAACCCGGCCATTAACCATTCCTTTGTCCCGATTTGCGAAAAGCATGGGGTCGGTCTTTCGGGCCGGACTGGGGGAAGTGATCCAAGTGACCAATCGTGGCTTTACCGTGCGCGTTATCAGCGCGTTGGGAATATCATTCCTGTCCACATTTCCAGCCTTTGCGGGCCCGCCAGTTGCCCTGAACAGTGCCGTTTTTGTCGAGCGCAGCAATGCTCAGTCGCGCGTTTTGCAGCCAGCCACACGTTTGGCACCGGGCGACCGGGTAGTAACGATCCTGACTTGGCGTCGTGCTGTCTCTGACAGTCAGTTCACCCTGAGCAATCCCCTGCCTCGCAGTCTCTATTATCAAGGCAGCGCTGATGGGGATGAGGAAGTGTCGGTCGATGGCGGTAAAAGCTGGGGCCGGATTGGGAGTCTGCGTTTCAACGAGAGACTGGCCACGCCTGAAGATGTAACGCATATCCGCTGGCGGATCATATCAAGCCAGGCTTCAGGCAAGATTGCTTACAGCGCCATTGTGCGCTGAATTGTGCGCTGATTTAGCAGTTCTCATACTTCCAGTTGCGCTTTTTGCCCTCGCTGAGCCATTCGATCGCCTGAGCAATGCGTTTGGCACGCGTGTCATCACGCTTGGCTTCTGTGATCCAATCAACATATTCGCGCCGGTGTGATGGGGCAAAACCATCAAGCGCGGCCTTGGCGGACGGATTGCTGGCAAGCGCTGCCGCGAACTCCGCTGGTATTGGCAATTCAGGCTTGGGCAACTTCTGCGCGGCAGGTTTCTTTTTGAGTGCCGTTCCCGCTTCCTCAATTCGCGCTTTCGCGTCCTGAAGGCTGGCAATCAGCGCATTGTCGCTCGGCAGATCGGACATCTGCGTGATCTTGCCATATTGCCCCATGGCGTCACCCTGCCTGCCATCGCCATGAATCATCATCGCGCAATGGGCCTTGAAAGCGGCAAGTCCGGCGAGGTTTTTGCCCTGATGGGTGAAGTGCGGCATCGACCACTTCAACGTCTCTGTAAGCCCCGGAACGGCTTGATGGATCAGCTCACGCAAATGATGCAAGATAGGCTGGGCAAAGGGTGCGGCTTTTTCGATATAGCCATCAATCCTCGGATCCGGTGTCATGGCCCCCTCCCTTAGTCAGTCAGCAACAGCACCGGCGTTTCGAGCAGTTTGCGCACGGCCTGAACAAAGCTCGCCGCATCAAATCCGTCAACCACACGGTGATCGCAGCTGATCGAGATGTTCATCAGCTTGCGCTTTTCGATCCGCTCGCCGCCCATGCCGTCTGACACGAACATCGGTCGTTCGATAATCCGATTGGGGCCGATGATGGCAACTTCGGGACGATTGATCACCGGCGTTGTGGCAACGCCTCCGAGCGATCCGAGCGAGGTGATTGTAAGGGTCGAGCCAGTCAGTTCTGCTGCCGTTGCAGTGCCGTTGCGAGCGGCTTGCGCAAGGCGTCCGATTTCAACCGCAAGTTGCCACAAATTGCGATTCTGGGCATCGCGGATCACCGGCACCATCAGCCCCGAAGGCGTTTGCGCTGCTATGCCAAGGTGGACTGCGGCGTAACGCGTGACCACCCCCGCCTCATCATCATAGCGCGCGTTAATCATTGGAAAATCAGGTAAAACCTTGCACATCGCGGTAATCAGCAGCGGCAGCGGAGTAAGCTTCGGCTTGTCTCCCCGATGCTCATTAAGCTGCGCCCGCATGGTTTCCAGCGCCGTGACATCACATTCCTCGACATAGGAAAAGTGCGGAATATTGCGCTTTGAAGCAGCCATGTTCTCGGCAATCCGACGGCGCAAACCAATGACGCGAATCTGCTGATCCTGCCCTTTCAGGCCGGGCGCGCGATAGCCTCCCCCCGCGTTATAGGCGAGGAAGGCATCAAGATCAGCATGGCGCAGGCGGCCATCTTCAGCCGCGCGAACATCGGCAAGATCAATACCAAGTTCGGCTGCACGGGAGCGAACAGCAGGGCTGGCAAGGACTTTGGCGTGTGAGATCTGTGGGGTCGGTGGCTTGGGCGGCGTAGCTTGGTGGACTTTAGAGGTTGGTGGGGGAGTTGGCGCCGGACTTGGTTCAGGTGCGACAACAACAACCGGTTCAGGCACAACATCCACTCGTCCCGAGCTTGTTGAAGCACCTTCGCTGCCCTCGCCTTCAATCTCGATAACCACCAGCGCCGCGCCGATGGCCACCACATCGCCAACATCGCCTGCAACCTCGATCACCGTCCCGGCCACAGGGCTTTCCATTTCAACCGTGGCCTTGTCGGTCATCATGTCGGCAATGCGGCCGTCTTCCTCGATCCTGTCGCCAACTTTGACGTGCCAGGCGACGATTTCGGCCTCGGCGATGCCTTCGCCGATATCAGGCAGGCGGAATGTATAGCGGCCCATCACTTGCCTCCCAGCAAACGGTCCAGAGCCTCGCCGATGCGGACAGGACCCGGGAAATATGCCCATTCAAGGCTATGCGGATAGGGGGTGTCAAAACCGGTTACCCGCTCGATCGGTGCCTCAAGATGATAGAAACAGCGTTCCTGCACCAGTGCTGAGAGTTCTGCACCAAAGCCCGATGTCCGCGTCGCCTCATGGACGACCATACATCTGCCGGTCTTTTGCACAGACTTTTCCACAGTCTCTATGTCGATAGGAACGAGCGTTCTGAGGTCGATGATTTCTGCATCGACGCCTTTTTCGGCGCAGACCGCAGTGGCGACATGAACCATGGTGCCATAGGCCAGCACCGTAAGCGCCTCCCCCTCACGCACCACCCGCGCCTTGCCCAGTGGGATTTTGTAATAACCTTCGGGAACGACGCTATCATCGTGCGTATTCCACGGCTTTACCGGCTTGTCATAATAGCCATCGAACGGCCCGTTATAGATGCGCTTGGGCTCAAAAAAGATCACCGGGTCGTTATCTTCAATAGCCGCGATCAGCAGCCCCTTGGCATCGTGCGGCGTGGCGGGGATAACCGTCTTGAGGCCCGCAACATGGGTGAACAAGGCCTCGGGGCTCTGGCTGTGGGTCTGACCGCCAAAAATACCGCCGCCAAAGGGCGAGCGCACTGTCAGCGGGGCAATGAATTCACCCGCTGAGCGATAACGCAGCCGCGCCGCTTCGCTGATCAACTGATCGAGGCCGGGATAGATATAGTCCGCAAACTGGATCTCCGGCACTGGACGCAGCCCATAGGCCCCCATCCCCACTGCCGCGCCGATGATGCCGCATTCGTTGATTGGTGTATCGAAAACGCGGGTCTTGCCGTATTTTTTTTGTAGTCCAGCCGTCGCGCGGAACACACCGCCGAAATAGCCGACATCCTCGCCCATGATGATGACATCGGGATCACGCGCCATCATGATGTCGAGCGCATCGTTGATCGCTTCGATCATGTTGAGCCTGCGGGTCGGCGCATCGTGGAGCGATACGGGGGATTCTTCCTGTGTCATTCCTTCCACTCCGGCCACTTGGTTCGTCTTTCACGGATCGCCTGCTCGGCCTGTTCCTCAAGGTGCCAGGGCAATTCCTCATAAACGTCTTCGAACATGGTGTGGAACGGATGATGCAATCCATGCCCAAGAATACCGTTCTTTTCGGCCTCCTTGGTCGCAGCCTTGACCTGCTCAGCCAGTTCACGATCCATCGCCTCGTGCTGGTCCTCAGACCATTCGCCCAATGTGATCAGATGGCGCTTCAATCGCATGATCGGATCGCCCAACGGCCATTCCTCAGCCTCGCGCGCTGAGCGATACTGACCTGGATCATCAGAGGTTGAATGGCCTTCAACGCGATAGGTGAAATGCTCGATCAGGCTGGGTCCCTGATTGGAGCGGGCGCGATTGGCTGCCCATTGCGTCGCCGCATAGACCGCCAGTGCATCATTCCCGTCAACGCGCAGTCCGGCGACACCATAGCCGATCGCACGCGCAGCAAAGGTGGTGCGCTCAGCCCCGGCGAAACCTGAAAAGCTGGAGATCGCCCATTGGTTGTTGACCACATTAAACACGACCGGGGCGTTATAAACGGTGGCAAAAGTCAGCGCTGCGTGGAAATCGCCCTCAGCGGTCGATCCTTCGCCAATCCAGCTGGCAGCGATCCGCGTATCGCCCCGGCTGGCACTGGCCATCGCCCAGCCAACTGCTTGTGGATATTGCGTGGCAAGGTTGCCGCTGATCGTGAAGAAGCTGAAATCGCGCGCCGAATACATGATAGGCAGTTGGCGCCCTTTCAGCTTGTCGCCGCGATTGGAATAGATCTGATTGATCATCTCGATCAATGGATAGCCGCGAGCCAGCAGGATGCCCTGCTGACGATAGCTGGGGAACACCATGTCATCACTGGCGAGTGCATAGGCTGCGGCAACGCTGGTCGCCTCCTCGCCGGTGCATTTCATGTAGAAACTGGTCTTGCCCTGCCGCTGGCCGCGATACATCCGTTCATCAAAAGCGCGGGTCAGCGCCATCGTCCGCAGCATCTGGCGCAATGTGTCCGGATCAAGCTTGGGATCCCACGGGCCGACGGCGCGATGATCGTCATCCAGGACTCGGACCAGATCATAGCACAAGGCGCTGGTTTCAATCGCCGCGCACCCCTCATCCGGCCGCGCCTGTGCGCCTGCAGGTGGAGCATCGATATAAGTGAAATCAGCCTTGTCACCGGGACGGAACTTCGGCTCGGGAACATAAAGTTCGAGCGGCGGCAAGTTGCCACGCTTGCCCAGTGGTTTGCGGCTTTCAGCCATATTCCAGCTCTCCAGCTGCCTGTCAGCCGAAAACCGGCTGCGAAGCATTCTTATACGACTGGGTTATATTATTTCAAACTCGTTTCATCGTCAACTAAACTGCAACCGGTGCGGCAATGTGCGCTTGCGGGGCATAACCCTCAACAGCTAAGTCTTCGATGCGATAGTCAAAGATCGATCTGGGCCGTCTGGAAATCTCAAGCCGCGCCTCACCCGATGGAACGCGCGATAGCTGCTCCTCCACCAATTCCGCGTGATTGAGATAGAGATGCACATCGCCGCCCATCCAGACCACCTCGCCGGGTTCAAGATCACATTGCTGCGCCAGCATCCGGGTGAGCAATGCGAGCGACCACATGTTGAAGGCAAACCCCAGTCCCAGATCACAGCTGCGCTGGTACAGCAGGCCAGACAGGCGCCCCTCTGACACATGAAACTGATAGGTTTTGTGGCAGGGCGGCAGGGCCATCGCTGGCAATTCAGCAACATTCCAGCCCTCAATGATATGACGACGACTGCCCGGATTGTGGCGAAGACTTTCCACAACCTCAGCCACTTGATTCACCCCCTGAGAGCGCAGGCGAAATAGCCCGTCGCCTGCTGGTTCATAGACCGGCCAATCCACCCATTGCTTACCATAGACCGGGCCAAGATCGCCCCAACGCGCGGCAAACGCTTCATCAGCCACTATGCGCGCAGAAAAATCAGCGCGACTGATTTCCTCACCACTCTCGCGCCGAAAGCGTTCAAGCGGCCAGTCCGTCCAGATTTCAACGCCCTGGGCGCAGAGTTTGCTGATATTGGTGTCGCCGGTGAGGAACCACAGCATCTCACGACTGGCTGTTTTCCAATAGACGCGCTTCGTGGTGAGCAATGGCATCAAGCCATCAGACAGATCAAAGCCAATTTGTGCTCCGAACAGCGAGCGGGTGCCAACACCTGTACGATCGACACGCTCGTTTCCTTGTTCCCATATGCTGCGCATCAGATCAAGGTATTGCCACTCCCAATGGCGTTCCGACGGATCGGTCCGGGTTAGAGAATCGGGATGCAGAAGGGCTGTTGGCATAGCGCAATGCTAGCGATGAGATTGCCAGCTTGCCACCCCGCGATTGCCTCATTATAGGCGCGCTCCTGCCTCGCCCCCATGTTTTCGTAACTCATGGGGGTGAACGATCGGTCGGGGAATAGCTCAGCCTGGTAGAGCACTGTCTTCGGGAGGCAGGGGCCGGAGGTTCGAATCCTCTTTCCCCGACCATTATATCGGCGACTTGTAAGTCGCTGATATAATAAAGAAAAATAGACCATTTTTGACCTGTGCAGGAACTGTGTAGAACTTTTTGCGGGTTAGCTCGAAAGTTGGCGACTTGAGACCACCGCTTTCTCATTATTTTTGATCAATGGCAGAGAGAGATTCGGGCACCGATAGGCGTATTGAGCCGTTCCTGCCCGTCGGTTGAAAATCGCTGTTTGGAGGGATTTCTACGAAGGCTTCGCGCCTAATCGACGCCGTTCAATGGTAAATGAGCGCTATCTGAAACCGGACGACCAGTCGGGCGAGAAAACGCCATCTGGAACCGCTGGGTTGTTGGACCTTTCAGAAATTCCGCTTTCGTCGCCTTTGGGGACGATCCGGACAGTCCAGTTACGGGGGCGGAATCGCGGTAAACTGCCGTTCGTTCAGCCTCTCAATCCCATGTCTGCTTTAGGCCGATCTCTGCTATTTGGTGCCTCCGATTATTCGTTCGGCGGCGCTGCCTGAAATAGAGTGGTCGCAATGCCAAAGAATACGACATTCAGCTTATTATCGACGACCCGTTGCGCGACTTCAATTTTCTGATCTTCTAATCGCGTTGAAGTTCGCCGTAATCTCGTTACACCCTACCCTTAGGGGTGTGTGTGCCGGCGTTCTCGACACGTCGAGTGGTAACGGGGAATAATCTTGAGCGTCAGCTTTCACAATCCCGATCAATATATGGCGGCTTTGCGCAAGATCATCGCGCAGGGGCGTAAACGGATTGGCCTGCTTGTCGGCGCTGGCGCCCCGGCTGGAATGGAGCGAGAGGACGGCAGTCGCCCGCTCATTCCCGCAGTAGTGGGCCTGACAACACAGGTTCTAGACGCGATCAAGCCAACCTACCACGCTCAGATCACGGGCCTGCAAGCCGATTTGGCGAAGTCCGACATTGAGACGTTGCTGTCACGAATCCGCGCGCTGAGCAGTGTCATCGGGACCACTCAGGTCCACGGCCTTGATGGACCAGGATACAAGGCGATGGCTGAGGCGATCTGCGCGGAGATCGGCAAAAGGGTCAATGTGAGCCTCCCGTCTCGCCCATCGCCATATAGCGAGCTGGTCAGCTGGATCACTGGCACGCCTCGTGAACATGCCGTCGAGATATTCACCACCAACTATGACCTCCTGTTCGAAGAAGCGTTCGAGCGTGTGAAGGCGCCGTATTTTGATGGGTTCGCCGGCGCGCGCGAAGCCTTCTTCGATCCGGCATCGGTCGCGGGCGATCAATTGTCCACGCGATGGACGCGTCTTTGGAAGCTGCACGGTTCGCTCGGGTGGAAGGCGAACGCGCAAGGTGAGGTTATCCGAACCGGTCAGAGCGATGCCACCCATCTGATCTTCCCCGAGCACCTCAAATATGATCAGACCCAGAAAGCGCCCTATGCCGCACTGCTCGACCGGCTTCGCAACTTCCTAGCGACCGAAGATACGCTTTTGATATCGATCGGCTTCTCCTTTGCCGAC